>NZ_QSBV01000040.1 GCF_003465825.1 Collinsella sp. AF02-46-1
GTCCCGCGGGCCGCGAGGTGCGGTTCCGGAAGAGCTCGGGCGATTAGTGCGGCTCGGCTGAGGACGTCGCCGTCCTTGCACCTGCCGTCTATCGACCAGGTAGTCTACCTGGGCCCTTACCGGAAGGAGAACTAATCCCTGGAACGGCTTCCCGCTTAGATGCCTTCAGCGGTTATCCGCGCCGCACGCGGCTACCCGGCCGTGCCGTTGGTCGACAACCGGTTCACCGGAGGTGCGTCCACCCCGGTCCTCTCGTACTGGGGGCAGCCTCCATCGATTCTCCTGCGCCCACGGAGGATAGGGACCGAACTGTCTCACGACGTTCTGAACCCAGCTCGCGTACCGCTTTAAACGGCGAACAGCCGTACCCTTGGGACCTGCTCCAGCCCCAGGATGCGATGAGCCGACATCGAGGTGCCAAACCTTGCCGTCGATGTGGACTCTTGGGCAAGATCAGCCTGTTATCCCCGGAGTACCTTTTATCCGTTGAGCGACGGCCCACCCACTCGGGGCCGCCGGATCACTAGAGCCTGCTTTCGCACCTGCTCGGCTTGTGGGCCTCGCAGTCAAGCCCGCTTGTACTCTTGCATTCAAAAGGACGGTTGCCGACCGTCCCGAGCGGACCTTCGCGCGCCTCCGTTACCCTTTAGGAGGCGACCGCCCCAGTCAAACTGCCCGCCTGGCACGGTCCCCGAGCCGGTTGACGGCCTCGGGTTAGGACGCCGGTCGCGCGAGGGCAGTATTCCAAGGGCGGCTCCCCGGGGGCTGGCGCCTCCGGATCGATGCCTCCTGCCTATCCTCTACACGCGGGACCAGCGGCCAATGCCAAGCTGCAGTGAAGGTTCACGGGGTCTCTCCGTCCTTCCGCGGGTAAGTCGCATCTTCACGACCAGTGCAATTTCACCGGGTCCATGGTCGAGACAGCGCCCAAGTCGTTGCGCCTTTCGTGCAGGTCGGAACTTACCCGACAAGGAATTTCGCTACCTTAGGACCGTTATAGTTACGGCCGCCGTTTACCGGGGCTTGGCTTCGGGGCTTCGCGCGATGCGCTAACTCCTCCGCGTGACCTTCCGGCACCGGGCAGGCGTCAGACCCTATACGTCGCCTTGCGGCTTCTGCAGAGTCCTGTGTTTTTGGTAAACAGTCGCTTGGGCCTCTCCACTGCGGCCCGCCTCCGCTCCCGGAGCAAGTCCGTTCACGTACGCGCGGGCACCCCTTCTCCCGAAGTTACGGGGCCATTGTGCCGAGTTCCTTGACCATGGTTGACCCGATCGCCTCGGTATGTTCTACCCACCCACCTGTGTCGGTTTGCGGTACGGGCGCGCACGCGCCTGCCTAGGGGTTTTTCTAGGGACCTCGGGCTCACTCGCTTCGCTTGATCGCTTCGTCCGGAGCCTCGCCCTCGTGCGGACCGGATTTCCCTGGTCCGCGGGCCGCGCTCCATCACGGGGACGTCCAGAACCCCGCCGAGCCACCCCCATCCGTCGCCCCGTCGGTCGTAGCGCCGCGTGCGCGGTGCAGGAATGTCTGCCTGCTGCGCGTCGGCTACGCCTCCCGGCCTCGCCTTAGCCCCCGACTGACCCTGGGAGGATTAGCCTTGCCCAGGAAACCTCGGGTTCACGGCGGACGAGTTACTCTCTCGTCTCTCGCTACTCATGCCAGCATTCTCACTCCCATGCGCTCCACCGCCGGTCGCCCGGCGGCTTCACCGCCCATGGGAAGCTCCCCTACCGATTCTATATAGATAAAATCCCGCCGCTTCGGTGTCCAGCTTAGCCCCGTGTATTGTCGGCGCATGTCCACTCGACCAGTGAGCTGTTACGCACTCTTTGAATGGATGGCTGCTTCTAAGCCAACATCCTGGTTGTCTGGGCGGACGCACATCCTTTGCCACTCGGCTGGAACTTGGGGACCTTAGCGGGCGGTCCGGGCTGTTTCCCTCTCGAGCACACAGCTTAGCCCACATGCTCTGACTGCCGCGCTCTGGGCCGCCGGCATTCGGAGTTCGGTTGGATTCGGTAGGCGGCGAAGCCCCCTCGTCCATCCGGTGCTCTACCTCCGGCGGTGAACGCGCGACGCTAGCCCTAAAGCTATTTCGGGGAGAACGAGATATCTCCGGGTTTGATTGGCCTTTCACCCCTATCCGCAGGTCATCGCCGCCGTTTTCAACCGACGTGCGTTCGGCCCTCCACGGGGTCTTACCCCCGCTTCAGCCTGCCCACGGATAGCTCACCCGGCTTCGCGTCCGCGGCGCGGGACTCAAGTCGCCCTGTTAAGGCTCGCTTTCGCTCCGGCTCCCTTTCGGTTAACCTCGCCCCGCGCCAGCGACTCGCTGGCTCATTCTACAAAAGGCACGCCGTCACACCATATAGGTGCTCCGACTGCTCGTGGGCGCACGGTTTCAGGTACTGTTTCACTCCCCTCCCGGGGTGCTTTTCACCTTTCCCTCACGGTACTGGTGCGCTATCGGTCACAGGGTAGTACTCAGGCTTGGATGGTGGTCCACCCAGGTTCGGACCGGGTTTCACGTGCCCGGCCCTACTCAGGGACCGCGTCGCGCCGTCCGGTCTGGGTTCGCGTACGGGGCTGTCACCCGCTGCGGCCGGCCCTCCCATGCCGTTCCGCTCCCCAGCCGGACCTGCGCCCGGGGGCGGCAGCCCCCGGATGCGCGGCCCTGCAACCCCGTCGGCGGAACCCCTGCCGGGTACGCCCGCTCGACGGTTTGGCCATCGGTCCCCTTTCGCTCGCCGCTACTCGGGGAGTCTCGAGATTGATTTCCTCTCCTCCGGGTACTTAGATGTTTCAGTTCCCCGGGTTGTCCTCCCCACCCCTATGTGTTCGGGGTGGGGATATCCACACTGCTGTGGATGGGTTCGCCCATTCGGAGACCCCCGGGTCGAAGGATGTGTGCTCCTCGCCGGGGATTATCGCAGCTTGCCGCGTCCTTCATCGGCTCCCTGTGCCAAGGCATCCGCCGTGCGCCCGTGGTATCTTGCGGGACCGCATCGGGCCCGCGGGATATCCACGTGTCGCTAATTAAGTTAAATTAATCGATATCATGAATAGCGCTCGTATGTCGCAATTCGGGTATCTCATACCGCGGCACAGTAGTTGACTGTGCTCGCGATCAGATGCTCCTCACTCATATATAAGTGAATTCTTCTTGTTTGGATCGGATGAATGATTGCTATCATTCTGTCTGATAAATCGCAGAAAAGAATCGAGTCTGGAAGAATGATCTTCCATCTCTCTCCTATCGCTATGCGGCTCTCAAGGT
>NZ_QSBV01000041.1 GCF_003465825.1 Collinsella sp. AF02-46-1
CTTTCCGTCTTGCGCAGGACTGTAGAGCAGCAAACTTAACCCCCGCCCCCAGCCCCGGAGACCCTCCCGGATGGCCCCAAAAATTTTTTCAAAAAAGTTGTTGCGCGCCGGACAGACTTCTGTGTATACTAATCCCCGCAGCGCACGCGAGCGGAAACAAACGCGAACGTCTGCCTGGGGAGTTAGCTCAGTTTGGTTAGAGCGCCGGCCTGTCACGTCGGAGGTCGCGGGTTCGAGCCCCGTACTTCCCGCCAACGCAATTAAAGCCACGTCTTCGGACGTGGCTTTTTGCGTTTGATGCACTTTGTTTCGATAGAACGATCGCCCTGGCGCATCTTCGCCCAGAATCCCCGCGCCTTCGGGAACGCAAGTAAAATCTAATAAGTATATTTGTCTGAACAACAGCTTTGTTGCGCAACACCTGTTCAACGAGACAGGGGGTTAGGCTATACTAAATTGCACTGTAGGCCGCATCTGATGCATTTCGCTCCGAGCGCGGCGTTCAGTGGATATCCGATTTACCATTTGGATGTCCTAGCGGTCATTTAGCGTCTCGACACAAGCTCGGCCCCGGAGCTCGTTCGAGCTGTTCGTATTCCTTGAAAGGGGAAAAATGGACATATCGAGGAAGACTGATTACGCCCTTCGTATGTTGGCGATGCTTGCCGAGGATCCGGAGCGTTTGCTTTCTGTTCGCACCGCTGCCGAAGAGGTCAATGTTCCGTATTCGTTTGCACGCTCGATTCAGCACGGTTTGGTCCAGGCCGGTATTGTGGAGAGCCTGCGTGGCGTCCACGGTGGCATGCGTCTCAAGGTCAGTCCGGACGACGTCACCGTTCGTCAGGTCGTCGAGGCCGTTCAGGGCCCTATGGTTATGAATGATTGCACCGCACCCGATGGCGACTGTGCACGCATGGGCACGTGCTGCTATCATCCCCTGTGGGCCGGAGCTCAAGCGTTGATGCGCGACTACCTCGATTCCGTTTCGCTCGGCGACATCGTCGCTCACCGCCAGTTCCCGGCCGTCGATTCCAAATTCGCCGACCGCGACGCGTTTCCCGAGTACGCCACCTGCGCGTTCGCTTGCCGGGAGGAATAGCGCCGCATAAGGAGCATAGATATGATTCAGGACCCCTTTCGTTCGATGATTCGTTCGGAAGGGGTCCTGCGCTATCGCGACCTTCCGTGGCGCCGCACGCGCGACCCGTACATCATTTGGCTTTCCGAGGTCATGCTGCAGCAAACACAGGTGCCGCGTGTGGAGGCGCGCATGCCGGCGTGGCTCGATCGTTTTCCGACCGTGCAGGCGCTTGCCCAGGCCGCGCCTTCCGATGTTTTGGACGCTTGGCAGGGCATGGGCTACAACCGACGCGCTCTGGCGCTTCACGGGGCCGCTCAACGGGTCGTAGAGGATTGGGGCGGGGAGTTTCCGCACGAGACGCGTGACTTGGTCGCTCTGCCTGGTATTGGCCCGGCAACGGCGCAAGGTATCCGGTCGTTTGCGTTTGATCTTCCGGGCGTGTATCTGGAGACCAACGTGCGCACGGTCTTTCTGCATCACTTCTTTCCCGATGTACCGGCTGTTCCCGATCGCGAGCTGGTGCCGCTGATTCAGGCGGCCTGTCCGGCGGCCCCCGGTGCGGCGACCGACGAGATCGCTCCCTTTGCCGTGCCGCTCGATGATGCCGATACGCCGCGCGCGTGGTATTACGCGTTGCTAGATTACGGCGCATATCTAAAAAAGACGTTGCCCAATCCGTCCAGGCGCTCGGCGGGCTATAGCCGTCAATCAAAGTTTGAGGGCTCACGTCGCCAAAAGCGCGCGCATATCGTGCGCATGTTGCTGGCAGCGCGCGATGGCCAGCCGGCGGGGATTACGCTTGCTGATGCCGTGGTGGGCGTTAACGAGATGGAAGCGGCGGCTGGGCGTGGACCGGTCGAGCGCGAGCTTGTCGCGGGCATTCTGGCCGACCTGGAGCGTGAGGGCTTTTGCCGAGCCGAGGGCGATCGCTGGCTGAGCATCTAGCCCGTGCAAATCTGAAGAACAGGATTGTAAGGTTTAGATTTTCGGCATGAGGGCATCCTAAAGACGAGGCCGCTCGAAGCCTACGGGCGGCATGCGTTGAAGGGAAGTACACCTATGGATTTTGAGAATTCTCAAACCAAGAAGAACCTCGAGACCGCTTTTGCCGGTGAGTCCCAGGCACACACCAAGTATCGCTACTATGCCTCCAAGGCCAAGAAGGACGGCTACGTTCAGATCTCGAACATCTTTGCCGAGACGGCTGGCAACGAGTCCGAGCACGCCAAACTGTGGTTTAAGTATCTGCACGATGGCGCCGTCCCCGATACCCTGGACAATCTGCGCGATGCCGCCGCGGGTGAGAACTACGAGTGGACCACGATGTACGACGAGTTTGCCAAGACCGCCGAGGAAGAGGGCTTTGCCGAGATTGCCGCAAAGTTCCGTGGTGTTGCCGCCGTCGAGAAGGCCCACGAGGAGCGCTACAACAAGCTCGTCGAGCGCATCGAGTCGGGCGAGGTGTTTGAGCGTGAGGGCGTAAAGGTGTGGAAGTGCCTGAACTGCGGGCACCTGCATGTGGGTGCCGAGGCGCCTGAGGTGTGCCCGGTGTGCAACCACCCCAAGGCGTACTTTGAGGAGCAGGTGGTGAACTACTAGCGCTTGGCGCTGGCTGCTGCGGGGCGCAGGGCGGGAGGCCGGATCGCCTTCCCTCCCCGCTCACGGCTCCGCAGGGTCGCGTTGAGGGAAGGC
>NZ_QSBV01000042.1 GCF_003465825.1 Collinsella sp. AF02-46-1
AGCTTGGAAGCAAGGCAGGGGCGATCCAGGCCGATTTGGGCGCCCTGCTCTCGGCGGCGCGGGCAGGTGGCGAGTAACGCGGAGCGGTAGACGCGCAATGAGGTTTTAGCCGCAGCCTCCGAACGAGAGGGCTCGGAGGCTGGTATTCCTGAATCGCAGGTCACGATGGGTTATCGGAATCGCGAAGAGCGGATACCGCCAGTAAGCCCCCTTCGGAATAGGCGTTGAGCAGCTCCTGGGCATGGGCGAACTCGGGGCCTCGTCGATAAGCGCATCGAGCAGCGCGTACTTATCCTCGTAATGCAGATAGAACGTTCCCCGGTTGATCTCGGCGCGGCGGCAGATGTCCGCCACCGTCATCTTCGCGAAGCCGACCTCGGCCGGCAGCGCGAAGAACGCCTCCTGTATGACCGAGAGGGTGTAGCGCCGCCGGCGGTCGATCTTGGTTTCTCCCATCGCCTCTCCAATCTGAGTCGTTTGACAATGTCCAGTAGCTGTTCGTTTATCGACAGGTGCACGCGTTTGTTCATTGCCCCTGCGAAAATCAACAAGGATACTGTTTATAGACACCTGTTTTTTATAGCTGAAAGGGAGCACGGATGACCCTGTGCGAGAAGCTCGGCATCGGGCTTGTCAGCCGATCGTTTTCCCATCGGGCCGTCTATCGAAACGGCGGCACGTCATACGATTTGAGCGATTGCGAGCCTGCTGCTTACAAGCAAGATATCGAGGCTTTTGCCCGCAAGGTGGGGAAGGCTGATTGCGTGTTTACGGGAGAGGCAGGTAGGCAGGCGTTATGAGCATCTGCATCAAAAATCAGATTCAGAATATGAATATCGTCATCGGCTGCACGGTGGGGTGTCCATATTGCTATGCCCGTAACAATGTGAAACGTTGGCATATGATTGACGACTTCGCTGATCCTGCGTTCTTCCCGAGCAAGCTCAAGATGATGGAAAAGAAACGGCCGCAGAACTTTCTCCTTACCGGCATGAGCGATCTCTCCGGGTGGAAGCTGGAATGGCGAGACGAGGTATTTGCAAAGATCCATGAGAATCCACAGCATCAGTTCCTGTTCCTGACCAAGAGACCCGATTTGCTGGATTTAGATACCGACCTGGAAAACGCATGGTTCGGCGTTACGGTGACGAGGAAAGCGGAGCTGTGGCGTATCGACGCCCTTCGGAAAAACGTCAAAGCAAATCACTTCTTCGTTACTTTTGAGCCGCTATTCGACGATCCCGGTACGGTCGACCTTTCCGGAATCAACTGGATCGTCGTCGGTACCATGACCGGGA
Source organism: Collinsella sp. AF02-46-1 (assembly GCF_003465825.1). Lineage (GTDB taxonomy): Bacteria > Actinomycetota > Coriobacteriia > Coriobacteriales > Coriobacteriaceae > Collinsella. The sequence goes on from NZ_QSBV01000042.1 coordinate 1,299, forward strand.
CGCAGAGCAGGAAGGTTCATACGGAACCGGAGTGGGCATGGTCTTTGACGGACCAGGCGCACGCGCTTGGCATTCCAATGTTTATGAAGGAAGACCTCGTCTCTGTCATAGGGGACGAAAACATGATTCAGGAATTGCCGGAAGAATTCGAAAGAGTGCTGGAGGTGCAGAGAACATGGCGGAAGTGATCGATGGAATCCTCATCAATGAGGTGGAAGCAAAGAACATCATGACCAAGTCCAGCCTGCCGGTAGGCGGCTACTCGGTCAATCCCTATGTAGGCTGCACGCATGCCTGCAAGTATTGCTATGCCTCCTTTATGAAGCGCTTTACCGGACACAAGGAGGGATGGGGCACCTTTCTTGATGTGAAGCATTGGCCGGAAATCAAGAATCCGAAGAAATACGCTGGACAGCGGGTGGTTATCGGTTCTGTGACGGATGGCTACAATCCACAGGAGGAGCGATTCGGGAATACCAGGAAACTCCTGGAGCAGCTGATTAGCAGCGATGCAGATATTCTGATCTGCACAAAGTCCGATCTTGTGGTACGGGATATCGATCTGCTGAAGAGGCTTGGACGAGTGACCGTTTCATGGTCGATCAACACGCTGGATGAGAACTTCAAGAACGATATGGACTCCGCGTCGAGCATCGAGCGTCGTATCGCTGCTATGAAGCAGGTGTATGACGAAGGTATCCGTACGGTCTGCTTCGTGTCCCCGGTATTTCCCGGCATCACGGATTTTGAGATGATTTTTGAGCGAGTAAAGGATCGGTGCGATTTGTTTTGGCTCGAAAATCTCAATCTTCGGGGTGGTTTCAAAAAAGCGATCCTGGATTATATCGCCGAGAAACATCCCAATCTCGTACCGCTTTACGATGAGATCTATAACAAGCGCAACCGTAGCTATTTTGAAGCGCTTGAAGTAAAAGCCGAGGAAATGGCCAAGAAGTACGATTGCCCCTTTGTGGACAACGAAATGCCTTATGGCAGAGTCCCCCAGGGGCATCCGGTGATCGTGGACTACTTCTATCACGAGGAAGTCCGAGGGTCAGATAATAGCGGAAAAAGAAATCGTTAAACGGAAACCGACGACGATTCGCTCGAGCGATTAGCGTCCACGCGTGGCTTCTGCCGATTGGCGCAACGGGCGACGGATTAAGGGATCGCTCGGGCGGATGATCCCGCTGCAGTACAGGCGGTCGCTCAATTTAGCGGCATGAGCGTTTTCGCACGGAAAACCAGTATCCCCTGTGCCGAGTTTAATCGTAGCGAATACAATGGGCACTGAGCATCAATCGAAAGTAGTCAAGAGCCTTTTCGACGGCTTCTACCACCTCTACCCCAGC
>NZ_QSBV01000043.1 GCF_003465825.1 Collinsella sp. AF02-46-1
TTTGGAAGTTCGCGAAGCCCACTTCTCAAAACCAAGCACCCCGCCCCGGGTCTCGTCTGTGTATTTCCCGCTGAGCGAGCTATAGATGCCATGCACCGATGCGCTAAAGCGGCGACTTGAAATTGGTGCTATATTTAGCTCGAGTTGTTAAGTGTTAGTACGGGAGTCTGATATGGGGCTGTTCAAGAAGAAAAACCCGCAGGATGCCTTTGATCCCGATGTGTTTACCATCACGGACACGATTTTGGACCCGCCGCGCTTTACGTTTTTGCCGGCTATCTACCAGGATGCCACGCGTCGCAAGTGGGCCGTGCATCAGCGCGGCGCGACCCCGAGGATTTTTGACTACGCGGATGTGCTGCAGTGCGAGATTGTCGAGACCGGAAATCCCGAGGATGTGCCGCAGCTCAGCAATCGAGAGCTCGCTCAGCAGATTTTGATTAACCCAGCTCAGGCTACCAAAAACAATGCCGCCAAGCGTAACATGTGCCTTGGTATGGGTGTCGTCGTTGCCGTGCAAACCGGCGAGGATGAGATTTCGAAGCTTGAGATTCCTGTGACTGCGGGCGAAGTCAAGCGAGACTGCGGCCTATATCGGTCGTATCGGAACGTTGCGGAACAGATCAAAGAAGCCTTCGACGCCATGGGGCGTTCGGAGCAATGATGCCCGCAGCATCAAGCGGTCGAGGAGCCTTACCCATGTCGAGTGAACCATATGCGATTCCGCCCAAAGATCGCGCCTTTGAGGGCATTCTTTGGTATATCAAACATTATGACCTGCAGGGTGGCGACCGGCTGCCCGCCGAGCGCGTACTCTGTGAAGAGCTGGGCGTGTCCCGCACGGCGTTGCGCGCTGCGATCACGCGTCTCATTTCGTGCGGAACCTTGGAAAGCCGCCGCGGTTCGGGCACCTATGTATGCCCGCCCAAGCCGCTGAACATCTTTCAGGAAACGTGGAACTATACGCAGGCGGTGGAGAGGGTCGGCTCAAAGTCAACCGCACGCCTGGTATGCTCCAAGGTCGTGTACGCCGATGTCGACCTGGCCCAAAAGGCCCAAATCGAGCTGGGCATGCCGCTCTTCTGCATTCGGCGCGTGCGCGTGGTCAATGGTTCCCCGGCGTCGATCGAGACGGCATACGTCAATCTGTCTTTGTGTCCCTCGCTTCCCGATCACGATTTCGAGCAGGAGAGCCTCTACGACGTTTTGCTCAAAGAGGGGAATGTCCGCGTGTCGCACGGCAAGGAGCATATTTCCATCAGCCGTCTGAACGCCGACGAGGCCAAGTTGCTGGATGCCCAGGAGGGCGCCCCGGTGTTTTATAAGGCTTCGCACGAGCGCGATGAGAACGATGGCTTTGTCGAGTATTGCAAGTCCGTGACCCTGCCGACCAAGTATCGATTTGCCGATAACGGTGAGGCAGACGGCGTTGCGACGAAGGTGGGTGTCGAATGGCTGAGGCAGTAGAAGACTTGCCGGTTTACAAGCAAATTCGCCGCTGCATTGCGGAGCGAATCGAGCGCGGTGACTATCCGACGGGCTCGATGATTCCGTCCGAAAATGAGCTGGCCGAGGAGTTTGGCACGACGCGCCTGACCATCCGCAGCGCCATGGATGAGCTGGTCAAAAGTGGCCAGATTCGTCGCGTGCAGGGCAAGGGCGCCTTTGTGGGGCACAAGTGGTTTGACGAGCACGCTCGCAAGGGCGGCTTCCGTCAGTCGGTTTTAGCTTCGGGCGCGACGCCGTCGGTGCGCATCCTGGCGCGCTCCAAACGCTATGCCGGCCCGTATTATGCCGACTTGTTTGGTATCGGCGAGGACGATCTGCTCTACTCGGTGCGCCGTCTTAACTGCATTGATGGTGAACCCGTGTCGATCGAGATGACGCTGATCCCGTGTCTGCTGTTCCCTGGCATCGAAGACGTGGACATATCGGTTTTCAGCCTGTATGAGACCTATGACATGTTGGGCCGAAAGCCAGATAAATCGATTGAGAAGCTCGATATTGAGGCGCTGGGCGCACGCGATGCGAGTTTGCTCGATCTTGAGCCGGGCGACCTGGCCCTCGTGCTGGAATGCCTGACCTATGACTCGAGTGGACAGGTTATCGAGTGTGCCAAGTCTTTTACCCGCGGCGATGCCGGCGGATATACCTACAACTATTAGTGTTCAGAGCGTCCTTGTGTACGGCAGGGCGCTCGTCTTTTATGGCCATATGTCGCTTGACCGATGGGCGGCAAAAACTGACCGTCTACCGAAAGAGGAGGATGAAATCGAAAAATCGGTATTAAAAACGTCTAACCTGTAATCGTTCACTGGTATTAAGAACCTTTGAATTGTTGAGCTTGGGGCCAAGATGACCACAAGGTTAGGCGGTGCGACGGGACGGTAAGCCCGTCCGTGCCGTGTGACAATTCAAACTGCTCGTGAAAGGAGCGGGAATGAAGGAGACCGAGAAGATCGAGATCATGCACTTCGACCA
>NZ_QSBV01000044.1 GCF_003465825.1 Collinsella sp. AF02-46-1
TGAATGTGGGAGGTGTTCGGATAAAGTCGATAATCAAGGGTCGCGGAAAGGCCGTATACATATTTGGCTGGAGCGGACTTGAGGACGAGCTCAAGCTGTGGTGCGGCTGCATGGTGACATTCATCACAGATGATGAGGCCGTAATCACGAACGAACTCCTTGGCTATTGGTTCTCCGGTCTGGGGGTCCTTGCTGGACAAAGACTGGAATGAAGCAATGTCGATGAGATGGCTTATGGCGGTTTTGCCTCCTCCGATTTGGCCAATGAGCGGAGGCTGCCTTTTACTGATTCGTCCTTTTGGGGTTCGAACTGGCTTTCTGTTATCCGTAATGTCGATAAACCGTTCGAGCTGGGATTTCCATTGGGCAATGAGCGCAGTCTTGGGAACGATGACAAGCGTTGGAAGACCGATGGCAGCAATAAGATAGGCTCCAATGACGGTTTTCCCGAAACCCGTCGGCGCGGACATGATCCCGTCTTCACAGTTGAGCATCTGTTCGGCGGCAATTTGCTGTTCAGGGCGAAGAGCCCCTTTAAATGTCATCACAATTGGATTGCCCGACATGCGCTTGTCTGAATAGTGAGCAGAAGCGCCGGCTTCTTGAAGCAGCCGCTCGAGTTGTGCTTTACAGCCTCTGGGAATCGCAACGCAGCCATCTCTAAGTTCGCTGAGGTCTATGTACCGCGGTTTGCCGAATACCGATTGGTGCATTGATTGGGCACGGAAGAATTCCGGGTTGGCAAATGTTGCAAGCCTGCGAACCTCCATCTGGGCGGCCGGGCTCAGAGATTTTTCGGTTATGTAGAGCATATCGGCTTGCGTGACGGGTAGCGATGACGGGAAGTCCTGCGGCGCGAGCGGAAGCCGCTTTCGCGGCCTCTGAGAATGTGGCGCGGCGGTGTTTCCCGCCACTGCAGCTGATATTCCATGCGGTTTATTGTCGATGCTTTCGATCAGATTTTGCACCGTTGCATGTGGAATCAGCTGAATTTGCGAAAGGTAAAGCCATTGATCGGGAAAGGGCTCAAATTGCTCGTCAACAAATACACTGTTCCCTTTTCGCTGCGCTTTTCCTTGAAAAGGCAGTGCTATGAGATTTCCGAAGCCGCCCTCAGGAATGGTGGACTGCGCGGGCAGCATCCGGTCAAAAGCTTCAAAGGTGATTGTCTTGTTGAGCGCCGCCGCTTCGGTGATAAGGCTGCTTCCAAATTCTCGTGCGATCTTTGCGCTGGTGAGCTCTAGGAAGAAAAACCAGACATGTGCGCCGTTACCTGATCTCGATCGCTCGACTGCAGCATCGATTCCATGGTTTTTTGCGACAAGCCGAATGGCGTTTGTCGCTTCTTTCCAATCGGATCCGTCAAAGTCGATGACCAGGACTTTTGTGTTGCTGTCACTATCGAGAACGTATTGACCTATGACGTCTCGGAGCCTGTCGTCGTTGCCTTTGAAATGGGCGATGATCGTGGCATCGCTCAGCTCGGGGAAGATGCGGTTGCCGCATTCCGCGCATTTGGTTTTCTGACGATTTAGTTTGGGGCAAATGCCTGCCTTCCACTCATTTGCGCAGGCTGGTGTATAGCCGATTCCCCCGTCTTTTCTGCGGTACCCATGAGCGTAAACATCTTTGCGGCCAGTAAAGAGATTGCGAAAGAGTTCCAATTTGTCGCGCGCTGTGCTCGCACTGGTGACGATTCCCTCGACCTGTGCCCGTCTATCGAAAGATTCGCCAGCTTTCTCCCATTCTTCCAGTGTTGCGTAACGGATGTCTGGACCGTTGCCGCAGATGACGATTTGGCTGTGCGGCTCCGATACATGGGCGACGGTTTTCTTGAATTGGAATAGCGTGCCCCCGATGAGGGCGTATTGATGCGTGACGGTGCTCATGTAAATGCCGTTCTTGTCGGAGTTCATTGAAATGAGGGTACGTTATTTTGATTTTTAAGGGACTCGACTCTGATTTTGGTTCGGCGATAGCGGAGTACACCTCCGTGAGTGGTGTTTGGCTGGTGTCAAAATGTGCGGTAGCTGTTGCTGAATGGGTTTTGGCGGCCATGAGGTGGGCTGGAGGCGCAGGAAACTATCCTCGAATAGACCCTGTGGGCAAAAAATGGTAAATATGAGTACTGTGGTTTGAGCAGTAACATATCATCTGGAAAGTATTTAAGACCAATCGATTCGGATTGGATAGAATCAACCCTCTAAATATGACGATTCGGGACTTTATGAGGTGGCGCGCGCAGACGTGGTGTAAGAGCGTCCCGAGGTC
>NZ_QSBV01000045.1 GCF_003465825.1 Collinsella sp. AF02-46-1
AGGCCAGGGCGCCGCTGACCGGTGGACGGCACCGAGCCGTCTGATGACTTGAAGAAGGGGGAGGCCTCGCGGACTCCCCCTTTTTTGCGTTTACAGGCAACATTCCTTATGCAATTAAATCAATTTAATCATCCACCGCTGAATATAGACGTTCACCGTTCTTTGGTCGGTTCTCTGTTCTCAATGGACTAATATTTGCTTTAGCGCACTGCTGCGCTTGTCCTGTTTTTACACGGGTCGTTTTATTGATTGTGACGGAAGGACTCACATGGCAGATGTTCATGAGCTGCTTGATACTTGGATTGCCAATGTCAAGGACGAGGAGCTCCTCGCTGAGCTTAACACGATGAAGGAGCAGGGTGATGAGGACGCCATCACCGATGCTTTCTTCCAAGATCTCGCCTTCGGTACTGCCGGCCTTCGCGGCACTATCGGTGCGGGCACTAACCGTATGAATATCTATACGGTCGGTCGTGCGACCCAGGGATTCGCTGACTACCTCAATGCGACCTTCGAGCATCCAACGGTTGCCATCGCTCGCGATAGCCGCAATAAAGGTGAGCTGTTCGTTAAGACGACGGCTGCCATTCTTGCAGCAAACGGCGTGACTGCCCTCGTTTATCCCAAGATTTCTCCTGTGCCGACGCTCTCCTGGGCCGTCCGTGATCTTAAGTGCTCCGGTGGCATTTGCATGACCGCTAGTCATAACCCGGCACCGTATAACGGCTATAAGGCCTATGGCCCCGACGGCTGCCAGATCACCAGCGAGGCCGCCGATGCAATTTCTAAGGCTATCGCCGAGACCGATACATTCACCGGCGTGAAGTCCATGGACTTTGATGAGGCTCTTGAGCAGGGTCTGGTTAAATGGATCGAAGGCTCATGCCTCGAGCGTTATTACGACGCCGTTCTCGCGCGCGGCGTGACTAACCTTTCTGCCGAGGAGATCGCTGGCGCTCCGCTTAAGCTCGTCTACACTCCGCTCAACGGCACCGGCCTCATTCCCGTTACTACGGTGCTCGAGCGCGCTGGCATCACCGATGTCACGGTTGTTCCCGAGCAGAAGGAGCCTAACGGCGATTTCCCGACCTGCCCGTATCCTAACCCCGAGATCCGTCAGGCCATGCAGAAGGGCATCGATCTCTGCGAGCAGGTTCACCCTGATTTGCTGCTTGCAACCGATCCCGACGCCGACCGTGTTGGCGTTGCCGTTAAAAATGGCGATGACTATCTGCTGCTGACCGGCAATGAGATGGGCGTTCTGCTGCTCGACTATATCTGCAAGACCCGTGCTGCCCGCGGTGAGGACCTCACTAAGAAGGTTGCCGTTACTACTATCGTTTCTTCCGCCATGGTTGACGCTCTGGCCGACGAGTACGGTTTTGAGCTTCGCCGCTGCCTGACGGGCTTCAAGTACATCGGCGACATCATTACTTCTCTTTCCGATGCTGGCGAGGTCGATCGCTTTATCTTCGGTTTCGAGGAGAGCTACGGCTATCTGGCCGGCGACCACGTGCGCGACAAGGACGCCGTGAGCACTTCGCTTCTGATTTGCCAGATGGCGCAGTATTACAAGCTCCAGGGTAAGAACCTTGCCGATGCGATGCACGAGCTGTACGAGAAGTATGGCTACTATCACAACAAGACGATTTCGCTAAGCTATCCGGGCGCTGAGGGTGCGGCAAAGATGGCCGGCATCATGGCTGGTTTGCGCGAGAACCCGCCCGCGGAGCTCGCCGGTTCCAAGATTGAGGCCGTCGTGGATTACAACACCTGCGTGAACGGCCTGCCGAAGGCTAATGTCATTGAGTTCGATCTCGAGGGTGGTAACAAGGGTATCGTCCGTCCTTCTGGCACCGAGCCCAAGATTAAGCTGTACATCTTCGCTAAGGGCGCGGATGCCGCCGAGGCTGATGCAGCACTTGACGCGATCGAGGAGTCCGGTCGCAAGCTCTTGGCCTAAGGCTTTGAAAGCCTATTTGTATAGATAGACGGAGGAGGGGATCTCGGAAACGAGGTCCCCTCTTTATTACTTTTAAATACAGCTGAGAATCCCAAACTGTGTAGGAAATGTGTACGCCCAGATTCCCGCCCCCGGCGC
>NZ_QSBV01000046.1:0-625 GCF_003465825.1 Collinsella sp. AF02-46-1
TCGTATGTATCGAGGTATTCCTGCTTGAGCGTCTGCGAGGACGACTTGATCTTTTCCACGAGCGTGCCGGCCTCGATGAAGTAGAACGAGTCGGTGAGGTCTGCCAGGTCGTCGAGCAGATGGCTTGAAATGAGCACGCTTCGTCCCCGCGCCACCTCGCTGCGCATCGCGTCGCAGGAGGTTTTCCGCTTTCCCGGATCGAGGCCGTTCAGCGGTTCATCGAGGATAAGGTACGGGCAATCGGTCGATATCGCCATGGCAAGCTTTACCTGCTGCTTCATTCCTGTCGAGAGTTTACGGGTCGGCTTGTCGAGATATGGGGAGATTCCGAGGGAGTCGCAGAGCGAGTCGATGTCGGCGGCCGATTTCCACGCCTCCCTAACGAAAGCAAGGTGCTCGATGGCCGATAGCGTGGGATAGAGATCCGCGCCGCCCGAAGAGCTCAGGTAGACGAGTTCTGCAAATTCGGCTGATCGACGTTGGCTGATTCCGTCTGCCGCCAGGCTTCCCGAGTGGATGCGGGTGGGAAATTGGCCCGACAGCGCTTCTAGAAGGGTGGTTTTCCCCGAGCCGTTGGGAGCAACGAGGCCCGCCGCCGTTCCCGGGCCCAGGAAAAGCGATCCGA
>NZ_QSBV01000046.1:801-2014 GCF_003465825.1 Collinsella sp. AF02-46-1
GCGGGTCCAGCCTGTTTGGGCGAACGTGCCGCAACGGCGCCGACCGCAAAAAGGACCGCGACGTATATCAGGGCCACGGCAAGCATCGATGCGCTGCCTGAACCGGAGCCAATGAATTCTGTCGGGAAGCATCCTACGTAGCCCGTGGCCTCGATAGGCGAGAACACGGCCAGCGGCAGGAGCCCGAGCACGGCATTATGCTCCAGCGCCGAATCGGACAGCAACGGGAATGCCGGGGCCGCGACAAGCAGCGCTGAGGCAAGGGGGCCCGCGAGGACGCGCCTCGTTGCGGTCGATAGGACGGCGGAGCAAACGGATATCAAGGTTCCGCCCGCAAGCAGCGCGAGAAGCAGGGTCGTGAAGACGTTTCCCGCGGTCGTGGTGGTAAGCGCGCCGTCATGGAAGAAGGCGATCGGGTACCCAATTTGCCCGAAGCCGTTTAGGGCCAAGGCGTAAATGCCCCCGGGTGCGAGGCCGGCGAGGAGCATCGCGGTCCCCGCGGCGATTATCGAAAACACGATCTGGATAAGGCGCCGGAATTTGGGCACGGGCGCCTTCGCCGCCAGGGTCGCAGGCCTTGTGGCGCCGAGCACGAGTATCGACGAGAGAAGGAAGGGGATGAAGGGAAGGAAAGACGGCGCCGTGGCAATGGCGTAAGGCAGGAAGGAAAGGAATGGCAGGTCGTTTGCGGAGGCCGGGATATCCGTGATGCCGGAGCTGCTCAGGGCACGGCAATACGCGAGGTCTGCGTCATTGGTCTCTCGGTCTCCCACGATGGACCCGGATTGGAAGCCTTCGTCCATGAGCGCGTAGTAGCTCTCGGCAGAATCGAGAAAGGCGGCGTCGGTTTGAGCGGCGAGGGCGGCGTTCGCGTATCTTGCAAGCTCCGCGTCAGCTTGCTGCCCTGGCGATAGGTCTGTGCCGTTGGCCTGGGGTGCGCGCGTATTGAATGCGTCGACAAAGCTCTGCATGCCCTGCTTCATAAAGAAGGGCCCGTAGATGGGTGAATTGAACGCAATGGGGACGGAAAAGGCTGCAGCGAGAACGAGCGTACAAATCCATGCGGCCCTGTCTCTTAGGATCAGTTTGAGAAGAAGTCGACAGTACATTTGGAAGCACCTACGTTCCTCAAAGAATCGTTAGATTAAAAGTAACAGACCGGATGAAGATACGTGCGACGGGGGCGAGGCGAATGGCTGAGCGGTATCGATAT
>NZ_QSBV01000047.1 GCF_003465825.1 Collinsella sp. AF02-46-1
CATCGACGTCTTCAATACAGAAGATATCAGTGCGGAATGTTCTGAAAACCAAGCCCGGCCCCCGCCTGCGGTGACTCGGCTGCGAGCGGCCTGCGATGGGGCCGTTGCTGGTTGGGGCCGCTGGGCTGATGTGGGGGCACGTGGTTGTTGCGGGCCCTAGTCCCGGCGGCGGCCTCGGCGCTTCGCGCCTGCTGCCTGGGGTGACTTTGGGCTTGGTGCGAATTGAGGTCTAATACTTTTCCCGTGAAGTGAACGACCTTATTTGGACCCCCGAAGCATTGGCATTTTTTGATTGCTATGTCCTGCGGTTTTGCAGCGCGAATCCTGCGGTTTTGCGGTCTAAAGGTGTGGATGCTCCGGGACTTCGTTTTTACTCGTTCACTTCTCGGGAAAGTATTAGAGCTCGGCTGACAGGGGTACCGCTCTGGTGTCGATGCCCTGCGTCTTTTTCGCTTGATTAGGGAAAACAGTCTCGCTTAAGTAATTGCGAGCCCGCCCAGACGTATCTGCGGGGTTGTCTGTACAATTCGCGGTATTATGTTGCGGAGTTTTGAAGGGAGCCGCTGGTGGTCACGACGACGTTTGCTTCGCCTTTGGGCGAAATCTTGCTTGCCGCTGATGGCCGCGGTCTGACGGGGCTTTGGTTTGAGGGGCAGGAGCACTTTGGTTCCACGCTTCTTAAAGAAAGCGCCGAATACGTTGAGGGCACCGATGCAGTTTCGGGTGCCGGGGGCATGCAGACGGTAAATCCGGCCAATGGCGCGGCTTCTTCGGTGCTAGAGCGTTCTTGGGCTTGGCTCAACGCCTATTTTGCGGGGCAGGAGCCTCGGTTTACGCCGCCGTTGCATTTGATTGGCACGGCGTTTCAGCGTGAGGTTTGGTTTGAGCTACTTTCAATTCCGCGTGGCGAGGTCGCTACGTATGGCGAGATCGCCCAGCGTGTTGCGGCTCGACATCGTGTGCCGGGAAATGAAGCGCCCGTTGTATCTCCTCGCGCGGTGGGGGCTGCGGTCGCTCGCAACCCTATTTCGATTATCGTGCCGTGCCATCGCGTGGTCGCGGCCGACGGATCGCTCAACGGATACGCCGGTGGACTGGATCGCAAGGAGTGGCTGCTGCGCCTCGAGGGTGCCTATCTATAAGCTGCAGGCGGCCGCAACGCCCATGCGGCAAGCGCGCTCGCTGTACGGGCGTTGTTTGCAGGGCGAGATGTGAAGCCGCCCGTTCCTTAAGTCCGACTAAGCTATAACCTTGCTTTTTTAAATATGCTCATCGACCTGCTAAGGCAGCACTAAGGCGAGTGCGGGTGCGCTATTATCGGCGCTCGCGGAGCGCTTGGTGTTCTTGGCATGCATGGACGAGGGCTCGGCGGGCTTTACCATGGCGTCGATCGATCTTTCGGAGGCGGTGAACAAGGCGGCGGCGCCGTTTAAGTCGGTGGTGGTCTCAGGCGGTAAGCGCCTGTCGACGTCGATTGCGACCGGCGTGCGGACCCATGCCGATGCCGCGGCGGTGGCGCAGGTGGTTGAGTTGCTACTGGACAACGCCACGCGCTATGCGAGCGAGGGCAGCGTGATTGAGCTGAGCCTGTGCGCCGTTTCGCACGGCAAAGGCAAGGGCGCCGCCGAGCTTGTCGTAACGAACGCCGTGGACGAGCTGCCCGAGGGCGACCTGGACCGATTGTTCGATCGCTTCTATCGTGCGGATGCGTCGCGCAGCTCCAAGACGGGTGGCTCGGGCGTGGGCCTGTCCGTGGTGCGTGCCATCGCCGAGGCCCATGGAGGCGCCGCCACCGTATCCGGTCACGGCAACCAGATCACCTTCACCGTTTGCCTTTAAAACCTGCCAAAAAAGAACAGGTTTATTTTGGCAGGTTTTATCTGGGGAAACGTGGTTGATTTCCGATCTCAGCCGAACACATTGAGCAAATAG
>NZ_QSBV01000048.1 GCF_003465825.1 Collinsella sp. AF02-46-1
TGCAGACCTTTCGTCATGGCCTCCTACCTTTCTTTCGGGCCCCTGTCAGGGCCGATTCGTTAGCGCCCCTCCGTGTGAGGCGTTATTGCTGACGACATATTTATATCCAAAATCAGTCCATACTTCCACCTCGCCCACGAACGGTTTTATATGAGGGGTGAACGGCATACACATATACTTCACGCATGGCACACTTTGATATAATAAAGTGTATTTACGTGCTAAAACGCGTTTTCAGTCCAAATAGCAAATGGAACTTAACTTTATTAAACCACCCTCAAATTGCATATTTCTAATAAAGCTATGAATAGAATTAGCGATTCATACCGAGTCTCAACCATTTTCATTTTTATTCAGAAAAAAGTTTGTCCTATTCATTTCTGGTATGCATATTACCGTTTACCAGACGCTTGGTACCGTTCACCGGAAGTTCAGTATAAGGCCCAACGAACACCGGCTCGCCTTACGGCCTCATTTGTAACAACTTGACTTCTCGGTATAGAAAAACAGACCCGCTCCCCTCATGGGAAACGGGTCTGTTATCGATAATCGTAGACAGATTTGAGCGGCTTTGAGAGCCGTCGGAATCCTAGCGATCGAACTCCGCCAGTGCCTCGCCCAGAAGCCTCAGGCCCTCGCGAAGAACGTCTTCGCTCGCGCAGTAGCCCAGACGCGCGCCGCAGGGAAGCTCAAAGCGGCTGCCGGGAACCAGCAGCACTCCCCTCTCGGCCAACAGGCGCTTGCAGAACTCCTCATCGTCCTCGGGAATATCCAGCTGGATAAACGAGGTGGATACGCCCTGCGGCGCCGTTCAAGAGACGCGGCTCTGCGTATCGATCCATGCCTGAGCGATATCACGGTTGTCAAACACGATCTTGCGGTTGCGCTCAAGGATCTTATCCTTGTGCTCGAGCACGTAGGTCGCCAGGGCGTCGTTGAACACGCCGCCGCAGATCATGGTGTAGTCACGATAGGTGCGGATGCTGTTGGAGACCTCTTCGTTGGCCACGACCCAGCCCACGCGAGCCGCAGGCGTCGAATAGGTCTTGGACACCGAGTTGGTGACAATGGCCTTCTCGTACACGTCGGCCATCGATATAAAGGACTCGGTGTTCTCGAGCGGCAGATACACCTCGTCGCACAGCACATAGGCGCCCACCGAACGGGCGATCTCGGCAATCTGGCCGAGCGTATCGGCATCGAGCACCGTACCGATGGGGTTCGATGCGTTATTGATGCAGATGAGCTTGGTGTTGGGGTGAACGAGGTGCTTGAGCTGTTCGATATCGGGCTTCCAGCCGAGCTCCTCGCGAAGCTCCCAATACTCGACCTCGGCACCGAGCGTACGCGGAATCTCATAGAGCGGCGCATAGGTGGGCCACTCGGCAATCACATGGTCGCCGGGCTCGACCACGGCCATGATGGCGTTGAGGTTCGCGCCCGTGCAGCCGTTGGTCTGCAAAATGTGATCGGGATTGACCTCGCGACGATACAGCTTGGCGACTTCGGCCTTAAACTCCGGCGAACCCTCGATCCAGCCGTAATTCATCTTCTCGCGATCCAGGCGCTCGTAGAACGTAGCACCGTCCTGCTCGTCAAGTGCGCGAAGCTCACCCATGGTCAGCGACGAGATCGTCGACTGAGCGATATCCCAGGTAGCACTCTTCTCCCAAACGTTGAGCCAATCCTCAACGCCAATTGTCTTGATATCCATGGCCACCTTATCTGATCTTAATTTAGCGTCAATAAACATGAATGGGACGGTGCGAAAGAACCGCACCGTCCCATTGGGAGACATCTAATGTCAGCTAGATGTTTGTAGTAAGACCTGTACGGGTCTTTGAAAACCTTAGAGGTCCTCGCGCCAGAAGGGCATGCTCATGCAGCGC
>NZ_QSBV01000049.1 GCF_003465825.1 Collinsella sp. AF02-46-1
CCTTGATTATCGACTTTATCCGAACACCTCCCACATTCATCCGTACATGTACGGATGAATGTGGGAACCCGATACCCTGAGGGCCGGATCGGCCGGCCCCGGGAGATCGGAGGACGGCATGTCCGGAAAGATGAAAAGGGGCTCCGCAAGGGCGGTCCCGAGGGCCTACGGAAGGCTCACGAGGCACGAGCGGGACACGGTCCAGAGGATGCTGGAGCGCAGGGCGTCGTGCAGGGAGATCGCGAGGGAGCTGGGCAGGTCGCCCTCGACGGTGAGCGCCGAGGTGGCGTCGCACAGGTTCGTGACGGCGCCGAAGGCCAGGCGCGGCGAGCGCGTGGACGCCTCCGCCGACCTGTCGGCGGCCTGCCCGCGCCTGGCCGCGTGGCCGCGCTGCTGCAACGGGTGCGGGCGGTACCGCACGATCGGCTGCAAGCGCCGCCCGCACGTCTTCTACGAGGCCCGGGCCGCGCAGCTGTGCGCCGACTCGGTCCTCGTCTCGTCCAGGCGCGGGATAGACGCCGACGAGCCCGCCGCGGCAGCCAGGCTGGAGGCGATAAGGGACTGCCTGCGCCGGGGGCTGTCGCCCGAGCAGATGGCGGCGCGCAACGGCGGCCCGGTGGACCTGTCGCCGTCGACCATCTACCGCTGGGTCTCGGCGGGCTACGACGGCATGACCAACATGGAGCTCAGGCGCAAGGTCGGCTACAGGCCGAGGAAGCGCGCCGCGCGCCGGGCGGCGACCCGCCACTCCGCCCGCAGGTCACATGCCGCGTTCCTCGCCCTCGGGGAGGACGCGTGCGCCGCGGCCTGGGAGATGGACACCGTCGAGGGGGCCCGGGAGGACAGCGCCTGCCTGCTCACGCTGCTGCACCGCCCCAGCAGGCCCCAGCTCGCGCTGCCGCTGGAGGAGAAGACCGCCGGGTGCGTCGCGGGCGCCCTGGAGGGCGTCCGGGCGGTCCTCGGCGCCGACGGGACGCGCCGCGTGTTCCGCGCCGTGCTCACCGACAACGGCCCCGAGTTCTCCGACGAGGTCGCGATCGCGGCGCTGCTCGGCGAGGGGCGGGGCGAGACGAGGCTGTTCTACTGCGACCCCCGGCGCAGCGACCAGAAGGGCGCCTGCGAGCGCAACCACGTCGAGATCAGGAAGCTGCTGCCCAAGGGCCGCGGCCTCAGGTTCGACCGGCTCGCCCCGGCCGACCTGGCGCTGGCCATGTCGCACGTGAACTCCGAGCCCCGCGGCGCGCTCGGCTTCGCGACGCCCGCCCGCGCCTTCCGGGCGATGCTCGGCGGCGACGCGGCGGCGCTGCTCGAGGCGTACGGCGTGGAGGACGTGCCCATCGAGGAGCTCGACCTGACGCCGGGGCTCATCGAGCGGGCGCGCGCGGAAAGGGGCGATGCCCCGCTGTCCTAGCCTAGAAGGAAAAACGGAATAGACGGACCGACCGTCCGGCTGAGTCTGGGAAGAGGCGCCGGGCGGCGGGCGGAGCATGGCCACCGGACCCATCGAAACACATCTCCACCGTTCCTTCAACTGGGAAAATGCCGCCCCCGGACCCCGGGAGGGGCCGCGGGGGCGTTCGGCTAACTGCGGGAATGGCCTATTTGCTCAATGTGTTCGGCTGAGATCGGAAATCAACC
>NZ_QSBV01000005.1 GCF_003465825.1 Collinsella sp. AF02-46-1
TGAATGTGGGAGGTGTTCGGATAAAGTCGATAATCAAGGCCGGCCGGTGAGACCCAAACCCCGCCATGCTTCTTATGTGCAGTAAAGCTAATGCTGCTAAAATACAAAGCGCTCATGTAGTTTAAACGCACGACGATAAGGAGCACCAGTGGGTAACCACTTCCGTACCTCCGGTGCGGGCGACGATGCCCCCAAGACGCAGACAGGCGTCCAGGGCAGTCGTTTCGCCACTCCGGATTCAGAGGGCCAGCCTGTTGCTCAGGCCCCCGCTCAGCCGGCAGATCAGGCACAGCCGGCATCCGATCCCTTTGCCTACAATCCCACCAGCGATGTCGCGCTTTCCGGCACGGCGGGTTTTGAGCCCGTTCAGGCCGTGACCGCTCGCGTGGAGCAGCCTCAGGCTGGCGCCGCCACGCCGCAGCCTACCATGGCCGGCATTCCCGACCCCATGGCCCCTGCGACGCCGGTTCCTCAGCCTGCGCAGTCCGGTCTCTTTGCCGCTATTCCCGATCCCACGCAGCCTGCTGCCCCGGTGGTCGAGAGCGATCAGGCCGCCGAGGTCGCAAGCCTCGATAACGCGCTCAACAACCCCGATTTTACGTCGGTGTTTGCGCCCATCGATCCGCAAGCCAGCCGCAAGAAGATGGCCAAGCAGGCCGGTGTCGAGCCCGTCATCCTTATGGAGCATGTCACCAAGATCTATCCGGCACAGCCCAACAAGCCTGCACTCGACGACATCAACATCGAGATCTATCCGGGCGAGTTCGTCTTCCTGGTCGGTCATTCCGGCTCGGGTAAGACCACGCTGCTGTCGACGCTCAACCGCGACGTCAAGCCGACGAGCGGCCGCATCTTGGTTGCCGGTCAGGACCTCATGAAGATCAAGAACCGCAAGGTTCCGTTCCTGCGCCGCCAGATTGGCGCCGTGTTCCAGGACTTTAAGCTTCTGCCGCAAAAGACCGCCTACGAAAACGTGGCGTTTGCCCTGCAGTGCATCGGCAAGCCCAAGGGCGTCATTCGCAGCCAGGTGCCGGAGGTGCTGCGTCTGGTCGGTCTGGCCGATCAGATGGACTCGCTGCCCGACCAGCTTTCCGGTGGCGAGCAGCAGCGCGTCGCCGTCGCCCGCGCTATGGTCAACCGTCCGCCGCTGCTGATCTGCGACGAGCCCACGGGTAACCTCGACCCGGCGATCTCGCTGGGCATCATGAAGCTGCTCGAGCGTATTAACCGCACCGGCACCACCGTGATCGTCGCCACGCACGACCGCGAGATGGTCGATAGCATGCACCGTCGCGTGATCGCCCTCGAGGGCGGCCACGTTATCCGCGACCAGGAGAGGGGAGGTTACGGCAACTATGGCACCAACTAACGTGGGCTACTCCTTCAAAGAGGCAATCAGTCACTTCTTCCGTAACTGGACTACCTCGCTCGGCGCCGTCATCACGATCTTCCTTTCGCTGTTTATCATCGGCCTGTTCATCATGGGCTCCGCGATGCTGAACTCCGTGATCGGCACCGTCGAGGATCAGGTTGTCATCAACGCGTTCATTAGCGATGACGCCGATCAGGCCGATGTTCAGGCTTTTGAGGCCGAGCTTAAGACGTGGAATAACGTCAAGTCCGTGACCTATAAGGACAAGGACGACGCGCTGGCCGAGTATACGAGCAAGATGTCGGGCAACGCCGACGCCACCATGAGCGCGCTCGATGGCCAGAACCCGCTGCCGGCTTCGTTTGCAATTGAGATGGACGATCCGTCCAAGGTCGAGAGCACGGCCCAGAAGCTCAAGAAGAACGCCGACTTCCAGAAGATCGCGGATGACGGCGACGTCAACGCGAGCGTGCTGTACGGCCAGGAGGAAGTGAGCCGCCTGTTCCAGGTGACCAACTACATCCGCATCGCCGCCGTGGTGCTCGTTGGCCTTTTGACCTTTATCGCATTCATCTTCATCAACAACACGATTCGCCTGTCCATCACGGCGCGTCGTCGTGAGATTGCGATTATGCGTCTGGTCGGCGCCAGCAACGGCTTCATTCGCGGCCCGTTTATCACCGAGGGCGTACTGCAGGCCATTTTGGGCTCGCTGCTTTCCATCGGCGTTCTGGAGCTGCTGCGCAATCTGATGATTCCGCGTTTGCAGGAGAGCATCGGCTGGATGTCGTTTGCCCTGCCGATGCAGTACTACCTGGTGACCTATGCTGCGCTGATTCTGGTCGGCGTGATTATCGGTCTCTTTGGTTCTGCCATCGCCATGCGCCGCTACCTGCGCGTGTAGGCATGCCTGGAATTCATCCCTTCCAACGGGTCGTCTCTTGCGGGGCGGCCCGTTTTTTGATCCCTAGGGGACGGCAGGAAAACGGATCATTTGGGTAGACTCTTTGGAGTTCGCAATCGATAGTTAGGAGGCGCCATGGGGCGCAATAACAAGCATAAGTGTGGAGCTCGCAATAAGCGCGGGCCGGTGCGCAGCGAACGCCGTCCGAGCCTGACCGGGCGCGTGCAGCTCCATGAGCATAGCGCCTACGTTGTAACCGAAAACGGCGACTACAAGGTCATGGGCCGCGGTAAGCGCGAGATCATGGATGGCGATACCGTTGCCGTGAGCATTAAGAACAGCCCGCACGGTGAGCGGCGCGCCGTGATCGAAGGCGTGGTTGAGCGCGCAGCCATAAGCGTGGTGGGTACGTACCAGACCGCTGGTCCGCTCGGTGTGATCGAGCCGCTCGATTCGCGCCTGAAGGCCGACTTCTTCATTCTGCCCGAGGATACCTCGGCGGATCGTCTGGGCGTTCACCCGGGTGATGCCGTTGTCGCGCGCATTTTGACCTACCCGACGCGCCTGGAATCGGGCACCGTGACGATCGAACGCCGCATTGGCGGAGATGACGCGCCCGATTTGGGCGTTCAATACGTGATGGCGCGTTACGGCTATACCGATAGCTATCCCGAGGCCGCGCTGGACGAGGCCGAGGGGCTTTCGCTCGATGTGTCCGCGGCGCTTAAGGACCCGCTCCGCCGCGATCTGCGCGACCGCTTTGTTATCACGATCGACCCGGTCGACGCGCGCGACTTTGACGATGCCATTTCGCTTGAGCGCACGCCCGAGGGTGGCTACAAGCTGGGTGTGCATATCGCTGACGTTTCTCACTATGTGGCTTGGGACGGGCATATCGATCTTGAGGCTCGCCATCGTACGACATCGGTGTATCTGGCCGATCGCGTGCTTCCCATGCTGCCCGAACGCCTGTCCTGTGACCTGTGTTCGCTTCGCCCTGACGAGGACCGTCTTGCGTTTACCGTTGACATTGAACTCGATGCGCAGGGTCGCGTGCGGCATTACGATCCGTACCCCAGCGTGATTCGCTCGCGTGTGCGTATGGACTATGACGGCGCCGAGGCGCTGCTGGTGCGTGCCGGCGCGGTGGAGTATGGGGTGCTGGAGGGTGCGGCCGAGGATGTTGCGGCTGCTGAGGCCTCGCGCGAGGAGGCGCTTGAGCGCGGTCTTGCGTGCGAGGAAACTGCTCGCGGCTATAACGTCGACCTCGGCGATTTTCTTGTCGCCGCCAACGAACTCGCCGAACTTCGCCGTCGTATTCGTCGTGCCCGCGGCTCAGTCGATTTTGACACGGCCGAGATTCGCGCTCTATTGGATGAGGACGGAGTACCCGTGCAGATTGTGGCGCGCGAGCGTTCGTGTGCCACGTCGCTTATCGAGGAAGCCATGCTACTCGCCAACGAGTGCGTTGCAGAGTGGCTGGCAGACCGTGATATCGAGGCCTGCTATCGCGTGCATGAGGATCCGAGCCCCGATAGCCTGCACGGTGCCGCCGTTGCGCTGGCGCAGCTGGGCATCATCGACGATCGCCGTGCTGCCGGTATCGCCCTGGGGAGTCCCGATGAGCTACAGGCTGCAGTTGATGCTGCCGCCGGTACGGCCAACGCACCGCTCGTCAACACGCTGCTTCTGCGCAGCATGCAGCGCGCACTGTACAAGCCGCGCAACGAGGGCCACTTTGCGCTCGCCGCGCCGTGCTACTGTCACTTTACGAGTCCCATCCGTCGCTACCCCGATCTGGTGGTGCACCGCGTGCTCAAACTGCAGTTGGCCTATGAGCAGCTCGGCGGCAAGGACGCCCTGGTCCGTACACCGCGGCTGATCGGCAAGGGGCGCGAGTCGCTGCCGCGCATTCTGCCGCAGATCTGCCGCGCATGCAGCGATGCCGAGCGCGCGGCAGATGCCGCTAGCCATGCGACGCAAAAGATCAAGATTGCCCAGTACTATGAGGATCGCCTGGGCGAGCGCTATGCCGGAACGGTCTCATGGGTCAGCAGCATGGGCCTCTTTGTGCGCTTGGACCTGACGCAAGTCGAAGGCTTGGTTTCGATCAAGAGTCTGGGCAACGAGTGGTTCGAGTTCGACGAGGATGCGCTTACGCTGACGGGCGCCGACACGGGGACTCGCTATGAACTGGGCCAGCGCGTGATTATCGAGGTTTCGCGCGTCAATACCACGCGTGGGCACTTGGACTTTAAGCTTATCCATTAGCCAAATCTCGACTCATGGCGGGAGAGCGGAGGGCGGTCTTTCGGGGCCGCCCTCCGCATTTGGATCATAGCTACCTTGCCGTCCGCTCGGCCGCCCGCTTACCTGCTATTCGAGAGGTAAAACCTACCAAAATAAACCTGTCCCTTTTTGGCAGGTTTACAAGAAAGCGGGGATGAGATGGCGACGGTGTATGGTTATGCGCGGGTGAGTTCGCGCGATCAGAATCTGAATCGGCAGCTGGATGCGCTGGGCGCCTATGGCGTGGGCTCGGCGAATATTTATGCCGACCATGCGAGCGGCAAGGACTTCGATCGCCCGCGCTATCGCGAGCTGCTGCACATCCTGGGAGACGGGGACGTGCTGGTGGTGCTTTCTATCGACCGGCTTGGCCGTAATTACTCCGAGATTCTTGAGGAATGGCGACGCATTACCAAGGAGCTCGGGGTTGCCATTGTGGTGTTGGACATGCCATTGCTTGACACGCGCGCCAGGGCCAGCGGCGCGCCGGATGTGACCAATACCCTGATTGCCGATATTGTGCTACAACTGCTGAGCTACGTGGCGCAGGTGGAGCGCGAGAATATTCATCGGCGCCAAGCGGAGGGGATTGCAGCGGCGCGGGCGCGAGGGGTCCGTTTCGGTCGACCTCGCAAGCCGTGCCCTCCTCAGTTTGAGCTGGTACGCGATAGCTATGAGGCAGGCGATATTACCCGCAGCCAGGCAGCAAAGTGCCTGGGCGTGTGCGTGGGGACGTTCGATCGCTGGATGCGCGAGGCGGGGTAGAGGTTTGCGGCACGTCCGATTGGCGCCCACGCGAGGCGGTATCGGTAACAGCCCTGTTACCGATAATGCGACCTCGTTGAAATATTTTGTGTCGCGCGTATTTCCGAGCGGTCGGATTTGAGGGGCGAGCGGTAGAACGCTCGCCCTTTGTGCGCCACGATGCGGCACAATGTACCGTAAAAGCTGTTTATATCCGGTACGAATCGTTCGTTGGTCTTTAATTCTTCTCAAGGGAGGTGTTTGAGATGGCAAACGGATTGCTTTTGCGGCTTCGCGAGCGTGAGCTCAGCGCGAGCCCGGCGGAACGCAATGTCATCGAATATGTAAGCGCTCATCCGCACGAGGTGGTCGGGCTGTCCGTCCGCGGTCTTGCCGATGCCACGTTCTCCTCGCCCTCGAGCATTTTGCGCTTTTGCAAGCGCTTGGGTTTTGCGGGCTACAAGGAGTTCCAGCGCGAACTGATTGCCGAGCTGGCGCTCTTGGGTGACAAGAAAGACGTTGCCCTCGAGGACATCTCCATGGATGACAGCGTCGAACGTATCGTGGGGAAGGTGATGAAAAGCAACGTGCGCACGATCGAAGCGACGGCGCGAACGCTCGATTACACCGTCTTGGAGCGATGCGCGGCCTATCTTAAGCGGGCACGCGCAGTCAATCTGTTCGGTATCGGTGCCTCTCGTTTGGTCGCGCACGATCTGGCACAAAAGCTCATGCGTGTCGACAAAGAGTGCCATCTGTACGACGACTGGCATGATCAGCTCTTGTGTGCCAAGAACATGCATGAGGGCGATATGGCAATCGCCTTTAGCTACTCGGGCTTGACGCAAGAGGTGCTGGACTGCACCGCCGAGGCCCAACGTCACAACTGTCCCGTTGTGGCCGTTACCAAAGTAGATGGATCATCCAAGCTTGCCACCGTGGCCGATGCCGTGCTCGGCGTCGCTGCGAGTGAACCCTTGGTCCGCAGCGGTGCCATGGCTTCGCGTATGGCCCAGCTTATGGTTGTCGATGCCCTGTACGCTGCTTACGTTGCCAGCGACTACGAACGGGCGACGCATGTCATTAAGCAAAACTACATCGAGAAACAGGAAAGATGAGGTGAATGAAATGCTCGATTTAACAAAATTCACGACCGAACAGCGTAATCAAAGTTCAATGGACCTCGATACGATGACATCGCTGCAAATCGTCACGACGATGAATGATGAGGATCTTCGTGCCGTCCAGTCGGTCACGAAGGTGTTGCCCCAGGTTGCCACAGCAATCGACTGGGCTGCTGAGGCACTCGAGCGCGGCGGGCGCGTCTTTTACATGGGCGCAGGCACCAGCGGTCGTCTGGGTGTACTCGACGCTTCGGAGTGTCCGCCCACGTTTGGCGTGTCACCCGATCTGATTGTCGGGCTCATTGCCGGAGGCGAGACGGCGTTTATCAAGGCTGTCGAAGGTGCCGAAGACAGCGAGGAGCTTGGCGCGAGCGACCTGCGGGAGCGTGGACTCTCGGAGAAGGATCTTGTCGTTGGCCTGGCGGCAAGCGGTCGTACTCCCTATGTGGTGGGCGGCCTTATGTACGCCAAGGCAACTGGGTGCAAGACCATTGCAATTGCCTGCAACCAAGGGTCGAAGATCGGGGAGAGCGCAGATCTTGCCATTGAGCCCGTGCCAGGTCCCGAGGTGCTGACCGGCTCAACGAGGCTCAAGGCGGGAACGGTTCAAAAGCTCATTCTCAACATGATTTCGACCGGTGCCATGGTCAAGATCGGCAAGGTATACCAAAACCTGATGGTCGATGTGCAGCAGACGAACGAGAAGTTGGTGGTGCGCGGCCAGAACATCGTGATGGAGGCGACCGGCTGCACGCGCGAGCGCGCTATTCAGGCGCTTGCAGATGCCGGCGGCCACGTAAAAACCGCTATTGTCTCGGTACTGCTGGACTGCGATGCCGAGCAGGCTGCGGTAGCTCTTGAGCGAGCGCGAGGCCATGTCCGTGCTGCGGTGAGTGGCCATGAGAAGAGCAATGCCGATGCCCAATAGGTGTGCGGCGTGAGCTGATATGACATCCAGACGAGATACCCAATACAAGGAGGAGTTATGACGAACAAAGAGCTGGCTCAAAAGCTGCTGGACCTTTTGGGCGGTAAAGACAACGTGCTCGCAAACGCGGCGTGCATGACGCGCCTGCGCGTGACCGTCAAAGACACGGGCAACGTCGACACGGAGGGCATTAAGGCACTCGACGGCGTGATGGGCCTGGTCGAGGACGACACGATGCAGATCGTGCTGGGTCCGGGCAAGGTGAATAAGGTGCTCGAGGAGTGCTCCAAGCTCACCGGCCTTGCGAAAGGCGTTGCCGACGAGAGCGTGGTTGACGCTGCGGCCACAAACAAGGCCGCGCAGAAGGCCAAATACGAGTCTAAGCCGGTTCAGGCCTTCCTCAAGAAGATTTCCAATGTCTTCGTCGCCCTGCTTCCCGGCATCATTGCGGCTGGTCTCATCAACGGTATCTGCAACGTCATTAACGTCTCGACGGCAGGCGCGCTTGCAGGCGAGTGGTGGTACCAGGGCATTCGTTCCATGGGCTGGGCCTTGTTTGCCTATCTGCCCATCTTGGTGGGCTATAACGCGGCACGTGAGTTTGGTGGCTCCGCTGCGCTGGGCGGCATCGCCGGCATGATGTGTATCGCCAACAGTGCTATGCCCCTGCTTGCGCCTGGTGCGGCTGATCCTGCCACTGCCATTCTGCTGCCGCTCACCAATGCGCAGTACAACCCCGCAGCGGGCGGCATGATCGCGGCTCTTATCGCTGGCGCATTTTTTGCCTGGATGGAGCGTCAGATTCGCAAGGTTATGCCCAACGCACTCGACACGTTCTTGTCCCCGCTGCTGGTGCTCATCATCGGCGCCTTTGCTCTGATGCTCGTCATCCAGCCGGTTGGCGCATGGCTGACGACTGCCATCTTTAGCGTTTTGACCTTTATCTTCGAGAAGCTGGGCGTCCTGGGCGGCTATATCCTGTCGGCAGGCTTCTTGCCGCTGGTTTCCGTCGGCCTGCATCAGGCGCTCACGCCGATCCACGCTATGCTCAACGATCCCGACGGCGCTACCAAGGGCATCAATTACTTGCTCCCCATCCTTATGATGGCTGGCGGCGGCCAGGTCGGTGCCGGTTTGGCGCTGTACTTTAAGACCAAGAACGCCAAGCTCAAGAAGTACGTCGCAGAGTCCATTCCCGTTGGCATCCTGGGTGTGGGCGAGCCTCTGATGTATGCCGTTACGCTGCCGCTCGTTCGTCCGTTTGTAACGGCCTGCCTGGGTGCCGGATTTGGCGGCGCGCTCGCGGCGCTGCTTCACATCGGCACGGTTTCTCAGGGCGTTTCCGGTCTGTTTGGCCTGCTGATCGTCGTTCCTGGCCAGCAGCTCGGCTACGTTGCCGCTATGCTGCTTGCCTATGCCGCCGGCTTTGTCCTGACGTGGTTCTTTGGCGTCGACGAGCAGAAGATCAATGAGTTCTTTGGCGAGTAGTTTGATATCGCGAGCCGTGTTGCTCGGGGTTCGCGGCGCGCGGCAGATTTCTTGATGCTATGGTTGTGCCGGCGGGGCTAACTGCTCCGCCGGCCTTTTTTAAAGGAGCGTTGTAGCGTGAAAACGGGTATTTCGATTTATCTTTCCAGCCCTCTGCAGGATATTGAGCGGACGATTGAGCGTGGTGCCGCGGCGGGTGCGCGCTACGCGTTCACCTCACTGCATATTCCCGAGGATGGGGGAGCGGCGTATACCGATAAGGTCCGTCATGTGCTGTCGCTGCTTTCCGCCCGCGGCATTGCGCTCATTGCCGATGTGGGGCCGCGCACGTGCGATTTGCTCGGGCTTGAGCGCATCGAGGACCTGCGCGATCTGGGGTTGGAATACCTTCGTTTGGACTATGGCTTTAGCGCCCGGCGGGTCGCGGAGCTGTCCGGTGTATTTCGCATTGTGGTCAATGCATCGACGGTGAGTTCTGATGAAATCGCATCGTGGCGTGAGGCCGGTGCCGATGTGACTCGTTTTGCCGCCTGTCACAATTTTTACCCCAAGCCTTATACCGGTTTAGCTCTGGAGGACATTGCTCGGGTGAATCTTCGTCTTGCGGCGCTTGGATTCGAAATCATGGCTTTTGTGCCGGGTGATGCCAACGTTCGCGGGCCGGTATTCGAGGGACTGCCGACGGTCGAGGCACAGCGCGGTCGCGCGTCAAAGGTTGCCCTCAACATGCTTGAGCTCGCACATGGCGCCGATTGCGACATTGTGTTGGTCGGCGACCCCGATCTTTCCGATGCGGGCTGGGCGCAGTTTGCTCAAGTTTCCGCCGGATACGTGGACCTGCAATGCGAGCTTGAGTCTGGTTATGCCTATGTACGTGGGCAGATTCATCACGACCGGCCCGACTCGAGTGTCCTCATCTTTAGGTCTCAGGAGTCACGTACGACGCATAAGCCGGATTCCGTGCCGACGGATGCCGGAGCCGGCCTGCCGCGAAAGGCGGGGTCGATCGCTGTGAGCAATAGCGGATATGGGCGCTACGAAGGCGAGCTTGAGATTGCGCGGGTCGATCTTCCCGGTGACGAGCGCATGAACGTTGCGGGCCATATCACGCCCGAGGCAATGGAGCTGCTGCCGTTCATCAAACGCGGATTCGGGGTACGGTTCGTTTAGCGTGTGACCCGTGGGCTACAATTGGCCCATCATACGAAGGCGCCTCGTGTGGCGTGTGCCTGCGTTGGCCGATCTATATTCGGAGGATTCCCATGACCGTACTGTTTGTTGAATATCCCAAGTGCTCGACCTGTAAGAAGGCCAAGGCATGGCTGGACGAACACGGGGTAGAGTATATCGACCGCGATATCGTTTTGGACAATCCCACGGCTGATGAGCTTGCGACCTGGATTGCTCGTTCGGGACTGCCGGTGCGGCGCTTCTTTAATTCGTCGGGCATGAAATATCGAGAGCTGGGCCTGAAGGCGCGTCTAGATGCGGGCATGACGGATCGGGAGTGCTACGAGCTGCTGGCGACCGACGGCATGCTGGTCAAGCGTCCGCTGTTGGTGGGCGACGACTTTGCGATTCCCGGCTTTAGGGAAGCAGCTTGGACCGAGGCGCTGCTGTAGCGGCTGCGGAAAGTGCGACCCGTTTTGAGTGCTCAGGGTGGGACGTGTTTTCCATCGGCGGGCTCGCTCGGCTCAATCCTCGAGCTGTGCCCATTCGTGCGGATCGTAGACCTTTACGTGCTTGTTGGGCTTGCCGCTCCAGTACTCCTCGTCCATAAAGGGCAGATATGCCTGAACACCGGGGCAGATAAAGGGAATCCGCTGCTGTTGCAGTCGCTCGCGCTGTCGCTGCTCCAGGTGCGCCTCGGATATGACAGTCGGCATACCGGACAGCTCGACGAGGCTTGACTGGATTCGCTTAAGGTCGGGGAGTCCCGCGTGCCATGACATCCGCATGATCAAAAAGGATGCACGGCGGTATTTTGCCTGCATCACCGTGATGGCGGGGCGCAGAGTGGGATGGATTTTGTCCCGTTCGGGCCAAAGGTCAGCAGTGATCTCGAGGCCCAGGGTCTCCCATAGGTAATCAAGCTCTTCGTCCATGGCGCCTCGATATCTACGTGATCATTGATACTTCGATTGTGTTGCCTGGTGCTATCGTTTTCGCGGTAGAATCTGCCAACGGTTGACGGCTACCGCTCGCGGCGTTTTGTCCTTCGTGTGCAGCGGTCGACTTCACAGGTCCTTCACGTGTTGGCCGTATTTGACTGAATTTCAAAAAAGTCATAATTGGGGCTTGCGTCACGGCCGAACTTCCCGTATATTTCTTTCTTGCGCAAAGGCACAGCCGAGCGCAGCGATGCAGTCATTGGGATGTCGTCTAATGGCAGGACAGCGGATTCTGGTTCCGTCAATGGGGGTTCGACTCCCTCCATCCCAGCCATTGCATTTGCTACATATGGCCCGTTCGTCTAGCGGTTTAGGACGCCGCCCTCTCAAGGCGGAGATCACCAGTTCGAATCTGGTACGGGCTACCAAAATTGAACGCCCGGGCCTCGTAAGAGACCCGGGTTTTGTGTATTGACCGATATTTAAGGCGCGCGTTGAGTCTGCCGCCCGGACCGAGGAGTTGTCATGGACCTGCCTATCAGCTTGGAAGACATCACGTATGCCGAGAACTATCTGGCGCAGGGCGACCTGGCTACGGCGACGCCGCTGCTGGAGCGTCTGGTGGAGCTTGCCGAGGAGTATATCGACGCTGAATGCAAGACGGAGGAGAAGCGCCAGTACTTTAGCTTCGACAGCAAGTTTGAGCGTCTGGCCTACCGCCGCGTGGAAAAGGATCCGCGCGAGCTGGTTCAGGTCGAGGTGCCCTTTGATCGCCTGTATTCCGACATGGCGTATGCCTACATTCGCCAGCAGGATTATGTGAGTGCTCGGAATGCCCTGATGCAGGCCGTGCGTTGGGATCCCATGAACTGCAACTATCGCTTGGACTTGGCCGAGCTGTTCCGCGCGCTCGAGGACAAGCAGGAGTGGGCATCGCTCTCGTTCTCGGTGCTGGAGCGCGCGAGCGACGGTAAGTGCGCCGCACGCGCCTACACCAACTTGGGTCAGTACTTCTTGGAGCCCGAGGCCGAGAACATTTCGGCTGCCGTGGGCTGCGCGCGTCTGGCGCTGCGCCTGGCGCCCAATGATGCGCATACGACGCGCCTGCTCAACAAGATCCATACCACCTATCCGGATGCCGCGGACGAGAGTGACGACCATGTGATGGGTGAGCTCGCCCTGCAGGGCGTGCCGACCTCGCCTTCGGCCGAGATCGCCATCTGCCTGATCATGTGCGCGACCGATGCTGCAAGCGACGGCGACAAGCAGGAGGCGACGCGCCTGACGGTCCGTGCCCGCGACCTGGTGGGCGAGGAGGCATGCGCGGCGATTATCAAGCTGGTGCGCGAGAGCGATGCCGAGCTTAATGCCGAGCGCAGGGCAAAGCGCGAGGCTGCGGGCTCAAACGCCGATGGCGCCAAGGAGGCCGGCGATGCCCAGTAAGCGCGAGCGCAAGCTCATTTCCAAGAATCGCTCGGCACATCACGAGTACTTTATCGATGAGACGTTTGAGTGCGGTATTGAGCTGAGCGGTACCGAGGTCAAGTCGATTCGCGAGCGCGCGTGCCAGATTACCGATACCTTCGCACTGATTCGTGGTGGGGAGTGCTGGCTCGTCGGCCTGCATATCCACCCTTATAGCCATGGTGGCGTGTGGAATCGCGATCCCGACCGTCGGCGCCGTCTGCTGCTGCACCGCAAGGAGATCGACTTTCTTGACGGCAAACTTCGCAACCGCGGCTATGCGCTGGTGCCGCTGGAGCTCTACTTTAATACCGACGGCCGCGTAAAGCTGCTGCTGGGCCTAGGCCGCGGCAAGAAGCTTTACGACAAGCGCGAGGATATGGCCAAGCGCGATGTCCAGCGCGAGATCGACCGCGCCCTCAAGGAGCGCAATCGCTAGGCGTTCTGTATAAGTTGCGGTGGAATACGGACTGTTTTGCCTGTTTGAGG
Organism: Collinsella sp. AF02-46-1; assembly: GCF_003465825.1. GTDB lineage: Bacteria > Actinomycetota > Coriobacteriia > Coriobacteriales > Coriobacteriaceae > Collinsella. The sequence continues at coordinate 12,914 of NZ_QSBV01000005.1, forward strand.
GGCTATTCAGTCCTTATTTCACCGCAACTGCGGGGGTCTCATCTTGCTTATACTGTTTTGACACATATGTCTCAAAGGTGGTGTCCGTTGTGGGCGCCGCCTTTTTTGTGGGTACATACATCCATGAGGTTCCAACCCGCGTTAGGGGAGTGATTGTTATGGACAAAACTGCGTTCTTTACCATGCCGAGCGGTCTGTACGTGGTGAGCGCCGCGGCAGACGGGCTGCGCGCCGGCTGCGTCATCAACACTGCGGTGCAGGTGACGTCCATGCCGCCGCGCATTTCGGTTGCCGTGAACAAGGACAACGTCACCTCGGGCGTCATCGCTTCGGCCAAAGCGTTCGCGCTGACCGTGATCGATCAGACCGCCGATATGCTCTACATCGGTAACTTTGGGTTCCGCACCAGCAGCGATTATGACAAGTTTGCCAAATACGAGACCCGCGAGACGGCTCTGGGCATGCCCTATGTGCCCGAGCACGCGGCGGCCCTGTTTAGCTGCCATTTGATCGACACTGTGGATGTTGGCACGCATCTACTGTTTATCGGCGAGGTCGAGGATGCCGAGCGCTTGAGTGACGAGACGCCGCTCACCTACGATTACTACCATAAGGTCCTGAAGGGCAAGACGCCTCCGAAGGCGTCCTCGTATCAAGGCTAGAAATGTTTTAAAAATACTTGCATTATATTATTGAGAATCTATACTGATAAATGAAGTACATCACCAGTCGCGTTTGAGAGGAGAACATCATGGCTGAGGAGAAGAAGACGTATAAGTTCGTGTGCGTCGTTTGCGGTTACGAGGTTGAGGTCGATACGCCCGAGCTGCCCGAGGATTATGTGTGCCCGGTGTGTGGCGTCGGTCCCGATCAGTTTGAGCTCGTCGAGGAGTAGCTCGCAGACACACGGCGAAAGCCGAACATAGCTCTGTCCAAGGGCCTCGGTCGAATTCTCGGCCGGGGCCCTTTTCCTCCGCCCCCAAGGGATCACGGTTGCTGTTGGCCGATCCTGTCTGTTGTGAGTCCGGCCGACCTTTTGTCTCAATCTGTAACATCTAACGGTGGAAATTGGGCCCACTTGTTACATATCGAGACAAACCAAAACCGTCCGGCAGAAGATCTCAATCTGTAACATCTAGATATCAAAAGCGGGTCTAGATGTTACAGATTGAGACGTTTGCCTGGGTAGGTACCCCGTCCCATTACATCCCTGTCAACAACACGACATCGAGAATCGTCACGACGGCACCGATCCCTACGAGCAACGCGTTAAGTGGGTGCGAGTTGGCGTATTTGCCCATGACGCGGGACGAACTGGTGAGTCGTATGAGCACAAAGACCGTAATCGGCAGCTGAAGCGACAGCAGTGCCTGACTCCAGATGAGACCCTCAAAAGGATTCGGGACGATCAGGCACGCCGGCACTGCGCCGACGAAACAGACCGCCACTCCAATCGATGAGTGCCGGTCGTGGATGTCGTATTCCTCGTCGAACATGCCCGCGGTGATGGTGCCCGCCGCCATGCCCGCTGTCACGCTACTCGAGAGACCCGCGAACAGCAGCGCTACCGCAAAGATGGTCGAGCTCGCCGGGCCTAAGATGGGGGAGAGCGTGGCCGCTGCGACGGCGAGGTCGTCTACGACAATGCCGTGCGCAAAGAAGGTCGTTGCGGCCAGGATGACCATGGCCGAGTTGATTGCCCAGCCCACGCCCATCGAAAAGAGCGTGTCGAAGAGCTCGTAGCGTAGACGCTCTTCGATAACTTTCTCGCCTTGGCCTTCGAAGTGCATGGATTGGATGACCTCGGAGTGCAGGAAGAGGTTGTGGGGCATAACGACCGCGCCCAGGACACTCACGATAATCGCGGCCGAGCCGCTGGGCATACTGGGTGTGATCCAGCTTGCGGCGGCCTGCGGCCAGTCGACCTTGACCAGTGCAAGCTCGGCCAAAAACGAGAGTCCTACCACGCCTACGAAGGCGATAATCCATCGCTCGGCGCGCTTGTAGGAGCTCGTCATGAGCATCGCCATCGATACTGCCGCCACGATGACGCAGCCCGCGCGCACGGGCAGCCCAAAGAGCATCTGGAGCGCGATCGCACCGCCCAGGACTTCGGCCATGGCGGTGGCGATGGTCGCGAGATAGGCACTGGCGAGTACCGTGCGCCCAACGAAGTGGGGGAGGTAACGTGTCGTGGCCTCGGCAAGACAGGCGCCCGTGGCGATACCCAGGTGTGCCGCGTTGTGCTGCAGCACAATGAGCATAATCGTGGACAGCGTGACGATCCACAGCAGCGCGTAGCCAAACTGCGAGCCCGCGGCCATATTGGAGGCCCAGTTGCCCGGATCGATAAAGCCGACGGTCACGAGCAGCCCAGGGCCGATATGCCGCGCAATGTCTAGGCCTCCGTGACCACCAGTGCGTCGGGAGCCAAAATGATGTTTGAGATGGTTGATCATGGTGCGCTCCTGCGTGCCGTTTGCTTGACGCCGCAAAGGATACCCGTTTTAGGCTAAAAAGTTAACCAAGACTAACAAAATATTGGTCCAGCGGGGATTGGTTGGTGCATTGGGGACATGCTGTTCTGCTCCAAAAGGTGTACGTCAGCCTCCAAAGATGTCGTTTTTTGACATGTTTGGAGGCTGATGTACGCGTTTGATGGCAAGACGTAGATGTCCCGCGTGCGTTACGCGATTGTTTCGAAACGGGTGGGAAACACAGCGGACCGGCGATGCTCCTAGTATGCCTATTCAACTGACTGTCATATTTCTAGGGGAGGATCGCGATGCAGGCAGATTCCGCTCAACAGCAGGGCCTTTATCGCCCCGAATTCGACCACGATGCATGTGGCATCGGCGCACTTGCCGATATCAACGGTGAGCGCCATCACCAGATTCTGGACGACGCGCTGTCCATTCTGGTCAACTTGGAGCACCGCGGCGGCACGGGACTCGAGAAGAACACCGGCGACGGTGCCGGTATCCTGTTCCAGGTTCCGCATCACTTTTTTCGCAAAGAGGCTCAAAAGTGCGGCCAGATTCTGCCGGCAGAGGGCGACTATGGCGTGGCCATGCTGTTCTTTCCGCAGGACGACAAGGGCGTAGAGGATGCCCGTCGCGTGTTTGAGGAGGGCTGCGCCGAGGCCGGCGTGCCGCTGCTCTTTTGGCGCGAGGTGCCCGTCGACCCGCACGACCTGGGCGAGACGGCACGCGCCTGCATGCCCACCATTCTGCAAGCCTTTCTGGGCCGCCCCGACGATACGCCGGCGGGTGACGCCTTCGAGCGCCGCCTGTACGTGTGCCGTCGCACTATCGAGAAGAAGGCCGACGCCGAGTTTGCCCTGCGCGACAAGATCTTCTACGTCTGCTCCATGAGCTCGCGCACTATCGTGTACAAGGGCATGCTCGTCGCCACGCAGATGCGCCGCTTCTTCATCGATCTCAACGACGCCGCTGTCAAGACGGCCGTTGCGCTCGTCCACTCGCGCTACTCCACCAACACCACGCCCAGCTGGGAGCGTGCGCACCCCAACCGTTTTATCATCCACAACGGCGAGATCAACACCCTCAAGGGCAACGTCAACTGGATTCGCGCCCGCGAGCCCAACCTGTACAGCCCCGTGCTGCAGCACGATCTTGAGCGCGTGATGCCCATCATCAACCGCGAGGGTTCCGACTCGGCGATTTTGGACAACGTGCTTGAGTTTTTGGTTATGAACGGTCGCCCGCTTACGCGCGCTGCGTCCATGCTGCTACCTGAGCCGTGGGACCACAACGACAGTCTGAGCGAGGAGCGCCGCGCCTACGACGCCTACCAGTCCATGCTCATGGAGCCCTGGGACGGCCCGGCGGCCATCGCCTTTACCGACGGTCGCACGCTGGGCGCCGCCCTCGACCGCAACGGCTTGCGCCCCGCCCGCTACTACGTGACGCGCGATGGCCGCTTTATGCTGGCAAGCGAAGTGGGCACCATCGAGGTGCGCCCCGAGAACATCCTGACGAGCGGCTGCCTGGGACCGGGCCAGATGCTCGAGGTCGATTTTGCCCGCGGCCGCGTCATCTACAACGACGAGCTGCGCGCCCGCTATGCCAAGGAGAAGCCCTACCACGACTGGATTGCCGAGGAGACGCTGGCCGTCGACGCGCTCGATGAGTCCGCCGCGCCCGCGCCCGCCGAGGACGCCGAGGTGCCCGCCGCCGTGCGTATGGCCAAGCTCGGCTACCACTGGGATGACGTCGACGAGGTCGTGCGTCCTATGGCCCAGCAGGGCAAGGCCCCACTCGCCTCGATGGGCATCGACGCACCGCTGGCCTGCCTGTCCAAGAAGACGCGCTCGTTCTTTGACTACTTCTATCAGCTGTTCGCTCAGGTCACGAATCCTCCGATCGATGCCCTGCGTGAGCATATGGTAACTTCGACCACGCTCTACCTGGGCAACCACGGCAACCTGCTTGAGGATTCCCGTACGGCCTGCCAGCTGGTGCGCCTGGAGCGTCCGCTGCTGAGCGAGGAGGAGTTTGACCGCATCTGCGCCATCGACCGCGTGGGCTTTAAGACCCGCCGCTTCCGTGCCGTCTACCGCCGCGATGCCGGCGAGGGCGCGCTGCAGGCTGGGCTCAAGCAGCTTGCCGAGGACGTCGAGGCTGCGGTCCGCGATGGCGTGAACATCGTGGTGCTGAGCGACCGTGCTGCGGCGGGCGAGGTCCCTGTGCCGTCACTGCTCGCCGTGGGATGCGTGCACAACCACCTGATCCGCGCCGGCGTGCGTACTTTTGCCGACATCGTGGTGGAGTGTGGCGACGCCGTGTCCCCGCACGACTTTGCGGCGCTGGTGGGCTACTCCGCGAGCGGCATCTATCCGTACAACGCACATGCGTGCATCCGCGATCTGGCGGCACGCGGCGACCTGGACGTGACGGCCGAGCAGGGCATCGCCAACTACAACAAGGCTGCGACCGCCGGCATCGTCTCCATCATGTCCAAGATGGGCATCTCCACAGTGCAGAGCTACCATTCGGCGCAGATCTTCGAGGCCGTGGGCTTTACGCCGGAGTTCGTCAACGCGTACTTCGCCGGCACGGTGAGCCGTGTGGGTGGTATGGGTGTCGAGGACGTTGAGCGCGAGCAAAACGAGCGCTACGACGCCGCGCTCGCCATCCTTAAGAGCCCGGCTCCCGATCAGCTGCCTACGCTGGGTCTGACCAAGTGGCGCCCGCTCGGCGGCGAGGAACACCTCATCGACCCCCAGACCGTCTACCTGCTGCAGACCGCCTGCCGTGAGGACAGCTACGACACCTTTAAGGAGTACAGCGCCCGTCTGCACCGTACCGGCCGTGCCGTGCGCCTGCGCGACTTGCTCGACTTTGATGCCAGCGGCCGCACCCCGGTGGCACTCGACGAGGTCGAGCCCGCGCTCAACATCGTCCGCCGCTTTAACACCGGCGCCATGTCGTACGGCTCCATCAGCAAAGAGGCGCACGAGTGCATGGCTATCGCTATGAACCGTCTGCATGGCCGTTCCAACTCAGGCGAGGGCGGCGAGGACCCGCGTCGCGAGACCCCGCTGGCCAACGGCGACTCCAAGAACTCCGCGATCAAGCAGGTGGCAAGTGCGCGCTTTGGCGTGACGAGCCGCTATCTGTGCAGCGCCTTTGAGATTCAGATTAAGATGGCCCAGGGCGCCAAGCCCGGCGAGGGCGGCCACCTGCCCGGCAAGAAGGTCTACCCTTGGATTGCCGAGGTCCGTCAGTCCACTCCCGGCATCGGCCTGATCTCGCCTCCGCCGCACCACGACATCTACTCCATCGAGGACCTGGCAGAGCTGATCTTTGACCTTAAGAACGCCAACCCCGGCGCGCGCGTGTCGGTCAAGCTGGTCAGTGAGGCGGGCGTCGGCACCATCGCCACCGGCGTGGCCAAGGGTGCTGCCGACAAGATCTTGATCAGCGGCCACAACGGCGGCTCGGGTGCCGCTGCGCGCGACTCTATCTGGCACGCCGGTCTGCCGCTGGAGCTCGGTCTTGCCGAGGCTCAACAGACGCTGCTGCAAAACGGCCTGCGCTCGCGCGTGGTGCTCGAGGCCGACGGCAAGCTCATGGACGGCACCGATGTCGCCGTCGCCTGCTTGCTGGGCGCCGAGGAGTTTGGCTTTGCGACCATGCCGCTCATCTCCATGGGTTGCCTCATGCAGCGTGACTGTCAGCAGGATACCTGCCCGGCCGGCATCGCCACGCAAAACTGCCGCCTGCGTCACGGCTTCCGCGGTAAGCCCGAGCACGTTGAGCACTTTATGCTCTTTGTGGCCGAGCAGCTGCGCGAGGTTATGGCGAGCCTGGGTTTCCGCACCGTCGACGAGATGGTCGGCCACCCCGAGTGCTTGCGCCAGATCGAGGTCCCGGGCAACCGCAAGGCCAACCTGCTCGATCTGTCGCCCGTGCTGGCGAGCGCGACCTGCGAGTTTGGTGCCCATATCCCGGGTGCCGACGGTCGTCACTTCCTGCCGCAGATGGCTGCCGACAGCGAGCTCGACAAGACGCTCGACTCCACGTTGTTCGTGCCCTATACGGCCGATGCCCGTGCGCACCTGCGTCCGATTCGTTTCCGCGCCGATATCGCCAACGTCAACCGCTGCGTGGGCACCATCCTGGGCAACGCGGTGACCAAGGCTCATCCCGAGGGCCTGCCCGCCGGCTCCATCACCATCGATTGCGATGGTTCGGCCGGTCAGAGCTTTGGCGCCTTCCTGCCGCGCGGCATTACGCTCAACGTGTGCGGTGACGCCAACGACTACTTTGGCAAGGGCCTTTCGGGCGGCGAGGTGTCTGTGCGCCCCAACCCGCATGCGACCTACAAGTTCGACGAGAACATCATTGTGGGCAACGTTGCGTTCTTTGGCGCTACGAGCGGCCGCGGCTTCATTAACGGTCTGGCGGGCCAGCGCTTTGGCGTACGCAACTCCGGTGCCACCGTGGTGGTCGAGGGCTGCGGCAACCATGGCTGCGAGTACATGACGGGCGGTCTGGCGCTCATCCTGGGTGAGGTCGGGCAGAACTTCGCCGCCGGTATGACGGGTGGCGTGGCCTATGTCTTTGACCAATACGGCACGCTCGACGCCCGCGTGAACCACGAGAGCGTCGAGCTTAAGGCCCCGACGGCCGTCGAGCTGGCGCAGATTCGCGAGCTCATCCAGGAGCACGTGGACGCGACACAGAGTCCACGCGGCATTAAGCTGCTCTACAGCTTTGAGACGATGAGTAAGCACTTTGTGAAGGTCATTCCGACCGAGTATGAGCGCGTGCTGGCGATTGTCGCCGCCGCCGAGGCCGTCGGCAAGACGCATGCGCAGGCCGAGGAGCTGGCGTTTGACATTGTGACCGGTCGCGCGAGCGCCGCGGATGTCGCTCGCTTCGATGTGGCGGGTGGTGTCGCTGGTGCTGTGCCCGCCGCCGCCAGCTCTGTTGCTTCGACCAAGAAGGAGGCGTAAGTGCCATGGGTAAGCCCGGTGCTTTTCTTGATATCGATCGCGTGACCCACGAGCTTCGCCCCGTGGAGGAGCGCAGTCATGATTTTGATCCCCTGTATGTGGAGCTCGATGACGACGCACGTCGCGCCCAGGCGAGCCGCTGCATGATGTGCGGCGTGGCGTTTTGCCAGATGGGCGCGAGCTTTGGCAAGGCGCGCCCGAGCGGCTGCCCGCTGCACAACTTGATTCCCGAGTGGAACGAGCTGGTGTACCGCGGCCGCTGGGATGAGGCTGCCGAGCGCCTGTCGCTCACCTCGCCCATGCCCGAGTTCACGAGCCGCGTGTGCCCGGCACTGTGCGAGGCCGCGTGCAACCTGGGTTCGGTCGACGGCCAGCCCACGACGATCCATGACAACGAGCGTGCGATCAGCGACCATGAGTGGGCAAACGGTGGCCCGCGCCGCTTTGAGCCGGCGGGGGAGGGCGCACCCACGGTTGCCGTGGTGGGTTCCGGTCCTGCTGGTCTGGTGGCTGCATGGGAGCTTGCGCGTCGCGGCGCCCGCGTGACGGTGTTTGAGCGCGACGACCGCCCCGGCGGCCTGCTCATGTACGGCATTCCCAACATGAAGCTCGAGAAGTCCGTGGTCGAGCGTCGCGTGGCGCTCATGCGCGAGCTGGGCATTGTGTTCGAGCTGAGTGCCGACGTGAGCGATCCCAAGGTTACCGCCAGGCTCGACGACTTTGACGCCGTCGTGGTGGCTGCCGGCGCCCGTGCTCCGCGTGGACTGGCTGCTGAGAATATTGACGCGCCCGGCGTGGTGTACGCGGTGGACTACCTGACGGCTTCGACCGTCTCGGTGCTCGATGGCGGCGAGCCTGCCATCGATGCACGCGGCCTGGACGTTGCGGTCATTGGCGGTGGCGATACCGGCAACGACTGCGTGGGTACCGCCGTGCGTCAGGGCGCGCGCAGCGTGCGCCAGTTTGAGTTCTTGCCGGCTGCGACCGATAAGCGCGCGGCGAGCAACCCCTGGCCGCAGTGGCCCAACGTTAAGAAGACCGACTACGGCCAGCAAGAGGTTATCGCTGCGATGGGTGGCGAGATGCGTGCCTGGGGCGTGGATACCCTCGAGGTGCTGCTGGACAAGAAGGGTGCGGCTGCGGGCCTGCGCGTGGTCGATCTGGACTGGTCGGCGGGAAAGCCCGAGTGCATCGTGGGCTCTGAGCACGAGGTGCCGGCCCAGCTGGTGCTCATTGCCTGCGGCTTTACGGGCCCGGAGCACAGCGTGTTCGACGCTGCCGGCGTGCCTGTTGCCGCCGCTGGCCGTCCGCTGCCGGTGATGGCTGCCGAGGGCTCGCATCTTGCGGCGCGTGTCGACGGCGTCGCCGCGGATGCCGCGCCGGTGTATGTTGCCGGCGACGCTCGCAACGGCAGCTCGCTCGTGGTGAACGCTATGGCCGACGCCCTGGCCTGCGCTGCTGAAGTCGCCGATGCGCTGGAGCTGTAAAGTAGTCACGGAGATATTCAACAATCGAATCGGCAAGGGCTGTCCCCAACTGCCGGCACAAAAGGAACGTCCCTAAGTGCCGGCAGTTAGGGACGTTCCTTTTCTGTCGGCATTCGGGGACACTCCTTGCGGATTTGCGAGCAGTTTGCTCGTTTGTCGACGTACGGGCGTTCATTTGTCGACTTCTTGGGCTGTGGTCACCTGTTGTTTAAGTGGTGGCTGCGGGCATCTGGCTCAAAAGGGCGGGTTGGCCGTCGATGTTTACCTGCGGTTTTGTTGCGGCGCGCATTTTCGGTCAAGCTTTTCGTCAAGTGTTTGGTCAGCATCTGGTTTGCAGCCGGAGGCCTATTTTGCCCGCGCTGGTCGTGGCTGCCCACCCTCCTTGTAAGCTCAAATTGAGGTCCATCAGTTTGAGGAGGATGCCATGACTGACCACGCTTTTGACCGAGCAGAGCTGGCTGAAGCCGTCGGCAACGATATTGCCGACATGGCTCACTTTTGGATGCTGCGGAAGTTTCAATTCCTGGAGCCGGCGCGCGAACAGTTCGAGATCATTGTCGACCCGTGGCTCAGCTATTGCACCGAGCCTTCGCAAAACGAAATCATGGCCTACAACATGGCGTTTACCGATTGGCTGCTGTTTGAGCGCCCCTATCGCCATGGCAAAACGCTGCTCGAGCTATATGTTGACGAGCCGCCGGCATCGCTTTCGCCTGCCTCGCTCAAGCGGCTCGAGCAGGTACGCGACACGCAGTATTTCTCGCGCTTTGGCATTTTGGACAAGGATCCTGCGTCCGGCATGGTCGTGCTGAAGGACACGCGCACCGATCATCGCTTTGATGTCTACGATCCGCATATCGTGCAGAAGGAGCACTGGAGTGACGGCGCGATTGCGGTGCGCCTCGCCTGCGTCGATGATGTCTGGCTTACGGCGGGACAGCTCTACCTGTATGACATCGCGCGGCTGAGCGATACGGCGGTCGATGGGCCGGGTGCGGTGCATCCGGAGGACCTGCAGGACGGCTTTGACACCTCGTGCATCAGCTTCTTCTTGCGTCTGGTCCGCGACATCATGGGCGTCCAGGGGCGGTACGTAAAGTCGCTCAACATCTACGAGCAGGAGTGGGAGTAGGGGATGGGTGGTTGTCGCCTGCCTTGCCTTTTGCCTTTTTGTCTCGATCTGTAACGTTTGGGGACAAAAAACCAGCCTATCTGTTACAGATCGAGACGAACGCTTGGGCACCGCTGGTTTGTCTAAATCTGTAACGTTTAGGGGCCTGAAGAACGGTTTACTGTTACAGATCAAGACATTTGTCGGCGGAGGCAACGGTGACGATGGTTCATTTGTCCGATGTGGTGGTGATGGAAGTGTCTAATACCGTTTTCAAGCACAAGCATACGACTCGCAACACGTTGGCGCGGAATAGGATGCTCGCGCGACTCACGGAGGCGACCGAGCAAGGTGCGCTGCTCGCAACGCATGACAATGCCGAGCTCATGTGGCTACGGCGTCATGTGGGAACCGATGATATTGCGGAGCCCGAGCCGTATTTGTTCTGCTTTCAACATGATTGGGGTGTACTGACGCCGGCGGAGCGAGCGCTGCGTACCATCAAAGGGCTTGCAGAGTTTCATCCCGATTGGGCGTTTTGGGGCTATGACGCGGCGCTTTTGTGGGGTCTGGAGGTGCCGAATGATCTGCTTGGGCCACGATATCTTGTTAAGACAGGTTGCTCGGTGCCGCTGAGTGCAGGATGTCGGCTGTTGCGTCCGCAGGCGGCGGGCGCACTTGAACAAGTCGACGGCGTGCAGGCGACGTCGTTTTGGCGCACGGTGGAGGATTGCTTGCTGCGTGCGCCGTTCTCCTACGGGTTGGCGATTGCCGATTCTGCATTGAGGGCAAGGGGCGTATCGCGCGATGACCTGTGCGAGTGTCTCCGCGCCGATTGCGAGGGCAGGCGAGGGTATCGCAGGGCACAGGTGATTGCGTCGTATGCGGACGGGCTGTCTGAAAACGGCGGCGAGTCTCGGTTCCGAGCATTCTTTATTGCGTACGGCTTTCCGGTTCCGGAGCTGCAGGTGGAGTTTCGCGACCCGCTCGATCCGAGCCAGGTGTTTCGCGTCGACTATTTTTGGCGGCTCGAGGACGGGACATGTGTCATCGGCGAGCTCGACGGAAAGGGGAAGTACACCTTGCAGAGCGGCGGGGGTCGGGAGTCGGTTGACCCATTCGTGGCAGAGCGTCAGCGGGAATCTCATCTGACAATGCTCGGGCATAAGGTGCTTCGGTTTACGTTTGATGAACTCAAAGACCCGGGGAAGCTGGCTGAAAAGATGAGGCTGGCGGGTATTTCGCAGCGGGCCGATTTGGCTGAGGGATGGAAGCGTCAGTGGTATGGGTGCTAAGGGGTGCAACTGACGCGAATGTGGTTGTTTCTGCCGAGTTTGTCTCGATCTGTAACAACAAGGGGCCGTTTGGCCTCGTAGCTGTTACAGATCGAGACAGAAGGTTGGCGCCTGGTGAAAGTTCTCAATCTGTAACATCTAACGGCCAAAATTCGACCCAACTGTTACAGATCGAGACAAAGGTTGGACGCGGTGCCGAAAGATCTCGATCTGTAACATCTGGCTGCTAAAACCCGGTCTACCTGTTATAGATCGAGAGATTTCCCTAGTGCCGCTGGGATGGGATTGCAACGTATTCCGTCCCCCACATCCTCTCTTCCTTCCGTTAACCGATGCGTCTGCAGCAATCCAGCGGGACTAGGTGATAATGGACAAATGTTCAAGTTAATCGTGAGGGAGGAGCTCGATATGGCGTCTGCCGATCGTTCCACGTTGTTTATCAATGCGACCATTCTGGATGGTTCGGAACATATGGAGCCGCAACCCGATATGGCCGTGACTGTTGAGCGCGGCGTCATCACCTGGATGGGGCCGAGTGCTGTGGCGCAGGCGCCTGCAGGTGCCGAGGTTATCGACCTGGGTGGTGCGTATCTCATGCCCGGTCTCATCAATATGCATGCGCATCTGTGCGGCTCGGGCAAGCCTGTCTCGGCCGGCGATGCGGGCGCACTTATGAAGAAGCTCGATAATCCCGTGGGCCGCGCCATCGTCCGCCACATCCTCAAAGGCAGCGCCCAGCAGCAGTTGGCAAGCGGCGTGACCACGGTGCGCGGTGCGGGTGACCCGCTGTTTGCCGATATTGCCGTGCGCAACGCTATCGACGCCGGCAAGTATCAGGGTCCGCGTCTGGTGGCGCCGGGAACGGGTGTCACGGTGCCGGGCGGTCACGGTGCGGGGCTGTTCGCGCAGGTCGCCGATACCCCCGATGAGGCGGCCGAACAAGTGCGTGACTTGCATGCGCGCGGTGCCGACGTCATCAAGCTGTTCGTGACGGGCGGCGTGTTCGACGCGACCGAAGTAGGTGAGCCGGGCGTGCTGCGCATGCCGGTCGAGGTTGCCGCGGCGGCGTGCAAGGCTGCGCACGAGGTGGGCCTGCCGGTTATGGCTCATGTCGAGAGCACCGAGGGCGTGAAGGCCGCGCTTGAGGCCGGCGTCGATACGATCGAGCACGGTGCCCCGATGACTCCCGAGATCTTGGAACTGTACCGCGGCGCCGCGGGCACGCAGCTTGAGGGGCGTGCGCCCAGCGTTACCTGCACTATCAGCCCCGCGCTGCCGTTTGTGCTGCTCGATCCGGAGAAGACCCATTCGACCGACACGCAAAAGAAGAACGGCGACATTGTGTGTTCGGGCATCATCGAGAGCGCCCGTGCCGCACTGGAAGCTGGCGTTAAGGTGGGCCTGGGCACGGACTCAAGCTGCCCGTTCGTGACGCAGTACGACATGTGGCGCGAGGTGGCCTATTTTGCCAAGTACGTGGGCGTGAGCAACGCCTTTGCGCTGCATACGGCTACGCAAGTCAATGCCGAGCTGCTGGGGCTGGGCGGCGAGACCGGCACGATCGAGTGCGGCAAGGCTGCCGATATCCTGGTGACGCGCAAGAACCCGCTCGATGACCTGTGCGCGCTGCGTGAGCCGATGCATGTGATGTGTCGCGGTGATCTGGTGCGCAAGCTCAAGGTGAAGTGCATCCCTGAGGTGGATGCCGAGCTCGACGCGATTATGGCCATGCCGGCCGAGGCGCTGGCCGAGGAGCTCGCCCGCGACGGTGTGGCGTAGATGTGACAAAGGGGCAGCTCCGTTGCCGCATGCAAAAAGCCGAGGTCTCAACACGAGGCCTCGGCTTTTTTATCGAACAAATACTTAAGATTTGGGACAAGCAAACCTGATTAATTTGTCCCGCGTGCGGGCGCTAGGAGCGGGTTTCCATCTTGGCGTGGCACTTGGGGCAGGTGACGCGGATCTTACCCTTGCCCTTGGGGACGGAGAGCATCTGACCGCAGTTGGGGCACTTGAGATATGCCGTGGTCTTGCGGCCCTTCCACATCTTCTTGGCCGTTCGCTTGGCACGCTCAAAGTCTTCCTTACTGGTGCCGGCCGCGCGTGAGGTGCTGGCCGCTGCGGCCCCGCTGCCCAAGCTGGCGACGAACTTGCCCAAGCCGGGAACATTGGCAGTCGCGGCGACAAAGGCCTCGTTCTCTTTGCGACGTGCATCGATGTTTTTGGACAGGCCGCGCAGCACGCCAATCACGATGACGGCGATGGCAATCCAGCTGAGCCACTGGATGCGGGCTATCGATCCGATCATCGCGATGACGATGCCGGAAAAGCCCATAACGATGGTGAGCTCATCGGCGCCATTGCGGCCCTTCATAAAGTCATTCATGCAAATTGCCTTTCATTCGATATGCCGCACGCCTTTATACCCGATTTAGAGCAAGGGGGACAGGTCAATCTGCACCAATGTGGTGCAAACATACCTGTCCCCGATGCACCAAGAAGGTGCAAAGCAGTCCGTCCCCAATGCCCCAATTACTTGGAGAGCTTGTCGACGACGCGTTCGATCTCGGCGAGCTTGGCGGCTTTGAGGTCTTCGTCGCCCGATTCGATTGCCGAAGTCACGCAGCCCTCGATATGCGCCTTGAGCACGTCGGCGTTGATGCGCGCAATGAGCGCCTGCGTTGCCATGAGCTGCGTGGAAATATCGACGCAGTAGCGGTCCTCCTCGACCATCCGCAGGATGCCGTCGATCTGACCGCGTGCCGTCTTGAGCATGCGGGTCACCGATTTATGGTCTGCCATCATGGCGGGTCCTCGTTTCTGGTCGGGGTACGCGTGGGTCGTTACGCGGCGGTTACGGACAGGGCGTGGAACTTCTCGCCGGCGCCCTCGACGGCGGCGGCGAGCTGCTCGGCGGTCACGGTGTCGGCGCACTCCACCTGGACGGTCTGGGTCTCGTGATCGGCGTCGGCGTCGGTCACGCCGGCCACGTTGAGCAGTGCCGTCTCGACAGTAGCGTCGCAGTGACCGCACATAAGGCCCGAAGTCTTAATCGTGTAACGCATTGGTATTCCTCTCTGTTGTGTCGGCTTTCCCAAGCACCCGACCTTGACCTTCAAGCCGTCGCTCGCGTACCAAAGTACGCGTCGCTCCTCTTTCAGGTCAATCTCGGGCACCTGGAAAACCCGTTCTAAATGGACTTAATGGTGAGCCTATTTTGCCACTTTAGGCTTAAAGGATTTCAGGCGCAGCGCATTGCTTACGACGCAGACACTCGATAGGCTCATGGCCGCGGCGCCGAACATCGGCGAGAGCTGCCAACCGGTGAGGGGGAAGAACACGCCCGCCGCCAGCGGAATGCCGATGCCGTTGTAGAACAGCGCCCAGAACAGGTCCTGCTTGATGTTGCGGATTGTGGCACGTGACAGCTCGATGGCGCGCGCAGCATCCATGAGGTCGCTGCGCATGAGCACCACATCTGCCCCTTCTTTGGCGATGTCGGCGCCGGTGCCGATCGCAAGGCCCACGTCGGCGCGCGCCAGGGCGGGGGAGTCGTTGATGCCGTCGCCCACCATGGCGACCTTGCCGCCCGCATCCTGCAGCTCGCGCACGTGGCGTTCCTTGTCGGCGGGGAGGACGTCGGCGATGACCTGTTCGCTGCTCAGCCCCACGCGGCGGGCGATGGCCTCGGCCGTCACGCGGTTGTCGCCGGTGAGCATGCGCACGTCGACGCCGAGCTTGCGCAGCGCGGCGATGGCCCCGGCGCTCGTCTCTTTGACCTCGTCAGCCACGGCGATGGTGCCGATAAGCTCGCCGTTCTTGGCAAAGAACAGCGGTGTTTTGCCCTCGGCGGCAAATTGCTCGGCAAGACCCGCGGGCACGGTAACGCCCAACTCGTCCATCAGGCGTACGTTGCCGGCTGCAATGGCGTTTTGTCCCTCGCGCGCCGTAACGCCTCGTCCAGGCACGGCGGCAAAGTCCTCGACCATGCGCGCGACGATTCCGCGCGACTCGCACTCGGCCATAATCGCCTCGGCCAGCGGGTGCTCGCTCGAGCGCTCCAACGCGGCGGCCAGCTTGAGCAGCGCCTTTTCGCTCATGGCGGGCGAGCCGTCAACGCGCGTGGCCACCACAATGTCGGTCACGGCCGGCTTGCCGCGGGTGACCGTGCCCGTCTTATCGAGCACCACGGTGCCCACGCTGCGCAGATTCTCCAGCGCCTCGGCGCTCTTAAACAGAATGCCCATCTCGGCGCCCTTGCCGGTGCCCACCATAATGGCGACGGGCGTGGCCAGACCCAGTGCGCACGGACAGCTGATCACCAGCACGGCCACGGCGGAGGTGAGCGCCTCGTTGATGCTGCCGGTCAGTGCCATCCACGCCGCAAAGGTCACGGCCGAAATCACGAACACCACGGGCACAAACACGCCGGCGACCTTATCGGCCATGCGGGCGATGGGCGCCTTGGTGGCGTTGGCGTCCTCGACGAGCTGGATGATTTTGGCGAGCGACGTGTCGGCGCCCACGCGCGTGGCACGGAAGGTAAACGATCCGGTGCGGTTGACCGTGGCGGCGTTGACGGTGTTGCCGGCGACCTTTTCCACGGGGATGGACTCGCCGGTGAGCGCACTCTCGTCCACGGCCGAGCTGCCCTCGAGCACCACGCCATCGACGGGGATGGACTCGCCGGGGCGCACGCGCAGGACCTGGCCGGGAAGGATGCTGTCGACGTCGACGGTGGTTTCGGTACCGTCGTCGGCAACGACGGTCGCGGTCTTGGGCGCCAGGTCGATCAGCGCCTCGATGGCGCCGCCGGTTTTGGACTTGCTGCGCGTCTCAAGGTATTTGCCCACGGTGACGAGCGACAGGATCGTGCCCGCACTCTCAAAATACAGGTTGTCCATGCCCGTCATCATGGCCTCGTGCACCTGACCTGTGGCCAGCTGGTCGGCCATGATAAACATGGCATAGAGCGACCAAGCGATGGAGGCGGTGGCGCCGACGGCGATGAGAGCGTCCATGGTGGGCGCGCCGTGCACGAGTGATTTGAAGCCGTTGATAAAGTATGCGTCGTTGACGTAGACGATGGGGATGAGCAGGACAAGCTCGGTGAGGGCGAGCGTCATGCTGTGGATGTGGTCGGTGAAGATGCTGGGCAGCGGCCAGCCGAGCATGTGTCCCATGCCTATGTAGAACAGCGGAATGAGAAAGATGATTGAGATGATGAGACGGGTGCGCATGGCGGAGGCAGTGGCCTCTAGCTTTTTGGTGGGCGATTCCATATGGGTGGCGCCGGATCTGGCTTGCGTGCTGCCGTTTGAGCCGGCGGCACCGGTGCCCGCATCGACGGGCGAGGCCGAGTAGCCTGCGCGGTCGACAGCGGTGCAGATATCGTCGGGGGAGACCTGCGCGGGGTCGTAGTCGACCATCATGGAACCGGCGAGTAGGTTGACCGCGACGCTTTGGACGCCGTCGAGCTTGCTCACGGCACGGTCCACGTGCGCCTGACAGGCGGCGCATGTCATGCCGCCCACATCGAACTTATCTTGAGCCATGGCTTCTCCTTTCTGTGGCGTAGTGTTTGAATTGTTAACCTGCCGATACTATACACCCATACCCCCTGGGGGTGTCCAGTGGAGATGAGAATGTATGACATTTCGCTACAGATGCGGGTGGCTGCTCAATCGTTGGCAGCTCATGTCAAACATCTCGATCTGTAACATCTAGCGGGGAAAATGACCTCTAACTGTTACAGATCGAGATTATGTTTTGCGATGTTTGAGTTCGTCTCAATCTGTAACGTGTAGACCCGGTTTTGTCTCGTAACTGTTACAGATTGAGACAATCGGCCCAGACCCGCCCCGTCATCTGTGGTTTACGTGGGGGCATGCGAAGCGCGGGTATACTAACCGGCGGCGAATCTGCTCCATCGCTTAGGGCCGCTGCGTCTGGACGGCGCGTGATAGGGCTGCCAAAGCGATCGCCAGCGTGCTGAGCAACGTCCTCTCTGTGCGCACCTGTTTTGTATGTATTAGCGCACTACCAAGCACGCCCCGCGCGGCTGCATGCCGTGCCCATAACGCGTGCAGATAAGGAACAACAACATATGCGTAATTCTGTATCTGACGTCACGGACGCCGAGATTCTGGACGAGACCCGCGAGGCCATGACCCAGGCTGCCTTCGATGCTGCCGACGAGGCCAATGCTGCCCAGGCCGTCGAGTCCGCGACCGAGAACCTGCCCGCCTTTGACGAGCTGGGACTTTCGGACGAGATGCTTCGTGCCATCGAGAACCTGGGCTACACGGCGCCCACGCCCGTGCAGGCCGGCTCGATCCCCGTGGTGATCGAGGGCCGCGACCTGCTTGCCGCCGCTCAGACCGGCACCGGCAAGACGGCCGCCTTCTTGCTGCCGACCATGAACAATCTGGAGCACATTGCTCCGCCCAAGCCCGTGCGCGAGCGCGGCGGCCGCAACCGCCGTCGCGGCGCCAAGAAGCCCGAGGGCAACGGCCGCGGCCCCGTGATGCTCGTCATTACCCCCACGCGCGAGCTCGCACAGCAGATCGACGAGGTCGCCAGCAAGATTGCCGACGTCACCGGCCATGTTGCCGTGACCGTCGTGGGCGGCGTGAGCTACAAGCCGCAGACCGCGGCGCTCAAGTACGGCTGCGACATTCTGGTCGCCACGCCGGGCCGTCTGGTCGATCTGATCGAGCAGGGCGCTTGCCACCTGGACGAGGTCAAGGTGCTGGTGCTGGACGAGGCCGACCGCATGCTCGACATGGGCTTTTTGCCCGCCGTCCGCCGCATCGTGCGCGAGACGCCGGCCGAGCGCCAGACGCTGCTGTTCTCGGCCACGCTCGACGAGGAGGCCGTGGGCGAGATCACCGACCTGGTGAGCGATCCGGCCCGCGTGGAGATCGCGCCTGCCACGTCGACCGCCGACACCGTCGACCAGTTTGTGTTCCCGGTGTCCATCGAGGCCAAGAACAACCTGCTGCCCGAGTTCCTCAAGAAGGAGGGTCCGGAGCGCACCATCGTCTTTATGCGTACCAAGCACCGCGCCGACAGCTGCTGCCGTCGTCTGGAGCGTAAGGGCATCAAGGCCGCCGCGATTCACGGCAACCGTAGTCAGGCCCAGCGCGAGCGCGCGCTCTCGGCCTTCCGCGACGGTACCGTCGACGTGCTGGTGGCAACCGACGTGCTTGCCCGCGGCATCGACATCAGCGACGTGCGCTATGTCGTGAACTTTGACGTGCCGGCCGAGCCGACCGATTACATCCACCGCATCGGCCGCACGGGCCGTGCCGGTGAGCTGGGCTGGGCCATCACGTTTGTGACCGAGCAGGACGTCGATGAGTTCTATGAGATCGAGAAGCTCATGGACAAGACCGCCGACATCTACGAGGCCGGCGACCTGCATGTGGGTCCCAACCCGCCCGCGGTTGATCCCGAGCGCGACCCTGCGGCCTTTAAGGTGAAGAAGAAGACCAAGCGCGGCAAGTCCAAGAGCAAGAAGAAGCTCGAGCAGGCACGTCGCGACGGCAAGCGCAACGGCGACGATTACGGCGATGTTGCCGGTCGTTCCAACCGCGGTCGCGATGAGCGTCGCGGCGACGGCGAGCGTCCGAGCCGTCCCAAGCGCGGCGGCAAGACCCGCGTGCGCGAGGGCGTTCAGGCTCGCGTGGACGAGGCTGTGGAGAGCGTGGCTCGCGAGGTGGCTGCCGAGGAGCGCGGGGGTGCTGCTGCTGTCGAGCAGACCCCGCGTGGCAACCGTGCCGAGCGCCGTGCCAAGCAGTTCCAGGGCGAAGCGCACCGCCGTCGTCGTGAAGACGAGGACCGTGGCGGTCGTCGTCGTGTTGAGCGCGAAGACGAGGGCCGCGGTTCGCGCGGTGGCAAGCGCGGTTCGGGTGACCGTCGTCGCTCCGGTCGCGATGGCGAGCGTGGTGGCCGTGATGAGCGTCGCGGCGGCGAAGGCCGTGGTTCGCGTGACGAGCGTGGTACCCGCGGTGGCGAGTCCCGCGGCGGCAAGCGCTTTGACGAGCGCGGAGGCCGCGAGGGCGGCCGCGGTGGTGAGCGTCGCGAGGGCGCTCGTGGCAACGGTGGCCGCAGCGGCGCCGGTCGTTCGAATGAGTCGCGCGATCGTCGCGACCCGCGTGCCAGCCGCGATCGTCGCGATGACTGGCGCAACTACGACGACACCCGCGATGAGCGTCGTGGCGGCTATCGTGGCGGGCGTGGCGGCAACCAGGCCGGCTCCCGCGGCGGCCGTGCCGGCGGTCGCGATAATCGTGGCAGCTATGGCAACAGCCGTGGCGGCAAGCGCGGTAGCAGCTCCCGTCGCCCCGGCGACGGCGGCGGCAAGCGCAAATAACATACGCATCGCCCGCTAGAGCGAGGTGAACCAAGGGCCCCGAGCAACTACGTTCGGGGCCCTTTTGTTTGCCGTATCCGATCGCTAGTTCAAATGTGATTTCCTCGGGAATGCATCTAGAGGATGCCGTGGGCTTGTTTCCTGCCATGCAGCAATGGGTCCTATGGGGTGCGCCGTGCATTTTTTGGAGTATTCTGCAGTTCGAGTTGTCTGCATATGATTCGACGTCGCCAACGGTGGCCTTCGGATATCCCTAGCGAGCGTTCCGAGTCAGATTTCGCCGTTTTCCGGAGCAGGGGGCGCGTCATTCTCGCCATGTCGGGACTTAGAATGATACGGCGCCCTACAGTTTTGCCCACCCGCGGCGGTGCTGGCGCGGTCACGTTGCAGAATACTCCGTTTTTTGTACGGGCCAGGATGAGGTACCTCAGGAGAACACGGCGGTATCCCGTAAATATATACAATCTGTACCGTAATTTATACAAAACGAAGAGGCAGACAGCGTAGGGTGGGTGCATTGGGGTGCCTGGCGCACCAAAACGGGGAGCTCCCCCTCATGCGCCGTATACTCTGTCTGAATGTGAAAACAGCTTGACGCGTTGCCGGGCGTAGGGAGAGGGTGCCTCGATGAGCGTATTCGAAATTGTGTTTAGTCCGACGGGTGGAACGCGGAAGGTGTCTGGCCTTGTGGCCGGGGCGCTGGACAATAATACCGTTACCGTCGATCTGACCGATAGCGGGTTGGATTTCCACGAGGTCTCGATGACGAAGGACGACGTGGCTGTTATCTCCGTGCCGGCGTATGCCGGCAGAGTCCCTGCCGTGGCGGTCGACCGACTGAACATGGTTCACGGCAACGGAGCGCGGGCCGTTCTGGTGTGCGTCTGCGGAAACCGCGCGTTTGAGGACACGCTCGTAGAGCTGGAGGACGTTGCGAAGCATGCGGGATTCCGGGTAATCGCGGCAGTTGCAGCCATTGCAGAACATTCCATTGCGCGACAGTTTGCTGCCGGTCGTCCGGATGCGCAGGATGCGGCGCAGCTCGCAGAGTTTGCGCAGCAAATTCAGCAAAAGCTGTTGGCTGAGGATACATCCGAGCCCTCTATTCCCGGCAATCGTCCTTATAAACAAGCCAGAGGTCACCGCATGGCACCTGAGGCAACAGAGGATTGCGTCTCCTGCGGTGCATGCGCCGCGGCGTGCCCCGTTTGTGCTATCGACAAGGGTGACCCCAAACGAGCAGCTGGCGAGGCGTGCATCTCCTGCATGCGCTGCATCGCCGTATGCCCGCGAGGCGCTCGCGAGCTTGATCCCAACGAGCTATCCGCTGTTTCCCAGATGCTGAGCAAGGTTTGCGTCGTGCGGAAGGAATGCGAGCTCTTCATCTAACGCATGCGAAATTGCTGCAAGGAGTGTCCCCGAGTGCCGGCAGAAAAGGAACGTCCCCAAGTGCTGCCTAAATACCGTTTATCGAAGAATAAATACCGCTCACCGGTCATAATGATTATTCTGGCTTTGGGCTTGTCTACAATAGCTCCCGTAAAAAGAAATGCGGAAGGTTACCGAGTCCCTCGGACGTGGGCCTAACCAAAGTCTTTGAACGGATGTGTCTCTATGGACGCATTCGCTTGATTTTGGTTGGGCTATATTTATGAAGGGACATGCCACCATGGGTTTCTTTTCTCGCCTGATGGGCGGTTCGGATGAGCAGAAGACTGCAACTTCCGAGTTCGAAATCCTCGCTCCTGTTTCCGGCGAGCTTGTTCACCTAGAAAAAACCAATGATCCCGCTTTTAGCAGCCGTGCCGTGGGCGATGGCGTTGCCGTGGTTCCCCAAGAGGGAACGGTGTGCGCTCCCGTCTCCGGCACCGTCGCGGCGCTGTTTCCGACTGAGCACGCGCTGGGCATCATGTCTGACGACAGCTCTGCTCAGGTGATGCTGCATATCGGAATCGACACTGTTAAACTTGAGGGCAAGGGCTTCCATGCGCTTGTTGCCCAGGGTGACCATGTCGACGCGGGCCAGCCCCTCGTCGAGGTCGATTTCGACGCGGTCCGCGCCGCCGGCTTCGATCCCACGGTCTTCGTTATCGTGTGCGAGCGCTCGGAGAATTCGACTCTTCGCGAGCATGCTTCCGGCCCCGTTGCTGTTAAAGAGCCTGTCGTCTGGCTTTCCGAGTAAATTCTTGTGGTGGGTACCGTGGTTATCAAGCGAGTTTTTAACAACAACGTCGCAATGGTCACTTCGGACGATGGCTCCGAGCTCATCGTCATCGGTCGAGGCCTCTGCTTTGGTCGTCATGCCGGCGATGCCATCGACGAGGCGTCGATCGAAAAGACCTACGCGTTGCAGGAGGGAACTTCTCAGGATTCGCGTACGATTGACCGCTTGGCACATCTTTTGGAGTCCATTCCCACCGTCAACCTCGTGATTGCCGAGGACATTGTTCAGATGCTCCGCCGAGAGCTCAATGTTGATATCAACGACAAGATCCTCATTGCTCTCGCAGACCATATCGGCCTTGCTTTGGAGCGCGAGCGCAAGGGCGTCTCCTGTGAGAATCCGTTGCTGCTCGAGATCCAACAGTTCTATCGCAAGGAGTATGCGCTTGCGGGCCGTGCGCTGCAGATTGTCAAGGAGTATATGGGCATCCAGATGAGCGAAGAAGAGCAGGGTTTTATTACGCTGCATATCGTCAACGCCACCATGCCGCAACGCTCCGACCGTCTCATCATCTCGGTCCAGCTTGTTCGCGACGTACTCGCGATTGTTTCCGATCGTTACGCTGCGACCCTCGACGACACCTCGTTGCCCTATGAGCGTTTCGTCCGCCACCTGCAGTTTTTCGCACAGCGGGCGCTTGACCCCGCGGCCGGGCAGATCAATGACGATGCGCTGTTCCGAATCGATGAAACTAAGTATCCGTGCGCGTTCTCGTGCGCGGACGCCATAGCCGCCCACTTGTCGTCTGCCTATAACGTTGTCGTTACCGATGCCGAGAAGAGTTATCTCGCATATCACATTGTTAACCTGCTTGGAGAACCTGGTCTCTAGGCATAACGTGCCCACACATCGATTGATATAAGGCAGGGCTTATGGCCTTGTCCAGGGCACATCTGTCTTAATTTGCGGAAAAGGAAGGGGAGTACCGCTATGACCGCAAAAAAGAAGTTCAATTTCAAAGCGCCGTTGGAGGTGTTCGCGAAGTCAATCGTTCAGCCGATGATGTATCTCTCGGTTGCCGGCATTCTGCTCATCGTGGGCATTATTCTGACCAACAAGACCATCTGCGCCGTGATTCCTGT
Source organism: Collinsella sp. AF02-46-1 (assembly GCF_003465825.1). GTDB lineage: Bacteria > Actinomycetota > Coriobacteriia > Coriobacteriales > Coriobacteriaceae > Collinsella. The sequence continues at coordinate 35,973 of NZ_QSBV01000005.1, forward strand.
GCTGGGCTCCGGTCCGTTCCAGCTTGTGGGCGCCGTTGTCTATCAGTCGCTGATGTTTATCATCAACAACCTCTCGATTCTGTTCTGCGTGGGCATCGCCGGCGCCATGGCAAAGAAGAACAAGGGCCATGCTTCGCTGATCGCCCTGATGTCGTTCTTCCTGTTCCTGCAGGCCAATAACATCGTGCTCAACGCCACCGGCTCTCTTGCCGAAGCGAGCGGCATGCTCGGCCTTACCGGAACCGGCCAGAGCACCGTTATGGGCATTCAGGTGCTCGATACCGGCGTGTTTGGCGGCATCATTCTTGGTTGCATCACCGGCGCCGTGTTCAACAAGTACTCGAACAAGCAGTTCCCCATTGCCCTTTCGATGTTCTCGGGCGTTCGCTTCCCGTTCCTGATCATGATCATCATCTCCTGGATCATGGGCGCTGGCTTCTGCATCGTTTGGCCTCCGGTTCAGGGTGCCATCTCCTCCGTTGCCGGCATCATTAAGGAGTCGGGCAACATTGGTCTGTTTATCTACGGCATGCTCAACAAGCTGCTCGTTCCCACCGGTCTGCACCACCTCATCTACACCCCGTTCCAGTTCTCCGATGTGGGCGGCACCCTTACGCTGGGTGATCAGGTTATCGCCGGCGCCTATCCCATCCGTGTCGCCGAGATGGCAATGACGGGCCAACCCTTCTCCGATAGCACCTACTTCAACAGCTACACCTTCAACAACCTGTGGCCCTACATCGGTATCGGTCTCGCCTTTATCTTCACCGCTTACAAGGGGAACAAGGATAAGACCAAGGCCGTTATCATCCCGCTGATCATCACCGCCGTGCTCTCCTGTGTCACCGAGCCCATGGACTTCCTCTTTGTCTTTGCCGCTCCCGTGCTCTTTGTCGTTCACTCGGTTCTTTCCGGCATCTTCCTGGTCCTGCTCAAGGTCCTCTCCGTGCCCGCTTCGACTGCAGGCGGCATCATCAACATCGTGGTTTCCAACCTGGTCCTCGGTGTCGATAAGACCAACTGGCCGATGATGCTCGTGCTCGGAGTCGTCAACGCCGCTCTGTACTTCTTCCTCTTTACCTTCCTCATTAAGAAGCTCAACCTCCACACGCCTGGTCGCGAGGAGGAGTCCGAGCTCGCCGAGTCCGTTGCCGAGGGCGAGGCCGCCGCGTCTGTCGCGGTGAAGCAGGGCGCTGTTGCCGCGGCTCCCGCAGAGGGCGTCGATGCGGGCATTGCCGACCTGGTCGCAGGTCTTGGTGGCAAGGACAACATCGAGGAGCTCGAGAACTGCTTTACGCGTCTCCGCGTGAACGTTAAGAACCCGGACCTCATCAATGAGGACCTCATCAACCACGTGCCCAACAGCGGTATCAACCGCAACGGCAACAATATCCAGATCATCTTTGGCATGAAGGTTGCCGAGATGCGCGACAAGGTCGAAAACGCAATTGAGAAGGAGCAGTAAACAATGATCATTACTCTGTGTGGTGGCGGATCCACCTTTACCCCCGGCATCGTCAAGTCCATCGCCCTGCGCAAGGACGAGCTCGACGTTGACGAGATTCGTCTGTACGACATCAACGAGGAGCGCCAGCGCAAGATCGGCGTGCTCGTGGACTGGATTTTGCACGAGGACCTTGGCCTGGACATCAAGCTCACGGTGACCACCGACAAAAAGACGGCTTTTACCGACGCGAGCTTCGTGTTTGCCCAGATGCGCGTGGGCGGCTACGCCATGCGCGAGCAGGACGAGAAGATTCCGCTGCGTCACGGCTGCGTGGGTCAGGAGACCTGCGGTTGCGGCGGCCTTGCCTACGGCATGCGCACCATCTTCCCCATGGTCGAGCTGATCGATGACGTTGAGAAGTACGCCAAGAAGGATTACTGGATTCTCAACTACTCCAACCCTGCCGCCATCGTCTCCGAGGGCTGCCGCGTGCTGCGTCCCAACGCTCGCATCATCAACATCTGCGACATGCCGATCGCGATCATCGACGTGGTTTGCGCCGCACTCGATATCGACAAGAAGGATGTCGAGTACGATTACTTTGGCCTCAACCACTTCGGTTGGTTCACCTCGATTCGCCACAAGGGCGAGGAGGTGCTCCCGCAGCTGCGCGAGTACATCAAGGAGCATGAGATCCTGCTGCCCGATTCGTACCTCAAGGGCATGAGCTCGCTGATGTCCAAGAAGCCCGAGGAAGCCACCGACGAGCACCCCGAGCAGAATCGCCACACCAAGGGCAGCTGGTACTACGTCTGGAAGGGCGAGTACGAGATCATGGAGTGCTTCCCGGAGTACCTGCCCAACACGTACCTGAACTACTACCTGCAGCAGAAGGAGTTCGTCGAGCATTCCAACCCCGAGCGCACCCGTGCAAACGAGGTTGAGGAGACGCGCGAGAAGAACCTCTTCGACGGCATCGACCACTATGAGAAGACGGGCGAGATCGACGAGAGCACGTTCTATGCGGGCAGCCACGGCGACTGGATTGCCGATCTGGCTATCGCTCTGAAGAACGATACCAAGCAGCGCTTCCTGGTCATTTGCGAGAACAAGGGCGCTATCCCCAACATGCCCTACGACGCCATGGTCGAGCTGCCTGCCTACATTGGCAAGAACGGCCCCGAGGTCATCAGCCGCGACAACATCCCGCTGTTCCAGCAGGGCCTCATGATGCAGCAGCTGAACTCCGAGAAGCTCGTGGTCGAGGCTACGATCGAGGGTTCGTACGAGAAGGCGCTCAAGGCCTTTACGCTCAACAAGACCGTGCCTTCGATGAAGGTCGCCAAGGAGGTCCTCGACGACATGATCGAGGCCAACAAGGGTTACTGGCCCGAGCTTAAGTAAAAGCAACAGGGTCGCTGACAGCATACCTGGAGCAATGCCCCGTCCACGTGATTGCGTGGGCGGGGCATTGTCGTTTGGTAACGCGTTTTATCAAATATGGCATTTATCTGCGGTAATGTTCTATTTCACCGCTGAGGGTGACATTTCATGCCGCCTGCCGAACTGCGTTGAGACCTAACAACTTTTTAGGTCAGTGTTGTGCGTGTAGCAATTTCGCCCGGCCTCGCCTCCGGGCTGCCATGTGAGAGGGGATCTTATGGCTCGACTGCATGTAATGGAACGCAGCCACGCTCAGGCCGTCATGGACGACCTGCACGATGCGCTCGGACGCCGTCTGGCGGTGAGTTCGCTCGCCCCGTGTCCCGTCGAGTTTACGGCAGCGCTCGTCAACCTGTGTTCGACGCAGAGCTGCGGCAAGTGCACGCCCTGCCGCGTGGGCCTGAGCGCGCTGAGCGATCTGCTCGCCGATGTGCTCGAGGGCCGCGCCGACGAGTCCACGCTCAACTTGATTGAGCGCACGGCCCGCACCATCTATCTTTCGAGCGACTGCGCCATCGGTTACGAAGCCGGCGCCATGGCGCTCACAGCTATTCGTGGCTTCCGCGACGATTTTGAGCACCACATCCGCGAGCACTCCTGTGGCTTTGACCGCGAGGCCCGCGTCCCGTGTGTTTCGGGCTGCCCGGCGCACGTCGACATTCCCGGGTACATTTCGCTGGTCGAGGCCGGCCGCTATGCCGATGCCGTCAAGGTCATCCGCAAGAACAACCCGCTACCACTCGTTTGCGGCCTGGTGTGCGAGCATCCCTGCGAGATGCACTGCCGCCGCGGCATGGTCGATGATCCCATGAACATCCTCGCCCTCAAGCGTTTTGCCGTTGAGCACAGCGACCTCAACGATTACAAGCCGCATGTCGTGGACAATACCGGCAAGCGTGTCGCTGTGGTCGGCGGCGGCCCGGCCGGCCTCTCCTGCGCCTACTACCTGGCCGTGATGGGCCACAAGGTGACCATCTTTGAGCAGCGTCACCACCTGGGCGGCATGCTGCGCTACGGCATCCCCAGCTATCGTCTGCCGCGCGAGCGCCTGCAGGCCGAGATCGACTGGATCTTGAGCGCCGGCATCGACGTGGAGCTCGACCACTCTGTGCGCGGCGAGGAGCTCGCCCGCCTGCGTGACGAGTACGATGCCGTCTACCTGGCCATCGGTGCCCACAACGACAAGAAGCTCGGCCTTCCGGGCGAAGAGGCGCCCGGCGTTGAGTCGGCCGTCAAGATGCTGCGCGCCATCGGCGACGACGAGCTGCCCGACCTGAGCGGTCAGCGCGTGTGCGTCATCGGTGGCGGCAACGTTGCCATGGACGTGGCCCGCTCTGCCGTGCGCTGCGGTGCCGAGAAGGTGAGCATCGTCTACCGCCGCCGCATCTGCGACATGACGGCCCAGGACGCCGAGATCGCCGGCGCCCAGGCCGAGGGCTGCGAGGTGCTGGAGTTGACCGCCCCGCTCGCTATCGAGACGGGCGAGGAAGGTCGCGTGAGTGGCCTGCGCGTGCAGCCGCAGATCATCGGCGAGCCCCGTCGTGGGCGTCCGGCCCCGCGTGCCGCCGCTACGCCAGAGCGCGTCATCCCCTGCGAGCGCGTGTTTGTGGCGATTGGCCAGGACATCGATTCCAAGCCGTTTGAGGAGATGGGCATTGCCTGCAAGTGGGGCTGCGTCGTCACCGATTCGGACGGCGCCGTGCCCAACTTCGATGGTCTCTTTAGCGGCGGCGACTGCCAGACCGGCCCCGCCACCGTTATCCGCGCTATCAACGCCGGCCGCGTGGCCTCGGCAAACATCGACCGCTACCTGGGCTTTGATCACAAGATCAAACTCGAGGTCGAACTGCCGACCGTCCAGTTTAAGGGTAAGCACGAGTGCGGCCGCTGCGAGCTGGGCGAGCGCGAGGCCGGCGAGCGCATCCACGATTGGAATCTGGTCGAGCAGGGCCTTACCGAGGAGGAGGCACGCCAGGAGGCAAGCCGCTGCCTGCGTTGCGACCACTTTGGCTTTGGCGCGTTCCGCGGAGGGAGGAACCTGGAATGGTAGAGCCTAACAAAACCACCGTCAGCGACAACACCGAGAACGGGGCGCACAACATGGTCAGGCTCATTATCGATAACTGTGAAGTCGTGGTGCCCGAGCGCACCACGATCCTAGATGCGGCCAAGTCCGTCGGCATCCAGATTCCCACCCTTTGCTACCAGCGCGATCTGAACGAGATCGGCGGCTGCCGCGTGTGCGTGGTCGAGGTTGAGGGCTGCGACCAGCTGGTTGCCGCCTGCAACAACTACGTACTCGACGGCATGGTGGTCCACACCAACAGCCCCAAGGCCCGCGAGGCGCGTCGCACCAACGTGCAGCTGCTGCTGTCCCAGCACGACTCGCGCTGTACGAGCTGCGTGCGCAGTGGTAACTGCAACCTGCAGACCATCGCCAACGACCTGGGCATCTTCTATCTGCCGTACGAGCAGCACCTGGCGCGCGAGGGCTGGGACTTCGACTTTCCCATCATCCGCGACAACGACAAGTGCATTAAATGCATGCGCTGCATCAAGGTGTGCGAGAGCGTCCAGGGCTTGGGGATTTGGGACCTGACCAACCGCGCCACGCACACCGCCGTGGGCACCCGCGGGCGCGCGCCGATCGGCAAGACCGACTGCGTCGCATGCGGCCAGTGCATCACGCATTGCCCCACGGGCGCGCTGCGCGAGCGCGATGACACCGAGGCCGTGTTCGACGCTCTCGCTGATCCCGACAAGATCGTGCTGGTGCAGATCGCGCCAGCCGTGCGCACCGCTTGGGGCGAGGAGCTCGGCATTCCGCGCGAGCAGGCCACCGTTGAGCGCCTGGCCTGCGCATTGCGCCGCGTGGGCTTTGAGTACGTGTTCGACACCGATTTCTCGGCCGACCTCACCATTATGGAGGAGGGCTCCGAGCTGCTCGAGCGCCTGAGTAAGGCCGCCAAGGGCGAGGGCGACAGCCGCGGCTGGCCCATGTTCACGAGCTGCTGCCCGGGCTGGGTGCGCTTTGTGAAGGCGCGCTATCCGGAGTTTGTTGACAGCCTGTCCACGTCCAAGTCGCCGCAGCAGATGTTTGGCGCTGTCGCCAAGACTTATTACGCCAAGGTTCTGGGCGTGGAGCCCGAGCGCCTGTTTGTGGTGTCCGTGATGCCGTGCACCGCCAAAAAGGCCGAGTGCGCGCTGCCGAGCATGGTGGGCGAGGACGGCGCGCCCGACGTGGACGTTGCGCTGACGGTGCGCGAGATGGTACGCATGATCCGCGCAAGCCACGTGAGCGTCGGCACGCTGGTCGAGGAGCCGCTCGATACGCCGCTGGGCTTTGGCACGGGCGCGGGTGTGATCTTTGGCGCCACGGGCGGCGTGATGGAGGCCGCCGTGCGCTCGGCATATTACCTGGTGACGGGCAAGAATCCCGATGCCGACTTCTTTACCGAGATGCGTGGGCTCGACGGTTGGAAGGAAGCCATGGCCGATATCGATGGCACCAAGGTGCGCGTCGCCGTGGCGCACGGGCTGGGTAACGCCGCCCGCCTGCTCGATGCGATTCGCGACGGCCGTGCGAGCTATGACTTCGTCGAGGTCATGGCGTGCCCGGGCGGCTGCGTCGGTGGCGGCGGTCAGCCCATCCACGACGGCTGCGAGCTGGCAGCCGAGCGCGGCCAGGTGCTGTGGGGCCTGGATGCCGCTGCGGACATTCGCTTCTCGCACGAGAATCCCGATGTCCAAGCGTGCTACCGCGAGTTCTTGGTCGAGCCGTTCTCGCCGCTGGCCGAGGAGCTGCTGCATACCGACCATCAAGCATGGACGATGCCCAACGAGGGGACGTGCTAGCGATGCGCGCGTTTGATTTTGAGATGTCGCGCCGGGGGTTTGCCTCGGTGCTCGCCGCGGGCGCCTTGTCGCTTGCGCTTGCGGGCTGTGGCGGCGGGGCTGCCGGTGCCGGGTCCGCCGCGGGCTCGGCTGCCGGGTCTGCTGCGGGCGGTGCTGCTGCAGAGCCGGTCAAGGTACACGTCGCCTCGCTCAAGGGGCCGACCTCGATCGGTCTGGTGCAGTTTATGGACCGGGCGGCCGATGGCGAGACGGACAATGAGTTCGACTTTGCGATTAACACTGCCGCCGACGAGATTGTGCCCAAGGTCATTCAGGGCGATATCGACATTGCCCTGGTGCCCGCCAACGTGGCGAGCGTGCTCTACAACAAGACCGAGGGCGCGGTGCAGGTCATCGACATCAACACGCTGGGCGTGCTGAATGTGGTGACAGGCGATGCGAGTGTGGCCTCGTTTGGCGATCTGGCGGGCCATACCGTCTATATGACGGGCAAGGGCACCACGCCGGAGTACGTCATGAACTACCTGCTGGAGCGCGCGGGCCTGACCGGCCAGGTGACGCTCGAGTTTAAGAGCGAGCCCACCGAAGTGCTGTCGGCCCTGCTTGCCGACCCGTCCGCCGTGGGCGTGCTGCCGGAGCCGTTCAAGACGGCGGCCATCGCCAAGAGCGAGGGCAAGCTGTCGGCGCCGGTGAGCCTGACCGATGTGTGGGACGAGCTGGCGGGTGACACGGGATCGCGCCTGCTGACGGGTGTGACCGTGGTGCGCCGCGCGTTTGCCGAGGAACATCCCGAGGCCGTGGCGGAGTTCTTGAGCTGCCATGAGGCGAGCGTGAAGGCCGTCAATGCGGCGCCGGCAGACTGGGCGCAGGCCGTGGTCGATGCCGGCATCGTGGACAACGCCAAGATCGCCGAGAAGGCGATTCCCGGGTGCATGCTTGTCTGCCAGGCGGGCAAGGATATGAAGGCGGCACTTAGCGGGTATCTGCAGGTGCTGTCCGACGCGGACGCGAGCGCCGTGGGCGGTAAACTTCCGGCTGACGATTTCTACTACTTGGAGTAGCCCGTGCGTGCGTTTGCTCGACAAATGACAGAGCGTATGAAGGCGGTGGCGGCAGTAGGTGCCGTCGCCGCCTTTTGGCTTGCCGCGTGGATGCTGGTGGCGGCGCTGGTGGCGCAGCCGTTGATTTTGCCGGGGCCGGGTGCGGTTGCCTTGGCGCTGCTGCGTCTGGTGTGCGATGGCGGTGCCTGGGCGATTTTGGCGGGCTCGGGCGCGCGGATACTGGGCGGGCTGGCGCTTGCCGCGGTGTTTGGTGGCGTACTTGCCGGGATTTCATCACGGTCGCGGGCGTTTGCGCACCTGGTGGCGCCGGCGCTTTCGTTTGTAAAGGCGACGCCAGTCGCCTGCGTGGTGGTCCTGTTGCTTATCTGGCTGGGGTCGGCGCGCGTGAGCATCGCGGCAGTTTTTTTGATGGCGCTGCCAGGCGTGTATTTTTCGCTGGCCGAGGGCTTGGCACAAGTGGATAAGCCGCTGGAGCAGATGTTCCGCCTGCATGGCGTGCGCGGCTGGCGCCTGTTTTGCGCCCATACCTGGCGCGAGGTACTGCCGTTTGTGCTTTCGTGCGCCCGTGCCATGATCGGCATGAGCTGGAAGGCCGGCGTGGCAGCCGAGCTCATCGGCATGGCGGTGGGCACCGTGGGTGAGCGCATCTATCAGGCGAAGCTTTTGATTGAGACGGCTGATCTGCTGGCGTGGACCGTGCTGGTCGTTGCCGCCTCGTGGGCGTGTGAGCGCGTGCTGGTGTGGCTGCTGCGGGTTTCGGGACCCGTGGCGTGGCGCGTGGCCGTGCGGGCGCATGGGCGCGGCGCTCGCGGGCGTGCGGGGGCTGCCGGGGGCGGCGCTGCGGCGGAGCTTGCGCTCGCCGTGGGCGAGCGGGTGCCCTGGGCTCCGGCGCTCGACGGACTGACACTCCGTGTGCCCGCCGGTGGGCGCGCCTGCGTGATGGGCGCCTCGGGTGTGGGCAAGTCGACGTTGCTTGCGCTGGCTGCGGGGGAGTGCGCGCCGTGCTCCATGGTGTTTCAGGACGTGCGCTTGGTTGAGGACGTTTCGGCTTTGGAAAACGTGCTGGTGTGCGCCGACGCGCGCGTGGACGCCTCGGGTGCCGCGGCCCTGCTGCGCCTGTTGGTGCCGGGGGTCGATTTGCATGCTCGCGTGGCCGAGCTCTCGGGTGGGCAGCGTCGTCGCGTCGAGATTGCCCGAGCACTGCTGTGCCCGGGCGGCGCGGTGATTCTGGACGAGCCCTTTACCGGCCTGGATGTCGTCGCGCGCGATGCGACGGCCGAGGTCGTGCTCGATCTGCTCGACGGTCGCATGCTCCTACTCGCCACACACGATGCCGCTGACGCTCGGGCCCTCAATATCTCGGACATCATCACGCTCTAAATACTAACTTAGCAACAAAATGATCCGTTTTTCTCCGTCCCCATGGGGTCGGGTGTGGTATTCTATCTGCGGGGTAATACTTAGGAATACCAAGTAATACCAACGCCGCAGAAACAAACTCCGGATGCGGGCCAATCGGGTTGCCTTCACAGCCCGTCGCCCAGCCGCGTGGCCCGCATCTATCCGCACCACCGTCGTTTCAAAAAGGAAGCGTCATGGCAGAACACATGACCCCGGTTGTCGCGAAGGTCTTGCCCGAGGAAAAGGCGGCCTTCGCGGCGGCAACCCAGCTCGTGGGCACCACGCCGTCCAACGCCATCCGCATGTTTATCGCCGCGTTCAATCGCTGCGGCACCTTCCCGTTCGACATCTCGCCCAACGGGGCCTTTGGCAAAGACTGTCCCCAACAACTAGTCGTTGAAGAACGTCCCCAATGACTAGTCGTTGGGGACGTTCTTAAATGACTAGCTGTCGGGAGGAGGTTGGCATGCTCAATGCGATGATTTGGGCGCTTGCCTGTTTTGGCGTCGTCGCTGCCGATATCGCCCTGAGCGTGGTTTTGTTCTCCGCTCTGGGCGTCGCATCGGTGTTCATGGGCTTTTCGATTGACGACCTCGATATTCAATTGCTTCAGGCTGCCGCGCAGATGGCATCGTTTTTAATGGCGCTGCTGTGGTGGCGTTATCTGTGGCCGCGTTCGTTTATGGCACGCCGGCAAAGCGCGCATCCGCTCGGCGGGGGAGCGCGTGGGGCGTGGAAGCGCATCGTCTGCGTTATCGTGATTGGCCTTGCCCTGCAGGTGGTCGTTGGCTACGTGACCGACGCCGTGCTGTCGCTGTTGCCCGAGGCCGCGGCCGACTACAGCGAACTTGTCGAGGAGACGGGCATGGGTGACACGAGCTATCTGGCCGTCCTGACCACGGTGCTCGGCGCTCCGTTTTGCGAGGAGCTGCTGGTGCGCGGTATCATTTTTGAGTTTTCGCTCCGAGCGTTTAATCCGCAGTGCCGCCCACTTTGGAAGCGCCGGCGTCGTGCGGGTGCGCAGGACGGCGCCATGGTGCCCTGGGCGGCCCCGAGCACGTGGGGTATCGCCGCGGCGGTCGTGCTGCAGGCGGCGATCTTCGGTTTTATGCACATGAACTGGGTGCAGGGCTGCTATGCGGGCGCTGCCGGCCTCATTTTTGGCTGGGTGCTCGTGACGACCGGGAAGCTCCGCTACACGATCCTGCTGCACTTTGCCTTTAATGCCGGGTCGTATCTCATGACGTTGCTCTGGTTTGTGAACACGCCGTTCGACGTGGTAATCACGGTCACCATCGCCGGCATCATCCTCGTGGAGGCGATGCGCTCACTGCGCCACGCATGCGAGATGGGCATAGCGACAGCACCGCTGCCCTAATTGCGGCGTCCGCCTCCGTTGGCGCCCTGACGCCCCTGAGCTGCACGGTTGCGGCCGGCGGTGTTCTGCGCACGCGACATGCCGCCGTGCCCCTTGCTGCCCTTGGGGCCCTTGCCGGCGCTACCGTGGGCCTTGCCGCCCTTCTTGCCGGTGCCATGCCCGCCGCCGGCAGAGGTCTCGCCCGGGCGTGGCGGCACGGGGCGAATCAGGCAATGCTTGGTGTAGCCGATCAGATCGCGACGGCCAGCCTTTTCCAGTGCCTCGCGCACGAGCTTGTAGTTCTCGGGCTTGCGATATTGGATGAGCGCGCGCTGCATAGCCTTCTCGTGCGGGTCGCGCGCCACATAGATCGACTGCATGGTGCGCGGGTCAACGCCGGTGTAGTACATGCAGGTGCTCATCGTGGACGGGGTGGGGTAGAAGTCCTGTACCTGCTCGGGCATGTAGCCCATGTCGCGCACAGCCTCGGCAAGCTCCACCGCTTCCTTCATCGTCGAGCCGGGGTGGCTCGAGATCAGGTACGGAACCACGTACTGCTTGAGTCCGTATTCACGGTTCAAGCGCTCAAATTTGCGACAGAACGCGTCGTAGACGGCGCGGCTCGGCTTGCCCATTACGGAGAGCACGGCGTCGCTCACATGCTCGGGTGCTACGCGCAGCTGGCCCGAGACATGGTGTTCCAAAAGCTCGCGCAAAAACTCGTCCGAGGTATCGGCCATGGTGTAGTCAAAACGGATGCCGCTGCGCACGAAGACCTTCTTGACGCCTGGCAGCTGGCGCAGGTCGCGCAGCAGCTGCGTGTAGCCGCTCTCATCGACCACCATGTTCTTGCATACGCTCGGCCACAGACAGCGCTTGTTCTTGCATACGCCGTGCTTGAGCTGCTTGTCGCAGGCGGGACGGCTAAAGTTTGCCGTCGGTCCGCCCACGTCGTTGATGTAGCCCTTAAACTCGGGATCGTGTGTGAGCAGCTCGGCCTCGCGCATGATCGAGTCGTGGCTGCGCATCTGCAGCACGCGGCCCTGGTGGAAGGTGAGGGCGCAAAACGAGCACTCGCCAAAACAGCCGCGGTTGGAGCTAATGGAAAACTTGATCTCGGCAAAGGCCGGCACGCCGCCCGCCGCGTCGTAGTCGGGATGCCAATCGCGTGCGTAGGGGAGCTCGGCCATCTCGTCCATCTCATCGGTGGTGAGTGTTGCCGACGGCGGGTTCTGTACCACATAGACGCTGTTGGGGTAGGGCTCTACCAGGCGATGTCCGGTGATGGGGTCCATATTCTGCTGCTGCACGTTAAAGCTGCGCGCGTAGTTGAGCTTGTCGGCGGCAAGGTCGTCCCAGCTGGGAAGCAGGTCGTAGTCATAGACCTCGTCGAGCGAGCTGGTGCGGTAGACGGTGCCGTTGATATAGGTGATCTGATCGACGGGCAGTCCGGCGTCGAGCGCGTCAGCGATCTCGACGATCGCGTGCTCGCCCATGCCGTAGATGAGGATGTCGGCGCCCGAGTCGAGCAGTACCGAGCGCTTGAGCTTGTCCTGCCAGTAGTCGTAGTGGGCCAGGCGGCGCAGGCTTGCCTCGATGCCGCCGATGATGATGGGAGCGTCCTTGAACGTCTGGCGGATGAGGTTGCCGTAGACCGTGACGGCACGATTGGGGCGGTGCCCCTCCTCGCCACCGGGGGTATAGGCGTCGGTGTGGCGGCGGTGCTTGGTCACCGAATAGTGGTTGACCATGGAGTCCATGTTACCGGCACTGACGAGAAAGCCCAGGCGAGGCTCGCCGAGCACCGTGATGCTGGCGGGGTCGGTCCAGTCGGGCTGACAGATGATGCCCACTTTGTAGCCGTGCGCGTCGAGTACGCGGCTGATGATGGCCATACCAAAGCTGGGGTGGTCCACGTAGGCGTCGCCGCAGATGTAGACGAAGTCACACTGGTCCCAACCGCGCGCGTCCATATCGGCGCGGCTGACGGGGAGGAACTTATCGCGGCCCGGGCGCCAGGGACGGGCGGGCGCTGCCGGGGTATGAGCGGCGTGGCCGCCCTGGGCCTTGCCGCTGCGCTTTTGCTGCTGGCCCTGTTTGCCCTGCTGACTGCGCTGGTTATTCTGAGCGTGCTGAGGCTTTTTTGCCACGATCCCTCCCGGTGTTTGTATGCTGCACGTAATTGTAACCAGTCTTTTTGGGACGGGGCTAAAAAGACTGGTGGAGTACACGAGGCGTCGGGCATCGGGTGTGGCGCCGCGCTCACGGTTTGTTTCCAGACTGTGTATCTGCGCATTGGGAGACCCGTCTCGTGGGCGCGCCATGTTGTCAATGGGTTACAGTATGAACGGCGGCTATGTTTCCGCCAACGCACGAGAGGGTCGTCAACAAGGAGGATGCACGACGATGCAGCGTGCCAAACAGATATCGGAGTCTATTGAGCTGGGCATCATCTTGGCGCTCGCCGGTGGCTTTATGGACGTCTATTCGTACATAGGGCGCGACCATGTTTTCGCAAACGCTCAGACGGGCAACATCCTGCTCGTGGGTGTAAGCATCTCGGAGGGCAACTGGGCGCTGGCGGGACGCTATTTCTTCCCCGTGGTGTCGTTTGCCGTGGGCATTATGCTTGCCGACCTGGTTCACGAGCGGTTTGGCAGTGTGATTCACTGGCGCCAGGTGACGGTGTTCTTTGAAGCCGTCATCTTGCTGGGCGTGAGTTTTATTCCCGGTGGCGATTTCAACCTGCTCGCCAACTGCTTCACTTCGTTTGCCTGCGGCATGCAGGTCGAGAGCTTCCGCAAGATCCACGGTCACGGCATCGCCACGACCATGTGCATCGGCAACTTGCGCAACGCACTGCAAAACGTGGACGATTACATCATCACCCACAAGCGCGGCTTTTTGGAAAACGGCCTGCTGTACTTTGGCGTGATCTTCACCTTTGTGTTTGGCGCCGTGCTGGGCAACTGGTGCATCGAGCGCATGGGGCTGCACGCCATTGCGGTGGCGAGCATGCTGCTGTTTATCGCGTTTGCCATCATGTTTATCGATCGCGAACGCGACTTGCACAGGAAATGGGCCCGCATCGTAGCTGACTGGCAGACCACGAGTCTTAAGCGCTAAGGTGCATGTTCGTAACAACATTCAGGAGCCAGAAAAACTATCTAGCTCCTGAATGTTGTTACGAACTGCTTTTTGCGATTTATTCGAGATGCTCTTCAATCCGAGCCCTAAGAAGGGCAATGGCTGTAGGTATTCCAATTGCGGCGGCTAATTCGGCTTTATCCAAAACCTGTATGCTAAAGCACGATTGTTTATCACATTGAAGGACGATAACTGAAGATAGCTTCACTTCCTGTTGGCTGAATATATCGTAATCTCCAAATAGGAAGTTACCTTTTATTGCGTAATTCGGTATGTTCGTTACGCACTTCATCTCAAGTCTGTTTAGACCATAATCGAACACCGCAACTTCCTTGTGTTCGATGATGAGCGCAACCCTGGGCATGTTGCTAAAGCCACCGTCGACGACAGTGAAGAGTTTTTCATTCGCATCGTCATAAACGGTATATTTAAGACTCGATAGCTGTCCTAGTGGACCCGTGAACCCATGTCTTTTGATGTTGAGGTTGTCTCCCGCTGGGTTGATGAGAGCCAGAGTATGCGGATAAGGATTACCTTCAATTGAGATTCGATATTCGTTTGTAGCCGTCTTGCTCGATTTAGGACCAGTAGCCATCACGCGTCATCGCCTCGATCGAATTGGAACCGTCTTCTACTTCGTGCGGAGAATTGCGCTGTACGTTGCGGTACATGCAGCTGCAATAACCGCATGGGCAATTTCTAACAAAATGAATGACGCTATTTGCTGCATGCATTTTATTTACTATAAAGTATCCTTTTATAAACGTATTGTCAAACATATATTGCTAAAACAGAAACAATTTATAGACTGAGTTGGTCGTATTCTTTGGGCGATTGCTCCTATAATCTAGCCTTCGCTGCTGTCGGGAGGGAAGGGCTAAGGCCCCGTTAGTATGTTGAAGCGCTTTAAACTATTTGACGTTCTCACGTGTTTTTTGTTTCAAAAGCGTTAGGATGGGACTTATAGTGCGGGGCGTAACGGGTGCCCCGCGCACGATAGGAGGCTATCAATGGCTAATCGTTTCGTTCTCAACACCATTTCTTACCATGGTTCCGGCGCCATCAAGGAGATCCCCGGCGAGCTCCAGCGTCGTGGCTACAAGAAGATCTTCGTCTGCTCCGACCCCGATCTGGTCAAGTTTGGCGTTACCGCTAAGGTGACCGACGAGCTCGACGCCGCCGGCATCGCTTGGAGCCTCTACTCCGAGATTAAGCCCAACCCCACCATCCAGAACGTCAAGGACGGCGTCGAGGCCTTCAAGGCCGCCGAGGCTGACGCTATCGTGACCATTGGTGGTGGCTCCTCCATGGACACCGCCAAGGCTATCGGCATCATCATCAACAACCCTGAGTCGCCGATGTCCGCAGCCTCGAGGGCGTTGCTCCCACTAAGAACCACGCCGTGTTCACCATCGCTGTGCCGACGACCGCCGGTACCGCTGCCGAGGTGACCATCAACTACGTCATCACCGACCCCGAGAAGGTCCGCAAGTTCGTGTGCGTCGACACTAACGACGCCCCCGAGGTCGCCGTCGTCGACCCCGACATGATGGCTTCCATGCCCGCCGGCCTGACCGCTTCCACTGGCATGGACGCTCTGACCCACGCCATCGAGGGCTACACCACCAAGGGCGCTTGGGAGCTCTCCGACATGTTCCACTTTGAGGCTATTAAGCTGATCAGCGAGAACCTGCGCGACTCCGTTGCCGAGGCCAAGTCCGGTCAGCCCGGCTCTGGCCGCGAGGGCATGGCTCTTGGCCAGTATGTCGCCGGCATGGGCTTCTCCAATGTCGGCCTGGGCATCGACCACGCCATGGCTCACACCCTGTCCGCTCACTACGATACCCCGCACGGTGTCGCCTGCGCCATGCTGCTGCCGATCGCCATGGAGTTCAACAAGCCGGTTTGCACCGAGCGCCTGGCCAAGGTCGCCGTCGCCATGGGCGTTGACACCACGGGCATGAGCACCGACGAGGCCGCCGATGCCGCCATCGCCGCCGTCAAGCAGCTCTCTGCCGACGTGAACATCCCGCACGTCTGCGAGGCCATGAATGCTGACGAGATCGAGGTTCTGGCCAAGGACGCTATGGCCGACGCCTGCTTCCCGGGTAACCCGCGCGAGGCGACGCTCGACGATGTCATCGAGCTCTTCAAGAAGATCTGCCCGGCTGCCTAGTCTCGTTTGGTGGTCCTTCGCCCGTAGGCATATAGTCTTTTGACTTGCCGCTGGCCCCGCCGCGCTACGCGCGGCGGGGCTTTTTGTGCCGCGTCGATGCCCCGAGATGGGTAAAGCCAAGGCATACCGCCCGCTGCGGATAGGTGGTGCACTTCCCAGCGTGCATTTTTGGGAGTATTCAGCAGACTCTGAAAAATGCATAGCGTTGTGAATGGGCCGTAGTGGTCCGCAGGCGCCCATCGACAGCCATTGCGGACGGACTATCGATGACCGGAGGGGTTGTCGCTGCAGTTTCTGCTTTGCGACGACCTGCAACCTTGCTGTAGCTGCGTCGTTTTGTCGTTTGTGATGGGGCCGTTGGGGGCCGCGGTGCAGAATACTCCGTTTTTTGCACGGTCCAAGGTAGGGTACCCTGAGACGAAGCAAAAAGATGCCCTATATTTATGCAGAAATCGAAAAGCTTTATGCACAATTCGGATTTTAAACCGTGCGCGTGCGCAAAATCGGCGCGAGGACGTCTGGAGGTGGCTCGGCTTCTAGGGCATTGCACGTGTAGAACGGTTAAAATCGGGATTCGGTCTTAGTTTTATTTGGAAGGATGCATATGGGTTCCAATATCGATGCTTCTCTAGAGGAGACGCTCTCCTATATCGCGGGACAGCTTAAGACGCTGACTTCTATTGCTTCGCCTACGGGCTATACCCGTGCGGCGACTGATTATCTAATGGAAACGTTGCGCGATATGGGCTTTGGCCCCGAGCGTTCCAATAAGGGCAACGTGCTGGTTGAGCTTGGCGGCGAGGGTGAGCCGCTGGTGTTGGCCAGCCATGTCGATACCCTGGGCGCCATGGTGCGCTCCATTAAGGACAATGGTCGCCTGCGTCCCACGACGCTTGGTGGGCACCAGTGGTCTACGGCCGATGGCGAGAACTGCACCGTTTACACACGCGACGGCAATGTCTACACGGGCGTGGTCCTCAATACCGAGCCTTCAGCGCATGTGGCCGATGAGCCGGTCAAGGCCATCGAGAAGAACATGGAGATTCTGCTCGACGAGAACGTTGACAGCAAGGACGATGTGCTCGAGCTGGGTATTCAGACGGGCGACATCATCGCTATGGACCCGCGTACCACGGTGACGGAGAGCGGCTACATTAAGAGCCGCTTCCTGGATGACAAACTATCGGCGTCGATTCTGCTGGGTCTAGCCCGCGCCGTTGCTGACGGCGAGGTGATGCTCTCGCGCAAGGTGTCACTGCTCTTTACCGTGTACGAGGAGGTCGGCCACGGCGGCGCCTTCGTGCCGGCCGACACGCGCGAGATGATTAGCGTTGACATGGGCTGCGTGGGCGACGACCTGGGCTGCACCGAGCGCATGGTGTCGATCTGCGCCAAGGATTCAGGTGGCCCCTACAACTACGATCTGGTGACCACGCTGTCCAATATCGCGCGCGAGCTCGAGCTTGATTACGCCATCGACGTGTACCCGCATTACGGCTCGGACGTTGAGGCCACGCTCTCGGCCGGCTACGACATCCGTCACGGCCTGATCGGCCCCGGTGTGTACGCGAGCCACAACTACGAGCGCAGCCACATGGACGGCGTGCGCAACACCTACGAGCTCGTCCGCGCCTACGTTCAGCGCTAGGGGGACAGCTTGCGACTCGGCTAACCAATCGCTAAGGCCCGATTTCTCGGGCCTTTTTTCGCTTTAGGATGTTTAGTATTATGATGTATGTAATCTATTAACTAAGCATGTAAATTACTTAACGAGGTGATGCGGCATATGAATACATCTGAGTACTTATCTATGGGTGATGCCGCCCGCCTGTTGGGCGTTACGAAAGCCCGCATATCGCAACTTGCCGCATCGGGAACGCTCGCGTGCGATATCGTGGGCGGACGGAAGATGGTCGAGTACAATTCTGCGATCGCCTATCAAAAGGTCCGCAAACGAGGGCGCCGTCCTGCAGCCGATGTGGGACGCAAGTTCACGTTGATGTCGGCCGACCATGAGGTCGCGCATGTCTCATTTGATCCGACGCGCGAGTTTCCCTTCGAAATCGCCGAGGTCCTCGATGCGCAGAGGATGCCGTTTGGCACGTGCTCGAGTTCTTCTCCTACGGTGAATAAACGGGAGCTCAACGTGTGGTGGAGCCATCGGTCGGTGCCCGATGTTCGCCCTGGGCTTATCTCACGCTACCGCGAGCTGGGGATTGTCAACGGCGTTGAGGTGCCGGTTCAGTGCCTGGGCCTCTCGCTTTCGGATTGCTATTGGCTGCGGCCGGCAGAATGCGACGGGCTCGAATGGCGAAACCTCAATTACTTCGAGAATGATTTTGAGCGATCAGCGCCCGAGGGGCGTTCGGGTTGGCTGGAGGGCATCGGTCTTAAAAATCCCGACAACACATCCGAGGGCGAGCTTCCTAAATCGTGGATGATTCGCAACGGTGTTCGCGTCCTGGTCAAGGGGTGCGGCATGGACGACCAACGGCCCTTTAACGAGGCGGTTGCAACGGCTCTGCATCGTCGCTTGCTGTTGGAGGGCGAGTTTGTTCCTTACACGCTTGAGCGCATGTTCGATGGCCCCGTGTGCCTGTGCGACGACTTTCTTGACGGCCGCGAGGAATATGTTCCGGCTGTTTACGTTAAGGGCGCACTTGGTAGCCAGCGGGGAAACTCGACATACGATCGATACTGTTGCTACCTCGGCAAGCATGGTGTCGATGAGGCCGCTGTGAGAAGGTCTATGTCGCAGATGATTGTCTGCGATGCCCTTTTGGCCAACAGCGACCGCCATTGGCGAAACTTCGGCATCATCCGCAATGTCGACACCCTGGAGATAAGGCCTGCTCCGCTGTTCGATAGCGGCAACTGCCTGTGGTACAACGTACCAACTGCCGTGCTCGCAGCTGGGGAGTTTGGGTTTTCCGCTAAGCCGTTTGGGCCCGACCCTTCCGTCCAGCTGGCGCTTGCGGATTCGCTCGATTGGTTCGATTCATCGCGGCTCAACGGATTTGTTGATGAGGCAATCGAGATTCTTTCGCAGAGCGAATGGGCGACGGCGGAGGGTCGACTCGAGACCATTCGCCGCGGCCTCGAACGTCGCGTAATCGAGGTTAGTGCCGCTGTTGAGGTACTTCGACACGTGCGGCGATAATCCCGCGGCTACCTGATGGCTGCCGTAACGGTGCCGCCGCCCAAGACGACGTCGCCGCGGTAGACGACGACGGCTTGGCCGGGGGCAATGGCTCGCTGCGGCTCGTCAAAGGTCAACAGCATTTGCCCGTCGGCGCCACGTGTAAGGGTCGCCGCCTGGTCTTTCTGACGGTAGCGGTACTTGGCGCCCACGCGAATGCCGCCGGCATCGAGCTCTGCCTCCATGCGGTCGGCGGGGGCGCTCCAGATCCAGTCGTTGGCCGTGAGGGCAGCGGCGGTCAGGTCCTCGGCCTCGCCCAGATGCACAATGTTGTTGGCGGCATCGACGCCCGTTACGTACACGGGATGCGCCATCGCGACGCCCAAGCCCTTGCGCTGGCCGATGGTATAGCGCAGCGCGCCGTTATGGCGTCCGACCACGCTGCCGTCGCGCCACACAATATCGCCCGGCTCGGCGGCATGTCCGCAGCGGCGCTCGATATAGCCCGCGTAGTCGCCGTCCGCGATAAAGCAGATATCCTCGCTCTCGGCCTTCTTGGCGTTTATGAAGCCCTGTTCGGCGGCAATGCGGCGCACGTCGCGCTCTTTGTCCAAGCCTGCCAGCGGAAAGATCGTGCGTGCCAGACGCTCTTGCGTGAGCGAATACAAAAAGTAACTCTGGTCCTTCTTAGGGTCCTCGCCGCGGTGCAGCTGCCAGGTGCCGTCGGATGCCTGGCTTGTTTTGGCGTAGTGACCTGTGGCGATGTAGTCGCAGCCCATATCGAGTGCCGCATCGAGCAACGCGCCAAACTTAATATGGCGGTTGCAGATGATGCATGGGTTGGGCGTCAACCCCTCCTGGTAGGCGGTCACGAAGCGCTCGATAACATTGCGGTCGAAGGTCTGCTGCAGGTCGAGCACATGGTGGGGTATCCCCAGGCGCTCGGCGACGGCCTTTGCATCGGCGATGTCGCGGTCGACCTTACTCATGCCCGTGATGGGGTCGGGCGCGGGACAGGTGAGGCGCATGGTGGCACCGACGCATTCGTAGCCTTGGCGCTTGAGCAGGTACGCGGTCACGCTGGAATCGACGCCGCCGCTCATGGCGACGAGTAC
The DNA here is from genome assembly GCF_003465825.1 of Collinsella sp. AF02-46-1. Lineage (GTDB taxonomy): Bacteria > Actinomycetota > Coriobacteriia > Coriobacteriales > Coriobacteriaceae > Collinsella. The sequence continues at coordinate 56,114 of NZ_QSBV01000005.1, forward strand.
GCGCTTGTTGTGCATGGGGAGGTTCTCCTTGGTGGCATGTGGCCAAAAAAGAAAAGCGGCGCGGGAGGCTGGTTCCGCGCCGCAGACATTGTAGCAAGTTCGGACGACTCGTGGGGCGCCCTGATGGGATGGGCTCAGACTGCCGGGAGAGGGGAGACCGGTTCGTCCTGGGCTCAACCTATGGGCGACGGGCCCTAGTCCTGGAACAGCGCCGTGGACAGGTAGCGCTCGCCGGTGTCGGCAAGCAGGGCCACGATGGTCTTGCCCTCGTTCTCGGGGCGCTTGGCCAGCTGCAGCGCGGCCCACACGGCGGCACCGGACGAAATGCCCACGAGCACGCCCTCCTTGTGGCCCACGGCGCGGCCGGTGGCAAAGGCGTCGTCGTTCTCGACGGGGATGATCTCGTCGTAGACCCGGGTGTCGAGGACGTCGGGCACAAAGCCGGCGCCGATACCCTGGATCTTGTGCGGGCCGGCCTGACCCTTGGAGAGCACCGGGGAGGTGGCGGGCTCGACGGCGACGACCTGAATCTCGGGGTTCTGCTCCTTGAGGAACTCGCCCACGCCGGTCACGGTACCGCCGGTGCCGACGCCGGCGACGAAGATGTCGACCTTGCCGTCGGTGTCATCCCAGATTTCGGGGCCGGTCGTGGCCTTGTGGATGGCGGGGTTGGCGGGGTTCACAAACTGGCCGGCGATAATGCTGTTGGGGGTCTCCTTCTGCAGCTCCTCGGCCTTGGCGATGGCGCCCTTCATGCCCTTGGAGCCGTCGGTGAGCACGAGCTGTGCGCCATATGCCTGCATAAGCTTGCGGCGCTCGACGGACATGGTCTCGGGCATGGTGATGATCACCTTGTAGCCGCGGGCGGCCGCCACCGAGGCGATGCCGACGCCGGTGTTGCCGCTCGTGGGCTCGATGATGGTGTAGTCGCCGCCGCGCACGAGCTTGCCGGCCTTCTCGGCCTCGTCGATCATGTTCTTGGCGACGCGGTCTTTGACGGAGCCGGCGGGGTTGAAGTATTCCAGCTTGACGAGCACGCGGGCCTTGAGGTCCTCATCGGCCTCAAAGTGAGTGAGCTCCAGAAGCGGAGTGTGGCCGATAAGCTGATCAATGGACGTGTAAACATTGCTCATGGTGAACCTCCAAAGTGTTCAAATGACTGGATACCGTGTGGTTTTACGGCGTGGGTAGCAGCGAAACCCACAAACCTTATGGGTTGTTCGTTTTGCTGTTGGCAAGCATAGTAGGCACTAAAGCCTAGTAATGCAATAGGAAATAGAAGATTATTACGAGTCGATTAACCATCTTGACGGGAATAGGTATTTTCAAAACCAATTTTTCGGCTAGAATTTCTACGAATTAAAAGACCGAAAGGCAGCTATATATATGTTGGTTTCCACAAAGGGCAGATATGCCCTGCGCGTTATGGTCGACCTGGCCGAGCACCAGGCGGCAGGCCGCATTCCCCTCAAAGAGATTGCCGCGCGGCAGGGGATTTCGGAGAAATATCTGGAGAACATTTTGGCCACGCTCGTCCGCGCCAATATGCTCTCGGGCATGCGCGGCAAAGGCGGCGGCTATGTGCTCACGCGCCCGCCCGAGCAGTACACGGTGGGTGAGATCTTGCGCCTGACCGAAGGCAGCCTGGCACCGGTCGCATGCCTGGACGGCGACTGCAAGGGCTGCTCGCGTTCGGACGAGTGCCCCACGCTCGACGTGTGGAAGAACCTGGACAAGCTCATTAACGACTACCTCGACGGCGTGACGCTCGATACGCTCGTCGCCCCCAACGAGGGCTACGACTACGTCATCTAGCCGCACCTGCCATTTGGGGACGGGGTAGAAATGGTCGATTTTCTTGCCCTCTGAGGCTTGGCAAATGACAAGGCCGCCCATCGTTGCGATGGACGGCCTTCGTTTTGGCGTGTTGTGGCGGTCCGTATCCGGTCGCTTTAGTTCCTGGCGATGCTGTCGAGAATGCTGCGCATGATGGATACCAGGATGCTGCCCATAAAGGCCGATCCAAAGCCGGCAATGGAGATACCCGCGCCCAGCAGATTGACCGACAGGTAGCTGGCCAGCTCGAGCATAAAGCTGTTGACTACGAGCTGAAAAATACCAAGCGTGATAATAGTGAGCGGCAGCGAGATGACCGTCAGGAACGGCTTGACGAGCGAGTCGACGATGTTGAGGAACAGTCCCACGAAGGCAAAGCAGACCCAGGCGTCGGCCATGCCGAAGGGCTGAATGCCGGGGACGAGAAACGTTGCGATCGCGATGGCGATTGAGGTCAAAAGCCAGTTGAGCAAAAAGCGCATGGTGGGAATCCTTTCTTGCGCATGGCGTGGTGAGGGGCGTGAGGGGCACATACCTTTGCAACTCGGATGGATGCGCGGGCTCGGCCCTGTTCGGCCGCCCATTGTCTCAGATATTCGTGGAGCTTGCGTGCGCATTCGGTTTCAAAACGGCGTTCGTCCTAGAAAATGTGCCGCTGGCAGAGAGTCTTGTCGCTTTAGTTTGGTGGTGTGCTAAACTGCTACGGGCAAAAGCCACAGGCGTTGCCCTATTGCATAGAACGGGCGAACGATGCCCGATGTCAGTATCAACTTCGATGCCTTTTGGCGGGTTTGGCGGTGATCGATGAATATCGAGAACATGTTTGACAAGCCTGATGTCAAGCAGCTGGTCCACGCATTTAGCCTTTTGGACGACGAGAAGGATATCCAAGCGTTTTTGACCGATATCTGCACGCCGCGCGAGATTTGCGATCTATCGCAGCGTTTGCAGGTCGCGCGTTACCTGGACGAGGGCGAGCCCTATGTCGAGGTTCAGGCGCGTACCGGCGCTTCGTCCACCACGGTGAGCCGTGTGTCCAAGGCGCTCAACGGCGAGTACGGTGGCTACCGCAAGATCCTCATTAAGCTGGAGGATGGCGAGTAGGCCGCGCCAAAAACGAATTGTGCAAAACCGCTCCTCCGGGGGCGGTTTTTTGATCCCTTGGGGACGGAGGAAAACGGATCACCGGGTTAGACTGACCCCCTCGATGATCCGTTTTCCTCCGTCCTCAAGGGATCAAATCTGTTGGCGTGGGGCAAATCTGTCCGCTCGGGCGGGTAGGATGGATGCATTGATTATTGCGAACGGTTTGAGTGGAGGACCATGCCTGTTCGAATCTATACCACCAATGCCGGCACGGATTTGAGCGGTGCCGAGTCGGCGCTGCTTGCCGACCTTATTGCCCGCCGCGGGCGTGCCGTGTTGCTGGCACCTACGTTTGCCGAGCTCGACCTGTGTCGTCATGATGCGGCGGAAGCCGGCGTTTCGCTGGGTATCGACTACAAGACGCCTACATCGTGGCTTCGCTCGCTTTGGGAGCTTTTGGGCGACGGGCGCGGTTTCGTCGACAACCTGCAGCGCCAGATGCTGTTCTCGGACATGGTCACGCGTCTCGGCGATGCCGACCTGCAGCCGCTTTCGCGCAGCCAGGGCACGGTGCGCATGCTTGCGCGCATGGCCCGCGATGTGCTGCCTGGTGTGGCGGGGACGGGTGCCGAGCGATGCCGTGGCGACAATTGCCAGCCGGAGCCAAAAAGCGATGCCGAGGCTCGTGTGTTCGAGCTTTTGCGCACCTATGCGGGCGGTTTGGACCGTCGAGATATGGTCGAGCCCTGCGAGGCGGCTGACATTATGGCCGGTGCCCTGGCCGATAGCCTGCCGGCGTGCACCCGCGCCGTATGCGTGCGCGGTATCACGTCGTTTACGCACGGTCTGCTCGAGCTGCTGTCTGCCGTGGCGAACAATGGGGGAGAAGTCGTCGTGTTGCTTGCCCGCGAGCAGTCGGCGATGCGCGAGGAGCTTGCCACGGCATTTGATGCCCGCGGTGTGCTGTTTGAGGTCGCGCCGCTGGGGGAGGACGCCGTCGCGTCTGATGCCGCTTGCGGGACCGCCGCTCAGCCTACCTTCATTGAGGTCGCCGGCCCCCATGCCCGTGCTCATGTCTATGCGGACGCCATCGAAAAGTTGGTGAAAGCGCACAAGGAGTCCAAGGCCGATAAAGCTACCGCAACGCCCGTCGACCCCGTGCGCGTGCTCGTCGTTTCTGCCCGGGCACCCCAGCTGTTCGGTGAGCTCGCCTCTCGTCTGGCGGCTCGTCATATCGCCGCCGAGACAAATGAGTTCACGGCGTTTTCCCAGTCCATTGCGGGCAGGCAGTTTGCGGCACTTGCCGGCCTGATCGAGCGCATGAAGGCCGCCGATGAGGGCATAGCGTCAAAGACCGAGTGGTGGCCCGCGCCGGAGCTTACCGACTGGATTTACAGTCCGCTTTCGGGTGCTGATGCCGCCAATGCTCGAACCTTCGATAAGAATATGCGTCTCTCGCGCAGCAAGACTACCGCGGGCGTTAAGAGCCTGCTGCAGAGCGTCCAAGGCCAGGTGAGGGGCGCACGCAAGGCGGCGAGTGACGAAAACTGGTTTAAGAACGTGCCGTGTGTGGTCTCGGACGTGTTCCAGGCGCTGTGGCGTGACAAGCCCGTGACGGCGCTCAAGGCCATGCTTGCCGTTGCCGAGGCGTTGCCCGATCGCTCGCTGGGCAGCTTGGATGGCCAAGCCCGTCGCCAGGCGGAGGTGGCCCTGCTGCGCCATGTCATCGACATCCTTATGAACGGCGCCCGCGCGCTCGACGTGTCGCAGGCCGCGACCGTGCCCGTGCTCGATGGCGTTCGCACCAAGGTGGACAAGCGTAGCACCGCCTACGATTACGAGACCTACGAGGTTGACCGCGCGCCGCGTGCTCAGGTTCGTTTTGCTTCGCTTGCCGATGCGGCGGCCCTGCGCCCCGGCACCTACGATGCCGTGCTGTTTGCCGATGTCGATCTGGACAGCTATCCGCTCTCACATGAGGAGGGTCCGCTGGCCACGCTGACGGCGAGCCTTGGTCGCGAGGGCGTGACGCTTGAGCCCGCGGCCTTGCTGCGCGTGCGCTTTGGCCACGCGATGCAGGCGGCACGCGGCCCGGTTGCGCTTGCGCGCGTGACGCACGATCGCCAGGCGCGTGAGTGCTATCCGGCTGCCGCGTGGACCGAGTTGCGGGCGCATGCCGAGGCCGCTGAAGCTGCTAAGGCCGCAGACGCCGACAAGGCAGCTGACGACGCTAAGGCCACTGACGACGACAAGGCAGCTGACGACGCTAAGGCCACTGACGACGACAAGGCCGCAGGCGCCGACAAGGCGAATTGCGTGGGCGAGGGCGATATCGTAAGGGACTTCGATCCCGCAGCAGGCGAAGGTCTCAAGCGCGAGCGCGTGACCTGTGAAGCCCCTCAGCATCTGAGCGCCGAGGCCGTTCCATATCTGGTCCTGCGCCGTCGCGATGGCGAGGGCGAGGGCGCGCCGCTCGTGCCGCGTCTGACGTCCGCCTCGCAGATCGAGGCTTATTCCACCTGCCCGCTGTGCTGGTTTGTCTCATATCGCGTCAAGCCCCAGTCTATCGACGCGGATTTTGGCAACATGGAGAAGGGCAACTTCGTCCACGACGTGCTGGAACATCTGCATGCCCGTCTGCCCCAAGAGGGCATGGAGCGCGTGACGCCCGAGAACCTGCCGCGCGCACAGGAGCTGCTGCGCGAGGTCTTTGACGAGACCTTGGCCGAGCACGCCGGCAAGCGCGGTACCGAGGGCCCGCTGGTGCCGCTCTCTCCAGTGGAGGAGCGCCAAGTGGCCGAGATCTTGCCGCAGCTGGACGGCGTGCTTGCCTACGAGTCCGAGGCGCTTGCCCCCTTTGCCCCGCGCTACCTTGAGTTCGCCTTTAATGAGCTTAAGGTCGAGTATGCCGGTTGGCCGCTCGGTGGGCGCATCGACCGCGTGGATGTGGATGCCGAGAATCGCGCCGTGGTAATCGACTACAAGCATCGTTCGGGTGTCGAGGAGTTTAAGCTCGCCGATCCTACGGTGCGCGACGAGGAGTCGGGCGAGGCCCCCATCGACGACCCGCGCTGGCTGCCGCCCCATACCCAGACATTCATCTACGCCCAGGCCATGCGTCGGGCGCTGGGCCTAGATACCCGTGCTGCGCTCTATTTTTCGACCAAGGGTGGCAAGCCCGCGCTGCGCGGCGCGGCGAGTGCCGAGCTGCTCGAGGAAGAGCGCGGCGACGGTCGCATCCCGGGCCTCAAGAAGGGCTTTCCGGGCGAGGGCGGCAACATGGACTTCGATGCGCTGCTCGACCGCGTGGAGACCGGCATTGCCGAGCGCCTGCGCGAGCTCGAGGCGGGCGACGTCGCCGCTGTCGATCCGACGTCGGCGCAGGCCGCGCATGCGCGCTGCTCGTATAACCACGAAGGAACGTTTGTAAGGAGGGACGTGTAGACCATGGATCTTTCGACTTTGATGCCGCAACAGCTGCAAGTCGTCAAAACGCTCGACCGCCCGCTGTTTGTCTCGGCGGGTGCCGGCTCGGGCAAGACCTTTACCCTCACGCGCCGCATTGTCTACGCGCTCTCGCCCGAATCCGGTCCGTTTGTCGAGCATCTGGACCAGGTGCTCGCCATTACCTTTACCAAAGACGCCGCGGCCGAGATTCGCGACCGTGTGCGCCGTGCGCTTATCGACGAGGGTATGGACGAAGAGGCCCTGACGGTCGACGACGCTTGGATCTCGACCATCCACGGCATGTGCTCGCGTATCCTGCGCGCGCATGCGCTGGAGCTGGGCATCGATCCCGAGTTCACGGTGCTCACCGATACCGACGAGCTTATGGATCAGGCTGTTGAGCATGTGCTGGGGCGCGCGACGGCGCCCGATGCCGCGCCCGAGCTCGCCGCTTCGCTTAAGGCCCTCTACGCCTGGTATCCCATGGCGGGCGAGGGCGGGACGTTTGGCGCCGGTACCACCATCAAAGGCCTGGTGCGCGACCTGCTGGAGCTCTCGAGCCAGCTTCCGGGCGGCATGGACGATGTGCGCGTTGCGCGTGGCCAGGCCGACACCTCGGCGCTTGCCGATGCCTATCGTGCGGCGCTGGGCGCAAGCAAGGCCACGACCGAGAAAGCGCAGGTGGCACTCGACGCCATCGACGCGTTTGAGGCGAGCGGCAAAACCATGGAGGATGCGGCGCGACTCATGATGTCGTGCAGCATGCCTCGGGCGAGCAAGGCGTTTCCTAAGGAGCAGGTGGAGCTACTCAAGGCCGAGGCCGCCGATGCGTTTATCAATATCGTGCTTGCCTGCGGCGGCCCGGCGCTCGATGCGCTGGTGGGGCTTGCCCGTGCCGTAGAGGCGGAGTACCGTGCGCTCAAGGCCGACCAGTCCGCGCTCGACAATAACGATCTGTTGCGCATGGCATACGAGGCGCTGCGCGATCATCCCGCCATCCGAGCCGCCTACGAGGGCCGCTTTAAGATGGTCATGATCGACGAGTTCCAGGATACCGATCAGATGCAGGTCGATTTGATTCGCTATCTGACGGGCACGGGTGAGCGTGCGCTGTGCACCGTGGGCGATGCACAGCAGTCGATCTACCGCTTCCGTGGCGCCGAGGTTGAGGTGTTTCGCCGCCAGGAGCGCAAGGTGGGATCGACGACGGCGCCCGTGACGGCTTTCGCATCCGATGCCCCCGCCGGCGAGCTCGTTAAGCTCGTGCGCAACTTCCGCAGTCACGACGAGGTACTGCGCTATGTGGCGCGCGTCTTTGACGGCGACACCGGTGGTTTGATGCAGGGGTTCTTGGATCTTGAACCGAGCGACAAACGCAAGGACAAGCTCAAGGCAAAGGCTTCGCGCCGCCAGGCGCTGTTCGTTGTCGGTGGCAACACGCAGGAGCGAACGCAGGCGAAAGCTCGTGCGATTGCGGAGCGGTTCCAAGCGCTCGTTAAAGCGGGCCAGCCCCAGGGCAGCATGGTGTTGTTGCTGGGCCGTATGACTAATGCCGACGTCTACGCCCAGGCTTTCCGCGACCAGGGACTCGACTGCGTTATCGCGGGAGGTTCGGTCTTTGCCCAGGCTGCCGAGGTCCAAACGGTGCGCGCCCTGGTGTGCGCGCTTGCCAATCCGGCCGATACGGCGCAGGGTCTCATGCCGTTGTTGGCCTCGCCGATGTTTGCACTCGGCGCCCAGGAGTTCCTGGCGCTGGCGACCAAACTCGACGAGCAGACGGGCGAGACGTCGCGCCGTAATATCGATGTGGGCATCATGAGCGATTCCGATGTGCCGGGATTGCAGAACCTGCCGCTCGTGACGCGCGCCCGCGAGGTGCTGCGGTATGCGCTTCGTCGCGTGGGCCGCGATTCGTTCGCCGCCATCGCGCGCGATGTGGTCAATGCCTCCGGCTGGTTCGTGCGTCTGGCGCAGCGCGGCCCCGAGGGCAAGGCCATTGCCGCCAACGTGCTCAAGGCGCTCGACGCCGTGGCCGAGGCAGAGGCCGAGCTCGGCAATTCTCCGCGCTCCATCGCGCTCGCCTTCGACCGCTTCTTGGCGGGCAAGGAGGCCCCGGGCGCCCTCAACGAGGAGGGCGACGGCGCGGTGCGCATCATGACCGTGCATGCGTCCAAGGGCCTGGAGTATCCGGTCGTGGCGGTTGCCGAGTGTTTTGGCGTGCGCAAATCGTCCGGTGCGGCACAGATGGGTCGCGTCGAGGGCGGAGCGCAGGTCGTGGCACTGCCGGCACGCTTCGACGGCGTTAAGCTCGCCGACGGTACCTTTGTGAAGGGCGATGACGTCAAAAAACAGTTTGAGCATGCGTTTAAGGGCAAGGGTACGTCGCTGTGGCTCCCGCCGGAGCTCATGGAGGACGTCTGTGCGACGGGCTCTCCCGCCGAGGCATTTGCCCGCCTGCGTAACGACGACCTGCGGCTTTCGCTCGAGGAACGGGCCCGCTTGCTCTACGTTGCCATGACGCGAGCGGGCGAGCTGGTGATCTTGGCGATGGATGCCGGTGTGAGCCGCGGCAAGCTGTGTGCGCCGACCTTCGACGTCGAGGCCGATCTGACCTACGACGTGCTGCGCCGCATCCTGCCGACTGACAGCCTGGACATGCCGCAGCTCGATGGCGACCGTTTGGTGTTCGACAACTCCAAGCCGGGCGATTACGAGCTCATCTCGCTGGCGGACTTTACCTTTGGTGAGCAGGCGTTTGAGGCTAACGCTTCGCTGGATGCCGAGGGTAGGCTTGTTCGCGGCGATGTCGATGTTGCTGATAATGCTGCGCACTCAACTGTGCCCGGTCCTGCCGACTCCAAGCCCGATTCGTTTGAGCTTGTGTATCCCCAGGCAGTGGGCGTGCGCATGGGCATCTGTCCGTTTCCGGCGCGTGACTCGTATAGCTACTCGTCAATCGCCGCGGCGCTCCATGCCGAGACGGAAGACCGTGCCGCCGAGGCGCGTGTGCCCATGGACGAGTCCGGCGATGATGCAGAGTCGGACGGCTCGGAAATGGCCGATGCAGACGTGGCTGCTGTCGAGCCTGCCGGCAATCCCATGGCCTTGGGTTCGGCCTTCCACGCCGCCTGCCAGTGGCTCATCGAGATGGGTGCCGATGAGCTGCCCACCGCGCGCGCCGAAGCGCTGGCGCGTCTGTGGCGCCTGACGCCGGAGCAGCGCGAGCGCTTCGACGTTGCCCTGGACCGCTGGCTCAAGTCGGCTGTTCGTGCCGACCTGCTCGCGTGGCCGTGCGTTCGCGCCGAGGTGCCGTTCTTTTCGCTGGGCTGCGAGGACGAGGACATCGCTCGCTACGGTGCATATGCCGAGGGCGCCATCGACGCTTTGGCGACCGACCCGGCCGATCCGTCACGCGCGCTGGTCATCGACTACAAGACGGGTGGCACGCCGGATGAGACACCCGACCAGCTGCTCGAGAAGCACGCCCTGCAGGCGCGCGTCTATTCGGATGTTCTGCACAAGGCGGGCTTTGAGGTCGTGACCGTCAAGTTCGTTCGCGTGGAGCAGGCGAATCCAACCATCTTCGTCAATCCCGCCGAACCTCAAGTGGTCACCTACAATCTCTAGCCCTCAGATAACTTGCGGTGGAATACGGAATGTTTTGGCCAAAAAAGCCGCCAAACAGTCCGCATTTCACCGCAACTGCAAGAGGAGCCGTGTGGGTTTGGGCTAGGTTCGGGTGCCGTCCGCGCCGTGCGGTAGAATCGTAACCCTAAGATCACGAACCCGCATCGGAGCTCATTACATGGCATTCGTCCATCTGCACAATCACACTGTTTTCTCCATGCTCGACGGCGCAACCCGTATCCAGGATATGGTCAACCGTGCCGTTGAGCTTGGCATGCCCGCCGTGGCCATTACCGACCACGGCTACATGTATGGCGTGCCCGACTTGGCGCTGGCCTGCGACGCCGTCAACCACAACACGCCCGAGTACAAAACCTGGAGCCACGACAAGGCCTTCTTGGAAAAGGACCGCCGCGACGAGCTGGTGGAGCCCGACCCCGAGGCAAACCCGCGCGAGCATGCCCAGTACGTCAAAGACATGGCCATGTGGGACGAGAAAGGCAATATCGACGAGCTCAAGCCGCCGCTGGTCATCAAACCCATCTTTGGCTGCGAGGTCTACTTTACGCCGGACGAGACCCTTGCCCGCGACCACAAGCCCGAGCTCTACCACATGATCCTCCTGGCCAAGGACCAGGAAGGCTACGTCAACCTGATGCAGACGGTCTCCGAGGCCGCCGTGCAGGGCTTTTACTACAAGCCGCGCGTAACGCTCGACAACCTGCGCCGCCATGCCAAGGGCATGATCTGCACGAGCGCCTGCATCGCGGGCATCATCCCCAAGTACATCGACCGCGGTGACATGGAAGGCGCCATCAAGTGGGCCGAGACCTTCCGTGACACCTTCGACCCCGGCGACTTTTACATCGAGATCCAGGAACACGGCATCACCACCGACAACGGCCTGACCGATGAGCAGATGGACCGCACGCTCATCGACATTGCCAAGCAGGTGGGCGTCAAGGTCATCGCCACCAACGACTTCCATTACCTGCGCCGCGAGGACGCGCCCGTGCAGGACGTCATCATGTGCATCGGTATGAACGCCAAGGTCGACGACCCCAACCGCATGCGCATGACCGGCTCGGAGTTTTACATGAAGACCGAGGAGGAGATGCGGGCGATGTTCCCGTATTGCCCCGAGGCCTGCGACAACACGCTCGAGATCGCCGACAAGTGCTACGTGGAACTGGACTGGGACTCCATCATCCTGCCGCGCTTCCCGTTGCTCGATCCCGGCGAGACGCACGAGAGCCAGTTCCGCCGCGAGTGCGAGAAGGGCCTGCGCCAGCATTACGGCGACGACTGGGCTACGCGCGAGATCGGTGGCGTCAACATCAAAGAGCGCTTTGAGTACGAATACAAGGTCATTTGCGACAAGGGCTTTGCCGCCTACTTTTTGATCGTTGCCGAGTACGTGCAATGGGCCAAGGACAACGGCATCGGCGTCGGCCCCGGCCGTGGCTCGGCCGCCGGCGCTATCGTCGCCTACGCCATGAACATCACCGCGTTCGACCCGCTCGAGAACGGCCTGATGTTCGAGAGGTTCCTGTCCCCGCAGCGTACCGAGATGCCCGATATCGATATGGACTTCGACGATGAGCGGCGCCTCGAGGTCGTGGAGCACGTTCGCCAGCTCTACGGCCCCGAGAAGGTCACCCACGTTATCACCTACTCGACCATCAAGGCCAAGCAGGCCATCAACGATGCCGCGCGCGTTCTGGACTACCCGGTCTACATGGGCCAGCGCCTATCCAAGATGGTCTCGAGCGACCCCAAGGTCAAGCTCAAGCAGGTGCTCGAAAAGCAACCCGGCAAAGAGGATCTGTTTAACCCCGACTTTGCCGAGGCCTATAAAAAGGACGACGACGCCCGCCGCATCATCGACACGGCGCTCTCGATCGAGGGCCTCACCCGTGGCGAGGGCGTGCACGCGTGCGCCGTTCTGATCTGCCGCGACCCCGTCAACGAGCACGTGCCCACCAAGCTCGATACTAAGGGCGGCGTCGAGATTACCCAGTACGAGGGCCATACCGTCGCCGACATGGGCCTGCTCAAGATGGACTTCTTGGGCCTGCGCACGCTGACGGTTATTTCCAAGGCCAAGGCAAACATCAAAAAGAACTTCGGCATCGACATCAAAGAGGAAGAGATTCCCTTTGACGACCCCGAGATCTTTAAGCTCATGGGCTCCGGCCACACCGCCGGCGTCTTCCAGGTCGAGTCCGCCGGCATGACGGCCACGATCAAGAACATGAAGCCCACCGAGTACAAGCACGTCGTAGCATTGATCGCTCTGTACCGCCCGGGCCCGCTGGGCGCCGGCATGGTCTCGTCCTACATCAACCGTATGAACGGCAAGGAGCCGGCGGTCTCCTACGACGACCGCCTGGACGACATCCTGGGCGAAACCTACGGCACTATGGTCTACCAGGAGCAGGTTATGCTCATCTCCGTCGAGATGTGCGGCTTTTCCAAGGGCGAATCGGACTCGCGTATCCGTAAGCCCGTGGCTAAGAAAAAGATCAAGCTGCTCACCTCGACGGTGCTGCACTGGGAGGATGGCTCGGACGAGACCACCTACGACCACTGGATGAACGGCGCTATCAAGAACAACTACACGCGCGAGGTCGCCCAGAAGATTTGGGACGATGTTCTCGAGTTTGCATCTTACGCCTTTAACAAGTCGCACTCCGCCGGCTACGCCATCCTGGTTATGCAGACGGCGTGGCTCAAGGCGCACTATCCGCACGAGTACATGGCGGCCGTTCTGACGTCCTATACGGGCAAGACCGACAAGATCGTTCACTACGTCTCGGCGTGCCGTCACGACGGCATTCCCGTGCTGTCGCCAGATGTCAACGAGTCGGGTACCGAGTTCACGGCTACCAAGGAGGGCGTGCGCTTTGGTCTGGCCGGCATCCGCGGCGTGGGCACTGGCGTGGCGCAGGCGATTATCGCCGAGCGCGAGGCGGGCGGTCCGTTTAAGACGCTGCACGACTTTGTCGAGCGCGTGGACTCCAGCCAGGCCAACCGCCGCGTGATCGAATCGCTCATCAAGGCAGGCGCCTTCGACTCCACGGGCTATCCGCGCCGCCAGATGATGCACTTTGTGGATAAGAACAACCCCGAGAACATCATCGATGCCGCGGTGAAGCGCCAGAAGGATCGTGCGAGCGGCCAGACGTCGTTCTTCGATATGTTTGGCGACGTTGAGGGCTCGGGCTTTGAGGTGAGCGTGCCCGACCCGGATGGCCAGGAGTGGGACCGCCACCTTAAGCTGAGCCAGGAGAAGGAGGTTCTGGGCATCTATGTCTCGGACCACCCGCTGCGCCCGTTTGAGTATGCACTAGCCAAGGCACGCGACTTCTCGTTCTCGCAGATCGACACTGGCTACGAGGTACAAAACCCCACGGGCGGTACCATTAACCAGGAGATTCCCGAGGGTAAGGCACTGTGGTGGGCCGGCATGGTCTCGAGCGTGTCCAAGCGCGTGACCAAAAACGGTGATCCCATGGGCATCGTGCAGCTCGAGGACATGGAAGGCGAGGCCACGGTCGTGGTGTTCCCCAAGACCTACAAGGAGGCCGAGGGGTACCTGTACGGCGAGGTCGATCCCGAGACCGGCGCGCAGCTGTCCGACGCGTTTGTGCGCATTAAGGGCAAGCTCGAGCGTTCGGACCGCGGCGACCAGATCATCGCGCAGGAGATCGTGCCGCTTGAGCTTAACGAGGAGAACAACAAGCCCAAGGTGTTTGAGGTCATGGTGCCCAACAGCCGCTTTAGCCAGGGCAATATGGCGCGTCTTGCCACGGTGCTTACCGCCAACCCGGGCGGCGACCGCGTGGAGATCTTTATCGAGCAGGTGGACGGGCGCGTACTGCGTGCCGAGGTGCCGGCCAAGGTCAACGCACGCTCGATTCCGCTGCTGGCAGAGGCCAAGGCCATCGTGGGTACCCAAGGCCGCGTGACGGTGATCTAAAATGATTTTTCTGGGACGGGGATTAAAAAATCATTTTGGGTGACGTGTGGCGGAAGACCAGTCTTTTTGGGACGGGAATGATTTTTCATCCCCGTCCCAGAAAAATCATTTGGCATGCGAGATTGGAGGAAGTGATGGCGCAGGGGACGTTTGTGCAGGCGCTTCGTAAGGAGGCGGCGCTCAGCAGTACCTTTATGAAGGGGCGCTCGCTCATGCTCAACGGCGCCGTGCTGTCGTTTGAGGACTCCGGCTCGCGCTTCTCCAAAAACGTGAACATCGAGGGCTCGGTGCGCGGCTCGCGCGGCGACCTGTACAAGACGCACGTGGCGCTCGACATGGACGAGCACGAGGTTATCGACTACGACTGCGATTGCCCCGCCTCCTTCCGCTATTCCGGCATGTGCAAGCACGCCATCGCCACGGCGCTGGCGTATCTGGATGCCAGCGGCGCCGAGCCCGTCGAGGGCTTGCGCACACCGGTCCGCACGTTTACAGTACCGCCCACACAGTCCAAGCAGCCCACGCGCCCCGCGCCCACCGCATCTGCGGTCAACCCCAATTTTCCCTTCCCGGCGCCCGTCCCCACGAGCCCGAGCCTTGTGGCGGCGCTTTTCGATCTTTCGGACGCGCGCATGGACGAGCTCGCGGCCATGCGCCGCAAGCTCGCCGGCACCATTGACCCCGATGCGCCCAAAGCGGTGCTGGAGCCCTCGCTGGTGCCGTACTACAATCCGCTGTTTGCCGATCGCTTTAACTGGGCGCTCGAGTTTCGCATTCGCTGCGGTTCGGTGTCCTACGTGGTTAAGGATATCGACGGCATGGCCGATGCCTATGTGCGCGGCGGTACGTTCTCCTATGGCAAGAAGCTTACGTTTGCCCATGTGCCCGAGGCTTTCGATGACGTGTCGACAAAGCTGCTCGACTTTATCGCAATGACGGTCGCCTACCTAGGCGATATTACGAGCTCGCGCTCGGCATCGTATGACTTTGCCCGCAGCGGCTTTGTCGCCGAGCGTCAGTTGCCGGTATCCGAGTATTCCATCGTGTCCGTGCTGGACCTGCTGCGCGGCAGGACCATGTCCTTTGAGCCTGCTTGGTCGCGGGGGACGACGACGCATCGTTCCTACGAGGTGGCAGTCGAGTCGTCGCCGCAGGGGGAGGGCGAAGTCCCGGCTAAGCGCCCACCGCTCCTTGCCGCCAAAATCGCGCCGGCGGCTGGTGACAGCTACGACTTGCGCCTGCCGGCCGATACATACTGCTTTGTCGCGGGCGACGCAGCCTATCTGGTCGATACACGCCGCGCACGCCGTACCGACACGGCGTTTGCCCAACATGCGGCGCCGTTCCTTTCGCACTTGTTGCCCTGCCGCACGCCGGTCCATATCGCCGCCGACCAGGTGGGTGAGTTCTGCCGCATGGCGCTGCCCATTTTGCGCGACTACACCGACCTGACCGCTCCCACTGCGCTCGATACCGTGGCGCCCGAGCCGAGCTTTGCCATGGCGATTGGCGTCGACGATGGTCTTGTGACCTGCAAGATTACGGCGACCTACGGCGATTGGTCGGCAGATCTCTTTAGTCTTGGTGCTCCGGGCAGTCCTTTCGAAGAGCAACGCCCCGGCGTTCCGCCCCGCGATACGCTGGCGGAGTTTCGCGTTATGGATACGGCGGCCCTGTATTTCGACTTTTACGAGGGCGGCCTGGCGTTTGAGGAACGCGATGACGCCCGCCTGTTCCACTTGCTGACCGAGGGCTTGTCTGCCCTGTCCGAGCTGGGCGAGGTCATGCTCAGCGACCGCCTGCGCCAGATTTCGGTCCGCCCTGCGCCCAAGCTCTCGGTGCGCGCCACCGTCAAGAGCAACTTGCTCGACGTCGAGCTGGGTGCGAGCGGGCTTTCGGCGGCTGACCTTGCCATCTATCTCGATTCGTATAAGCGCCACCAGACGTTCGCGCGCCTTACGTCCGGGGATATCGTGCGCCTGGACGAGGGAGCGCGTGCCGCGTTTGGTCTTGCCGAGGACCTGGGCGTCGATGCCGTCGACCTGCTCGACGGCGTGTCGCTTCCCGCGTCGAGCACCCTGTTTGTCGACAGCATGATCGCGCGCACGCCGGCGCTCGAGGCCGATCGCGACGCGGCGTTCCGCCGCACCGTCGAGCGCCTGGACACGCTCGGCAAGATGGACTTTACGGTACCCGTCTCGCTCAAGGCCACGCTGCGCGGCTATCAGGTCGACGGCTACCAGTGGCTCGGCTCGCTTGAGCACCTGGGCCTTGGCGGCATCTTGGCCGACGATATGGGCCTGGGCAAAACGCTGCAGATGATCGCGCACATTCTGGCGCGCGTGGAAGCGGGGGATACCAAGCCCACGCTCGTGGTGTGCCCCGCGTCGCTTGTGTACAACTGGACCGCCGAGCTGGAGCGCTTTGCCCCCTCGCTTGATGTGTGCGCCATCGTGGGCGCCAAAGCCCAGCGTCGCGTGCAAATTGCCGGCGCAGCCGAGCACAACGTGGTCGTGACGTCGTATGACCTCATGCGCCGCGACATCGACGAATACGTCGAGCAGGACTTTGCCCGCGTGGTACTCGACGAGGCCCAGTACATTAAAAACCCGCTCACCCAGGTGGCCCGCGCCGCCAAGCGCCTGCCGGCCGGCGTGCGCTTTGCCCTGACGGGCACGCCCATCGAAAACCGCCTGTCCGAGCTCTGGAGCATCTTCGACTTTTTGATGCCGGGCCTTCTGGGCACGCGCGACTCATTTGCCAAGCGCTTTGAAAGTCCCGTCGAGCATGCTGAGGGCGATAGTGCCGCTCGTCTGCAGGCGCTCGTGTCGCCGTTTGTGCTGCGTCGCGTCAAGGAAGAGGTGGTGGCCGACCTGCCCGAGAAGATCGAGGATACGGTGATGGCGCAGCTTACCGGCGAGCAGCGCAAGCTCTACCTGGCAAACCAGGACCGCATCGCCCAGCAGGTGCAGCACCGCGAGGCATCCGAGTTTAAGAAAGACAAGCTCAAGGTGCTCGCCGAGCTCACCAAGCTGCGCCAGATCTGCTGCGACCCGCGTCTACACTACGAGGATTACAAGGCGGGGAGCGCCAAGCTCGATACGTGCATGGAACTCGTGCACGGCGCACTCGACGGCGGGCATCGCATCCTGTTGTTCAGCCAGTTTACGGGCATGCTCGATATCATCGGCAAACGCCTGTCCAAGGAGGACATTGCTTTCCTTAAGCTCACGGGTGCTTCGTCCAAGGAGAGCCGCGCCAAGATGGTCGCGCAGTTCCAAGCGGGCGAGGTTCCGGTCTTTTTGATTTCGCTCAAGGCGGGCGGCGTTGGCCTTAACCTGACGGCGGCCGACGTGGTCATTCACTACGACCCGTGGTGGAACGTGGCCGCGCAGGACCAGGCGACTGACCGCGCCCACCGCATTGGCCAGCAACATACCGTGACCGTGTATAAGCTCATCGCCAAGGACACGATCGAGGAACGCATTATGCAGATGCAGGAGTCCAAGCGCGACCTGGTCAACAGCGTGCTCGGCGGCGACGGCATCTCGTCGGCGCTGTTTACCCGCGAAGATGTTTTGGCGCTGCTGGGCGGCGATGGTCGCTAGCTGCGCGCGGGATGGGGCTGCCAGGTCGGGCCAGGTCATCGGTTCGTCCTGGCCCGACCGCTTGCCTCGCCCGTTATGTGTTCATTTGCCGTGCCGTGGATGGTTTGCCTGCCTTTGGGCATAAGAAGCATCAGGAATATTGGCACATCAGCAAAGGAGAACATCATGGCGAAATTCTTTAAGGATTCCAATGGCAAGCTCATTGCTGCCCTTGGCGACGACGTTGCGACCCCTGCCGGCTGCACGGAGCTGACGGCGAACACCGAGGACGCGGCGCACGAGAAGCACGTGCCTGTTGTCGAGATCGAGCGCGACGGCCACGTCATTCGCGCACGCGTGGGTTCGACGGAGCACCCCATGCTGCCCGAGCACTACATCGAGTGGATCGCGCTTGAGGCCGAGGGGCGCCTGGAGGTCCATTACCTCGAGCCCGGCATGAAGCCCACGACGTTTTTTGCTGGCGGCTCCAAGACCGGTACCGTCTATGCCTACTGCAACCTGCATGGGCTGTGGTCCGCGACGTTCTAGGAGCGCGCCCCCGCTCGGGGTATCATAGCTAGCATATGCACATGCGAGCGCCGGCTGCATTATGCGGCCGGCGCTTTTACTACGACAACGACGATTTACGACGGAAAGGGCTGGGCCATGAAGCTCGCACTTGCACAGATCGATATGCGCCTGGGTGATATTGAGGGCATTTGCGGCCGCATCGAGGACCAGGCTCGCTTGGCCCATGAGCGCGGCACGCGTGTGCTGTGCGTTCCGGCCCCGCTCTTTATGGGTGCCATGCCGGTCAGCCTGGTGGGCGCTGCCGATTTTGAGCACGATATGCTGACGGGCCTGACGGGCGTTGCCGAGCGCATCCAAGAGCTCGATATGATCTGCATCGTGCCCGCTGCGGTTTCGTTTGAGGGCCAGCCCCTGCTTGACTATATGATGCTTAAGGATGGTCGCGTGGTGCCTGCGCGCGCAAGTATTGCCCTGCAGCGCGGTGAGAACAACGACACACGTTGGGCACCGCCGGTGTTTGACGTGGACGGCGTGCGCATCGCCGTGGTGTTTGACCTGGATCGCGAGCTCGAGATGCTGCCGACCGGTGTCGACCTCATTGCCTATTTCCAGTTTAATGCGTTTGACATGACCAACCGCGAGACCGCCGCCATTGCCGCCGTTCGCAGCGGCGCCTACCGCAAGATCGCATCCAAGCGCAGCGTGTGGTTTGCCTGCATGGCGCCGGTCGGCGCCTATGACGAGTCGGTGTATACCGGCGGGTCGTTTGTGCTTGACGACTGCGGACGCGTGGTGGCCCAGGCGCCGTGTTTTGAAGAGAGTCTGCTGGTTCAGGAGATTCAGCGCGGCGTGATGCTCGATGCCCTGGAGGACCATGAGCTGCCCCAGTTTCGCTCCGAGGAGTGGCTGTGGCAGGCGCTGGTGCTTGCCGTGCGCGACAATGCCCGCGCCCGCGGTGCGTCGCGTGCCGTGGTGGCGCTCGAGGGCGATTTGCCGTCGTCCCTGTTGGCAGCGCTTGCCGTCGATGCCTTGGGTCCGCGTAATGTGATTGGCCTGGTGCTGGGGCGCAATCGCATCTTTACGCCGGCGCAGGAGGAAGCCGAGGCCGCCCGTTGTTCTGCTGTGCGCTCAATCGCCGAGCGCCTGCACATCCGCACCGTCGAGCGCGATGCGCCGGATGCGGCGCGCGTGCTCGACCGCGACGTGTCGGCGGGCGATGCCGAACGCCTGCGTTCGCGTGCGCTGGGCCTGATGCTCGAGGATACGGCGCTCGAGCTGGGCGCTATGGCGCTGAGCCCGCTTTCCAAGACCGAGTACGCGCTGGCGGCGCCCGCGCTGTCCGGCGGCTATCAGGGCGACTTTGCGCCCTTTGGCGACGTGTATCTGTCGACGCTCGAGTTTGTGGCACGCGTGCGCAACCGCGCCTCGGCCGTGGTGCCCCAAGAGCTCGTGACGCTCAACGCGGTGGAGGATTGCATGGATCGCGTGTTGGCGCAGGCGCTCTCGACGCTCGCCGGCCCGGTTGATATGCTCGATCGCGCGGCGCAGCTGCTGGGCGGGCTTGAGCCGGGCGAGGTCGATGGTGCGCTTGAGTCGCACGTGGACCGCAACCGTCCCTTTGACGATATCCCGATGGCCACCGGCAAGCCCGAGGCCTGCTCACTGCTGCTGATGCTTGTGCGCCAGGGCGAGGCTGCTCGTCGCATGCTGCCGACGGTGCCGATCGTCTCGGCCCGTTCGTTTGTCGAGCGCGCCTGGCCGTACATGCTTGCGTGGTCCGATCTGGGGCTAAACGGTAAGGAGCGCATGACGGTTGATTCGCTGGCACGCGCCGAGGTGCGCCGCTTTGCCGACGACGACACGAGTGACCGTATGCGCGGCGAGATGATGGGCATATTGGGCGAGCTGTTGGGTATTTCGCCCGAGCAGATGGAAGAGCTGCGCTCCGAGGACGGCCAGCGCCGCCTGCACGAGGGTATGAAAAAGTTTGAGGGTGAGGTCCAGGACGCCATCGAAAAGATGATGGGCGGCCAGGGCGGACCGCAGGGCGGGGCCCAGGGTGGTCCGATGCCGCATCCGCCGGTTGATCCCCGACAGTTTCCGTTCTTTAGCCAGAACTAGGGCAGACGGAAACATTGCGGGAGGGATTCTCTCGCACACATTGCTTCTGCCGAATCAATCTTGCATTAAGTACTTTGGCCCCGTTGTGTTATTCTAGAACAGACGTTCGTGAATAGTGCGCGGGGCCTTGCCTTGCGCTGTGCTTGTGGCGAGGGGAGGTCGGCTTGGTTATCTTGGGTATCGACCCTGGTTTGGCCCATACGGGCTGGGGGATTATCGAGGAGCGGCGTGGCGAGGTTCGCTGCCGTGCCTACGGTTGTATCGAGACCAGCGCGGGCAGCCCGCTCGCGGTGCGCCTGTCGCATATCGCCCGCGACCTCAAGGGCGTCGTCGAACGCTACCGTCCCGATACCGCGGCTATCGAGAGCATCTACTTTGGCGCTAACGTCCGCTCGGCCATCCCCACGGCGCATGCCCGCGGTGCCGCGCTCGTGGCGCTTTCGGAGTGCGCGCTCGAGATTGGCGAATACACGCCCATGCAGATCAAACAGGCCGTGGTGGGCACGGGCGCTGCAGATAAACGGCAGGTTGCCTACATGGTGCGCACGCTCACGCAGCTCGATCACGACCCACACCCAGACCACGCCGCCGATGCCCTGGCCTGCGCCATCTGTCACGTTAACCTAAGCCGCACCCGGGCGCTTACCGGCGGCGAGTTCTATCAACAGAGAGGAACCGGATACTGATGATCTCCCAGCTCCATGGAACGCTTGTCGAGGCCACGATGAGCTCGGCCGTCGTCGATGTATCGGGCGTAGGCTTTGAGCTTGGCATATCTGGCAGCACTGCTGCCACGCTGCCCACGCCCGGCGGTGAGGTTCGCCTCTATACCCGCATGCAGGTCCGTGAGGACGCCATGACGCTCTTTGGCTTTGCCTCCAAGGACGAGCGCACGATGTTCGATCGACTCGTTTCCGTCTCGGGCGTCGGCCCGCGCCTGGCGCTTGCCGTGCTTTCCACCTATACCGTGGGACAGCTGTATTCCCTGGTAATGGCCGAGGATGACAGGGGCATGGCCAAGGTGCCCGGTGTGGGTAAAAAGACTGCCCAGCGCCTCATCTTGGAGCTCAAGAGTACCTTTGCCAAGGACAAGGGCTTTGTTCCGGTCGACGTAATTCCCGGTCAGGTTGCGATGCCGGTTCCCGCCGCCGCTCCCTCGGCAATCGATGATGCCCGCGCGGCGCTCCTTTCCATGGGCTTTAGCCCGCAGGAGACCGAGGTTGCCCTGAGCGGGTATGATGGGCAGGATATGCGTGTCGAGGATCTGCTCGGCGCGGCGCTTAAGCGACTCGGAATGGATGCGTGATGTGGGAAGCCGATGACTCTCAGGACCTGTGGGCGACGCCCGGCAGCTCGCCGGCGGCATCCATGGCGCACGGTGAGCGTATGGTGGGCTCGGAGCTGACGCCCGAAGACCTCGATGTCGACCGTACCCTGCGTCCCCAGCGCCTGGACGACTACTGCGGTCAGGAGCATATCAAGCAGAGCCTTCGCGTGCTGATCGAGGCGGCGCAGAGCCGTGGCGAGACGCTCGACCACGTGATCTTCTCGGGCCCTCCGGGCCTGGGCAAGACCACGCTGGCCACCGTTATCGCCAACGAGCTGGGCGCTCAGATCAAGACGACGAGCGGTCCGGCCATCGCGCGTACCGGCGACCTCGCGGCTATCCTCACCAACCTGCAGCCGGGTGACGTGCTGTTTATCGACGAGATCCACCGTCTTAACCGCTCGGTCGAGGAAGTCCTGTATCCCGCTATGGAGGACTTTGCGCTCGATATCGTGATCGGTAAAGGTCCGGCCGCTCGCTCGATTCGCCTGGATATCCCTAAGTTTACGCTGGTGGCGGCAACGACCCGCTCGGGTATGCTAACCGGCCCGCTGCGCGATCGCTTTGGCATCTCGTATCGCCTGGACTACTACACGGTCGAGGAGCTCGCCCAGATCGTGACGCGCTCGGCGACCATCTTGGGCGTGACGATAGACCATCCGAGCGCGCTCGAGATCGGCTCGCGCTCGCGTGGCACGCCGCGCTTGGCCAACCGTCTGCTCAAGCGCGTGCGCGACTACGCGCAGGTGCGCGGCAACGGTCCTATTGAGCTTGATATTTGCCGTCAGGCACTCGAGTTCTTCGAGATTGATGAGCTTGGTCTGGACTGGATGGACATTCGTATCTTGGAGACGCTTGCCAAGACGTTCTCTGGTCGTGCCGTGGGTTTGACGACCCTTGCCAGCGCGGTGGGCGAGGACCCGGGTACGCTCGAGGATGTCTATGAGCCCTACCTGCTGCAGTGCGGCTTGATGATTCGCACGCCCCAGGGCCGTCAGGCAACCTTGCGCACCTTTGAGCACTTGGGCATCGAGCCAGCCGTTTAGAGGCGGGTTTGTTTTGGCTGGTCTGTAAGCTATCGCTGAGCATTGGATAAACATATCGCCATTCATCGGTTACGGGTGTTTTACTATTGCGCGCCCGTGCTATGCTGAAACGGTCTTTTTCTCATTCGGTAACGAAAGGACCGCCCATGCCTACTGACATCGAAATCGCACGTTCCGTCACGCCGCTGCCCATTACCGAGGTGGCTAAGAACGCCGGCGTCGACGTAAAGCACCTGATTCCGTATGGCTTCGACAAGGCTAAGGTTGACTATTCACTGCTCAACGAGCCGACCGATCACCAGGCCAAGCTCGTCCTCGTGACCGCTATCAATCCCACGCCCGCCGGCGAGGGCAAGACCACCACGACTATCGGTCTGGCCGATGGTCTGCGCCGTCGCGGCGTCAAGAGCGCTGTGGCCCTGCGTGAGCCTTCGCTCGGTCCCGTCTTTGGCGTGAAGGGCGGTGCCGCCGGTGGCGGTTGGGCCCAGGTCATCCCCATGGAGGATATCAACCTGCACTTTACCGGCGACTTCCATGCTATTGGCGCCGCCAATAACCTGCTGGCCGCCATGCTCGACAACCATATTCAGCAAGGCAACCAGCTCGGTATCGATGTTAAGCGCATCACCTGGAAGCGCGTCGTCGACATGAACGACCGCCAGCTGCGCCACGTTATCGACGGCATTGGCGGCAAGGCCCAGGGCGTGCCGCGCGAGGACGGCTTCGATATCACCGTTGCCTCCGAGGTCATGGCAATCCTGTGCCTGTCCACGAGCATCAACGACCTCAAGGAGCGCCTGGGCGAGATCGTCGTCGGCTACAGCTTTGCCGGCGAGCCCGTCCGCGCCCGCGACCTCAAGGCTCAGGGCGCCATGGCTGCGCTGCTTAAGGATGCGCTCAAGCCCAACCTGGTTCAGACACTCGAGGGCACGCCCGCGTTTGTCCACGGCGGCCCCTTCGCCAACATCGCTCACGGCTGCAACTCCATCATGGCTACGCGCATGGCCATGCGCTTTGGCGATGTCGCCATTACCGAGGCCGGCTTTGGCGCCGATCTGGGTGCCGAGAAGTTCCTCGACATCAAGTGCCGCATGACGGGCGTTCGCCCCAGCGCCGTCGTGATTGTCGCCACCGCCCGTGCGCTTAAGTACAACGGCGGCGTTGCCAAGGCCGATCTTAACGAGGAGAACCTCGAGGCCCTCAAGGCCGGCATGCCCAACCTGCTGCGCCACGTTGACAATATCCAGAGCGTCTATGGTCTGCCCTGCGTGGTCGCCATCAACCGCTTCCCGACGGACACCGAGGCCGAGCTTGCGCTCATCGAGTCCGAGTGCCAGAAGCTCGGCGTCAACGTTAAGCTTTCCGAGGTCTGGGCCAAGGGCGGCGAGGGCGCGCTCGACCTGGCCGATGAGGTCATGCGCCTGATTGAGCAGCCGAGCGAGCTCAAGTTTGCCTACGAGGACGGTGTCGATGTGGCCGACGCCCTCGAGGCCGTCGCCACCAAGGTTTACCGCGCCGATGGTGTCGACTTTACGCCGGCTGCCAAGCGTCAGCTCGCCGAGCTGCGCGAGAACGGCTTTGGCAACCTGCCGGTATGCGTCGCCAAGACGCAGTACAGCTTTAGCGACAACGCCAAGGCCCTGGGCGCTCCCGAGAATTTCCGCATCACGGTGCGCGAGCTCAAGGTTTCTGCCGGTGCTCACTTTGTGGTCGCGCTGACCGGCAGCGTTCTGACCATGCCGGGCCTGCCCAAGGTTCCCGCGGCCGAGAACATCGACGTCGACAACGACGGCAACATCACCGGCCTGTTCTAAGCCTGCTGCTTATAGCCGCTTGCCCGCCCCGCCGCGCCCACCAAGGTCCGGCGGGGCTTTTTGATCCTTAGGCACGCGCATGTCTTGTAGATACCGACGGCCTTTGCCCATCATAGGCTTTTGCGCGGGTAGAATGCATGGATAACTTGATGCTTACAGGCGACGGAAAGGAAACGTTGCATGGACCAGGACAAGACGACCGTGATGGGCGGATATGGTTCCGCGCAGGCTGACGATAGCGCCGATGCGACCCGCGTTGTTCCCAACCCCGGTTATACCGACCCCGCCGCGACGCAGCCTTCTGCCGAACCCACACAGGTTATGGGCTATGGCGATACACCGCGGGATCCATTTGATTATGCACCGCAGGACCCGTATGGCAATGCGACGCCGGACCCGTATGGCAATGCGGCGACAGATACTTATAACAACCTGCCGCAAAATCCCATTCCGCAGCCTCAACAGACGACGTATATGCCGCGCACGGCACAGGCCCAGCCTCGATATGAATCGCGCGATCCGTATGCGCGCCAACCCTATCGCGAGTATCCCAAGTCGATTCCGCAATATGGCGAGGACGAGGAAGAGACGCCGTCGCGTTCGTCGAGTGTGATCAAGAAGATTCTCATTGTGCTGGCGATTTTCTTTGCCCTCTCGATTGTGTTTGCCATCGTGTCGGGCATGCTCAACAGGCGAGGGAGTTCAACGGCCGATACCACTGCCGAGCAAACCGAGTCCGCCTCGTCTAGCACCGTCGATCTGAGCGATATCCCGGGGCAGTACTGGTCCAACGCCAAGAAGCTCCTCAAGTCGCGCGGCGCCGATCTTTCGAATGCTGTGATTCTGACTGACGACGGCTCGACGCCTGTTGTAGATGCCAACTGGGTTGTTACTTCTGCCTACTATAACGACAACGGTAACCTCGAAATTCAACTCACGCACAAGAACAGCTCGGGCAACTCATCCGACGGCCAAAGCGGCACCGACAATTCGAGCTCCAACACGCTGGAGGACCTGAGCAACAAGGCGCAGGAGTTAGGAGACAAGGCGCAAGAGCTGGGCGATACGGCTCAGAACCTCGGCGATACTGCTCAGAATCTGGGCGATATGGCTACCAATGCCTGGAACGCGCTGCAAAACGGCATTTCGGGCGCACAGGGAAACTAGCGGTCGAGCGGCTAGAGCCTTAGCGGTGCAAACAAAAACGGGACGCAGGATCGCGTGACCGGGCGCATAGGCGCGTTGGTCGGCGGTCCTGCGTCCCGTTTTGCTGTCGATTACAGCTGCTCTGCCGGACGCTCGGGCGAGCTAAAGCCGGAGTCAAACGTGACGACGCATGACGCATCGGGCCGGCGCTCGTGCACGATGCGCGTGACGAGCTCCAGCAGTTCCTCGTCGGATATGTCAAAGCCGTCGGGACGCACCAGGTCAAACGAAACAAAGCCGTCGTGCTCATGCAAGTCGTGGATGGAAAGCGCTGGGTCGATTTGCGCTACGCCGCGCTTGACCCAGCCGCGCAGGTCGTCACCGGTTGTTGCAATGGGGTCGCAGTGCAGCGTAATGCCAATGCCCATCTGGCGTTTGATGTCGTGTTCGATGGTGTCCAGGATCTCGTGGTGCTCAAAGGCATCGCCCTCGCCGGGCATTTCCACGTGTGCGCTGGCAAACTGGCGGCCGGGGCCGTAGTCGTGCACCATGAGGTCGTGTGTGCCCAAGACCTGGGGGTACGACATAATCCTGTCGCGGATTTCCTGGACGAGCTTGGGGTCGGGCGCTTGTCCCAACAGCGGGCTGATGGCGTCGCGCACCAGGCCCATGCCGCTGATGCAAATGAAGATGCCCACGCCCAGGCCCGCCCAGCCGTCGAGGTCAAAGCCTGTCGCTTGCGAAATAAGCGCCGCCACCAAAACCGAGCCCGAGGTGATGACGTCATTCTTGGAGTCCTGCGCCGTGGCAATGAGCGTCTCTGAGTCGATGCGGACGCCCAGCGTGCGGTTGAACGCGGCCATCCAGAGCTTGACGAGCATGGACGTAGCCAGTGCCGCAAGGGAAACGAGCGTGTAAGCGGTGGGGGAGGGCTTGATGATCTTGGTGACCGACTCCAGGATCAGATTGATGCCGACGGCGCAAACCAGGACGGCGACAAACAAGCCGGCGAGGTACTCGTAGCGGCCGTGGCCGTAGGGGTGGCCTTCGTCGGCCGGGCGGCTGGCAAGGCGGAACCCAAGCAGGCTCACGATGTTGCTCGAGGCGTCGGAGAGATTGTTGAAGGCGTCGGCGATGAGCGAGACAGAGCCGGCGAGCAGGCCCGCGACGCCCTTGGCCAAGCACAGGGTGATGTTGAGGCCGATGCAGATGAGGCTTGCGGCAAAACCCGCGTTGGTGCGGCAGGAGGTATCGACCGGCTCGCTTTCGCTGCCGGGAACAAGCGTACGTACCAGCCGATTTACAAATAGCATAACGATCGTCCTCACAATCATGTTTAAGGGGATAGTGTAGCTCGCATGGGCGCACCGTGCACCGGTGCTCAGAAAATGCAGCAATGGTCTGCCCGCGCTAACGGGTGCGAGGCGGAGGGGGACGACTGCCCGCGCGCCTTCGAGTTCACTGCGCCTTCCCGTCCGACCGGGTGCTCCATTTTGGGCCACATGGGTATGGGCATGTGCTTACCTGCCCGACATACTTAATGTCGACAGCCCCTGTGCAAAGGAGGACGTATCCATGGACGAGATATTTGCCATTAAATGCCAAAACTGCGGCGGCCCTATGTACTCACACCAGGCTAAACGCAGCTTTGAGTGCGCCTATTGCGGCACGGTCGTTCCGTGGCAGGCCGATGCGGGGGAGCCCAAGAGCGCCCTGGGCATTCGTCATACGCCGTTGACGGTTGTCGATGGGCTGCTTAAGCTCACTCACGTGTCACAGCTCGAGCGCCCAGAGGATCCGGACTGGTATTTCTTTAATGCGCACTGGCGCAATCAGTCGGTTCTGGAGCATCTGCTGTGGGAGGACCGCGGCACGGCGCAGGAGTTTCAAGAGGCGACGCACGTGAGCATCCCGTGCCCCTTCTGCGGCGCATCCTTTGAGGGGTCATCGACCCAGCGCGTGTTTGAGTGCCCGTCCTGCGGCAATAAGATCGGCGTTGCCGACCTGCTCAAGCCCGGTACCTTTAGCAAGCGCCTGACCATGGGCGTTGGTGCGGAGTATGTACCCGAGCAGGGTATTCCCTGCGAGATCACTCCGCAGCAGGCGCGTGCCAACGCACTGCAGCTGGTGCGCCAGTACCCCGACGTCTTTGCCGGGCACGACGTGGAAGACGCGATTCAAAATGACATGATGCTCTTCTACTTTCCCATGGCGCTCGCGGACTTGCGCATGATGGCGTCCTTCCCGGGCAAGGGGCTGAGCAAGGAGACCTTGGTGTACTACGAGGTGCTCGATTGGGCGTATCCGCGGGCAAACTACCTGGACGTTCGTCTTATGGGCATTTTGGAGCCGTGGGACTTTGGCAAGGTTGGGCCGTTCGATCCCGCCATGCAGGAGGGCGACTTCTGCGTTGTCTCCGTCGATGCGTCCACCAAGGAACAGGTGGTTATTGATAAGCTGGCGCTCGACATTGCAGGCAACGATGCCGAGGCGGTGCTGGGGCTCAATAAAAAGAGCATCCGCGCCTGGGCGCACAAGGCCCGCAAGCACAAGGACGGTCTGGTGATGGTGCCGGTCTACTTTGTCGATCGTCCCGCGTCGGACAGCCGCGATGGCGAGCAGGTGCGCATTGCCGTAAACGGCCAGACGGGTCGTGCGGCCGCGGTAGTGTTTAGCGACAAGCGTGAGACGCATGTGGTGGCGCCGCTCAATCCCAACGTGATGCTGTCGAGCGAAAGCACCGTGCACGCCACGCCCATCGAGGTCAAATACGTTAAATCGCCCTTCCTATACCAGATCGTGCGCCGTGGAGGCGGCGAGCAGCCGCGCCAGGTTGCAGCCGCCGTCAAGGGTTCCTACCGAGAGGAGAAGCCCAAACGCAAGGGATTGCTCGCTGCGATTTTTGGTAAGTAGGGGAGTGGTGCCGGGGCGTCGGGCTGCATCGCAAGGTCATGAGACGAATTTAAGACTGCTGGGAACGTGCTACCATTGCCGATAGCCTTAATCTTGTAAGAAGCGGAGGCCAGATTATGGGTTTTGCGGATCAGCAGCTTCAGCTTCAGGTACCGTATTCTCCTGACGACACGTTTAATGCCTTGAAGACAGCTATGGAAAAGCTGCCTAAAGTAAAAGTTGATAGTGCATCGCCCACAACAAGAACAATTGCAGCTGAGATTGGTATGAGCCTTTGGTCTTGGGGCGAAAATATCAGTATTTCGGTTGTTCCAGTTGAAGGCGGATCTGGCGTTACTGTCAAGTCGTCATCTAAGGTCAGGGCAAACGTATTAAACGGGGGCAAAAATGCAAAGAATATTGCCGAGATAGTCGATGCCCTATCGAAGGAGCTCGAGCGGTATCCGCAGGTTTCACAGACTATTGAGACGCTGGCGGATAGTGGTTGATGTAGTTGCAAGGCTTGAGAGGCTTGCAGCACTGCGTGAGAGTGGAGTACTTACCGAGGAAGAGTTTGCTGCAGAAAAGGCAAAAATCCTTTCGTAATCAGACATGATGGTTGGATTTGCATTCTATTATTGAACTTGTTTATACCAGGCTGAAAACATCGTGTGTAATAAAGGTGCGTAGTAGTCTCGTCTTGATTGGCAGATGTAAATAAACGGTGGAACGGCTGTAAAAGAGCCTTGCCACTGGGTAAAATAAGGGATGCCGCGGAACCCGCTCCTCAGTCGGTCAACTTTGGAAGCGCGGGCAACGCAGGTATTATCGTCTAAAGGGCCGGGTGCAACCGGCCCTTTGCATGACTCCCTTCGCTATCCGTTACTGCTTATATTCCCGCCAGATCGAGTAGAGGTTCCGGACGATGCCGGTTACATACATCGAGAGGCGCAGGATTTCAAGAAACAAGTTCATAGGCTTCACCCCAATCAGAGATTAGAGCGTTGCCCGCAGGCGGATTCCGCGGCAGACATAATTCTACCTCACGGGCCGCGGTGGAGGATAGCCTGCCCCCTGGTTTTGAGCAGTGTCGATCTAACGGGCAATCAAGCCTCTAGTTCTCTTTGAATTGGGCAAGCATCTGCCCGAAGAAGCTTAGTTCGGATGGCTCATAAATGAGCGAGCCGCCATCTTCGGTCCGGTAGACCCCGCAGGGGAGGTGACGCCCGTCGGGGAGGACATAGAGGTTTTCTTCCTCCCTCAGTCCCGTTGGGAGTATCGGGGTCTCGTTTTCGTCCATTTTGAACTCATCGATATTCGCGATCTCCCTCTCCACGATGCCTCCTACCTTATTTCTTGAATGGCGCCCTAAAACAAGCAGCTCTCAATCAGCTCTTTTCCGCGCAGGGTATCGACCCACTCCTGCGGGATGGCCTCGATGCCGTATGCCGTGCCGGCGAGGGCGCCTGCGACGGCTGCGGTGGTGTCGGTGTCGTCGCCTAGGTTGACGGCGGCAAGCACGCAATCTTCGTAGCTGTTGGTGTTGACGAAGCACCAGACGGCTGCCTTAAGGGTGTCGCGCACGAAGCCACCTGACCCGATTTCGTGCTCAGGCACGCCTTTCAGGTGGAGCGCCCACGAGGGGAGCGCATCGTTCATCACATCCCTCATCAGCTCGACAAATATGATGCATGCATCTGTTGACGTTCTGTGGGCGTGCGTAATCGCGGAGACCTCGCTGATCTCTTCGTCTGTTGCATCGGTGAACGCCAGGGGCGCGATGCGCATGAGCGAGCCGTTGCCGTTGTCGCGCTCGCCGGAGCCTCCTTTGCCGGTGTGCAGGGCGCGGGCGGTCGTGCCGCCATAATCGAAAACGCCGTCGATCGTATACTCGCCACGGGCAATCCAGCTTACGAACTTGTCGCGCATGTCTGCGGTGTCGATATGCCCGAGCTCCCTAATCGAGTCGCAGGTAGCAAGCGTCATAGATGTGTCGTCGCTCCAGGTGCCGGCGGGCTGCCCATGCGTGCCGTAGCCGATCATGTCGGTGCATTCGAACGTGCCGCGGGGCCTGAACTCGTAGGGAACGCCCAGCGCGTCGCCGACGGCAAGCCCATAGATGCAGTCGCGCAGTGTCGTTTTCGGTCTGTCTGTCATGGAGCGCTCCTCTTATGTCGGGGGATATGAAACGCCGTCGGGGGTATCGGTCGCAACGTGCTGCTACCCTTGCGCTTCGCCATTAGTCGCTTCGTTGATGGCGCGGTACTCGGCACTCAGCTCGCGCGCCAGCTCTTCCTTGCTTGGAAGATACGGCAAGTATTTGGCGGCAAACACTTGGTCGTTGTCTTCGGGCAGCGTGTACTCGACAATCGAGTCGCTTTTGTCCGCGCAGAGCACGATGCCTATAGGCGGATTGTCGCCTTCGTTCATGAGCTCGCGCGTGTAGTAGTTCACGTACATTTGCATCTGGCCCAGGTCCTGATGCGTAAGGTCATCGGTCTTAAGGTCGATGAGCACGAAGCAGCGCATCAGATAGTTGTAAAACACAAGGTCAATATAGAAATGGCGCCCATCAAAGGTGATGCGCTTTTGGCGCGCCTCGAAAGCGAAACCACGGCCAAGCTCCAGCAGGAACTTCTGAAGATGCGTGATGAGCGCCTGCTCTAGATCGCTCTCGCGAAACGCAGTATCGTCCGAGAAACCTAAAAACTCCAGCACATATGGGTCGCGGATGATATCCTCGGGGCGACGAGCCGGGGCGCTCTTTTGGATTTCCTGGGTGACGGCCTCCTTGTCCTTGCTGGCAAGCAGGCGCTCGCGGAACATGGTGTTGATCTGGCGCTCGAGCTGACGCGTGCTCCAGCGAGAATCGGCGCATTCGTTCATGTACCAGGTGCGAGCTTCGGGGTCAGGAATGCGTATTAACCTGCGATAATGTGTCCAACTCAATTCGGGACGCAGTGAGTCCCGAATTGGAAATGCAAGATAGAACTGACGCATTTTACGCAGCTCTCTTGCTTCAAAACCTTTACCAAAATTCTTGGTAAGTCTGATTGCGAGGGCCTTGAGCAGCGCCTCTCCATACCTGGCGCGCTCCTCTCCGCCCTGCTCATCAACAATGCTCTTGCCGATCTCCCAATACGCCTCAACCATCGCAAAGTTAACGGCGGTATAGGCCTTGTCGCGAGCGGCGTTGAGAATCGAGGAAACCTGCTTGTAAAAAACTTCTGGCACGATTGCCGATTCTCCACGGTTTACCAGTTCGCCCATCACTGTCGCCCCACTTTCCTCTTGTGGAATGCATCTTTATTGCATTTAGTTTAAAGCCTCGCGTGGACTCGAATTTCAATGCCGCCTAGCGCCTTCGTGCAGGATTCCCGAAGTGACTAAAATGTGACCATAGAGGCAGTTTTAGCGAACCCCATGGGAGTGACACGCATGGACAACAACACCTTGCTGTTCCAGGACAAAGGTTCGGGCAGGTTTAAAGACGTCAAGATCTACCCTAACCGCATCGAGGTGCTCAAGAAGGGTACTTTCGGCGGCAAGCATATCGAGATTGTCTACCTTAAGGACATCACGGGCGTTAACAGAATCAAGGGTCGCGACGTTTTCCTGCGCAATCGACTGTTAACCGCTTGCGTCTTTAGTCTGAGCAGTCGTGCGAAGGCCCAGGAGTTTGTTAACGCGCTGAACATGGTGATGTAGCCCATTGCGGCGTTCGGGCCAAGGTAAAAATCGGGGGCACAGAACGGTGTCCTGCGCCCCCGATTGAGTCGATGTGTCTAAAAGGCAGGCTTGTCTATTCGCTGTCGTCCCCAGCGTTTTCGCGGTCACTGGCAAGCATTGCTGCGCCGGCGACCGTCGTCGCTACGGCGGCAGCGGCGAGCCCGGCGGCAATGCCGGAGCCGTCGCCCGTGTCGGCGAGTTTTCCGCCCGAGCCCTTACCCTTGTTGCCCTTACCATTCTTATCAGCGCCGTCTGCGTTGGAACCCGTGCCGCTGCCGGTGCCGCCTGCACTGCCCGAGGCCGCTACGGTAAAGCTTACGGCTCCATTGCTGGCGAGCATGTAGTTCTGTGCCGCGTCGCCCAACAGGTCTTTCGCACGCACCCAATACGTCCCCGCGGCAAATGCCTCGCCCTCGGCCATCACCGTTCCTGGAGCACCGTTTGCATCGTGCATAAACTCGAGTTGGGCCGTGCAGGCATCGTTTTCGAGCTTGCCGTCGAGCGGCGCCGTGACCTTGGCGCGCACGTCCTCGCCGGCCTTAAGGCCTTCGAGTCCCTCAAAATGAGGCGTCAGCACGCGCGGATCGATATCGATGGGCACAGGGCCCTGCAGCCCCGTAACGGTCTCGTTGCCCAGGGCGTCGACATCCACATATTCGATGGCAAACGCATGTCCCGAGGCTGCTACGTTGAGTACGTTGCTGCTGTCGACAAGGCGGAAATGGCCCTCGCCAACGGTCTTGCCATCCTGGAGCGAGGCATCGCTCAGCGAGTCGCCGTATGTCATGCGCATGCGGGTCGGGAGGTAGTACGAAGCTGTCTGCTTGTGCTGTGTATCGTAATCGTAATTGCGCTGGTAGATGCTCCGGGCCAGCGCCGCATCAACAAAGTCGGATGCGATGATGCCAATGTGCTTGAGGTAATCTGACTTTGTTTCCTCGTTGTCGCTGGGGTTGATGTACGGGCTCTTGTACAGATGCTCGTTGACTACTCGCGCTGCGGTAAATGGGTTGCTTCCTTGCTTGTGATTCGTGCAGCTGGTGTAGTTGATAGACCAGCAGCGCTCCAGGACTTGCTCCTTGGCCCCGTTATCGTCCTCGACATCTACCTCGTTGCGGGTGAGCTTAGCCGTCTCCTGCAGGGCCATATCGACCCAGCTGATCTTGTCGGTTCCGGTGCATTCGTAATGGTCCTGGGCATATACCTTGGTGCAATAGGGCTTTTCGTCACTCGTTTTCCCCACGGCTTCAAAGCCCCGCTCGTCTCGAACGAGACACATAGAGGCGCTGTCGGTGTGCGCTGCGATTTTGTCGTCCCATTCGGTGAGGTCGAGGCCCCACGTGTGGCCGCTTACGCTGCTGCCGGCGAGCCTAAATCGACGCAGCAAGACGATTTTCCCGCGCACCTCGCCCAGCGTGGGGATGCGGCTCGATGTGTAGAACAGATTGGGGTTCTTGTCCATAACATTGGCAAAAGCCGTCGTGAGGCTTTCGTCGGTAGCCTCGTCGTTGCCCCGCGACACGAGCATGATGAGCGCTTCTTTCGGGTTTTCGCTCAAAAACGTATTGAAGTACCCGATGACATCGGAGAGATGCATAAAGTTCCCGTCTTTTTTGAGCAGGTAGCAATCTCCGTGGTCGATGCCGGGGTTCTCACCCTTTCCGAGTCGAATATCAAAGTAGCGAACGCCTTCGAGCAACTGCGTGGGGATGTAATCCTGCTGGCACTTTGCAAGCGAGGTTTGGGGCTCGGTGTCGTTGTCGACGCTGCAGCTGCCCGAATCATGCGTACCCGGGATGCTCAGCTCGTCGAGGAACTTGTTGTCGTCGACGTATTTCATCCAACATGGCCCATCGACGTAGCTGCTATACGTGGTCCAGTCGATGCTGCTAACTGTGGCATTGGTCTTGTCCATGCTGTAGCCGACAAGCTCGAGCTCCCACGGAATGCTCTTACTCTTATGGCAGATCTTATTGTTGTCCTGGTCTTTGCCGTCCTTTTCTATGGCCAGGTACTTAATGTCTTTTTTCTCGGTTTCTTTCTCGACCGTGCGGTCTCGGATGATATAGGTACCGTTTGATTGACGCTTGAACGCAAAAGAGCGACTGGCCTTGCCGTCATGCTCGCCACTCCATACGTGGATGACCTTTCCATCTTTGTCCGAGTCGCCATCGACCGACCAAATGCTGTAGCCCGTCTTCCTGTGCTCTTCGAAATTGAGCAAGGTGCGGATAGCATACCAGTTTGTATCGTCATTCTTGGTCGTTACGTTCTCAAGGATGAGCTTGCTGGACGTGCCGTCATTAAACAGGTGGCAGACGTTGCCGATGACGTTGCCGTCTTCGTTGACGCTCGCGGTGCGAAAATAGCCTGCGGGACGAAGGCGAATGACGAACTTGTCGAGGGTGGCCGCCTTTGTGGGTGCGTCTTCTGCAAATGCCGCGCGCACGGGAAGGCCCAATCCCGCGGTTTCGGGCAGGCTTGCAAGCGGCGACAATGCCGCAAGTCCTAGGCCCAGCGTAAATGCTCGGCGACTGATGGCGTGGTGTTCGGTCATAACTCCTCCATTCGCAGGGTGCGGTTATGCACTTATTTTGGTCACTTTACTGCCCGGATGTTTAAAGGTGTCGGCTCAATTGTCTGCGCGGCGCTATAAATCGGCGAGCGGACGTGCTGGGGTGCTTGTTCATGTTGTGCCGTTACCGCGCTGGGGGGGCGGTTTTGCCGCCCGGCATCTTCGCGTTCGTCAGTTGCCGGCATAAGAAAGGGAGGGCCGGTTTACCGGCCCTCCCTTAGTACGAAGCGCTGGGGTACCGTCGCTTGTTTGCGCTGCGCTCGTTTTTCCCGCTGCGCTCGCGAGTCGCTTAGCGCTTGATCTCGATATCCTCGAGCTTGACGTCCATGGCTTCGGTCTTGGCCTCGGCGATGTCGTCGGCAAACTCCAGGGACTTCATCATGGTCTCGACGGCGTCCTTGTGCTCTTCGACGTTGTCGATGCGCACGTACACGCTGCCGCCGTCAACGTCGGTGAAATACTCGGTCGTTACGCCGCCAGTGTGCGTGTAGGAAGCGTTACGCCAAGTCTTGCCGTTGTACTTGACGGGGTCATTCTCGGTCCACTCAAAGTCGGTCTTCCACTTTGCCTCATAGTCGAACAGCTCGTCGGCGTTCTTGTCAGGGTCGAAGACGGGGATGAAGCGGTCGCTGGCGTGCTCGCTCTCGGTGAACTTAAACTGGGCCCTGTCGGCGGTGTCGCCTGCGACGTCGGTGATCTCGACGCCCTCGGGGACCTCGACCTTAAACCAAATGAAGTCGGTCCTCATATCCACGGCTGGCTTTTCTGCTCCGCCGCCACCGCCACTGCCGGTAGCGCCGCCGCTGCCGCCGCAGCCCACCAGGGTAACCGCGGCAAAGAGACTGATGCAGAGGGTGAGAATCGCAAAGGCCTTCTTTTTCATGGTCGTGTCCTCCTCGATCTGTAACCGCCCATGGATTACCTGCCTTTACTGTACGCGCGGACGGCTCGCTAGGGTGGGCCATGTGTCCCATTCTGGGTGCCGGATTTGCGCCGTTAAGTGGCAATATGCGCGGGCGCAAAAGAGGGGAGGGCCGGTGCTGCCGGCTCTCCCCGGGATGAGGTGCCCGTTGTTTTAATGGGGCGCGTGTACGCGGAGGCGTTGCCCCAACAGGTTCCTTGTTTATAGATATGCCCCAGTTTGTGACGTCCGGAAGTCTCGAAAGCTAGGCCATATGTCCCATGCTTGCTGCGCCGACGCCTATCGTTCGCCATAGAAATCCGCGATGGCCAGGTGTGCTGACGCTCATGTGCTTATGGGCTAGACTAAGCATCATTACGTGTTTGATGCGGTTGGTCGGCGGTTGCCGCCCGACTGATCTATATGACTTGAAGGTGCATGCGTATGAGCCAAGAGATGATGGACAAGACCTGCCGTGGGTTTGCCGAGGCGCTGGCCGCGCGCGAGCCGGTTCCCGGCGGCGGTAGCGCGAGCGCCTTTGTGGGCGCGCTGGGCGCCTCGCTGTGCGGGATGGTCGCACGCTACGGGGCAACCAATCCCGCGCTTAGCGATCGAGCGGACGATCTGACGCGTGCATTTGCCCAGGCAGACGAGTTGGCGCAGGAGCTAGTGGGCCTGGTTGCCGAGGACGTTCGTGCGTACGGGCAGGTGTCCGCGGCGTACGGTATTCCGCGTGACGATCCGGCTCGAGCGACCGCGATTCAGGACGCGTTGCGCGTGGCGGCCATGCCGCCGTATCGGATCATGGATGCCTGTGGACGCGCGCTGGCGCTGCTCGAGGACATGGCAGACAAGGGCTCGCGCCAGCTGCTGTCCGATGTGGCGTGCGGTGCCGTGTTCTGCCGCGCCGCCATGCAGGGAGCGAGCCTGACGCTCTTTGCCAACACCACATCTATGAAAGATCGGGCGCGCGCTGAGGAACTCGAGGCGGCGTGCGATGAGCTGCTGGATACGTGGCTGCCGCGCGCCGATGCGCTGGCGCGCCGTGCTGCCGACGCCGCAAGGAAGAGGGGATAGCCATGGCCGAACTGCTCAAGGGTGCTCCCGTTGCCCGCGCTTTGACCGAGGAACTTGCCGCTCGTTGCGCCGCCCTGCGCGAACAGGGCATCGTGCCGACACTGGCCATCGTTCGTGTGGGCGAGCGCGAGGACGACCTGTCCTACGAGCGCGGCGCCCTCAAGCGCTGCGAGAAGATTGGCATTGAGGCTCGCCGCGTTTTGCTTCCCGCCGATGTTTCACAGGATGAGCTGCTGGCGGCTATTAAGGACATCAATGCCGACCCTGCTGTTCACGGCTGCCTGATGTTTCGCCCGTTGCCCGCTGGGCTTTACGAGGATGCAGTTGCCGCGGCGCTCGATCCCGCCAAAGATGTTGACTCCATGACGCCGGCCTCGCTGCTTACCACGCTTTCGGGTCGCGGCGAGGGCTTTGCCCCTTGCACGGCCGAGGCCGTGCTGGCGCTGCTGGACCATTACGGCGTTGAGCTGGATGGGGCCAAGGTCGCGGTCGTCGGTCGGTCGCTGGTGATTGGCCGTCCCGTTGCCGCCATGCTTACGGCTCGCAATGCCACGGTGACGACGTGCCATACGCATACGCGCGACTTGGCTGCCGAGTGTCGTGCGGCTGATATCGTGGTTGCGGCCGTTGGACGTGCGCGCACGATTGGCGCGGATGCGGTTCGCGATGGCCAGACGATCATCGATGTGGGCATTAACTGGGACGAGGCCGCCGGCAAGCTGGTCGGCGATGTCGATTTTGATGCTGCGGAGCCGATCGTTGGCGCAATTACCCCTGTGCCGGGCGGCGTGGGGGCTGTGACCACGGCGATTCTCGCCAAGCACGTGATCGAGGCGGCGGAGCGCGCATCGAAATAGGCATTTTTGCCCACAGGGGTTGCCGGGGCGGCTGTTTCGCCCTTTTTTCGCCGAAGCGATACACTGTTGCCGTTTGATTTCTTCGCTCAAGGAGGATGCGCATGCCGTGCACAACGATTTTGGTTGGTAAGAACGCGAGCTACGACGGGTCGACGCTGGTTGCCCGCAACGAGGATTCGTCCAACGGGGTGTTTGAGCCCAAACGCATGCGCGTGGTGCACCCCGACGAGCAGCCGCGTGTCTACACGAGTGTCCTGAGCCACCTGACCGTTGAGCTGCCCGACAATCCCATACGTTACACAAGCGTCCCCGACGTTGTTCCTGGTCATGGTATTTGGGCCGAGGCCGGTTTCAACGAGCTCAATGTTGGCATGTCCGCAACCGAGACGCTCACCACCAACGAGCGCGTCCGCGGCGCCGATCCGCTCGTGGACTATGTGCCCGCCAAGGGCAACGAGGGCGAGGACGGCTATGTGCCGGCGCAGCCCGGTGGCCTGGGCGAGGAGGATATGGTGACCCTGGTGCTGCCGTACGCCAAGTCTGCCCGCGACGGCGTGCGTATCCTGGGCGACCTGCTCGAGCGCTACGGTACCTACGAGAACAACGGCATCGCCTTTAGCGACGTTGACGAGATCTGGTGGCTCGAGACCATCGGCGGCCACCATTGGATCGCCAAGCGCGTGCCCGATGACGCCTATGTGACCATGCCCAACCAGCTGGGTATCGATAGCTTTGACCTGGACGACGCCGAGGGCGCCCAGGTCGACCACATGTGCTCCGCCGACTTGCGCTCCTGGATGGCCGAGTGGCATCTGGACCTGACGTTGGGCGTTAAGGGCGACGGTCCGGCGACGGTCTTCAACCCGCGCGAGGCCTTTGGCTCGCACAGCGACAGCGACCACGTCTACAACACGCCGCGCGCCTGGTACATGCAGCGCTGTCTCAACCCCAGCGATGTGTGGGACGGTCCCGAGGCCGACTACACGCCCGAGAGCGATGACATCCCCTGGAGCCGCGTGCCCGAGCGCAAGGTGACCATCGAGGACATCAAGTACGTGCTTTCGAGCCACTACCAGGGCACGGAGTACGACTGCTACGGCAGCAAGGGCACGCCCGCCACGCGCGGTGCCTATCGTCCCATCGGCATCAACCGCAACAGCCAGCTCGCCGTGCTGCAGCTGCGCCCCCATGCGCAGCCGGCGTATCGCGCCGTGCAGTGGATGGCGTTTGGCTCCAACTCGTTTAACGCGCTCGTGCCGCTGTACGCCAATGTCGAGACCATGCCCGAGTACTATGCCGACACGCAGGCTCGCGTGACGTCCGAGAATTTCTATTGGGCAAATCGCCTGATCGGTGCCTTGGCCGATGTTCGCTTCCATGAGTGCGGTCGTGCAGTCGAGGATTATCAGGAGAAGGTCGGCGGCATGGGTCACAAGCAGATTCACGACGTTGACGCTGCCGTAGCCACACTGCCCGAGGCCGAGGTGCCCGCCGAGCTCGCCCGCGCCAACGAGGCCTTTGCCGAGCTCGTGCGCGTGGAGACCGATGCTCTGTTGGGCAAGGTGCTCTACACCACGAGCTGTGCCATGAAGAACTCCTTCGCGATGAACGATAACGTAAGGTAAAGACAACCTTGCAACGAGTGAGCGGGGCAAACGCCGTCGAAGGCTTTGCCCCGCTCGATTTCTATCCCGGCGATAAAACGATTTTGTGTCGTTCACCCAATCTTGGGTACAAGAAGGCCAATGCAGTTGTTCATGATTGGAGCCAACCATGGTTATGAAACTCGATCAGCTTGTTAACGGTGCCATCAACGTGGGCTTCGGCGCCGCCGCCGTTGCCGTTGAGGGCGGCAAGAAGGTCCTCGACGACCTCAATACCAAGGGCGAGCAGGTGCGCAAGGATGCCGGCACTCCCGATATCGCCCGCAGCGTGTCCGACATGTTCGAGCAGGCGGGTGGCACCATCTCCGACCTGACCGAGCGCCTGGGCATGCAGGGCGAGACTGCGGCGCAGCGCGTGCTCGACGAGCTCATCCTGGCCCGCGTCCGCGTTATGACCGCCCCCGAGCGCACGGCCTTTTTGGCCCATGTGCGCGATATCGTCGATTCGGTCGAGGACAACGTGACTTCGGTGCCCGTTGAGTCCGTTGAGCCCGACGATGCAGGGGACACCGAAGAGGCCGAGTAGCAGCGCAGATGGCAGATTCCACCACCGATTACAACAATCAAGATCCTCTGGGTGACGAGGCGGCGGTTGTCGATGAGGTCGATGCCGCCGTCTCGGGCGCTCGCAAGAAGCCGCGTGCTGTCGATATGGTGCCCGAGGAGCCCGACGCGATGGCGCCGGACGAGGAATACCAGCTCACGCCGGCGGGTCGTCGCGAACGCATCGGGCAGATTGTTCGTCTGGTCAAAAAGTACCGCGTGTGGGATAACCTCACGCCGGTTCGTTTGCGCCGCCTGCTCGAGGAACTCGGCCCCATGTTCGTCAAGATGGGGCAGATTCTGGCCAACCGGTCCGAGATTCTGCCGCAACGCTTTTGCGACGAGCTGCGTCGTCTGCGCTCCGACGTGGAGCCGGTGCCGTACGAGGTCGTACTCAGTTGTCTGGAAGAAGAATACGGCCTGCGCCTGGGGGAGATGTTCGATGCGATCGACCCCAATCCGCTTGGTAGCGCATCGCTCGCGCAGGTGCACCGCGCTCGTCTGGTGACGGGCGAGGACGTGGCCGTCAAGGTGCAGCGCCCCGGTGCGCAGCAGGTTATGGCACAGGACATCGATATCATCCGCTCGGTGGTGCGTATCGTTTCCAAGTTCGTCAACACCGATCAATTCGTTGACCTGCACGGCGTAGTCGAGGAGTTGTGGACCTCGTTTCGCGAGGAGACCAACTTTTTGGCCGAGGCCAAAAACCTCAACGACTTCTACGAGTTCCATAAGAGCGTTCATGGCGTGACGTGCCCTAAATCCTATCTGGACCTATGCACCGAGCACGTGGTGGTCATGGATTACGTCGACGGCATTTCGATCGCCGATCCTGAACGCTTGGTGGCCGAGGGCTATGACTTGGAAAAGATCGGTGCCGCGATCGTCGAGGACTACTCGACGCAGGTGCTCGACGACGGCTTTTTCCATGCCGACCCGCATGCGGGAAACATCATTCTCAAGGACGGTATCGTTTACTTTATCGACTTGGGCATGGTCGGACGCATGTCGAGTCACGATCGCGGTATCGTAAAGGACATGATTTTCGCCGTGGCCGAGGGTGACGTTCCCAAGCTCAAGGATTCGCTCATGCGCTTCGCCGTGACGCGTGGCGATTCGGCCGAGCTCGATCATTCAGCGTTTTTGTCCGACCTTGACTTTATCGTGGCTGACTTTGCGGGCCTTGACCTGAAGGATCTTGATATCGGCGAGTTTTTGACCTCGCTGTTAAACCTGGCGCGCAAAAACGATGTTGAGCTGCCGAGCGTGGTGACGATGTTCGCGCGCGGCATGGTGACGCTCGAGGGTTTGCTGACCGAGTACATGCCCAACGTCAACATGATCCAGATCATCCAAACGCACATTAAAAACGAGAAAAGCACCTATGCGCGTGTGCGCGATATGGGGCGCGATCTTGCCGCGAGCAGCTATCGCGCGGCGAAGGGCTCACTCGAGGCGGCTGAGTACCTGGGGCTGGCTTCGCGCATGCTTACGCGCGGCCAGCTTAAGGTGAACACGCAGATCATGAGCAGCGATAAGGCACTGCGACAGCTGGGCGGAATTATCGACCGCATGTCGATGGCTATCGTTATCGCCGGCCTGTTTATCGGTTCGTCGGTGGTGTACTACGCACGCATCGAGCCGGTTGTGTTTGGTATCCCGGTCATTGGCTTTATGGGCTACGTGAGCGCGCTGGTGCTGGCGCTTATGCTGGGCCGCAATATCTGGCTCAACAGCCACGGCGGCAAACACTAGAGGCTGCGACCGTCACCGCTTTTTCCTATCGCAAACAATAGCTTTTACCTTGGGCTTCGCCTGTGTGCGGGGCCCTTTTGCGTGATACCATTTTGACGATAATAATCGATGGCCTAGATGGTGGTGCGGAGACGCACGAACGCGCGGTTTTCCTGCGCGTTTGGGAGAATCGGGGTGCAAGTCCCCGGCTGTACCAGTAACCGTAATTCCTCTTGGCTCGGGATGTTCGCGTCGCAGATCGGACGACGCGCCTGAGCCGTTAAGGTTAAGTCGGATCGCCTCCCATCTTGCATGCGGCTGCGGCGTATGCCGCCGGTGTGCATAGGGCTCTGGAGGGAAGGGGGACCCCGATGGGGGAACTCGAGCGTAACATGCGCGATGACGTGGGGCAGCCGCTGGGCAATGCTCCAAGTACAGACAATGGGGGACAAATGGATATGTTTGAGGACGAGCGCGAGCGCGCCTCGCTGCATCGCCGTGGCGCGATTGCACGCGGCGTAGCCAAGCGCGGCCTGGTGGCATTCCTGGCCTTCGCGATGGCCTTTGGCACCACGCCGGCTCAGCTGTGGGCCGAGGGCGCCGAGGGCATTGCCGAGGCCGTGGCTCAGGCTGCGACGCCGGGCGAGGACGCAGCGCTTGCGGGCGGTACCACTGAGCAGAGCGGCACCGAGGTTTCGGATTCCGAGGGCGTGCCTGCGGCTAGTGCCGCCACAACAGAGGCAGCAACTGGCGACGAAGGCTCGGCGACGGGGGAGAGCCCTGCCACGAGCGAGCAGTCTTCGACGGCGCCCACTGGCCAAGCAGGATCTGCCGCCGCGGCTGCCGTTCAGACGGAGAGCCCGACAGAAACTGGCGATGTCGCCAAGAAGCAAGTCGAGGTCTCGTTCTCGATTATCGGCACCGATGCCGACGGCAAGGCTCAGACCTGGGTGGCACCTACGCAGCTTAAGCTCGACGAGGGCTCGACGGCTGCGGACGCCTTCGTTAAGCTGCAGCAGAAGGTGGGCTTCAAGGCGAAATACGATCCGAACACGGCATACGGTTTCTACCTCGAAAGCATTACGTCCCCGAGCGATGGCCGCACGCTTGCCTTCGATCCGGCGACTTATGCCTACTGGCAGCTGTTTGTCGACGGCG
Organism: Collinsella sp. AF02-46-1; assembly: GCF_003465825.1. Lineage (GTDB taxonomy): Bacteria > Actinomycetota > Coriobacteriia > Coriobacteriales > Coriobacteriaceae > Collinsella. The sequence goes on from NZ_QSBV01000005.1 coordinate 98,794, forward strand.
CGTCTTCCTCGGTTGGCGCGAGCGGCGTCAAGCTCACCCAGGGGCAGAAGATTGAGTTTGCCTATACGGCTGGTAGCTCGTCCCCTGTCGTTAAGGACCAGGTTGCCGCAAATGTGACCGTCATTGGTCGCGATGCCCAGGGCAAGACTCAGACTTGGGTCGATAACGCGCAGTATGTGGTGACGTCCGGCTCGAACGCACTTGACCTTACGAAGGTCGCGCTCGAGGCGAATGATATTGACGCCGTTGTTGCGGGCTCCTTCATTCTGAGCCTTAAGTACAACGGCGTTGAGCTGGGTACGCCGCTCGATTATTCGACCTCTTGGCAGCTGTTCATCAACGGCAAGTCGAGCGACTACACGGCGGACAATGTCACCATTCATGCCGGCGATACCGTTACGTGGTTCTACGGTGGCTGGGGCGACCAGTTGCCCTCTGATTCCGTCCATGCTTCCGTTCAGGTGCTTGGCAAGGACAAGGACGGCAAACAGCAGGTGTGGGCCTCGACGGGCCAGACGGGTCTCAAGGCGGGCTCTACTGCCAAGGATTTGCTGGAGCAGACTGGTCTTAGGCTCGATTCTAGCGAATCGTCTTGGGGCTGGTTCCTCAACGGCATTTATTCGCCGTTCGACGTCGACGGTAAGCCCTATGTCGGGGATGCTGCAACCAATAGCTATTGGCGCTTCTACGTAAATGGCGAGTTCAAGAACGTTGGCGCTGGTGCCTACGAGCTCCAAGAGGGTGACGCCGTCACCTTTATGTATGCTGGCGACAGCGATGCCCTTCCTGGCCGGGTTCTTGGGTCTGTCGATGTTATCGGTCCCGATGTCAACGGCAACAATACTCGCTGGGGCTCGGCAAGCAATGTTTCTTTGCCCGAAGGCTCCACGGCCCAGAACCTTATTGAGGCATTTCTGAAGGCCAAGAGCGTTGCGTATAACGGCTCCCAGAGTGGTGAGTACTGGCTCCTTAATTCCATTACTTCGCCGTTCGATCACAAGCCGTATGGCTGGGATGGTGCGACCAATAGATATTGGCATCTGTATATCAACGGAGAGCTCACATCTCTCTGCGCCAACCAGGTCACGCTCAAGAGCGGCGACAAGGTTACGTTTGCCTACACCACCGATAATTCGCCCATGCCCGACCCCGACAAGATTGTCGTGGACCCGAGCGCGACGGCTCCTGATTGGGATGCCGAGTGGGCCGGCTACGGCAACAGTGGCAACGGTTCGACCGTAACGGATGCCAAGACGCCTGCGCAGGCTGCCGGTCTTAAGTGGGCCTTCGATTGGAAGGCCGAGTCTGGTCAGCAGTATGCCAACTGCAGCGAACCTGTCATCGCCAACGGCTTTGTGTACATCGCGACCGAGAACGAGCTCATTAAGATCGATTCGTCCACGGGCAAAAAGGTTGCCTCTGCGCCGCTTGCCTCCAAGGTGAGCTATACCTCTCGTCCGATCTATACCAATGGCCTTATCATCGTTCCGCTCAACGGCGGTGCGGTCCAGGCGATTACTGCAGACAAGCTGATCTGCAAGTGGCTGACGCCTGGTTTGACGGACTTGACGCAGAGCTCCTGCACCGTCGTTTCGGACGGCGAGTACGTCTATGTAGGCTCGGTCGATATTTCGTATGACGAGAATTACAACGCGACCTACGGCAACGGCTCCTTTGCGCGCATTAAGATTGCCACGGGCGAAGTTTCTTGGCAGAACATCGACCCTGCCGAGGGCTATTACTGGACTGGTGCGGCTTTGACGGATAAGTATGCCATCGTTCCTACGAGCGCGGGTACGCTTAAGTGCATTGATAAGACGACGGGCGATGTCGTTTCGACCATGAAGCTCGGCGCTGTCGCAAATGCCGATTGCATTGCCGATCCGTCCAATGGTTCGACCTTTTATCAGATGACGCACGATGGAAAGCTCCATGTGATTTTGCTTTCGGCGACGGGCGTGTTGAGTGAACAGAAGACGGTTGATCTGGGCCTTACGAATAATCTGAGCGCCCCTGCGGTGTCTGGTGACAATCTGATTGTCGGCGGACAGACGGGTACTGGCTCTGCTCTGGTTCTCTATAACCTGAAGACGGGTAAGACCACGATGGTCGCTGCTGCCGACGGCAAGGCGCTGCCGGCTGGCCTCAACGGTATTGCTGCTACTCCGCTGGTGAGTGTTCAGGGCGGCAAGACCTATGTGTACTTCACCGTTAACAGCGCGGATAGCAAGGATTACGTCAACTACTCTGCTGGTGGTGGCGTGTATCGCTATACGCTCGGCGATGCAGAGGCGACGCAGATTTATGATGCGGCTGGCCATTACCAGTACTGTGACTCTCCGGTCATTGCCGATGCATCTGGCAACCTGTACTACATCAATGACTCGGGCACGCTGTTCAAACTCGGGGCTGTTGAGTCTTGGACGGTCGCCTTTAATTCCAACGGCGGGTCTGCTTGCGACACTAAGTTTGTTGCTACGGCCGACGGCAAGTTGGTCAAGCCGGCCGATCCGACGCGCGATGGCTACACCTTCGCTGGCTGGTATACCGATGAGGCTTGCACGCAGGCGTATGACTTTAGCACGCCGGTGACGGCCGATCTGACGCTGTATGCCAAGTGGACCAAGAATGCTGTTAACCCTGGCGGTAATGGCGGTTCTGGCACTAATGGTGGCAACGGCGGCGCTGGCAACGGTTCCGGTGCTGGCGCTGGCGCGGGTTCTGGCTCCGGCTCGAAGGGCGGCGCTATTGCCCCGGGCAAGAAGCCGGTGACCAAGACGACGGTGTCGACCAAGACCGAGACCAAGGACAACAAGTCCGACAAGAAAGACTCCGATAAGTCCGATAAGAAGGACGAGAAGAAGTCTGACAAGAAGTCTGGCAAGAAGGACAGCAAGTCCGACAAGAAGTCCGATTCCAAGTCCGATACGGGTGCTGTTTCCACGACCGCTGCTAAGAAGTCCTCTAGCGCTTCCGAGCAGGAGACTGGCATCAACCCGCTCGCCATTGTTGGCGTTGCCGCCGGCGTCATCGGTCTCGCCATCGTCGGCGTGTTCGTGTTCACCAAACGTCGGTAGGTGAGGGCTGTGTCCAATAAATCCAAGGACGCTGATCCCAAGCAACCAGATTCCTCGTTCATTCAGTTCGACGATGCAAAGCAAAAGGGCGCCGCTTCGGCGGCGTCCGCCCCTCGTCGCAAGGCGCTCCTTGGCGTTCTGGCTGCCGCGTGCACCATTCTGATCGTCGTCTCGCTGGGCTTCGTCCATCCTTCCACAAGCGGTGCCTGGTCCATCGACTGGATCATTCAGACCGTGACGGGGGAGAGCGTCGTCACCAAGGACACCAAGGCGTCTGGCTCGACTACGACTTCGGGCGAGGCCAGTTCCAAGGATTCCAAGTCATCGAATGACGCAAAGGATGAGTCCAAGGACGATTCCGAGTCTTCAAACAAGGAATCGGATAAAAGCTCGGATAGCAAGAAGTCCGATGGTCAGGACGGCAAGAAGTCTGGAGATAAATCCGCTGCCCAGAATACGGGAACCGGCGATACTTCCAATGTGTCTGGCGGTGCTTCTTCGGGCGGCGGCCAGTCGTCTGATGGAGCCTCCAGCTCTAATGGCGGAAGCGCTCCCTCGGGCGGCCAGAGCGGCTCGCAGGAGTCCAGCTACGTAACAGTGACGGTTTCGGTTACATCGAGCGCCGTGGGCAATCCTGTGTCCTCTGGTGGCACCTTTACCTTTAACGAAGGCGCTACCGTCTACGATGCCCTGTACGCGCTGGGCCTTTCTGTCAACGCACGTGGCTCGTCGTACGGCACGTATGTCTCCGCGATTGGTGGTTTGGCCGAGAAACAGTACGGCGGCACGAGTGGCTGGATGTACTCCGTCAACGGCACAACGCCCATGACGGCGTGCAGCAACTACGTTCTCTCCAACGGCGACAACGTGGTCTGGTATTACGTTACAGGCTAGAGGCCTCGACATATCGCACCAAACGGGCGGTTCGGATAAGCATCCGGGCCACCCGTTTTTCATGCGTAGAGGACTGGGTCGCCGGGTCTCTCGGCAAACAAAAAACCGGTTGGAACGGGAATTCCAACCGGTTATACATTCAAGCAAATAGTGAATCGACTACGACCGTGCGCCCTCGAGGAAGAAGCGGCGGCTGAAGTAGTTGTACCAGGTGACGAGGAACGTAGCGATCGCTTTCATGGCCTGGTAGCCGATGCTCAAAAACGTGACGCCCACAAACATGTACAGGTCGTTGAGGCCCAGGCCGATCACCGACAGGATGGTGAAGATCGTGAACTCGCGCTTGCGGCTCATGCCCTCGCGATGGTCGAACACGTACTTCATGCTGAGCCAGTAGTTGACCACGACGGACGTGATGAACGAGACCGTGGTGCTCATCAAAAAGTCGAGGTGGAACAGCTCGACGAGCGCAATGAGCATACCCCAGTCGATGCCAAAGGAGATAAGGCCCACGACAGCGAACTTGAGGAACTGCTTAGTATGAGGTTGTGCCAGTGCCTTGCGCACGTAATCACATCCAATGCGTTGATGAATCGAGCAGAGGATACTTTAGAGCTTTTGCAAGGGAAACGTAAGGTCTTTGCCAAGAACTATACGAACTCGCCAAATTATCAAGTGCTAATCCGCAAACGTTGAAAATTTGCCCGTAAACGAGCAATGCCCACGAACAACACAGCGCACGACGCGCGTCATCCGTGGGCATTGTAAAGCTGTAAGGTTGCGAGTTACTTGGTCTCATCGCCTTCCAGGAAGATCTTTCGGGTCACAAAGTTGTAGACCATGACAAGCGCGGTGGCGCAAATCTTGGCGATATTGGCCTCGAGCCCCAGGCCGGCGTTGAGTGTCAACACGATGCCGTCGTTGAGTGCCAGGCCGATCACGGACAGCACGACAAAGATAATGAACTCGCGGCGGCGGCTCATGCCTTCCTTGTGCGCAAACACGTACTTCATGCTTGCGAGGTAGTTAAAGATGAGTGAGACGATAAAGCCGCTGGTATTGGCGATTAGGATGTTGAGGCCCAGACCGTAGTGGAGCAGATTCATAATGCCAAAGTCGATAACCGTGGCAATGACACCGACGACGCCAAATTTCATGATCTGCGCAAGGAGCTTTTGCATGGTACCTGCCTTATGGTGGCGCCGGGGCGCCGCGGGGATGACAAACTCAGCAAGTTTAGCCAATCCCCACGGGTGGTGCTAGGCGCGCTCCTCGATAGCACCGTTTCTATATGCATCGAGCAGCTGGCGCAGGTCTTGGATCTGGCTGCGGATCTTGGCTCCGGAATCGGTGTCGCTCACCATGCGGCGACGGTCTGCTTGGTCAAAACGGTTGGTCTCGCTTTCGATGTCCACGTTGCGCGTGAGTGCCTCGGCAACCGTCGTAAAGGCCCGGTGCGACTTGAGGCGGCAGCCGCGCGAGCTCGAGATGAGCGTATAGCCGGCGATACCCGTCTTGGGATGGTAAGCGCGGCAGAAGCCGCCATCGATGACCAGCAGTTTGCCCTCGGCGCGGATGGGCTGCTCACCCTTGGTGGTTTTAACGGGCGTATGGCCGTTGATGATGTGGCCCGTCGGCGAGCAAGCCATGGGGGCGACGCCAAACTCGCGCATGATGTCGTCGCAAACGGACGAGGATGTGGTGAGCGTATAGTACGGGTCCATCGGCTCGACCCACGTGCTCTTGTCGGCGAGGTAGGCGCGCTCGAACGTGCGCACCACGCGTCCGCTGGCGGGTGAGTTAAAGCCGATCCACAGGTACCACATCCAGTCGAGGGCATCGCGGTCGCCAACGCGCCACGCGCGGCGGGCGATATGGTCGCAGAAATCAAAATAATCGCGGCCGGCGTGCCAGGTGCCCAGGCAGTTCATGCTGCTAAAGGTGCCGTCTTCGTTGAGCGGCGCGCAGCCGTGGAAGAGCAGGTTGCCGTTGGCGACCTTATACAGGGAGCCGTGGGTATAGAGGAAATCGATGTGGCGATGCAGGTGATCGGCGGTGACAAACTCGGACACGAGCTTGTCGATGATGTGCTGCTCCTCGGGCATGAGCGTGTAGGGGTCCGCCGGATCGACGGTGGGGAAGTCGTTGGTCGTGAGCGGCCATACGCTGCCGTCGGCAAGCGTGACCGTGCTGGCGTCGTGATCGATCTTGTCGAGCAGCAGGCGATCTGCCATGTCGAACTCGGGGTGGCGCTGGATAATCTGGCCCTCGAGCTTAAAAAGCAGGACGTTAATGGCTTTGATGAGCGGGCTGATGGACTCGCCGGCGGTATAGGTGGCGTCGGCGAAGGCGACAAGCTCGCGCAGCGAGATGCCATAGTCGTTCTCAAGAATCTCATAGTTGTCGTAGCGCAGGTTGTTGCGCAGCACCGTGGCGATGCAGGCGGGCTCGCCGGCAGCGGCGCCCATCCACAGCAGGTCGTGGTTGCCCCACTGAATGTCGAGCGAATGATAGGTAAGCAGGCGGTCCATAATCTTGGCCGCGCCGCCACCGCGGTCGAAGATGTCGCCCACCAGGTGCAGGTGGTCGACGGCGAGGCGCTTGATGAGTGAGGCGAGCGACTCGATAAAGTCGTCGGCGCTGGCGGTCTCCAAGATGGATTCGATAATGCGCTCGTGATAACGCACGCGGTAGTTGTTCTCATCCGGATGCGTGTGCAGCAACTCGTCGATGATGTAGGCGTAATCGCGCGGGATGGCCTTACGCACTTTGGAGCGGGTATAGCGGCTCGAAAGCGAGCGGGCGACCACAATGAGTCGGTCGAGCATGGTCTTGTACCAGGTGGGCGAGTCCTCACGCCGGCTGCGGACAAGATCGATCTTCTCGCGCGGATAGTAGATGAGCGTGCACAGCTCGCCCTTTTCGTCAAAGGAGAGCGTGTCGCCAAAGATTTCGTCGACATGTTCGCGCACGACGCCCGAGCAGTTGTTGAGGATGTGCATAAAGGCTTCGTACTCGCCATGCACATCGCTCATAAAATGCTCGGTGCCCTTGGGCAGGTTGAGGATGGCCGAGAGGTTGATGATCTCGGTGAATGCGGATTGCTCGGTAGGGAACTGTCTCGATAGCAGGCGCAGATACTTGAAGTCTTGCGGATTGCGATCGAATGCGACCATGAGGCACCTTCCGATGTGGTTGCTAAAACTGATAAAAACAGCGTCAAACGTTTATCAGTATGCGCCGCTTTTGTTTCGATTGGAGATGGGAGGTCGAATTGTTGGCCGAACGGTTTGGTAAATCGATTTAGTCGAGGTGGATATGGCGGTTGAATGGAGACGCGGGGTCGTTTTGCAGGCGCATGCCTCCGGGATCGATAGAGATGATGACGGTAAAGATGTTCACTACCTTTGGTTCAATTTGGTAAATAGTGGACATTTGTACCGTATTCACATTTGCTGTGCGATAATTTGCGCAGCAATGAGTAAGGAGCCTCATATGAGTGATTTTGTCCTGACCTGTGAATCCGCCGCCGATCGAACCCGCGAGTTCTTTGAATCGCGCAATATCCCTGTCGTGTGTTTTCATTACGAGATCGACGATGTTGTCTATACGGACGATCTGTATCAGTCGATTGCGCCGGACGAGTTTTTTGCCCAGATTGCCGCGGGCGCCATGCCCAAGACGTCTCAGGTGAGCGTGGGTGAGTACGAGGAGTTTTGGGAACCGTTCGTTGCCGGGGGTAAAGACGTGCTGCACCTGACCTTGTCGTCGGGTATTTCGGGCACGTATGGATCGGCCTGCGTTGCGGCGCAGATGCTCGCGGACCGCTATCCCCAGGGCGGCAAGGTGCGCGTCATCGATTCGCTGGCGGCGTCTTCGGGCTTTGGCCTGTTGCTGGAATATGCCGCCGACGTGCGCGATAGCGGTGCTTCGCTCGACGAGACGGCTGCCTGGGTTGAGGAGCACAAGCTCAACCTACACCACTGGTTCTTCTCGACCGATCTGTCGAGCTACCTGCGCGGCGGTCGCATTTCGGCTGCGAGCGCGATCATCGGCACGGCGCTTAAGATTTGCCCGCTTATGACGGTCGATTGCGAAGGTGGGCTGTCGCCACGTGAGAAGATTCGCACTAAGAAGCGCGCGATTTCCGAGATGGCTAAGACCATGATGGCACACGTGCAGGACGGTGCGGATTATTCGGGTAAGTGCATCATGTCGCACTCGGCGTGCCGCGAGGATGCCGAAGCAGTTGCGGCGCTGATCGAGGAACAGATTCCGCAGCTTAAAGGCAAGATTGAGATCAATAACATCGGTACTCTGATTGGCTCGCATACCGGACCTGGTACGGTGGCGCTCTTCTTTATGGGCGACAAGCGCGTGGATTAGTTTGCCCCATCACATCGCTGCATGATTGCTCAAACGAAAACGGCCCGCCTCACGTTTGTGGGGCGGGCCTTGCTGTTGGGGGTTAGCGTTTCTTTCCGCGGAAGAAGAAGCCGTGCAGTGACGGCTTGAGGCCGCGGTTGGCGCGATGCTCCTCGACGCGCTCGTGGATCGAAGCGACGCGCTCGATGACTTCGTCGGGAATCGGCACGTCGGGATTCATGTTCTCGACCTGGCTGACCTCGGCGGCGGAGACCTGGTCGATAATGGGCACATCGTCGTGCGAGATGACAGGTGTGGCGTCTTCCTTCATCTTGCGATAACGCTGCATCATGTCGGTCTGTAGCTGCTGGGCCGAAGGCGGCGTCCAGATGATGGCGTTGGCGCCGGCGGCGATGGTTTCACGGATGCTCTCTGGCGTCTTGCCGCCCGGCGCGATGAGCGGCAGGTTGGGATAGTGCTTGCGCAGCTCGCGTAGGACCTGGGGCGTGTTCTTGCCGGCGGCGATGTTGAGAATCTTGGCTCCAGCGCGCACCTTGGCGTGGACATCGTCGTCGCAGCGAACGACCGTAGCGATGACGGGGATGTCGGCGATGTTGGTGATGTGCTCGACCATCTCGGCGGTGGCGGGGGAGTTGACCACGCATCCCGCCGCGCCCTGCATCTCGGAGACGGCTGCCATCTGCACGGAGCGCTTACCAGTGGTGGTGCCACCGCCCACACCTACAAAGACCGGGCACTCGGCGACGGTCAGCAGCGCTTGCGTAATGGCGGGCTGCGGCGTGAAAGGGTAGACCGCAAAGACGGCATCGGCGTTGGAGTTGCGGATAACCGCGACATCGGTGGTGTAAATGAGCGACTTGATGCGGCGGCCAAAGAGCGTGAAGCCGCTGGCCTCCTCAATCTCGTCAGGCATGCGAAGGGCCGCCTTGCGCAAACGCCCGTCGATGGGCAGCGGCTCCATGGGGAGCAGTCCGTTGGGGGTCACGGCTACCTGGGGCTCGGTGAACTCGTCTGCGAGCTCGACCTCGGAGAAATCGACCGAGGCGACGATGTCCTCGTGAACCTCGGCGGGCACATCGATGGGGGCTTGGTCGCTTGCCGCGGCAGGCGTGTCGAAGGAGCTGGTGCCGACGAAGGCGTCGACGCGCTCATTTAGATCGTTGAGGGTATCCATGGAAGCTCGATTCTATGTGATGACGGCCGGCGCGATGCAGCCGGAATTGCGAATGCTAAATCGTTTGACGAGTTGATTTTTCCCCGCCGCGTCCTCCGTTAGACCGAAGGGCGGCGAACGTGAAGGAGCTGTGGTGGCGGGGATCGAGGTGCTATCTTGAAAGTCCCGTTTAAAAGAGAGGTGACGCGGTATGGAATTTTCGGCAATGTTGGGCTCGATTGGCCTATGCGTGGGCGCAATCGTAGCCGCCGCGGTCATCTACTTTGTGGTTACGGCCATTAAAGGCAAAAGGGCCGAACGCAAGGAGCGCGCGATGCTTAAACAGCATCGCGACCAGCAGGGCAAACGCGCACGGAGATAGCTTGTTGAGTTTTGGATCCGTGCGCTAGCTGCGTTTTCGGATCAGGGCAATGTAGAAGCCTTCAAATTCGCGGCTGGGCGGAATGGTGAGCGTGCCGGGCAGGCCGTTGGCGATGGCCGATACCTGACCCGCGGCGATTGCCTCGGTGAGAGCGTTGGACTCGATGCGCGGCTCTTCACCGGCATCCTGGGCGCGACGCGCTTCGCTTTCGCTCGGCGTGCCGTCGAGGGGAATGAGCTCGCAGTCCATATGCTTGTCGAGGGCCTCTTGCAGGGCGTCCTCGTTTTCCTGCGGCAAGATCGAACAAGTCGAATAGACGAGCGTGCCGCCCGGTTTGAGGGCTCCCATGGCGCGGTCCAGAAGTGCTCGCTGCGAGCGGGCGCACTTGCCGAGCAACTGCTCGGTCAGGCCGCGCAGGCTTTTCTCGTTGCCGCTGATGACGGTGCCCGTGCCGGTGCAGGGAGCGTCGAGCAGGATGCGGTCAAAGCGGAAGAACTCGTCGAGCTCGCGTGCGTCGGTGCGCATGACGGGCACGTTTTTTGCGCCTTGGCGGTGGAGGTTGGCTTCGAGCTTCTCGGCGCGGGGAATGCTCATCTCGCAGGCGGTAAGGTGCGCCTGCCCCTGCGTGAGGGCGGCGATCTGCGTCGTCTTGCCGCCAGGGGCTGCGCACATGTCCAGGATGTCCTCGCCTGCCTGGGCGCCCAGGACCAACGGCGGCATCATGGACGACAGACTTTGCAAGTAGATCTTGCCGTCGCGGTAGATGTCGAGGTCCCACAGGTCGGAAACCTGTGCCTCGGGCAGGACGAAGGCGTCTGGGTACCAGGTGACGGGGTTGTGGGCGATGCCGGCGGCATCGAGCGCCGCAGCGATGTCCTCGGCGGTTGCCTTGAGCGTGTTAGCGCGCAGCGTGACCGGGCGTGTGGCCGCGGCGCCGAAGCCCTCGATCATGAGCTCGGCATCGGCGGGCGCATAGGCGCCGGCGACCGTGTCGACCATAAAGCGCGGCAGGTCGGCGGCGCAAGGAAGGGCGGCAAGCTGGTCGGAAAGCTCGGTGGCGGCAAACTGCCTGAGCTTGAGCTCGGCCTTGACCTGCTTTTTCTGCTTACGACGACGCGGCTTGGACATCCGTCTTTCCTTCCCATTCCATTACATGTCGAGTGTTTAGTACTGGCTCTCGTGCTTGCTAAAGAAGTCGAAGCGCGGGGGCAGCGGCTTTACGCGGTGCTCGCCGGGCTTCTCGCCCAGGCTCTCCACAAACTCATCCGTGGAGGCAAAGATGTTATCCCAGCTAAAGAAAGCGACCGGGTCGAAGTCAAAGTACTCGCAGATGAGCTCGCAGCCGGCCGGCACAATACCGTGCATCAGGACGGTCGCCACGCGCAGCTCGGTAAAGGCGTCGACGAGGGCCTGCGTCATCGCGGCGTTTGCTGGCTTGCCTTCGAGCTTGTTGGCGGCCTTGGAAGCGTCGCTCCAGCGCTTGTTGGCGGCGCGCAGGTAGTCGTCGCACACGGCAAGCGCGCGGTGCGTCTCGAACTTGTACATGGCCTGCTCAAAGGCGAGGGCTGCCTGCTGGGCGGCTTCGACCACGGTGTCAGAAGCGGCACCGGCGGGGATGCAGCCGTTGCGGTAGGGGCTCTCGTCGCCTTCCTTGACGGCGACGCCGTAGAAGCAGCTGCGGGCCAGACGGTTGAACACGCCGGTCAGCAGCGCGCTCTCCTTAAGGGCCGGGTCGATAACGCGCTTGTCGTCGCAGGCGCGTACCTCGTTGCCGTCCTTGTCCTTGCCGGTCACACGCGTGTCGTATGCCTTGGGGCTAAAGCTCACCGGCTTTTCGGATAGGCCGAGCGACAGCCAGTGCGCGCGCATCTGCTCGCAGGTGTAGTGGTTGAGCAGGTCGTCTGCCGGCGGGGGAGGCGTCTGCGAGGACGAGCTGGCCTTTTTGCCCATGTAGAGCAGGTGGTAGCAGGCGCTGACGGTGCTCTGCGTGAGGTCCCAGCCCAGGGCCTCCCACATGGCGGTCTGCGCGATGCAGTAGAAATAGATGTTGTCCTGACCGATGAACTGGTAAATCTGAGCGTCGTCAGAGCACCACCAGTCGCGCCAGTCGAGCGAGCTGTGCTGGTAGGTGGGTGCGGGCACCTGCGTGGAGTCGGCGGCGGGCTCGCCCATGAGGGCGGCATCCTGGGCGGCGACGCCCTCGGTCACGCCGGCGGCCTTGGCATCGCGCGCGAGCACGGTACGCGTATAGCTGATGGGCGCCCACAGGCTCTCGGGCCAGCACCAGCAGGTGACGTCGGAGACGCCATCGACCTCGGGCACCGGAACGCCCCAGTCGATGTTGCCGGTGATGCGGAAGGGCACGAGTGCCTTGCCGCTGCGGAAGCGCACGCCACCGTTGGCGAGCACCGCGTGGGCGTCGTCGCGCTCCTTCCAGCTGGGGAAGGTGACGGTAAAGCTGCTCTTGTTGCCCTCGGGCTCCAGCACGGTGTGCTCGGGGAGCTGGTCCTCGACGGCATCGAAGGCCTCGCGGAACTTGTTCTGGATGTAGAGCTGAGCCGGCAGCAGCCACTCCTCCATGGTCTTGGAGACCACGGAGCGAACCTGCGGGTTCTGGGCGAGCTTGGCGGTGTAGGTCTTCATAAAGTCGAGGTAGGCCGGCAGGTCAAAGTAGAGATTGTCGACCGGGCGCAGCTCGGGCACCTCGCCGGTGAGCTGGCTCTTGGGCGCGATGAGCTCCTCGGGCTCAAACTGGTGGCCCAGATCGCACTCGTCGGCATAAGCCTTCTCGGACTTGCAGCCCTGGATGGGGCAGCGGCCGATGACCTGGCGGCCGTTGAGGAACGTGCCGGCCTTGGCATCGTAGAACTGCAGCGTGGAGCGCTTGGAGATGGTGCCCTGCTCGTGCAGGCGCTCGATAATCTCGGCAGTCACCTCGTTGTGGATCTGGGCCGCCGGCTCAAGGCCCGAGCCGCCGTAGATGTCGCAGCTGATGTTGTAGTTGTTGAGGGTCGCGGCCTGGCGGGAGTGATTGGACTCGACATACTCGCCGATGGACTTGTCGTAGCCCTCGTTCTCCTTGAGCTTGCGGTAGCTCTCCATGATGGGCGAGCCGTAGCAGTCGGTGCCCGAGGTGAAGATGACGTTCTCGCGGCCCAGGCGGTCGCGCAGGAAGCGGGCGAAGAAGTCGGCCGGGACAAAGACGCCGCCAACGTGGCCAAAGTGAAGGCCCTTGTTGCCGTAGGGCTCGCCGGCGGTAACGATGGCGCGGCGAGGCCAGCTGGGACGGTCGTTCATGGAGTATTTGGATGCCATGGGACTCCTTCGCATATGGTAAGAGCGCGGCCGGGCGCAAGGCCTGGCGATGCGGTGGTCAATTCGTGCATATCGTTCGACATTATCGCACATGCGGACGGGTACGTGGCAGGGGCGCTATCCTAAGATGCTATGAATGAGATTTCCAACATACATGCGTTTGAGGACGAGGATTTTCTACACGCTTGCTTCGTGTGGGGGATGGCCGTGATCGCGGTGTTTGCCGTGTGCCTGGTGCCGATGTTTATGCTGCTGGGCGGGCCTGCGGACTTGGATGCGGCTGAGGCGGGCGGCTGGACCACCGTCGTGGGCTGGATGGTCGGTGTGGCTGCGGTTTCTGCAGCGTCGTTTGCCGTGCACGAGCTGGTGCATGCGGTGTTTTTTAAGCTGCTGGCGCCTGCGGGCGCGCATGTGACCTTTGGCGCGAATCGTGAGACGGCGATGATCTATGCCTGCGCCGAGGGCGTTGTGTATTCGCGTCGGCGGTACATGGCCATTTGCCTGGCGCCCACGGTTGTTTTGACGGTGGCGTTTGCCCTGGGGTTTGCGTTCTCGGGCTATCCGCTGCTGTGCTACCTGGCGGCTGGTCTGCACTTGTCGGGCTGCGTGGGCGATTGGTATTACGTGCGGACCATCCTGCGCGACCGCCGCATTGTCGCCTGCGAGGATACGTCCTTTGGCGTGCGCTTTTTTGGGTGAGGAGATGTTGATGAGGCCGTTGTTGCTGCATGCGTGCTGTGCACCATGCTCGCTTGAGCCGGTTCGCCTGCTGCGCGAGGAGGGGTTTGAGCCCACGATTTGCTGGACCAACCCCAATATTCAACCGCGCGATGAATGGCAGCGCCGCTTGGACGAGCTGCGCCGGTGGTGTGCCGACGGCGGCATCGAGCTCATTGAGGCAAGCGAGGATCGCGAGCGCTGGGAGGCCGGCGTGGCCCCGCTGGGTGCCGATCGGCCCCGTCGCTGTCGCGCGTGCTATGCCCTGCGTCTGGCCGAGGCGTGCCGCGTGGCCCAGGAGCACGGGTTTGAGTTTGTGGGCACGACGCTCGCCGTCTCGCCGTATCAGCTGTTCGATACCTGTAATGACGCGCTTGAGCGCTTGGCAGCGGCACATGGGCTCACCCCGGTCATTCGCGATTTTCGCCCGTATTACCCCGAGGCCACGCGTCGTTCGCGCGAGCTTGGCATGTATCGGCAGAACTACTGTGGTTGCCGCTTCTCGGCCGTCGAGGCGGCCATGGACCGCGCCCGCATCCGCGATGAGCGTAAAGCCGCCAAAAAGTAGTTCATTTGGGACGTTAGCCTGCTAGGATGTAGAGCGGACTTTAGCTATATAAGGAGAATCCGACGTGTCTATGCGTACCGATGATTTTGACTATAACCTTCCTGAGGAACTGATTGCCCAGGCTCCTGCCGAGCCGCGTGACTCCTGCCGCCTGCTGGTGGTGGATCGCAAAGGCTCCCAGGCAGGAACGCCGCTGGAGCATGGCGGCACCGTCGAGCACCGCATCTTCCGCGACATCATCGACTATATCGAGCCGGGCGATGTGCTCGTCATCAACAAGACACGCGTGATGCCGGCCCGCCTGATCGGTCGCAAGGCAGGCTCGGGCGGCGTGGTCGAGACGCTGCTACTCAAGCGCCGCGAGGACGTTGACCCGCTGGGCCACGTTTGGGAGTGCCTGGTCAAGCCGGGTAAGCGCCTGAAGCCCGGTGCTCAGATTGAGTATCGCGCCGGTGGCGCCCATGCGCCCGAGGGCGCGCCCGTGGTGCTGACGGCCGAGGTCGTCGACTTTGTCACCGATAGCCGCGGCGGCCGTCTGGTGCGCTTTGAGCCGGCCGGTTGCAATGCCGCCGGCGAGCCGCGCACGCTCGACGAGGCCATTCACGCCGCCGGTCACGTGCCGCTGCCGCCCTACATTACCGATTACGAAGGCGATCCCGAGAAGTACCAGACCGTCTATGCCATGAAGGAGGAGCACTCGGCTGCCGCTCCCACGGCGGGTCTGCACTTTACGCCCGAGCTCATGGCGGCTATCGAGGCCAAGGGCGCGAAGTTTGCCGCCGTCGAGCTCGAGGTGGGCATCGATACCTTCCGTTTGGTGGAGGAGGACGATCCCACGCAGCATGTGATGCACACCGAGCGCTACCACGTGTCGCAGGAGGTTGTCGACGCCGTGCATAAGGCTAAGGCCGAGGGGCATCGCGTGATCGCCGTCGGCACCACTGCAGTGCGCTCGCTCGAGAGCGCCTTTGACACGGATGCCCCGGTGTCCGATCCGGCCGTGACAGCGCGTTATTTTGAAGGCCGTGAGGACGGCGCCGACACGCTCGGCCGCGGTGACATCGTGGTGCGCGAGAACGCGACGACGCAGCTCTACCTCATGCCTGGCTCGACCTATCACGTGGTCGACGCGCTGATCACGAACTTCCACGTGCCGCGCTCTACGCTCATGATGCTCGTGAGCGCGCTTGCCACCCGCGACCAGATCATGGATGCCTACGCCGCCGCCATCGAGGAGCGCTACCGCTTCTTCAGCTTTGGCGACGCGATGCTCATTTTGTAGGTTACGGCGTTTTCCAAACGCCGTAACCGGCCGACGCTGCGCGGGCCGCATTTGGACAATCTGACGTTCAACTTCAAGGGCGCGACCAGAAGGTCAGCGCCCTTTCGTTTCACGTCACCTTGTCTCAAATGCGACCCGCTCGCTGTCGTTGCCAAAACACCGGCATTTCTTTGGTTGTCAAGAGGATGCCGCTCTAGCGGGTTTTCGCTGTCCGCGCCAAAACATCGGCGTCGCCTTTGTTGGCACTTGGGGACGTTCCTTATGTGCCGGCACCTGGGGACAGTCCTTGTAATCGTTGGGGAGTGGTTACTTGCTCGCGAACAGCCAGATCAAGATGATCACGAGAACTACGGCAACGATGCAGACGATGGCGCCGGTGAATTTGATGCGTGAGTCGCGGGTACGCTCGCGCACCGCGTCCTCGGTGGCCTCGAGCTGGGCGACTTCTCGCTCGGTCTCGGTGTGTTCGACTTTGTCTCGGGCCAAGGATCCTGCAAGCGACTCAGTGATCTCTGGGTGGTCGTGCACCTCGGTCGCCTGTTCGATGATCGACTGCGCATGTGCGGCATCTGTTTGGGCGTTGGCGATGGTCTGCTCCTGGTCGCGGCGTGCCTTGTCCTCGGCAGCGATCTTCTCGCGCAGTTCGCGCTGACGAGTCGCGGCGGCGGTCTTCGCCGTCTGCAGCTCGTCGCGCGCGGCATCGGCTTCGGTCGTCACGGCTTGGTGCGCGCGTTTTGCGTCGGCGATAGGGGCTTGAGCCTGCTCGACGGCCTGCTCGGCTGCGGCAAGCGAGTGCTCAAGGTCGGCGGTGATGCGCGGGACATCTTCTTCGGCTTTACGCAGGGCATCTGCCGTGTCGGAAATCTGCATCGAGAGCTCGCTGGTGCGCACCGTATAGTTGGCGGGATTTGCCGAGGGATTGCGTTGCAGCTCGGCATACTCATGACGCAGCGTCTCGAGCTGGGCGCGCGTGGCGTCGACGGTTTGTTGTGCGGCGGCAATGCCGGCGTCTCGCTCTGCCTTCACCTTGTCGCGGATGCGCTTGGAATCCTCAAGACGTCGAACGAGGCGGTTGCCGGTCTCGCGTGAGCTCGCCTCGCGGGCCTCCACGGCGTCGAGCGCGGCCTTCAGGCGGAGCTCAGTCGCGTCATCCTCTGTCTTCATTTGTTCGAGCTGACCCTTGAGCTCTGTCGCTTTGGAGGCGTGGGCATCACGGTCAATCTCGGCGGCCGCTGCAGTCTTTTGGGCCGTGGCAATCGCCTGGCGCTGGTCGGCGACGATCTGGTCGTAGCGGCCTGCGATATCCTGGCGCGTCTCGAGTTCCTCGGCCTGATCGGCAATGCGCTGCTCAAGTTCGGCCAGGTGGGCGCGGGCATCGGCAAGTGCCTTTTTCGCGGCGTTCATCTCGCGCATGGCCGAGACACCCTGGGCGATAAAGGTGCCCACGGCGTTCGCAGTGTTCGAGACAGCGGTCCCCAGATCGCGGCTCGCGGCGGAGGAGTGCGGGGCGGTCGGGCGAGCGGTGTCGGCAGCGTCCGCATCGGCAGCCTGCGGCACGGCGATATTGCCGGTACCGCCCTCGATTACAGAAAAGCCTGCTGCGTGCGGGTCGACCGCATCGGCGCCAA
Organism: Collinsella sp. AF02-46-1; assembly: GCF_003465825.1. Lineage (GTDB taxonomy): Bacteria > Actinomycetota > Coriobacteriia > Coriobacteriales > Coriobacteriaceae > Collinsella. Next base: position 116,196 of record NZ_QSBV01000005.1, read on the forward strand.
TCGTGGGATGCTCGAGCTGCAGAAACGAGGGCATGGTGCTGCCCTGGTCGGCAACCGGAGTCTCGCCGGGTACGAAGGTCGAGGCTGCCTCGGCGGCCTCCTCTTCCTCGGCGTCAACGTCAGCGTCGGCCACGGCGTCTTTCATCGCTTTGACGGCATCCATCATGGAGTCCATGACGGCGTCGAGCTCTTCTTCCGAAGACACCTCGATGGGGCCTGCTGCTTGCGGAGCGTTCTCAGCCTTGGGCTCAGTATCGCTCGGGTCCGGCTGCTCTAGCTGCTCTTCTTTGTCTTGCTCTGCGGCGACATTTGCGTCTGCGGCCTCGTCTGCGGCGGCAGGAGCCTCCTCGGCAGCGGTATCAATGCCGCCATCGCTTCTGGTGGAAGTATCGCAGTCGTCAATGGTGTCTGCGGAGTTATCAATATGCTGTTGAGTCTGGGGGTCCAGCTCGTCTGTCATAGGCATGTGCTCCTCATCGTTGTTTGTCACCCTATGATAAAGTCTCGCGCCGACATCCCGCGCGCTGCAGCAAAGTTTCAAAACGTGTTCGATGGCTCGTGTCGATAGCAAAAACTCGGCCACTTTATCCAGTTTGTACTTGACAATCCCTTCGCCGAAAGACGTTATGCCGTTCGCCTACCGAGGCCTTTTCTATTCACTTGAACACGCTAAAGTTGCATGTCAGCTTTTGGCGCGTGAAGTTGGATGCGCGCAGTCGACGGGCGGGCCCGTCGCGATTTGAAAGGACTTTGTATGGGACTTTTCACTGGTAAGACCGTGATCGTCACCGGCGGCGGCAAGGCCACGCTCAAGGACGGCTCCGCTGGCTCCATCGGTTACGGCATCGATATCGCTTTTGCCAAGGAGGGCGCGAACCTCGTCATCACCGGCCGCAACGTTGCCAAGCTCGAGGCCGCCAAGGAGTCTCTCGAGGCTGAGTACGGCGTTAAGGTTCTTCCTGTTCAGGCCGATGTCTCCGCCGGTCAGGACAACGAGGCCGTCGTGCAGAACGTTATCGACAAGGCGATTGAGGAGTTCGGTCGCATCGACGCCGTCGTTAACAACGCTCAGGCCAGCGCCTCGGGCGTGACCATCGCCGACCACACCATGGATCAGTTTAACCTGGCCATTTACTCCGGTCTGTATGCCACCTATCTGTACATGCAGAAGGCCTATCCGCACCTGAAGGAGACCAAGGGCTCCGTGGTCAACTTTGCTTCGGGCGCCGGCCTGTTTGGCAACTACGGCCAGTGCAGCTATGCTGCCGCCAAGGAGGGCATCCGCGGCCTGACTCGCGTCGCCGCCAACGAGTGGGGCAAGGACGGCATCAACGTCAACATCGTTTGCCCGCTTGCTTGGACCGCCGCGCTCGAGAACTTCCAAGATGCCTATCCCGAGGCGTTCAAGGCCAACGTCCACATGCCGCCGGCAGGCCACTACGGCGACGTCGAGAAGGAAATCGGCCGCGTTGTCGTTCAGCTCTGCGGTCCCGACTTTAAGTATATGAACGGCGAGACCGTCACCCTCGAGGGTGGCATGGGCCAGCGTCCTTAGGGGTTCCGCCGTTCTACCGAACGGCGGACCGGCCGACGCTGCGCGGGCCGCATTTGGACAATCTGCCGTTCAATTTCAAGGGCGCGACCAGAAGGTCAGCGCCCTTTCATTTCACGGCACCTTGTCTCAAATGCGACCCGCTCGCTGACGTTGCCAAAATATCGGCGTTGCCGTGGCTGGTAAATAGCTCCACTCATCGGGGACGTACTTAAATGAGTGCCCGCAGAATGAAAGTGGATAATCTCCCGTTTTTGGGCTGTGCTTTGGGCAAAAGTGGGAGATTATCCACGCTCATCCGGTAAGCGTCCAAAAATCCACGCTCATTTGCCGTGTCCCTGCCGTATCCTCCTCGCACCAGTTTCTGTCGAGTCGGTGCTTCTTGCGGGTTGCCCGTATAATGGTTTGCGTATGAGCCGCAACCAAGGAGTTCCAGTTTATGGATCAAAACCTGTTTAAATTCGACCTGATCGCCGAGGACCCGACGACGCACGCGCGTGCCGGCGTGCTGCACACCCCGCATGGCGACATCGAGACGCCGATCTTTATGCCCGTGGGCACCAAGGCAAACGTTAAGGGCATTCCCACCGAGACCGTCAAGCAGCTCGGCGCCCAGATCGTGCTTGCCAATACTTATCACCTGTCCATGCGTCCCGGCGAGGACACCATCGCCGAGCTGGGCGGACTGCACAAGTTTATGAACTGGCACGGCCCCATCCTCACCGACTCGGGCGGTTTCCAGGTGTTCAGCCACAACGACGCGGTCAAGCTCACCGACGAGGGCGTGCGCTTTATCGTCAACGACTACGACGGCCGCCACGTGTTCTGGACACCCGAGGACAACATGGAAATCGCCATGAAACTCGGCTCCGACATCTGCATGCAGCTCGACCAGTGCCCGGGCTATCCCGCCACGCGCGCCTACGTTGAGCGCGCCGTTGAGCTGTCGAGTATGTGGGCCGAGCGCTGCTACAAGGCGCATACCCGCGATGACCAGGCGCTCTTTGGTATCGTTCAGGGCGGCATGCACCTGGATCTGCGCCTGCGTTCGCTGCGCCATCTGGAGGAGTGCGGCGACTTCCCGGGCTATGGTATCGGCGGCTACTCGGTGGGCGAGGATCACGAGACCATGTTCGAGACCCTGGCACCGCTCGTGAGCGAGTACATGCCCAAGCATAAGCCGCGCTACCTGATGGGTGTCGGCAACCCCACCACGCTCGTGCGCGGCGTGGGTGTGGGCATCGACATGTTCGACTGCGTGCTGCCGACGCGCACCGGCCGCATGGGTACGGCATTCTCTAGCGAGGGTCGCCTCAACTTCCGCAACGCCCGCTTTGCGCACGACGATGGCCCCATCGATCCCACCTGCACCTGCCCGGTGTGCACGGGCGGCTACAGCCGCGCGCTCATCCGCCACATGGTCACGCAGAAGGAGATGCTCGGCGGCATTTTGCTGTCGATGCACAACATCTACTACTTGCTTAACCTTATGCAGCGTGCTCGCCAGGCCATTATCGAGGGCCGCTATGGCGCATTTGTGAGCGATTGGATGAATAGCCCTGCCGCGGTGGATTACTAAGGGCGAAAGACACGCTTGCAGAGCGTGGGCAACGGCAAAGGCTGAGCGGCAGCTGCTCGTCACATTCGCTGACGCCGGCTGCGCGACCGCTGACCGATGCCTTGCAAGCGCATGATGCATCGTGGGTACCATACCGACTAGTTGATGTTCGGGCGGGTGTTTGGCGCATGGCGTCGACCCCGCTCGCTTTTCTTTTTCTCGATAGGAGTACCCATGATTAAGAATGAGAACGTCGAGGGCGAGCCCGCCTACGACGAGACGTACCGCCGCGGCCCCGTGGTCATGCGCGGCCCCATGATTCCTAAGGACAATACGTACGCCAACCTGCTGGCGCCCGAGGATTCAACCGACTGGTTGCATGTCGATCCGTGGCGTGTGCTGCGCATTCAAGCCGAGTTTGTCGATGGCTTTGGCGCGCTTGCCGAGCTCGGGCCTGCGGTGACCATCTTCGGTAGCGCCCGCACGCCCAAGACCGATCCGCTCTACAAGGCGGCGCGCATGGTTGGACGAAAGATCGCCCAGCGCGGCGTGGCCGTGATCACCGGCGGCGGCCCCGGCATCATGGAGGCGGCCAACAGGGGAGCGGCGAGTGCCAACGGCAAATCGGTCGGCTTGGGGATCGAGCTCCCGCACGAGCACGGGCTCAACAAATACGTGAACCTGGGCATGGACTTCCGCTACTTCTTTGTGCGCAAGACCATGTTCGTCAAATACAGCTCGGGCGCCATCGTGTTTCCCGGAGGTTTTGGTACGCTCGACGAGATGTTCGAGGTGCTCACGCTGGTGCAGACGCACAAGGTCAAGCGCATGCCGCTTGTGCTGGTAGGCAGTGAGTACTGGCAGGGCCTGTTCGACTGGCTCAACGGCCCGGTGATGGACGCCGGTATGATCAGCCCGCTCGATCCGGAGCTGGTGCACATTACCGACGACCTCGACGAGGCAGTCGACATCGCCCTGAGCGGGCTGAAGTAGGGCGAGCGTGCCTGTTGTTGTAGTAATGAGAACGGCAGACTGATGCTATTTAACATCACTCTGCCATCTAAACTGGGTATACTGATGCAAAAGACGAGGCGAGGAGGTCGCGTATGTCTACTGCAACGGTTAAGCCTACGACGGTTCGCATCGAAGAGGGGCTCAAGGAACAGGCGACTGAGTTTTTGGATTCGGTTGGTCTGAGTCTCAATTCGTATCTCAACCTTGCTGTTCGGCAGCTTGTAAATCAGCGGAAGATTCCGTTTGAAATTGTGGGTCGATCCGAAGTTCCCAACGAGGTGACGAGGCGCGCCATGGTGATCGCCGAGGCCCACGAGCTGGGGATTCTGCCAGACGACAGCCCGGCGTTCGATAACGTGAATAATCTGATGTCGTTCCTTGATGAGGACTAGCGATGTTTGAGATTAAGGTCGAGGCTCAGTTTAAGACGGATTACAAGCGAACGATGCGCATTCATCCGCAGCTAAAATCCGAGTTTAAGGCGGCGGTCGCAGAGCTGGCGGCTCACGGCTCGCTTCCTACGGAATATGGCGTCCACGAGCTCTCAAACCCAGGCGGCAATTACAACGGCCATATCGACTTTCATCTATCCGATGGCATGGTCGATGTGGTCGTTCTCTATCTGCCGCATAAGACTAATCCGGTGATCCGACTGGTGAGAATGGGCTCGCATGAGGAGTTATTTCAGGGCCCGCAGGGCTGATTGCTCGCTTATGTTTCGCGGGGGAATAGGGATTGATTCGCGGCCGATTGGCCAAAAACGGCCCCTATTCCACCGTAACTGTTGGAGACGTCCCGTTCGTGGCTGCGACCTCCGGTTCTCCTCTTCGCTGGATTTCGCTTAAAAGCTCGGCTGCAACTTCGCTGCTTTTGAAACGGATGCTGCAGTCCTCTTTCTTAGGAAAGGCCAGTAATGGAATAGTTCCGTACCAGACAGTTTCCTCGTCAATCACTGATGCGCACAGGCGTCCTTCGGCTTTGATGAGATAACTGACGTTCATCTCGGCAAAAATCGCTTTCACGTCATCGCGCGGAGTCGAAGCAATTGAAATCTCAAGGGCAATCCCACGGGCGGCGGCGCCTGTGAGTACGGCAGTGAGCTTTGCGAGGCATGCAGCGGATGCGTAGGGCGCGGCAATAAAAATGCTTTTCGTTGCGCGCGCGATGTCATCTGCTAAGGCCTCCACGGCCCTTGCCGGCCTAACGAGGATGTTTTGATCGGCCCGTTTGTTGTCATTTGCTGCAAAGACTTCATACCCCAGCTTGGCGTAGGTCTTGAGTCTCTTCTGGTACATGCGCGCGAGCATGGGTATCGACAAATCAACATAGTCGAATATCTCAACCTGCTGCTTGCCCTCGTGACTTCTATGTAGCCTGCCTGCCTGCTGCGTTATGCTGCCGTCCCAAGATATCGGTGTGGCAATGAGCAGAGTGTCAAGGTAAGACAGGTCGAAACCCTCGCCCAGAAGGCCTTCGGTTGCGATGATAATTCGATGCTCATGCTCGAAGCCGGGAAGGCTGTTCAGTATTGCCTTTCTTTCTTTGGCGTCGATTTCTCCGGTTAAGAGTATAGGTTCGTGTCCGCGGCTTTGAAGCAGCCTACATAGCTCTTCGGCATGTTTTTTCCTTTTGGATAGCACAAGCGGATGTCGACCGTTTGACGCGGTCTCGAGGGCATCGTCGACAATTGCTTCGTTTCTCGCTGTGTGCGCACACAGGAGATCGAGAACTTGATTAAAGGACGCCCCTGGTTCGTAGGCGGGTAGTCGAACTCCGGTAAAACGCGGCCTAACAACGCGCTGAATTCCCTGTTGGATTGCTTGCGTTTTTGGATCAATGACATGGCGAAGCGGGCCGCAGAGCATTGAGAGTGCTCGCGTGAGTCCGTCCGAGCGTTCGGGCGTCGCGGAAAGGCGGTTGATTTCCGATCTCAGCCGAACACATTGAGCAAATAGG
>NZ_QSBV01000050.1 GCF_003465825.1 Collinsella sp. AF02-46-1
CACTGATATCTTCTGTATTGAAGACGTCGATGATGCACCCGTATACCATTGACGTCGACACCATCAGATGCGGACCGCGCGGTGACCCCACATTCCGCTGGCGCCCACAGGGCTGCCCTCGTTTCCTGACATGTCCCGCGCGGGCCGCGGCGAGCCGAGACCGCCGCATGACCTAATAGGAGCATGGAGCGATACCGCGGACCCGAACAACCGCATTCTATCGCGCCCCGTCAGTGTGCCGTCTGCCCGGTCCAGGCGAGCACGGAAAGAACGGAGCGAGACATGAGAACCGAATCGACACCCGGCGCCCGCGGGCCGGTCTTCTGCGGGGTCGACACCCACGCCGACTCGCACTGGCTGTGCGTCCTCGACTGGAGGGGCCGCAGGGTCCTGTCCCGCCGGTTCCCCGCCGACGCGGCGGGCTACGAGGCGCTCGCCGGGGCGATCGCGGCGGCCGGGGAGCCGGCCTGCGTCGCGATGGAGGGGACGTCGTCCTACGGGGCGGGCCTCACCAGGCACCTCGCGTCGCTGGGGATGCCCGTGCGCGAGGCGCTCTCCCCGGCGAGGACGCAGAGGAGGCGCCCGGGGCAGGGAAAGTGCGACGAGGCGGACGCGGAGAGGGCCGCCCGCGCGGCGATGTCCGGCTCGAAGCTCGGGACCCCCAAGAGCCAGGACGGGTGGGTCGACGGGGTGCGCTGCATGCTCGCGGCGCGCTCCGGGGCGGTGAAGGCGCGGACCTCGGCGATAAACACCGCGAGGTCGCTGCTCACCACCGCGCCGGAGGGGCTCAGGTCGAGGTTCCGCGGCATGGGAGGGCCGAGGCTGATGGAGGAGCTCCCCTCCGTGCGCGCCGAGGGCGCGCTGGGCGCCGCGCTCGGCGCGCTGGCGGACCTGTGGGCGGCGGCGCGCGACGCGGCGCTCGACATGGAGCGCGCGATCGAGGCGTCCCTGGAGGAGAACTGCCCCGCGCTGCTGGCGATGTACGGGTGCGGGCCCGTGAGCGCGGCCAAGCTCGCGGTCGCGGCCGGGGACAACCCGGGCAGGCTGCGCTCCGAGGCGTCGTTCGCGGCGATATGCGGGGCCTGCCCCATCCCCGCCTCGAGCGGCAAGACCGTGAGGCACAGGCTCAACAGGGGCGGCGACCGGCAGGCGAACAGCGCGCTGCACGAGATCGCGAGGCAGAGGGTCATGCGCGACCCCGAGACCGCCGAGTACGCCGAGAGGGCCAGGGGGCGGGGAAAGAGCGACAGGGAGGTCATGAGGTGCCTCAAGCGCTACGTGGCCAGGGAGGCGTACCGGGCGCTGATGCACCCGCACGAGATCAGGAGGCCCGAGGACGCCTCGGAGCTCGTGGCGGCCAGGCGCGCGGCGAAGGTCAGCCAGGTGAGGGCGGCGTCCATACTGGGCACCAGCGAGAAGTACATCTCGATGCTGGAGAGGGGCCAAAGGGAGCTCAAGCCCATAAGGAGGGCCTACGAGGCATGGGTCGAGGCCGGACTTCCGCTCGATTGGGACAGGCGGGCCTTCGAGACCGAGCGCAAAATGGATTCTAAAAAACACCTTGCCAAATAGGAGCGTCAG
>NZ_QSBV01000051.1 GCF_003465825.1 Collinsella sp. AF02-46-1
GGTGGCGCGCGCAGACGTGGTGTAAGAGCGTCCCGAGGTCCGTCGCTGCAAGTCCCGATGTTACTCCTTCTTGAGACCGCGCCTCTCGACTATCTCGTCCACTATCTCCCTGGCGCGCCGCCCGAGCGCGCGGCGCCTCCCCTCTGTCGGGGCCGGCCTGTCCGCGGGCTCGGCGAAGCCCTCGGCGGCCGAGGCCTCGGAGAACACGCGCTGCTGGGACCACTGTCCCTCGGTCTCCATGAGGCTCGCGCACGTCAGGCGCAGCATCGACTCCCTCGAGGGGAAGGACTGCACGACCCTGTAGCGGCGCTTGATCTCGCGGTTGGCGCGCTCCTGGACGTTGTTGGTGCGGAGCTTGGCCCAGTGCGCCCTGGGGAAGGCCGTGAACGCCAGCGCGGAGTCCTCGGCCTGCTCGAAGACCTCGCCGGCCCTGGCGGACACCGACGCCACCCAGGGCGCCGCCTCGGCCCACACGCAGCGCGCGAGGTCGGGGTCGTCCTGGTAGACCGCGGCGTGCACGAGGTCCCTGACGGCCGCCTTGGAGTCCTCGGGCCTGCCCGAGCAGGCGCTCTGGAGGTTGCGCTGCAGGTGCGTCACGCAGCGCTGCCAGGCGCAGCCCTGGAACAGGCGCGAGACGGCGGCCACGAGCCCGGCGTGGCTGTCGGAGACCACGAGGCGAACGCCGGCCAGCCCGCGCTCGCGCAGCCCGCCGAGGAATGCCGCCCAGGAGTCCTCGCTCTCGGTGTCGACCACGTCGCAGCCCAGGAAGTGCTTGCGCCCGTCGGCGCCCAGCCCGATCGCGGTCACGACGCCCTGCGAGACGACCGACGAGCCGACCCTGCAGCTCATGTAGGTGGCGTCGAGCCACAGGTAGCAGCACGGCGTGCCCGACAGGTCGCGGCGGCGGAACTCCGCCACCTCGGCGTCGAGGTCGGAGCAGAGGCTCGAGACCTCCGAGCTCGACAGCGAGGATATGCCCAGCTTGGACGCCACGCGCTCGACCTTGCGGGTGGATACGCCGCATACGTACATCTCCTGCACGATGGCGGCCACCGAGGTGTCGACGCGCGACCATCGCGCGAGCATGCCCTCGGGGTAGTAGGTGCCGTGCCTGAGCTTGGGTATCTCGAGCTCCACGTCGCCCACGGCGGTCTTGAGCGACCTGGGGCGGTAGCCGTTGCGGCTGTTCTCCCTGCCGTAACTGCGCTCGTTGCGGCTCGCGCCGCACATCTGCTGGGCCTCGGAGTCCATCAGCGCGTTCATCACGCTGCCCAGCACCCTGCACGCGAACTCGCGCGCGTCGCCGCACTCCTGCCAAAGCCTCGCCGCCTCGAGGGCCTCGTCGCGGCCGAGGCGCAGTACACTCTCTTCTTGGGGCATCGCCTTTCCTTCCATTCGTCACCCTCATTACTCCAACGACGAATTCTAGGCGGTGTCCCCTCCCTTTCAAGAAAGGGCGGAGGCGGGGCATGCCCCGCCTCTTACACCACATCTCTGTGCGCTACC
>NZ_QSBV01000052.1 GCF_003465825.1 Collinsella sp. AF02-46-1
CTTAGAGGTCCTCGCGCCAGAAGGGCATGCTCATGCAGCGCGGGCCGCCACGGCCGCGGGAGAGCTCGGCGGAGGGCACGACGAGAAGGTCCAGGCCCTCCTTGTACAGCACGTCGTTGGTGACGGTGTTGCGCGCGTAGACGCAGATCTTGCCGGGCTCGACGCACAGGGTGTTGGAGCCGTCGTTCCACTGCTCGCGGGAGGCCGCGATCGGGTCGCCGCCGCCGCAGGGGATCAGCTTGACCTGGTCGACGCCGGTGGCGTCCTCCAGGACGTGCTCGAGGGTGTCCTCGATCAGGCGGATGTTCACGTCGCCCGGGTTCTTGCCGGCGGTCAGCTCGTAGACGCGCAGGGTGCCCATGATGGCGGGGTGGATCGTGAACTTATCGACGTCGATCTGGGTGAAGACCGTGTCGAGGTGCATGAAGGCGCGCGAGACGGGGATGTCGAAGGCCAGGATGCGCTCGACCTTGGAGTCGGAGTTCCAGAAGATGTTCTGGGCCATGACGTCGATGGCTGCGGCCTGGGTGCGCTGGGAGATGCCGACGGCGAGGGTCTTCTCGTTGATGTTCAGCACGTCGCCGCCCTCGGTGTGGAACTGGCAGTCGCGGCGGAAGTACAGGGAGACGTCCTTGTAGTCGGGGTGGTACTTGAAGACGTACTTGCCGTACAGGGTCTCGCGGTTGCGGGTGACCGAGTACATGCGGTTGAGGTTGACGCCCTCGCCGACGACCGCGAACGGGTCGCGGGTGAAGTAGAGGTTGGGCATCGGGTCGATGATCAGGTCGGACTCGGACTCGGAGTTGACCAGGGAGTCGAGGGTCGTGGACGCCGTGAGGGGCATGTCGATCTCGGCCTTGGTCATGCCGGCCATGGTCTTCTTGACGAACTCGAGGTTGTCCTCGATGGAGTCCAGCTTCTCGCGGACGATCTGCGGCATGTGCTGGCCGCGGATGCCTGTCTCGGCGATGTACTGGTCGGTGAACTCGGCGCGGGCGCCGGGGACCTGGTCGAACACCTCTGCGACGAGGTTCTCGAGGTAGAGCACCTCCACGCCCTGGTCCCTCAGGATCTGGGCGAAGGTGTCGTGCTCCTGCTGCGCGACCTCCAGGAACGGGACGTCGTCGAACAGGAGTCGCTCGAGCTCGTCGGGCGGCAGGTTGAGGAGCTCGTCGCCGGGACGGTGCAGGCAGACCTTCCTGAGCTTGCCGATCTCGGAAGGCACGTGCAGACCTTTCGTCATGGCCTCCTACCTTTCTTTCGGGCC
>NZ_QSBV01000053.1 GCF_003465825.1 Collinsella sp. AF02-46-1
ATGAAGGAGACCGAGAAGATCGAGATCATGCACTTCGACCAGGAGGGCTACCTCGAGGACGGCAGGAACGTCTACGAGGCGGGCAAGAAGATGACCGCGCTGGCCGACCGCGTGCACGAGGAGGGCTACGACGCCGTCTTCCTGATGGGCGTCGGCGGCACCTGGGACGAGTTCATGCAGCTCGAGTACCTCATGAACAAGTTCGGCGACCGCGACCTCGAGGTCTACCTGATCCACGCCGCCGAGTGGAACGTCATGGGCCACAAGCGCATGACCGACAAGTCCGTCGTGCTGACCGCCTCCGAGTCCGGCACCACCCCCGAGGTGCTCGAGGCCATCGGCAAGATGAAGGAGATGGGCGTGCGCGTCTACGCCATGACCAACCCCGAGGGCAAGATCGGCCGGGCCGTGGGCGCCGAGAACTGCGTCATGATGGCCTCCGACCACGGCGCCGGCGGCTGCGAGAAGGGCTACTACCTCGCCGACTGCTTCGGCCTGCGCCTGCTCAACCGCCGCGGCTGCTTCCCCAAGTTCGACCTGTTCATCGAGCAGACGAAGGACGTCTGGAAGGACATGCTCGACATCCGCAAGCGCTTCGAGCCGCGCGCCGAGGAGCTCGCGAAGAAGTACGCGCTGGCCGACTACACCATGTTCATCGGCTCGGGCGCGCTGTGGGGCGAGACCATCCTGTACTCCATGTGCCTGCTCGAGGAGATGCAGTGGAAGCGCATCCGCCACATCACCTCGCACGACTTCTTCCACGGCACGCTCGAGCTGCTCGAGCCCGGCGTCCCGGTGTTCCTGTTCATGGGCGAGGACGAGTGCCGCGCCCTCGACGAGCGCGTCCGCGCCTTCCTCACCAGCGGCGTGACCGGCGACGAGGACTACGTCATCATCGACACCGCCGAGTACGCGATCCCGGGCCTGGACGACGACTTCCGCGTCATCGTGTCCCCCTGGATCCTGTCCGTGCTGACCACCGACCGCCTCTCGCGCAACTACGAGCTGGTCACCAAGCACAACCTCAAGTACCGCCGCTACTACCACCAGTTCGACTACTAA
>NZ_QSBV01000054.1 GCF_003465825.1 Collinsella sp. AF02-46-1
GCCCAAATCGGCCTGGATCGCCCCTGCCTTGCTTCCAAGCTGCAGCGGAGCCGAGCCGCCCGAGATGTTTACGCTCAAAAGGTGCGCATCCGGCAGCTTCGCGGTCATGCTCCAGAACGGGAGCGTGATGATGCCCGGGGTCATCTCGCCCACGCCGAGCTCCAGCAACAGCACGCGGCGATCGCTGCGCTCGCGCACGAAGCGCTCGTATCGTCCGAGGCTCTCGCGCCAGGCCGCACCCTGCAGAAACGTGTCGTCGCGCACCCACGGCACAAGCTGCCAGCCGCAATGCGGGCATCGGGGGACATCCTCGCTGAGGACCTCGAACCCCGCCATGCCCGCGAGCATGCGCTCGACGTAGGGGCTCGCGTCGAAGAGCTCGTCGCAGCATGGCTGCTTGCATTGAAGGTGCGCGAAGCTTCCCTGATAGTTGCAGATCCTCTCGGTGGGAAGCGTCTTCTCGACTTGGGTGTCTACATTGGTGCTCAGGATGAAGTAGTCCTTATGGCCGATGAGGGACCGTAGGTCGAGATAGGGCTGCGAGGTCGGCTCGCGCAGCATGAAATCGATATATCGCGCATAGTATGCCCATTGCTGCTCGAGGCTGGGGTAGAGGTGGTAGAAGCCGTCGAAAAGGCTCTTGA
>NZ_QSBV01000055.1 GCF_003465825.1 Collinsella sp. AF02-46-1
TAAGAAGGGGGAGGCCTCGCGGCCTCCCCCTTTTTTGCGTTATATAAGCTGACATTTGCCCTATCTGTTTCAGGAGTGCTCGGATTGTCTTTAGTCGAGGGCATCGTTGCCGTCCGCGGTGAGGTAGAGCCGATCTTCTTGCTTATGTCGCTTTCTGGTGGCGCTCAGTCGGCTCCAGGGTTCTGTCGTCACGTTTATCCGGACGGATCTTATGCTCCTTATTTCCAGTAAATCAGTTAAGGGGTATTGTTTCAATTAAATACACTCCGCCAGCGGGGGCTCTATCTAATTAGTGATAGAGCCCCCGCTGGTGTTTTATAGGTTTGTTAACGTTGTCCTTCTATTTATGACGGGCTAACTAGCAGAGACCGACGAGGGTATAAAGATGCTATGTCTACAGTGGACAGCAAGATTCCCGAGGTCATACGGTCTGTCCATGGTTTATGACCAAATGTGTGACTCTGAGCAACTCGGAGCCAGCTAATTAATTTGTGAACAAAATATGGAGTGCGCGATTCCCGCCCCCGGGGGCCCTCCGGTCTGGCAATATATCTCCTTGCCGCGCGGCCCGG
>NZ_QSBV01000006.1 GCF_003465825.1 Collinsella sp. AF02-46-1
ATATGTCTCAGGCCCGCCCCCTCCGCCGCACACTGGGAACGCCACGTTGATGTCTGCTAAACCTTGCTCGCTCAGGCTAATGACTTTGTTGGGGGTCCACTATTTGCTGGAGGGTGAACTTACATTGATGAGGCTCGCCTTCTGCTTGTAGCTTTGCCTCATCGAAATTGAAGATCATGATGGCGCAGTTGGGGAGTTTTGTTGGGAGTTCGAAGTCCTCTGGGGCTGCAGCCTTGATGAATTGGCGGCTGGCGCTGCCATGGCTTACTGCTAGAAGGGTTTCGATACCATCGACGTCCATGATATTGGTGAGGGTGTCTATCATGCGCCCTTGCAGTGCCTGGCTTCCTTCTCCTCCGAATGGGATTAAGTCCTCGCCTGGATCCCAGACGTCGGTGGGTAGCGCGTCGTGCGGGCCCTCTTCGAAGGTGCCGTAGCAGCGCTCGATAATGCCTTCGCAGGGCTCAACGTCAGCGTCTGCGCCGAGAAGCTCGGTTGCGACGAGCTGAGCTGTGTCCATGGCTCGGTCTAGAGGCGAAGAGACCACTTTATCGGGGACGACGCCGTGGCCCTTGAGCCATGCGGCTGCCATTCCCGCTTGTTTGCGGCCCAGGTCGGTCAACGGTGAATCGCAGCGGCCCTGGACCAGCTTTTTGACGTTGAACTCCGTCTGACCGTGGCGGAGTAGGTATAGGCGCTTCATGCTCTCCCCTTCTGCATCAGTTGCTTTATCGGCTCGGCCCTACTCGTGGGTATGGCCGACATAGTCTTCGTCGATCGTGATCTTGGCAATCGACTTGGGATATTCGGATTCGACACGTTTCGCCAACGCGTGCTTTAGGTCCTCGGCGCTCATCGCCAAATCCGAGGGACGTACGCAGTCAAAGATCACGTTGGTATGCGTGGGACCCGGAACACAGCGCAGGTCGTGAATCGAAAGGCGGCTATCGATCTCTTGAGCCATAGCGTTGATGCGCAGACGCATGCTCGCCACTTTGGGGTCGTCGGTCACGATGGGATCGTAATGGAGCGTGACGATCATTCCGTCTTCGTTTCTAAACGACTGCTCGATGTTATCGAGCGTGTCGTGACATTCCAGCGGGCTGGCCTCGGCTGCCATCTCGGCATGCGCGCTTGCGAACTTCCTGCCCGGGCCGTAGTCGTGAACCATCAGGTCGTGGACGCCCAAAACGCCGGGGTAGCTCATGATCTTGTCTCGAATGTGCTTGACCAGCTTAGGATCGGGCGCCTGGCCCAAAAGCGGGCTCACCGTATCCTGGATGAGTTCAAAGCCGCTCCAGCCAATATAGGCGCCAACGGCAAGGCCGACCCATGCATCAAGATTGATGTGCGTCACCTGCGAAACAATTGCGCACGCCAGCACAGCACCCGTGGCTAGGACATCGTTCTTTGAGTCCTGAGCGGTCGCATGCAGCGTCTCGGACTCAATACGATCGCCGAGCTTTTGGTTGAGGGCCGCCATCCACAGCTTAACGACCATCGAAAGCACAAGGACTGCCACCAGGGCAAGCGAGAACTCGACAGGTTCGGGGTGGATGATGCGCTCCACCGAGGACTTTACCAGTTCGAGGCCAATGAGCAGCACGAGCGCCGCCACGACTAGACCAGAGAGGTACTCGTAGCGACCGTGGCCGTAAGGATGCTCGGGGTCGGCGGGCTTACTCGCCAGCTTAAAGCCCAGCACGCTCACGATGTTTGAGCTTGCGTCGGATAAGTTGTTCATAGCGTCCGCCACGATCGAAACCAATCCCGACAGCACGCCAATTGCACCCTTCGCAGCACATAGCGCCACATTGGCGAGAATACACACCACGCCCGTCAACGTGCCCACGCGCGCACGGTCGCCCTGCGCACGCTTAACAATCCACTCGACCATCTATATCCGCCCCCACGGTACTACCTATATATCTATTGCTCAAACGGATTGTAGTGTAGCCACTTTGTCCTCCAGATACAAAAAGGCCGCAGCCCACACGGACCACGGCCTTGGAATGTGGCAAAGGAATCGTCCTTGTGTCGCACAGGTTTATGCGTTTGCCTCGGCCACGCTCTTCGAGGTTTCGGGCAAATCGGCTCCGTCCCCCGTCACCTGCTCCTTCGCCGGCACCACGCCAAAGCAGTAGCTCAGCGCCGCAGACACCGCAAATGCCGTGCCACCGGCAGCGCAGCACCACAGCAGGTTCGAAATGCCGCCCGTGGCAAAGCCAATGACCATAAGGACATTCGTCATGCCGATGGTATAGGCCGTAACGTAGCCCACGGCCGCAACAAGGCCTCCGACGGCGCCGCCAATGGCCATGCATGTCAGACACCTGCCATATTTAAAGCCGCAGCCGTACAGCGCCGGCTCGCTTACGCCGCCAAGCACGCCCGAGATCGAATAGCCCAGCATGAGCGCCTTCTCGTCCTTATCCGCAACGCGGAGCGACGCGCCAAAGGGCATACCCCAAACGGCGAACGTTGCCATCGTCGCGGCGATCAGGATGCACGAATCCGTTCCCACACTCATAAACTGCGCATAGGCGAGCGATAGGACAACGTTGCTGACACCCGCGATCTTAAGAAACTCCCAGCCCGCGGCAAGCCCCATGAGCGTGAGCAGCGACACGATGCCACCGGAATTGCCAAGCATAAACATAAGCTGTCCCAACAGCATGCCCAGATAGCTGCCTGCCGGCGCCGTAACACACAGCGACACCGGAACCATGACAAGCATGGTTGCAAACGGTACAAAAGAAAACGCCACAGCCTGAGGGATAGTGCGCTTAAAGAAACGCTCCACCTGCCATAGCACGGGCACCGAGATGAGAACCGGAATAACAGTCGTCGTGTAATCGTTGACCGGCGCGGGAAGTAGACCATACACGAAAGTCATCGATGCCCCCGTCGTCGATGCGGCATCAACGAGCTTAAGCAGATCGGGCACAATCAATACGCCGCCCAGCATCATGCCCAGCTGCTCCGAGCAACCGAGCTGGCGGGCAGCGGCCCAACCAAGATAGATGGGCAAAAAGTAATAGCCGGCGTTATACAGCCAGCTGTAAAACAGGCGATAGATTTCGGAATCGGCAGGCCATAGACCAAGCATGCCTTCGCCCATAATGACGGCAACGGTGCGGAACAGCGCCGCGCAGACAATAAACGGCAACGCCGACATCATGCTTTTGGACAGATAGTCCACCACGGCCATGGCGTTTGATGAAACCGTCGTTGTAAACGAGGTGTTAGAAACTTGTGACATGGAACGCCTTTCCCAATGTGACATGCGGACTGTCCCTTTGTCACATCGTGCGGTACTGACCGATTGCGCGGTACTTTTCGTAGCGGAGGTTTGTGAGGGTCGCGGCGTCGAGCTGCCCAAGCGTATCGAAGGCATCAAATGCCGAGGACATGACGACACCGGCGATCTCCTCATGCGACAGGCCCCTATCGTCAACAATGCCGTCGATGATGCCGAGCGCCAACAGATCGGGGGCCGTGAGCTTAAGCGCCTCAGCGGCCTCATTCGCGCGCTCGGTATCCTTCCACAGGATCGACGCACAGGCCTCGGGGCTCACGACCGAATAGGCCGAGCTCGAGAGCATCAGGATGCGGTCGGCCACGGACAGCGCCAGCGCGCCACCAGAGCCGCCCTCGCCTGTCACCACCGAGACAATCGGCGTCTTAAGGCCGCTCATCTCCATGAGATTCTGGGCAATCGCCTCGCCCTGGCCGCGCTCCTCGGCACCGATGCCGCAAAACGCGCCCGAAGTATCAACCAGGCACAGAACCGGCCGACCAAATTTCTCGGCTTGGTGCATCAGGCGACGTGCCTTGCGGTAGCCCTCGGGATGTGCCATACCAAAGTTGCGACGCATGCGCTCTTTGGTCGTGGTACCGCGCTCGATGGCGATAACCGTCACGGGTCGCCCGTCTTTCCAGCCGATGCCGCCCACCACGGCAGCATCGTCGCCAAAGTAGCGGTCGCCGTGCAGCTCTACGAATCCGTCGAGACCCAACGAGATCATCTCGCCTGCCGTGGCGCGGTTCGCCGAGCGAGTCTGTTTGACGATTTCGAGCGCGCTTTTTGGTGCGGCCGAGCGCTTAAACAAGTGTCCCAGCTTTTTGTCGCGACGACCCGTATGCACGATCTCATGCGGTGCCCCCAGGCCGGGCGCGTGCCCTTCGTGCAGCGCCAGCAGCTCGCCTACCGTGAGCGCAATCTCACCACGCGGAACAACGGCATCGCAAAAGCCGTGCTCCAGCAAAAACTCGGAACGCTGGAATCCCTTGGGCAGACGCTTGTGCATGTTCTGCTCGATCACGCGCGGGCCGGCAAATGCTGTCAGGGCATCGGGCTCGGCCAGGATAATGTCGCCCTCCATGGCAAAGCTCGCGGTTACGCCTCCGGTCGTGGGGTCGGTGAGCACCGTGATGTACAGGCCGCCCGCCTCGCTGTGGCGCCTAACCGCCGCAGAAATCTTGGCCATCTGCATGAGCGAGGTCACGCCCTCCTGCATGCGGGCGCCGCCCGATACGGTAAAGCCAACGACCGGCAGCCCCAACTCGGCCGCGCGCTCAAAGACACGACAGATCTTCTCGCCCACCACGGAGCCCATTGAGCCCATCATAAAGTTGGCATCCATAAAGAAGAGCGCGGTATCGCAGCCGCAGATTTTGCCCCTGCCGCACACAACGGCATCGCGCTCGCCCGAACGCTCGCTCACGCTCTTAAGCTTGTCGGCATAACCGGGAAACGAGAGGAAGTCCTTCGACGCCAGATTGGCATCCCATTCCTCAAAGGTACCCGCGTCGACCGTCATGCGCATGCGCGCGCGACCGCTCACGCGAAAGTGTTTGCCGCAACGAGGGCAGACCTCGAGGTTGTCGTGCAGGCGCGCCTCATCGATCACACGGCGGCACTCCGGGCATTTGACAAACACGTGGCGCGCGGGGAACTCGGCGCACGACTCGGTTATCGGCCCCTCAAGGACATTGACCGTCTTCGCTTTTCTATTCATCAGCATAGAGATGCCCCATCAGATCGGTGTGATACATGCCCGACAAAAACTCGTCGTTTGCCAGCACGTCGAGCTGAAGCTCGCTATTTTCGCTCACGCCCTCAATCACGAGCTCGCCCAGGGCCGAGCGCATCTTGCGAATGGCACCGTCACGCGTGGGCGCGCACACGATGAGCTTGCCGAGCATGGAGTCGTAGTACGGCGGAACTTTCGCTCCGGTAAACATGGCGGAATCCCAGCGCACGCGCGGACCACCCGGCACACGCAACGCGGTGACCGTTCCACATGACGGTAGAAAGTCCGGCGTTTCGGCATTGATGCGGCACTCCATGGCGTGGTTGCGGACCGGTACGTCCTCCTGCTCAAAGGGCAGAGGCTGGCCGGCAGCCACGCGCAGCTGCCACTTAACCAGGTCGGTATCGGTCACAAACTCCGTAACCGGATGCTCCACCTGCAAGCGCGTGTTCATTTCCATAAAGTAGAAATTGCCGTCATCTGAGTACAAAAACTCGATGGTGCCAGCGCCCTCATAGCCAACGGCACGAGCCAGGTCGCGCGCGGCCTTGTGCATGCGCGCGCGAATATCATCGCGTCCGTCGAGGCACGGCGCGGGGCTCTCCTCGATCAGCTTTTGGTTGCGGCGCTGCACCGAGCACTCGCGCTCGCCGAGCGAAAACACATGGCCCTGCTTATCGGCCATAATCTGTACCTCAACGTGATGCGCCGGCGCAACGAACTTCTCCATGTAGCACTCGCCGTCGCCAAAAACGGCCTCACCCTCGGCACGCGCCTCGCTGAACGCCTTTGCCGCATCTTCCACGCGCTCGACCTTGCGAATACCGCGACCGCCGCCGCCCGCGCGCGCCTTAATAAGCACGGGGCAGCCGATGCGCTCGGCCTCGGCCGTTGCTTCCTCGGGGCTTTTGAGCAAATCGCAGCCCGGCACGATGGGCACGCCCGCAGCAGCGGCCGTTCGGCGTGCGGCGTCCTTGTCGCCCATGCTGTCGATCACCTCGGCCGAAGGACCGACAAACGCCAGACCGAACTTGTCGCAGTCGCGCACGAAGCTCGACTTCTCGGAAAAGAAGCCATAGCCGGGATGAATTGCCTTAGCTCCCGACTTTACGGCACAGGTGAGCACGGCATCGTCGTTGAGGTAGCTCTCGGCAAGACGCGGGCCGCCGATGCAATACGCCTCGTCGGCAAGCTGCACGTGTAGCGCGTCCGCATCGGCCGTGGAATAAACGGCGACGGTCTTGATGCCCATATCGCGGCACGCGCGGATAACACGGACCGCGACTTCGCCGCGGTTGGCGATGAGCACTTTGTCGAACATGGAGCCTTCCTTAACTTTCGTGCATGAGTGCAAAAGACATATCGGCGCGGCAGCAAACCTCACCGTTGACGCTCGCAGTACCCGTCGCAAAGCGGAACGGCCCGCGCGCACGCGTGATGGAGCACACTAGATCCACCGTGTCGCCCGGGCGCACCGGACGCTTAAAGCGCACCTTGTCCAGACTCGTGTAGAACGGCGTCGCGCCGCGCGCCTCCTCATCGCCCATCAGCAGTACGCAGCAGTTCTGGGCGAGCATCTCGCACTGAATCACGCCGGGAACGACCGGGTTTCCCGGAAAATGTCCCTGCAAAAAGTACTCGTCGCCTGTAATCGTGATCTTGCCGTGGGCCTCGTCGCCCACCAGCTCGGCTTCGTCGAGCAAAAGCATCGGCTCGCGATGCGGTAACAGCTTCTTGAGCTCTTCTTTGTTCATGGATATCACCTATCCGATCCTCATGAGGCAGCTGCCAAACTCCACGAGGTCGCCGTCGGCCACGCAGATCTCGAGCACCTCACCGTCTGCCTCGGCCGTCACCTCGTTGAGAACCTTCATGGCCTCGATGATGCAGAGGGTCTCGCCGGCCTTGACCTTGGAGCCCACGCGCACAAATGGCTCGTCGCCCGGCGCAGGGGCAGCATAGAAGACGCCCACCATGGGAGCAGTCACCTCGGTGCCCTTGGGCTCCGGCGCGGCGGCAGGTGTCTGCGTGGCGGGTTCCGGTGCGGCAGGCGCGACTGTGGGAGCTGCAACTTGAGCGGCCATGGCGCTCGGCATAGGCATGGGCACGGCAACCGGCTGCGCCACACTCGCGCGCTCGAGTTCGACCGCGGTGCCATCGGGCTCCTCAACACGTACGCGCGTGAGGCCGCGGTCCTCCATCACATCGGCTATCTCGGCAAGTCTTTTGGAATCCATGCTCTAGCTCCTCGTATATCTACGCAGCGCGATGGCGGCGTTGTGCCCGCCAAAGCCCAGGTTGGTCGAAAGCGCCCAGGTAAGGTCGGCGCGAACCGCTCGATTGGGCGTGTAATCAAGATCGCAGGCGGAATCGGGCGTGTGGTAGTTAATGGTCGGCGGCACCACGCCCTGCTCGAGTGCCATGGCGCAGGCCATGACCTCGATGGCCCCCGTGGCACCGATCATGTGCCCCGTCATCGACTTGGTCGACGAGACATGTGCGGCGCGCGCCGCGTCCTCGCCGAGCGCTCGCTTAATGCCCGCCGTCTCGGACGAATCATTAAGCTTGGTCGAGGTGCCGTGGGCATTGATGTAGAGGCCCTCGGAAGGCTTGACGTCGCCCTCGGCCACCGCCAGCGATATCGCGCGGGCAATGCCGGCAGCCTCGGGATCGGGACTCGTGATGTGATAAGCATCATCGGTGTTGCCGTAGCCCACGACCTCGGCATAAATGTGCGCACCGCGCGCCTGCGCATGTTCCATGCTCTCGAGTACCAGCACGCAAGCGCCCTCGCCCATCACAAAGCCGTCGCGGTCTGCATCGAACGGGCGGCAAGCCGTCGCAGGATCGGGGTTGGTGGTCAATGCGCGGCAGGACGTAAAGCCCGCAACGGCATCGGGGATAATTGCGGCCTCGGCGCCGCCCGCGAGGATCGCGTCGGCATAGCCGTGCT
Source organism: Collinsella sp. AF02-46-1 (assembly GCF_003465825.1). Taxonomy (GTDB): domain Bacteria; phylum Actinomycetota; class Coriobacteriia; order Coriobacteriales; family Coriobacteriaceae; genus Collinsella. The sequence goes on from NZ_QSBV01000006.1 coordinate 7,990, forward strand.
TGATGGCGCGGAACGCCTCACCCACCGCATGGGCAGAAGTCGCGCAGGCAGTCACGACGGGTAGGGTCGGGCCCTTTGCCTTATGGCGAATCGCGATGTTGCCCGAAGCCATGTTGGGAATCATCATCGCGATCATGTAAGGCGATGCGCGACGAGGCCCCCGATCGGCGATCGCGTGGACGTTGTCGACGAGTGTCTGCATGCCGCCCACACCCGAGCCCACGTAGACGCCCAGGCGCTCTCGATCGATGGCGCCTTCGACATCAAAGCCCGCATCGTGCATGGCCTCGTCCGAAGCCGCCATCGCAAACTGAACGCAGGGGTCGAGATGCTTGGCGTCGCGCTTGCCAAAGTACTCGTTGCCGTCAAAGCCCTTGACCTCGGCCGCCACCTTGACAGCAAACGCATCCGTATCGAAGTGCGTGATCGGGCCGATACCGCACGTGCCGGCGCACATAGCCGCCCAGGTGGCAAGCGCGGTGTTGCCGAGCGGCGATACGGCACCGATGCCGGTGATTGCAACTCTCTGTTCCATCATGGTCTCCTCATCCAAGCCGTTCTTCGGCCCTGATTTCTACATCGCCATTCCGCCGTCGACGCGTATGACTTCACCCGTAATGTAGGCAGCCGCATCGCTCGCCAAAAAGCGCACCACGCCGGCCACTTCCTCGGGGCGCGCCATGCGCTTAAGGGGAATCTGCTCCTCGGTTGCCGCGCGAACCTTCTCCGAGAGCTTTGACGTCATATCCGTCTCGACAAACCCCGGGGCGACCGCGTTCACTCGTACGCCGCGGGGTGCAAGCTCGCGCGCTACCGCCTTGGTCAGGCCAATCACGCCCGCCTTGGAGGCAGCGTAATTAGCCTGTCCGGCGTTGCCCATCAGGCCCACAACCGAGCTCATGTTGACGACGCAGCCGCCACGCTGGCGCATAAAGGTCTTAGTGAGCGCGCGCGTCATGTTAAACGTTCCTTTAAGATTGACATCGAGCACGCGATCGAAGGCGTCATCGCCCATGCGCATGAGCAGGCCATCGCGGGTGATGCCAGCGTTGTTGACAAGCGCCCAAATGGACCCAAAGTCGTTGAGGACCGCTTCCACGCACGCGTTGACGGCAGCGGGATCGGCCACGTCGCATTGATATGCGCGCACCGTGGCGCCAGACGCCTCGCAGGCTTCGCACGTCTCGCGCGCCGCATCGACGCTGCCGGCATAGACGACGGCGATATCAAAGCCGTCCTCCGCCAGACCGACAGCGCAGGCGCGGCCGATACCCCGCGAGCCGCCCGTGACCAGTGCCACGCGACGTGAGTCGTTGCGCTCGAGCGCGCCGTTGTTCAAGTTGCCCATGTCATTCCTTTCGGGTTTCAGCCCTATGGACTATGCGAGCTCGTCGGCAATAGCTGCGACCTGCTCGGCCGTTTCGCACGAATACACGCGAACGTCGCTCAGCGTACGCTTGACCAGGCCCGACAGCGTTTTGCCGGGGCCGACCTCAATAAACGTGTCGATGCCTTGATCCTGCAGAGCATGCAGCGCGTCGACCCAGCGCACGGCATGACTCACCTGGTTGGCCAGCACCTCCGATGCCGTCTGCGGGTCGGCCGGATAGGGCGCCGCCGTCATATTTGCCATGACCGGAATCAGCAAAGGGGACGGGGCGTGCCCGGCTTGGATATACGTCGCCAGTCCCTCAGTCGCCTCGGCCATATAGGGGCTATGGAATGCACCCGACACTGCGACCTTCATGGCGCGACCGCCAGCCTCTTTCACTAGAACGTCGAGCTCCTGCAGCGCCTCGGGCGCTCCGGCCACAACCGTCTGCTGGGGGCTGTTGTAGTTGACCGGCCAGCAGTCCTCGCCGGCCTGTTTTGCCAAGCCCTCGACCTGCGCCGCATCGAGTTTGATGACGGCGCGCATGCCGCCGGGGTGACGCTCGGCCGCCGTGGCCATCAATGCCGCGCGCTCACATACGAGCTCAAAACCCGCTCGCGTATCGAATGCCCCCGCAAAGGTGAGTGCAGCGACCTCGCCCAGCGAGAATCCCGCACAGGCGGCAGGCACCACGCCGCGCTCGCGCAGGGCGACGGCGACAGCCAAGTCGTGCACGAACACGCAAGGCTGCGTGTTCTCGGTCTGCGAGAGCTCCTCCTTGGAGGCGCTCCGGCACTGCTCGCTGGTCCCCGGGCGCACCTCGTCGGCAATGGCGAACACCTCGGCAGCCGCCGGCGATGCTTCGATGAGGTCGACGCCCATCGCGGGGTGCTGGGCACCCTGACCGGCAAACAGAAACGCTACGCTACCCATGCGGACGCACCCTTCAGGACATGCTCGGCGCCGCCGACCAGATCGTCGACGATTTCGCGAGCGCTCTGGCGCTCGTTGACCATGCCGGCAATCTGTCCGCACAAATACGAACCCTCTTCGTAATTACCGTCCTTTGCCGCCTTGCGAAGCGCACCCGTGCCCATGGCCCCGAGCTCCTCGGGACTTGCGCCCGCCGCCTCGTTCTTGGCATACGCGTTGGTGAAGGGGCTCTTGAGGGCACGAACCGGATGTCCCGTCGAGCGACCGGTCGCGCGCGTCGACGTGTCGCCTGCCTTGAGCACCAGCTCTTTGTACTGTTCGGATACGGTGCACTCGTTTGCGACCAGAAAGCGTGTTCCCACCTGGACGCCGGCAGCGCCGAGCATAAAGGCGGCCGCCACACCGCGGCCATCGGCGATACCGCCAGCCGCGACCACGGGAATATCGACCGCATCGACAACCTGCGGCACCAGTGCCATCGTCGAGGTCTCGCCAATATGGCCGCCTGATTCGGTGCCTTCGGCAACCACGGCGGTGGCCCCGCGACGCGCCACGAGACGCGCCAGCGCCACCGAGGCAACGACCGGGATGACCTTGATGCCCGCCTCGTTCCACGCCTTCATGTACTTGGTGGGATTGCCGGCGCCGGTCACCACAACGGGCACCCGTTCATCAATCACCACTTGTGCGACCTCGTCGACAAACGGGCTCATGAGCATAACGTTGACGCCAAAGGGCTTATCCGTCTTGGCGCGCAGCTCGTGAATCTGATCGCGCAGCCAGTTGGCATCGGCATTCATGGCCGCGATAATGCCTAAGCCGCCTGCCTCGGACACGGCCGATGCCAGCGAGGCGTCAGCAATCCAGGCCATGCCGCCCTGGAACACAGGCTTTTCGATGCCGAGCAGATCGCAGAGAGGAGACTTGAGCATCACTACTTCTCCAATGCCGCCTCGACCGTATCGACGAACTCGCCGACCGTCTTGGGGTTCTCCTCGGTATCGAGCTCAATGCCAAACTCGTCCTCGACGGCAACGAGGATCTCGACGGTACCCAGGCTGTCGAGGCCAATCTCCTCGAGCGTGGACTCGGGCTTCATCTCGACATCGTCAAGGCCGGCGGTCTCGCGGATAACGTCGCAAACGCGCTCGAAGGTCTTCTGATCTGCCATGGTAGTTCTCCTTTGTTTGTGCCCCAGGGGCGTTTTCATTTCCTATGTGCAGCTACTTCCAGCGAAGTAGATAGCCACCTACATCCAAGCCGGCGCCAAATCCAACGAGGGCGATGGTGTCGCCCGCATTCAGTGCGTTGGTGCGCGCCAGCCGATCAAGCGCAAAGGGAATGCAGGCGCTCGAAATATTGCCGGTTTCACGCAACGTTCGGACCACACAGTCGTCCGGCACACCTAAGCGCTTGACCGCCTGGCTCAGGATTCGTTCGTTAGCCTGATGGAATACAAAATGATCGATGTCTTCGACCGCAATGCTCGCATCGCTCGCAAGCTTATGGACCATGTCGCAGATGGCATTGACGCCGAACTTGAACACACGACGACCGTTCATGGACAGCACGCTTTCGCGGTCCTGCGCTGTCTTATACGGCGAGGAGCCCGCCAATCCGGGGACGCGCAGTGTTTCGGCGTCAGGCGACGTCGAAAGCTCAACGGCGAGGGGATTCTCTCCCCCAGCCTCTATGACCGCAGCACCCGCGCCATCACCAAAGAGCACGCACGTGGCACGGTCGGTCCAGTCGAGCGCGCGCGTCATCTGCTCGGCAGCAACGATAAGCACGCGCCTGGCACGACCGCGGGCGATATAGCCCTCGGCGACATCGAGCGCAAATACGAAGCCGGCACAAGCCGCCGAAACGTCGAAGGCAGGACATGTGGCACCCAGGCGCTCAGCAACGGCGCACGCTTCGGCGGGAACGAGATGATCGCCCGTCGTCGTCGAACAGACGATAAGATCCAGCTGACTCGCATCGACTCCGGACGTCTGGAGCGCTTGCTCGCTCGCTGCCACGGCAAGGTCGTCGAGCGACTCGGTGGTGCACACATGGCGGCTCTTGATGCCCGTGCGGGTAAAAATCCACTCATCCGAGGTATCGAGGAACTCGGACAGCTCGTCATTGGAAACTCTGCGCTTGGGAAGCGCCGAGCCTGTTCCAAGAATCGTGAAACCCATCACTAACCTCCTTTGAGTTGTTGACGTGTTTACATCGACCAAGAGAGGATAGCGCATTCTTCGCTTTGTTGACGTGTTAACATTAAATTGTCCAAATGCGACAAAGGCTTCACATTGTGTCTATCTCTCGACACCATTGCGTCATTCACTTATTCATTAAGGAGGTAGCAGCCGCTATGGATGCCCAATTAACGATAGTCGACGTAACCGGATCGACCAACGATGACCTGCTCGAGGCAGGAAAACAGGGAGCGCCGCACGGCACGGGGCTTGCCGCCCGCGCGCAAACGGCAGGACGCGGCCGACGCGGCCACAAGTGGGATTCAACCGCCGGCAACCTGTTGCTCTCGATTGTCCTACGTCCTCGTGTTAATCCCGCCAAGTACTCTGGCCTTGCCGCCGTCAGCGGCCTAGCGGTGCTCGAGGCGCTCGAGGCGCAAGGTCTTGCTAACGAGATCGGCCTCAAATGGCCCAACGACCTCGTCGCACGAGGACATAAGCTCGGCGGCATCTTGGTCGAGGCGGCTCGTGACAACGAGGGCAAGCCCTTTGCCGTCTGCGGCATTGGCGTCAATGTGAACTATGTGCCCTCGGAGGTTCCCGATGGCGGCCTGCCGGCAATCGGTCTGTCAGACCTCAACGAGAATGTTCCCACCGTCGATGTCCTACTCAAGGAGGTCTATCACACCGTCGTAAACGCTGTGGACGCGTGGGCAGATCTGCTCAACGCCATGGAAGAAGACGCTGGTCCGATCGCGCCCGTCCACGATGATTATGTCGCTCATCTCAATTGGATTGGGGAGCAAGTTATCGCCCGTTCCCCTGCCGGTGACGAGCTGGCACGTGGCATCTTTCAAACGGTCGATACCTTTGGTCGCGCGTGCATCGAGACGGAAGACGGCTTGCGATCCTTCCATTTTGAGGAGGCATCGCTGCGTTCCATGGGTAAATAAGGCGCCACAGCCACCCGCTCGACAGCATTACCCGGTCCCCCAAGGCCATCATGCAAAACAAAAGAGCCCCGCTACCGTAATGGCAGCGGGGCTCTGTAAGCTATGAGCGATATCGCTTAGAGCTTGATGTCGATGTCGACGCCAGCGGGGAGGTCGAGACGCATGAGCGAATCAACGGTGCCCGAGGTGGGGTCGAGGATGTCGATGAGGCGCTTGTGGGTGCGCATCTCGAACTGCTCACGGGAGTCCTTGTTCACGTGCGGCGAGCGGATAACCGTGTACAGGTTACGCTCGGTGGGCAGGGGGACAGGACCGGAAACGCGAGCACCGGTCTTCTGAGCGGTCTCGACGATGAGCTTCGCGGACTGATCGACGACCTCGTGATCATAGCCCTTGAGGCGAATGCGGATCTTCTGGGTAGCCAACTTAAACCTCCAAAGAGTGCGAGAGATGCTCTCGCGGATTACGTAACAGGGAGCTCGAACTTAGGCGTTCTTGCTCATGACCTCGTCCACGATGGACTTGGGCGCGGGCTCATAAGAGTCGAACTGCATCGTGTAGGATGCACGGCCCTGGGTCTGGGAGCGAAGGTCGGTAGCGTAACCGAACATCTCGCCCAGCGGCACCTTGGCACGGATGAGCTTGCTGTTCTTGCGATCCTCCATGCCCTCGATCTTGCCGCGGCGACCGGAGAGGTTGCCCATAACGTCGCCCATGTACTGCTCGGGGGTCTCGACCTCGACAGCCATGATCGGCTCGAGCAGCTGCGGATCGGACTTCTTGAGAGCGTCCTTGATAGCCATGGAACCGGCGATCTTGAAGGCGGCCTCGGAGGAGTCGACCTCGTGGTAAGAACCGTCGAACAGGGTGACCTTAACGTCGAGGACCGGGAAGCCGGCGATAACACCGGTGTTCAGGGCCTCCTGGATGCCCTTGTCGATGGACGGGATGTACTCCTTGGGCACGACGCCGCCGACGATAGCGTTGACGAACTCGTAGCCGAAGCCCTCCTCCATCTTCTCGAGCTTGATGACGGCGTGGCCGTACTGACCGCGACCGCCGGACTGACGGACGAACTTGCCCTCAGCCTTCTCGACGTCGTGACCGGCGGTCTCGCGGTAGGCAACCTGGGGCTTACCGACGTTAGCGTCAACCTTGAACTCGCGGAGCAGACGGTCGACGATGATCTCGAGGTGCAGCTCGCCCATGCCGGCGATGATGGTCTGGCCGGTCTCGTGGTTGGTGGACACCTGGAAGGTCGGGTCCTCCTCGGCGAGCTTGGTCAGAGCCAGGGACATCTTGTCCTGCTCGGCCTTGGTCTTGGGCTCGATGGCAACGTCAATAACGGGCTTAGCGAACTCAATCTTCTCGAGGACGATCTCCTTGCCCTCGGCGCACAGGGTGTCACCGGTGGTGGAGTTCTTGAAGCCGACGCAAGCGACGATGTCGCCGGCGGCAGCGTCGTCACGGTCGATACGCTCGGCGGCATTCATCTCGAGGATGCGGCCGAGGCGCTCGCGCTGACCGTTGGAAGCGTTGACAACGTAGGAGCCGGACTCGGCGCGGCCGGAGTAAACGCGGACGTAGGTGAGCTTACCGACGAACGGGTCGGTCATGATCTTGAAGACCAGGCCGGAGAAGGGCTCGTCGAAGGAAGGATGACGCTGGATCTCCTCGCCGGTGTCCGGATCGGTACCGGTGACGGCCTCAACGTCGAGCGGGCTGGGCAGGTAGTCGACGACAGCGTCGAGCAGCTCCTGAACGCCCTTGTTCTTGTAGGCGGAGCCCACGAAGACGAGGTTGAGCTCGTTGGCCAGAACGCCCTTGCGCAGAGCAGCCTTGAGCTCCTCGACGGTGAAGTCCTCCTCCATGAGGATCTTCTCCATGAGCTCGTCATCAAAGCTGGCAGCAGCGTCGAGGAGCTCCTCGCGCTTGGTGGCAGCGATGTCGGCAAACTCAGCCGGGATCTCGTCCATCGGCTCGGGGTAGGTCATGCCCTTCTCGTCGGCCTTGAAGTCCCATGCAGTCATGGTAACGAGGTCGATGACGCCCCAGAAGTTGTCCTCGGCGCCCATCGGGACCTGAGCGGCCACGGCGTTGGCGTCGAGACGATCCTTCATGGTCTCGATAGCGTTGAAGAAGTCAGCGCCCACGCGGTCATACTTGTTGATGAAGGCGATGCGGGGAACGTTGAAGGTAGAAGCCTGACGCCAAACGGTCTCAGACTGGGGCTGGACGCCGGCAACGGCGTCGAAGACGGCGACAGCGCCATCGAGGACGCGCAGGCAGCGCTCGACCTCGGCGGTGAAGTCAACGTGGCCCGGGGTGTCGATGATCTGGATGCGGTAGTCCTTACCGTCCTTGTTCCAGAAGCACGTAGTGGCAGCGGAGGTAATGGTTACGCCGCGCTCCTGCTCCTGAACCATCCAGTCCATGGTGGCAGCGCCCTCATGGACCTCACCGATCTTGTGGGTCTTACCGGTGTAGTAAAGAATACGCTCGGTCGTGGTGGTCTTACCGGCATCGATGTGAGCCATGATGCCGATGTTACGGGTATCGGAAAGCTTGTACTTAGGCTTAGCCATGTTAGTTCCTTACCTTAAACTTACCAACGATAGTGAGAGAACGCGCGGTTGGCCTCGGCCATCTTGAAGACGTCCTCACGCTTCTTGACGGAAGCGCCAAGACCGTTGGAGGCGTCGAGGATCTCGTTAGCGAGACGCTCGGCCATGGTCTTCTCCTTGCGAGCGCGGGAGAAGTTGACGATCCAGCGGATGCCCAGAGCGGTGGAACGACGGGAGTTGACCTCCATCGGGACCTGATAGGTAGCGCCACCGACACGCTTGGGCTTAACCTCGAGCGTGGGCTTGACGTTGTCCATAGCCTTCTTGAAGGTAGCGAGAGCGTCGCTACCCTCGGACTTCTCGGCAACGATCTCGAAAGCGGTGTAAACGATGCGCTCAGCGGTGGCCTTCTTGCCGTCAAGAAGGACCTTGTTGATGAGCTGAGTCACCAGGCGGTTGTTGTAAACGGCGTCAGGCTGAACCTCACGACGATTAGCTGCTGCACGACGCGGCATGTGAAATCTCCTTAAGTGTCAACCGTGCGGCGCTTAGGCGGCACACGGCGAAAGTATCAAAACGTTATCTGGCTTATTTGGCCTTGGGGCGCTTAGCACCGTACTTGGAGCGGGCCTGCATACGGTTCTGGACCGGAGCAGCGTCGTAGGCGCCACGGATGACGTGATAACGGACACCAGGGAGGTCACGGACACGACCGCCGCGGACGAGCACGATGGAGTGCTCCTGCAGGTTGTGGCCCTCACCCGGGATGTAAGCAGTAACTTCGATGCCGTTGACAAGGCGAACACGGGCAACCTTACGAAGAGCCGAGTTCGGCTTCTTGGGGCTCGTGGTGAAGACGCGGGTGCACACGCCGCGCTTCTGGGAGTTGTGCTGCAGAGCAGCGTTCTTGGACTTCTTGGGCACGGAACGACGGCCCTGGCGAACCAGCTGGTTAATAGTAGGCAAAGCGTACTCCTTCTCGAATGATTCCAGCTTTCTGTAAAGTGCAACGGCTTGAATCGAGGGGTCAGCATCCCCCTACGAAACACGCAGTTCGATAGGATACGTGCCGTTAGCTGTGCCGTCAACAGACCACGCCGCCGGGCGTATCCCAAAATAGCTATATTTCCGCAAAGCCTCCATAAAAGGAATCTCCTCCTGCGCATAAGGGCGGATTCCCGGGCCGGGCGGCCCTGGCTTAAGTTTGCTGCTCTACAGTCCTGGCTCGCACGGAGAGCACATTAAGTGCTCTCCGGCTCGTGCGGAACTCGCGACAAACTTAACCCCGCGCCGCCCGGGCCGGGGATCCGACGCGCTCGTCGGGGCAACGTTACCTGCCAAAACGGGACAGGTTTGTTTTGGCAGGTTTTATCTGGGAAAAGGCCGCTTCCCCTAGTGGGAAGCGGCCTCAAGCCTTACGAGTAGACGATGGTAAAGGGTTCTTCCGTTTGAGTCTCCCCTGTTGATGTGCACCTCGTTCCCTCAAGGGTTACCGATACAACCTGATCGACATTGATGAGCCTTGTCGGAACCCAGATGTTCTCTCCGCTATTGCGTGCCATCGAAACATAGAAGTTGTACGCCCCTGCGTCGTCATCTTCGATAATCTGCTCCGATCCATCCTTGTAGCTGACGGTCAGTTTATGATCAACTGCTTCATAGCCCAGATCATCGATGTGCGTCTGGATGGAAAACGGGCTGATCTCGAGAGGCGAGTCGTCGGAGCGGAGCTCCTTTGTATCGACGTGCGCTCCGACGTTAAACTCTGGCGTCGATACCTCGATCACCTTCGCATCCTCACCTTTGCCCTCCGTCCAACTGATATTCCAGGTGACCGCATGTCGTAAATCTCGATCGCGATTCCAAGATGCAAAGTACATCGTGCCGTTAATGACCGTGTCGCTTGATGTGTCTTTATCAATGGTGCAGCGTGTATCAGCCCATTCCTCGCCGAAGTTCATGCTGGGTGTACTGACGCCCCCTTCTTCTTCACCATAGAGAACAAGTTCGCCAAGCTCTGCCGCCGGCTTGTAGTAGTTAACGCCATTCGGATTGGACAATGTAAACGTCACAGCACCGCAACCGTTCTCGTCGATTGCCATCTCATGAATGTCGAGCGTATAGCCGTTGCCCTCGACGGACAGATTGACCTTCTGGACTGCACCCTCCAGGCTTTGGGGCGCGATACCATCACCAAACTCTCTGGTGTAGGTATATTTCGTCCCCGACGAGCCGCCATTTGTCCAGGTAACGGACTCTCCGTTGCCATGGTTTCCCCAGGCAGAGGCAAAATAACTGGAATTGACAACAGCGTAGGCGACCCCTCCGGTCGCCAGCACTCCGGCAAGGCATCCGATTACGGCAACATAGAGAGGCTTCGCGTGGCCCTTTCGATGAAGCGGCTCACCCGCAGCAGCATCAATAACACGGTCGGCAAGATCGCTATCGGCTTGGATGGACTCGAAGGCCTGCTTGATTTGATTGGATTTCACGGCCGCCCTCCTCTAGGATGAATTTGAGCTTCGATCTACCGCGAGCTAAACGCGTTCTAACGGTCGCGGCTGGCACATGCAATAACTCGGCAATCTCTGAAGTCGAGAAGCCCAGATAGTAATAGAGCACGATGGGGATACGGAATCGTTCCGGAAGCCGCATGACGTCCGACAGGACGGCCTTAGTCTCGTCCTGCGCCGCCAAGAGCGAATCGGTCAGATTCTCGATATCCTCCACGCGCCTCCACGGTTTTCGAAAGAGAGACTTGCATTCATTGATCGTGACCCGGATAAGCCAGCGGCGAAGATGTTCCCAACTTTCAAAGTGTCCATCGCTTTTAAGCAACTTAAGAAAGACATCTTGGGCAATATCGTCGGCATCGGCGCGATCGCGCAGGTACGTCAAGGCGATCCGAAACACGACATCACGGTGGTCTTCAACCGCCTGTCTAAAAGCTTGTTCTTCCATAATCACCTCCCGGTGACGCTGATGGTTCTTGATGAGGTCCTCACCATAGATACGCTTTGGCCGAACGAAATGTTTCAAATCCAAGCAGGAAAAACCTACCAAAATAAACCTGTCCCTTATTGGCAAAAGGAATCCCCTTCTGTGCGCGGGGGCGGATTCCCGGAACGGGCGGCCCGCTGTTTAAGTTTGCTGCTCTACAGTCCTGCACAAGACGGAAAGCACATTAAGTGCTTTCCTTTGCGTGCGGAACTCGCGACAAACTTTAACAGCGGGCCGCCCGTTCCGGGAATCCGACGTGCTCGTCGGGGCAACGTTCCTCACCAAAAAAGACCCGCTCCCCTGTTGGGAAGCGGGTCTTTGGAAGGGCGGTTAACGTACTAGGAAATTATTCCTCGTCGTTGTCCTTGGCCTCTTCGGCGTCGTCGGTGTCCACGAGCTGGTTGAGCAGCTCGTCGAGGGAAGCCATGTCCTCGTTGATCGCGCCGTTGGCGGGAGCCTTCTTGTCGTCGATCGGGGCGCCCAGGAGCTCCTCGTCGGCGTCGGCGTGATGCGTCGGAGCGGAGGTACCCAGCAGGATGTCGTCCGGACCGTCGGGGCTAAAGACCATCTGCAGCAGCTGCGAGAGGTCTTCCTCGTCGGCAACGTCGTCGTTGTTCTCGAGGATGTAGAGCAGGTCGTGGGCCTCGAGGCCGTCACGGAGCTCCTCGATCGCCTTGGCGCCGATGCCATCGATGCGCAGCAGATCCTCCTCGGACTTGCCAACCAGGTCGCCGACCGTCTCGATGCCAACCTCGCTGAACTTGTTGGTCCAGCGCTGCGACACGCCCAGGTCGTCGAACAGGTACAGACGAGCCTTCTCGGCGGAGATGGTGTGGCCGTTGCGGGTGAACGAACCGTCAGCACCACCGAACTCGTCGTAGCCGGCCCAGTCGAGCTGCTGCGGGAGCTGCTCGTCCAGGTCCTTGAGCTCCACAGGAGCCCACTCGGGCAGCGACTTGGCGTTGGGCGAAGCCGGGCCGTCGATGTCCACGTAGCCGTCGGCCGTGCGATACGTCAGCTTGGCGTTGGCGTACGGCTTGAGGCCGGTACCAGCCGGGATCTTCTTACCGACGATGACGTTGGACTTAAGGTCGAGCAGGTGGTCGACCTTGCCCTCGATGGCAGCCTCGGTAAGGACGCCAGCGGTACGGATGAACGAAGCGCTCGACAGCCAGGAGTCGATGTTGGACGCGACCTTGAGCGTACCCAGGATGACGGGCTCGGCCACAGGAGCCTGACCGCCCAGACGGGCAACGCGCTCGACCTCGTCGGCAAACTCGTAGCGGTCGACGTACTGACCAAGCAGGTACTTGGAGTCGCCGGGGTTGGTGATCTGAACGCGACGCAGCATCTGGCGTGCGAGCACCTCGATGTGCTTGTCGTTCAGGTCGACGCCCTGGCTGGTGTAGACGTCCTTGACGCTCTCGACGAAGGTGTGCATCGTCGACTCGATGTCGGTCAGCTTGCGCAGGTTGCGGAAGTTGACGAAGCCCTTGGTGATCTGGTCGCCAGCGCGAACCTCGCAGCCGTCCTCGATCTCGGGCATGAAGCGCACCGAAGCGGGGACGCGACGCTCGTCGAGGACACGGGTGTGATCCTCGGAGTCGGTGAGCGTCAGCACGTACTCGGACTTCTCGGGCTTAATCGAGAGGTGACCAGAGTACGGAGCCAGCTCGGCCTCGCGACCCAGGATCTTCTCGTTGACGTTGCCGACGATATCGAACATACGGCTGACCGTAGGCAGACCCTGCGTAATATCGTCGACGCCAGCGACGCCGCCGGAGTGAATGGTACGCATCGTAAGCTGCGTACCGGGCTCGCCGATGGACTGGGCGGCAATAATGCCGACCGCGGTACCGATGGCGACCGGACGACGGGTGGAAAGATCCCAGCCGTAGCACTTCTGGCACACGCCGTACTTGGAGCGGCAGGTGAGCAGCGCGCGAAGCTTTACCTTCTTAAGGCCGGCATCGACCATCTTCTGGATGTCAGCGACCTTCTCGATGTAGTCGTCCTGCTCAAAGAGCACGGTGCCATCGGGAGCCACGACGTCCTCAATGAAGCAACGGCCGACGAGGTCGGTGTTGAGGTCGGTGGTGCCGGGGATGATGAGGTTGTAGGTGACGCCCTCGTGCGTACCGCAGTCCTCCTCGCGGACGATGACGTCCTGGGCCACGTCGACCAGACGACGGGTCAGGTAACCAGAGTCCGAGGTGTGGGATGCGGTATCGACCAGGCCCTTACGGGCGCCGTAGGTCGAAATGAAGTACTCGAGCGGCAGCAGGCCCTCGCGGAAGTTCGCCTTAATGGGAAGGTCGATCGTCTCGCCGGACATGTCTGCCATCAGGCCACGCATGCCGCCGAGCTGACGCAGCTGGGTCTTAGAACCACGGGCGCCGGAGTCGGCCATCATGTAGAGCGGGTTCTCCTCGTCGAACAAGTCGAGCATGAGCGCTGCAACCTTATCGGTACAAGCGGTCCACTCGTTAACGACTTCGATGTGGCGCTCCGTCTCGTTGATGAAGCCCTCCTCGAAGTACTCGTTGATCTGGTCGACGTTGGCCTGGGCGCGATCGAGCAGCTCCTGCTTCTCGGCAGGGATGAGAGCGTCCCACACCGAGATGGTGAGGCCGGCGCGGGTAGCGTAGTGGAAGCCGGAGTACTTGATGGCGTCGAGGATCGGGCCGACCTTGGCCTCGGGATAGCGATCGCAGCAGTCCGCAACCAGCTTGGCCACGTCGCCCTTGACCATCTTGTAGTTCATGAACTCGTAGTCTTCGGGCAGGCACTGGCGGTTGAAGATGATGCGGCCGATAGAGGTCTCGAAGCGCGCGGTCTTGTTGCCGGTGACGTCGTAGTCGACAAACTCGTTCTTGCCGTTCTTGACGCGGAAGATACGGGTGCCGTCCTCGTTGATGACATTGGCGTCGGCAGCGGACACGCGGACCTGAATCTTGGCCTGCATGTCGACCTCGGAGCGGCAGTCATAGGCGTGCAGCGCGTCGTCGAAGCTGGCGAACACGTGGTTCTCGCCCGGCAGACCGTCGCGGACCTGGGTCAGGTAGTACACACCGATGATCATGTCCTGCGAGGGGATGTTAACCGGCTTGCCGGATGCCGGCGAGCGCAGGTTGTTCGCAGAGAGCATAAGCACGCGAGCCTCGGCCTGAGCCTGGCTGGACAGCGGCACGTGGACGGACATCTGGTCGCCGTCGAAGTCGGCGTTGAAGGGCGAGCAGACCAGCGGATGCAGGTGGATAGCCTTGCCCTCGACCAGCACCGGCTCAAAGGCCTGGATGGACAGACGGTGCAGGGTCGGTGCACGGTTGAGCAGCACGACGCGGCCGTCGATGACCTCTTCGAGGATATCCCACACAAAGGTGGCACCGCGGTCGATAGCGCGCTTGGCGCCCTTGATGTTCTCGACCTTGCCAAGCTCGACCAGGCGCTTCATGACGAAGGGCTTGAAGAGCTCCAGCGCCATGGTCTTGGGCAGACCGCACTGGTGCAGCAGCAGCTTGGGGTCGGTAACGATTACCGAACGGCCGGAGTAGTCGACACGCTTGCCCAGCAGGTTCTGACGGAAACGGCCCTGCTTGCCCTTGAGGGCCTCGGCGAGCGACTTGAGCGGGCGACCGCCACGGCCAGAGACCGGGCGACCACGACGGCCGTTGTCGAACAGGGCGTCCACGGACTCCTGGAGCATGCGCTTCTCGTTGTTCACGATGATCGCAGGGGCGTCCAGGTCGAGCAGGCGCTTGAGTCGGTTGTTACGGTTGATCACGCGACGATACAGATCGTTGAGGTCGGACGCGGCGAAGCGGCCGCCGTCGAGCTGGACCATCGGGCGCAGATCGGGCGGAATGACCGGGATGACGTCCAGGATCATGTTCGCGGGGCTGTTGCCGCCCTTCAGGAAGGCGTCAACGACCTCGAGGCGCTTGACGGCCTTCTCGCGCTTCTGCTTCTGGGAGTCCTCGTCGGCGATGATGGCCTTGAGCTTCTCGGCCTCGGAGGGAAGGTCGATGGCAGCGAGCAGGTCGCGGACGGCCTCGGCACCCATACCACCCTTGAAGTACATGGAGTAGTAACGGGTCATCTCACGGAACAGCGGCTCATCGGAGATGAGGTCGCGCTCGGTGAGCTTCATGAAGGCGTTGAAGGCGTCCGTGCGGAGCTGCTTCTCGTCCTTGCACTCTTCCTCGATGTCGACGATGCCAGAAGCGATCTCCTCGGGGGTCAGCGGCTCCTCGTCGGAGAACTCGTCAAAGTTCTCGGGGTTGCCCTGCTCCTTGAGGGACTCGATCTGGCGGGCGCACTCGGCATCGATCTCTTCCAGATCGGCGGCGAGCTCCTCGCGCAGGTCGTCAGCGTCGGCCTCGCGAGCCTCGTAGTCGACCTCGGTGATGATGTAGCTGGCAAAGTACAGAACCTTCTCGAGGTCCTTGGACTTGATGTCGAGCATACGGCTCATCGGGAAGCTCGTGGGGCTCTTGAAGTACCAGATGTGGGACACGGGAGCGGCGAGCTCGATGTGGCCCATGCGGTCGCGACGCACCTTGGCCGAGGTGACCTCGACGCCGCAGCGCTCGCAGACGATGCCCTTAAAGCGGATGCCCTTGTACTTGCCGCAGGAGCACTCCCAGTCCTTGGCGGGACCGAAGATCTTCTCGCAGAACAGGCCGTCCTTCTCGGGCTTGAGGGTACGGTAATTGATGGTCTCCGGCTTCTTGACCTCACCGTGCGACCAGGAACGGATCTGGTCGGCGGAGGCAAGGGAGATCTTTACCGAGTCAAAATCAGTAGCTTCGAAATCTGCCACAGTCAACTACTCCTTATCAGTGGTCGTGGCGGCGACAGCCTCGGGTGCCTCGGCGGTCTCGGCATCCTCGGCCTCGACGTCGGTGTCAACGCCGGCGAGCGCAGCCAGGTCGTCGAGAGCAGAGGTCTCCTCGGCGGTCACAGGGGCGGAGGCGTCCTCGTCGGCATCGTGCATGGGCTCGATGTCCAGCGCGAGGGAGCGGATCTCCTTGACGAGAACCTTGAAGGACTCGGGGATACCCGGGACAGGAACGTTCTCGCCCTTGACGATGGACTCGTAGGTCTTGACGCGGCCCACGGTATCGTCGGACTTGACGGTCAGGATCTCCTGCAGGACGTTGGAAGCACCGTATGCGTACAGTGCCCAAACTTCCATCTCGCCGAAGCGCTGGCCGCCGAACTGGGCCTTGCCGCCCAGAGGCTGCTGGGTAACCAGGCTGTAAGGGCCGGTCGAACGGGCGTGGATCTTGTCGTCGACCATGTGGCCGAGCTTGAGGATGTAGGACGTACCCACGGTAATGGGCTCGCGGAACTCCTCGCCGGTGCGGCCGTCGAACAGACGAGTCTTGCCGCGCTCGTCAAGCTGGGTGACGAACTCGGGGCGCATGTGATCGCCAAAGGCAGCGGTGGCCTTGTTGAGCATGTTCTTGTTGGCGCGACGGATGACCTCGGCGATCTCGTCCTCCTTGGCGCCGTCGAAGACGGGCGTGGCGGTGAAGAACGGACCGGGGACGTACTTGTCGGAGTCGGCCTGCTCGGTATCCCAACCGCAGGCAGCAGCCCAGCCAAGGTGGCACTCGAGCAGCTGGCCGACGTTCATACGCGAAGGAACGCCCAGCGGGTTGAGGATAACGTCGATCGGGGTACCGTCAGCCATGTAGGGCATGTCCTCGACCGGCAGAACGTTACAGATAACACCCTTGTTGCCGTGGCGGCCGGCGATCTTATCGCCCTGCTGGATCTTACGACGCTGGGCGACGTAGACGCGCACCTGCTCGTTGACGCCGGGGGCCAGGTCGTCGCCGTTCTCGCGGCTAAAGCGGACGACGTCGATGACGCGGCCGTAAGCGCCGTGAGGCATCTTAAGGGAGGTGTCGCGGACATCGTGGGCCTTGGCACCGAAGATGGCGCGCAGCAGGCGCTCCTCGGCGGTCAGAGCGCTCTCGCCCTTAGGCGTGACCTTACCGACCAGGATGTCGCCAGGGCCGACCTCGGCGCCGATGCGGATGATGCCGTCCTCGTCGAGGTTGGCAAGCATGTCCTCGGAGAGGTTCGGGATCTCGCGGGTGATCTCCTCGGGGCCGAGCTTGGTGTCGCGGGCGTCGATCTCGTGACGGGTGATGTTGATGGTCGTCAGCAGGTCCTCGGCCACCAGGCGCTCGGACACGACGATACCGTCCTCGTAGTTAAAGCCTTCCCACGGCATGTAGGCCACGGTGAGGTTCTGGCCCAGTGCGAGCTCGCCGTGATCGGTCGAAGGACCGTCAGCCAGAGGCTCGCCCTGCTCAACGGTGTCACCGACGCGCACGAGCGGACGGTGGTTGATGCAGGTGGACTGGTTGGAGCGCTGGTACTTGGCCAGGTGATACTCGTCCATGCCGCCGGCATGCTTGACGATGATCTTGGCGGCGTCGGCAAAGATGACCTCGCCGGCATTCTTGGCCAGGGTGACCTCGCCGGAGTCCAGAGCGGCGCGACGCTCCATGCCGGTACCGACATAGGGAGCGGCGGGGTGAACCAGCGGCACGGCCTGACGCTGCATGTTAGCGCCCATCAGCGTACGCTTGGCGTCGTCGTGCTCAAGGAACGGGATCAGCGTGGCTGCGACGGAGAGCATCTGGCGCGGCGAGACGTCCATGTAGTCGACGTCCTCGACAGGCACGTCGGCGGGAGCGCCGAAGGAGCCGTCGAAGTCGCGGGTACGGGCGATCACGGTGTGCGGACGGACGATCTTGCCCTCGGCATCGGTCGTGATGAACTCGTTGGTCTTGGGATCGAGCGGCGTGTTGGCCGGCGCGATGACGTGCTTCTCTTCCTCGTCAGCGGTCATCCAGTCGATCTGGTCGGTGGCAACGCCGTTCTCGACGCGACGGAACGGGGCCTCGATGAAGCCGTACTCGTTGACGCGGGCGTAGAGGGCGAGCGAGCCGATCAGGCCGATGTTGGGGCCTTCGGGGGTCTCGATCGGGCACATGCGGCTGTAGTGCGAGTTGTGAACGTCGCGGACGGCCGTCGGCACGTTGGTGCGGCGGCTGGAGCCCGACTTGTGGCCGGCAAGACCGCCAGGGCCGAGTGCGGACAGACGGCGCTTGTGGGTCAGACCGGTCAGGGGGTTCGCCTGGTCCATGAACTGCGAGAGCTGCGAGGAACCGAAGAACTCCTTGATGGAGGCCACGATCGGACGGATGTTGATAAGCGACTGCGGGGTGATCTCGTCGATGTCCTGGGAGCTCATGCGCTCACGGACGACGCGCTCCATACGGCTCATGCCGATACGGAACTGGTTGGCGACGAGCTCGCCGACGGTGCGGATGCGGCGGTTGCCAAAGTGGTCGATGTCGTCGACCTTGAAGCCCTGCTCGCCGGCAGCGAGGGACAGCAGGTAGCGCAGCGTCGCGACGATATCCTCGTCGGTGAGCACCGTGACCTCTTCCTCGGTGGTGAGGTTGAGCTTCTTGTTGACCTTGTAGCGACCGACGCGGGCCAGATCGTAGCGCTGCGGGTTGAAGAGCAGACCCTCGAGCAGGCTGCGGGAAGCGTCCACGGTGGGAGGCTCGCCCGGGCGCAGACGACGGTAGATCTCGATGAGAGCATCCTCGCGGGTAAGGGCGGTGTCGCGCTCCAGGGTGCGCTTGATCACATCGGAGTTGCCGAGCAGCTCGATGATGTCGTCGTTGGTGACGGCGATGCCAAGGGCGCGCAGGAACATCGTGGCGCTCTGCTTGCGCTTACGGTCGATGGAGACCATGAGCTGGTCGCGCTTGTCGACCTCAAACTCAAGCCAGGCACCGCGGGACGGGATAATCTGGGCCTTGTAGATCTGCTTGCCCGAATCCATCTCGGAGCTGTAGTACACGCCCGGGGAGCGGACGAGCTGCGAGACGACGATACGCTCGGTACCGTTGATGATGAAGGTACCCTGATCGGTCATCATGGGGAAGTCGCCCATGAAGACGAGCTGCTCCTTGATCTCGCCGGTCTCCTTGTTGGTGAGACGGACGTCGGTCAGAAGCGGAGCCTGATAGGTCATATCCTTCTCGCGGCACTCCTCGACGGTGTGCGCGGGGTCGCCGAACTGATGCTCGCCGAAGGTAACCTCGAGAACATGGTTCTGGCTCTGGATGGGGCTGGATTCCTTGAACGCCTCACGAAGGCCCTCGTCCTTAAAACGCTCAAAGGATTCCCTTTGAACAGAGATAAGGTTGGGGAGCTCCATGGCCTCCGGGATTTTCCCGAAGCTGACGCGCTTGCGCTCAGTGGCAGTGTATGCGTAGGTCACCAGGTTTTTCCTCCTTCACGGAAATGCTCGGTGGGTTGGCGAGGCATAGCTTCGCCAGTTATCGCAACCTAATAGTTTATCAGGTACCGACCGTTGAGCAAGAAAAGCCTTGACGCGATTGAGTTTTTGGAGTAGCAAAGTTTTTCGACAGAAAAGATGCAGGTAGATAGGTATGTATCGAACACCTGTTCATATATTTTATGTGAACGAGACCGCTGGTGCGAGCCGCTGAACGGCGAAATGACGGCGAGGGTTGGTCAGGCGGAAAGTGCGTCCCGTTTTGAGGCCTCAAACTGGGTCGCAGTTTCCGGTTGAGCACTGTTTGGGAAAGCATATCCCGTTCTGAGCCGAAATTCCGGGTCGCAGTTTCCGCTAGGGGTTCCAACCGGAAAGCGCGTCCCAGAATTCGACCAAATTGTGGGTCGCACTTTCCGGAGCCAAGCTGTAGCTCGAATAAAAAAACGGGTGCAGACCGAAGTCCGCACCCGTAAATGTCGATGCCCGAAGGCTTACTTGCGCATCAATCCGCCGCGCTCGTCGATGGCGTCCCAGAAGGCATCGGCAAAGCGGGGGTCGTTTGCAGCCATGAGGGCGTTAGTGGCCATCCAACCAGAGGGAGTGCCAGTGTCGTAGCCCGACAGCGGGTCGATGACGACGGCGTACATGGCCTCGCGGTCGAGCGAACGGGCCATGGCGTCGGTGAGCTGGATCTCGCCGCCCTTGCCGGCCTGCTGATCTGCCAGCAAGTCCATGACCAGCGGGCTCAGCAGGTAGCGACCGACGATGTACAGGTTGGACGGAGCAGCCTCGGGAGCGGGCTTCTCAACCAGACCGCCGATACGCCAGACAGCGCCCGGCTCGGCATCGGCAACGTCCTCGGCGCCCTCGAGCGAACCGACGCGCTCGCCGGCGATAACACCGTAGCGGCTGACTTCCTCGGGCGAGCAAGCAGCGACGGCGATAACCGAAGCGCCACCGTGCTCCTTGGAAACGGCGAGCATCTTGTCGCAGATGTCGCGGTTAGGCACAACGTAGTCGCCCAGAAGAACCAGGAAGTTCTCCCCTGCCACGGCGTCGGCAGCAGAGCGAATGGCATGGCCGAGGCCCTTGGGCTCGTACTGATAACGGAAGTCGACCGGCATACCGCCAGCGTGGGCGACGGCATCGGCATAGGCGTTCTTGCCGCGCTCGCGCAGCAGGTTCTCGAGCGAACGGTCGGGCTGGAAGTAGTTCAGCAGCTCGGGCTTGCCGGGCGAGGTAACGATGATGGCGTCGTCGACCTCCTCGGGGTCGAGTGCCTCCTCGACGACATACTGGATGACCGGCTTGTCGAGCACCGGCAGCATCTCTTTGGGCGTGCACTTGGTGCCAGGCAGAAAACGCGTGCCAAGACCGGCGGCGGGGATGATTGCCTTCATGTTATTCAAAGATCCTTTCGCAGGCGCAAAAGCGCCCCGTGCGTGCGGCGCACAGCCGCAGACCAAATTGCGATACCCAAGCATCTTACCGCTGGAACTATATGTCGCTACAAGGCAGAGACAATTCTTCAGCAGGTCAACGCAAATTATTGCTCGAATGGTGCAATTTTATTGCCCAACGGCAGGGCACCCGATGCGACGCAAATCACAGAACATGGCAGTTTGAGCAACCGATGTCGGGGAACCGAAAAACAAAAAAGACGGGGCTCGCAATGCGAACCCCGTCTGCAAAGGAATCTGGCGAGAAAGCCTGATTACTTGAGGGTGACAGCAGCGCCAGCAGCCTCGAGCTTCTCCTTGGCAGCCTCGGCGTCCTCCTTCTTGGCACCCTCGAGAACAGCCTTGGGAGCGCCCTCGACGACCTCCTTGGCCTCCTTCAGGCCAAGGTTGGTGAGCTCACGGACGGCCTTGATGACCTGGATCTTGTTGTCGCCGAAGCCCTCGAGCACGACGTCAAACTCGGTCTTCTCCTCGGCCTCAGCAGCGCCAGCAGCGGGAGCGGCGACAACAGCGGCAGGAGCAGCGGCGGAAACGCCGAAGGTGTCCTCGATAGCCTTAACGAGCTCGGAAGCCTCGAGAAGGGTCATTTCCTTAAGAGCATCGATGATCTCATCGGTGGTAAGCTTAGCCATTTCTAAGTCCTTTCGGTTTCCGTGCGGATGCACGGAGATCAGTTAAAACACGGCGCGAATGCGCCAGGGGTGCGGCGTTGCCGCCGCGGGTGAAAACAGCAACTAGGCTGCCTTCTGCTCGGAGACCTGCTGGATCGAACGAGCGAGACCAGAGGAAACGCCGTTGACGCAGACAGCGATGTCGCGAGCGAAACCGGAGATGAGACCGGCGATCTGGCCGAGAAGCTGATCCTTGGTGGGCAGCTCGGCGATAGCCTTAACATCATCAGCGGAAACGGCCTTGCCGTCGGAGATACCGCCCTTGATCTCAAGGACGCCCTTGGACTTAGCGGAGAAGTCCTTAAGGGCCTTAGCGGCCTCGACCGGCTCGGACTCGTAGAACACATAAGCGACGGGGCCGGCGAGGATCTCGTCGAGCTCGGGCTGCTCCTGGTTCTTGAGAGCGATCTTGACCAGGTTGTTCTTGTAGACCTTCATCTCGGCGCCGCACTCGCGAAGCTGATGACGCAGCTCCTGAGCCTGCTTAACCGTCAGACCGTTGTAGTTGACGACGAACAGACCGGCGTTCTCGGCGATACGGGACTCGATCTCTGCAACCTTGTCGATTTTGTACTGCTGGGGCATGAATTACACCTCCTCGAATTCTTTCCGGGCACGGTCCGCCACAAGGACGTGACGGGGGCATGTCCAAAAAGAAAGCCCCCGCGCTGCATGAGCGACGGGGGCGAGAAGACATATCTACTCGACCACCTCGGCTGGCGGGATATCCCATTAAGCTCGCGGGCGATGCCCGTTTGCACCGGCTGTCTCTGGCAGCGGATTCGTGCATGAACCGAAAGTATTATGGCGGGGACCCCGGCGTCGGTCAACGGGCGCGAGGATTCGTACACAAACCCTGCATACGCTCCGGTCCGAGGGGCCGGGTTGAGATTTTCGCTCGGTCAAGTCCTGGCTCGCACGAAGAGCACATTAAGTGCTCTTCGGCTCGTGCGGAATCTACGAAAATCTCAACCCGGCCCCTCGGACCGGAGCTGCGGTAACTTTGCTGCGAATCCTCGTGTCCGTTGAGCGACGTGCCCCACTCATAATGCTTGGGTCGGTGGGCTGATGTGTTGCATCCCTGAGGGCTAAAAGGTTGAAATGAAGGTGGACAGGCGGTGGAGGCCTTCGTCTAGGTCTTTGTCGGAGACGCAGTAGCTTAGGCGGATATGACCTTCGGTGCCGAAGCAGTCGCCCGGGACTAGGGCTACGTTTGCCTCTTCGATGGCTTTGATGCAGAAGGCTTCGCTGGTTAGGCCAAACTTTTTGATGCTCGGGAAGGCGTAGAAGGCGCCTGCCGGTTCCACTACGTCGAGGCCCATGGCGTCTAAGGCTGCGAGTACGCGTTCGCGGCGGGCTCGGTAGACTTTGAGCATGGGGGTTGGGTCGACAGTCAGGGCTCGGGCTGCGGCGTCCATCTCGAAGGAGACGGCGCTCGATACTAGGTATTGGTGAGCTTTTGCGATCTCGGCGATGACGGGTGCCGCTGCCGCGAGCCAACCCAGGCGCCAGCCGGTCATGGCCCAGGGCTTGGAGAAGCTCTCGATGACGACCGTCTGCTCGCGCAGCTCCGGGCGTCGCTGGGCGAAGCGCTCGTAGCCGTCCACATAGACGAGGCGGTTGTATACGTCGTCGCAGACTACGTAGATGCCCGCCTGGTCTGCCACGCGCGCCACGGCGTCGAGCGACGCCGTATTGAGGATGCAACCCGTAGGATTGTTGGGCGAGCAGATGACGATGGCCTTGGTCGCCGGCGTAACGCAAGCGCGCAGCGCTTCCTCATCGATCTGGAATTGCGCAGGCTCCGTATCCAAAAAGACCGCCTTGGCGTGGTTGGCCACGACGATGCTTTCGTACAGGCCAAAGGCCGGCGTGGGGATAATGACCTCGTCGCCGGGGTTGAGCATAGCCATGAATGTTGCCGACAGGGCCTCGGTCGCGCCATCAGTCAGGATGACCTCGTCGGCCGAAAACGCAAGGCCCGCGTCCCCCATGTAGGCAGATAACGCCTCGCGCAGGGCGGGGCGACCGTTGTTCGGCGGATAGTGCGTGTCACCGCGGTCCAGTGCGGCGGTCACCTCGGCGCTAATCACATCGGGCGTGGGAAAATCGGGCTCGCCGAGCGCGAGCGCGATGCACCCCGGATGCTGGGCGGCGAGCGCGTTGATCCGGCGGATACCGGAGGGCTTGAGCGTGGCAAGCGAGGTATTCATGGGCAGACGCATGGCGTTCCTTTCGTAAGGGTTGCACTAGGATAGCGCGGCGAGGCGCCGTCAGACGGTGTAACCTAAACGGAAACGAGCCGGAAAGGAGATGGCATGGAGACGACCGCGCGCGGCGATGTACCAAAAACGCTGCAAACCATTGCGTATATCAGCATTCCCAATAGCGCCGATCTTGAGTTTTTGCTTTGGGACCTGCAGGATGCCATCGCCGCCTATGCACAGCTTTCCGGCACTACACTCCCCCTCCCAGTCGACTTGAAGGCAAATGACGCCGGCAGCGTTGCCGATGGCATCGTGCTGGCCATTGAAGATGTGGCTGACGATGAGACGTTGACAGCTATCGAGCAGACGCTTGAGCGCTTTGGCGGTACGGGAACGCGCGTCTATGCCGCGATTCGAGCCGCACAAGAGGGCACTGAGCAGGCGCGTGGGGCCGCCGTTCGCCTGCACAAGGCATGTGAGCGCCATGACCAATTGTGGTGTGGCGGCGTTGCCATCTGCGCCGGCAGCGGCATTGCGGCGCTTCGTCGCTCCCCGCGCATGGGACTCTTGCGGCGACCGTTTTCGGAGGCCATGGACAAGCTCGTGGGCGCCGTGCGCATGGGCTGCTCCGTCGAGCATGCACAGCGACTTGGCGGCGGCAATGCCGCCAACGTCGACGCCGACGGCATGGTTTGCGCCGAGCCAGCCGTGCCCGCGCCGATCTGGCGAGGCGTTCTGAAACGTCTGGGCGCCCACGCTCAAACAAAAATCTAAATTAAATAACAGCCCAGTCAACGGCTTCGTGCCAACGCTCGACAAGACGCTCCAGTCGCCAGGCGGCATTGGCAGGACTTGTCGAGGGTAGGACGACGGCGGGCAACCCCGTCCGATCTTGCAAGTAGCGTTTGTAGAGTCGCCCTGCCGTACCGCCGTTACAGACAACGACCTCGATCGGCGCGGCATCGGTAATGCGCTCGATATGTGCCGGCACAACGTTGCGAATGCTCGCGTCGCTCGAGCCCTTAATGTCGCAACTCTCGATCACATCCCACAGGCCCACGCCGCCGTTCAGCAGCATAGATCGCTTGGCAGCAATGGAGGCATCGAGCGTCGCGGGCTCACCGCTTGCCAAAGGATCGCCCTCGTTGGGCGGCACAGGCACACCGAGGCACGCAGCCATCACACGCCAAAAGCGATTCTGAGGGTTGCCGTAATAAAAGGCATTTGCACGCGAGAGCACCGAGGGAAACGACCCCAGCACCAAAACGCGCGAGCGCTGGTCGAACACAGGCTCAAACCCATGCTCAATATGTTGATAGTCCTCGTCAGACACGGCCATGGGCTAGGCTCTCAACAGATAGCGCACCTCGTAGGGTGCAAGCTCAAGGGTACCCGTCAGCTCGACCGTGGGCGCATCGTCGGCAAGCAGGTCGACAAAGGACCCGTTGAGCTCGCCGGCGCCAAAGGTGTAAGGCTCGCCCACGGCGTTCACCGCCACGAGCACCGTCGCGTCATCACAGGCGCGCTCGAACAGCAGCTGCTTGTTCTGGATCACCACGTTGCGATAGGCACCGTAGTTGAGAGCACAGGCCGCCGCGTCATCGGCCGAGCGAAGGTGCGCAAGCTGCGTGATGAACGCCGTCAGCTCGTTGGGCGCAGGCTCATCGAGCGCAGGTCGCAGCGCCCAGTCACCATCGGGGCCGCCCTTTTCGCCGGCAATCCCCCACTCGCTGCCATAGTAGACGCACGGAATGCCCGGCATGCCAAAGAGCATGCCATAGACGGGACGCAGGCACGACTTGTCGGTGAGGATGCTTGCCAGGCGCGGCACGTCGTGGTTGTCGACAAACGACAGCAGGTGCTTGCCGCGGTAGATGCACCACGGATCGCCGCCAAACTGGCGATGCAGCGAATGCGCGATCTCGAACATATTGACCGAGTTAAAGCTGGAGTACAGGCCCTTGTAGCACTCGTAGTTGGTGCAGGAGTCGAGCATCTCGTCGTTGACGATCTGGTTGTAGTCACCGTGAAGCGTCTCGCCGATCAGCACAAAGTCGGGCTTGAGCTCACGGGTAAAGGCGTGCAGGCGACGCATAAAGTCGCGGTCGAGCATATAGGCAACGTCCAGGCGCAGGCCGTCGACGCCAAAGACCTCGGCCCAGCGGCGCACGGACTCGAGCAGGTAATCGACCACGGCGGGGTTTTGCAGGTTGAGCTTCACGAGCTCAAAATGGCCTTCCCAGCCCTCGTACCAAAAGCCGTCGCCATAGCAGGAATCGCCGTCAAAGCTGATGTGGAACCAATCCTTGTACGGCGAGTCCCACTTACGCTCCTGCACATCGCGGAAGGCCCAAAAGCCACGGCCCACATGGTTGAAGACGGCATCGAGCACCACGCGGATGCCATGGGCGTGCAGCGTCTCGCATACGGCGGCAAAATCGGCATCCCCGCCCAGGCGGCGGTCGATATGGCGCAGGCTGCGCGTATCGTAGCCGTGGCTATCAGACTCGAGCGGCGGGTTAATCAGCACAGCGCCAATACCGAGTTTTTGCAGGTAGTCGGCCCATTGGGCGATCTTCATGATGGGCGCATCGGGGTTGGGCGCAGCGTTGGCAGCCTGGGCGAGCTCATCCTCGGCAACGGGCGCGGCGTTTTCGCGCGGAGCTCCGCAAAAGCCCAGCGGATAGATCTGATAGAACGTCGTCTCGTATGCCCACATAGCAACCTCCCGGCAAGCTCAACACAACGACATCCATTGTATGCCCAGCAGGGTAGCTATTTTGGGACGGGGCTCTTTTAGCTACCCCAGCCCCTTTCTAAGTTGCGGTGAAATACGGACTGTTTGCCGGGTTTATTGGGCTCAGCAGTCCGTATTTCACCGCAACTGATGAGGAGACGTGATTAGGCGACAGGCTTTGCGCGGTGTATGGCCGGGAATAGCACCGTGATAGCGAGAATGACACCCACGACGGCAATCGCCCCGCCCGCACAACCGATCCAGGCGATGCCGGGACCCGACACCACGGCGCCGCCGACCGCGGTGCCCGTGCCGATACCGAGGTTAAACAGGCCCGAGAAGATCGACATGGCGACGGCCGACGAGTCTGCCGGCGTGTACTTGATGAGCTCGGCCTGGAACGCCACGTTAAAGGCCGTGGAGCAGCAGCCCCATAGCGCGCAGACGGCAAGCACTGCTACGAGCGACGATGCGACCGGACCCATAAGCAGCAGAGCCACCGGCACGCCGGAGAGCGTGATAGCCAAGAACGGGAAGCGATGCCCATCGAACAGGCGGCCAAACAGCCAGCTTCCGAGCAGACCAGAACAGCCAAACGCCGTCAGCGTCATGGTGATGGCACCCGCATCGACGTGCGCGACCTGCGCCAGGAAGGGCTCGATATAGCTGTAGCTTGCGTAATAGCCGGTCGCCATAAAGACCGTGACCGCGTAGAGCGCGATCAGGAACGGGTTCTTGAGCAGCTCGGGCAGCTGCTTAACGGTAAAGCGCTCACCCGCCGGCATGGCCGGGAACACCGCTGCCTGGTACACCACCGCGGCGGCAGAGAAGACCCCGACCACGGCAAACGTCATGCGCCAGCCCACGGCCAGGCCGATGGCACGACCGAGGGGCAGGCCGAAAATCTGCGCGATAGACGAGCCCGTGGCGATCATGCTGATGGCGAGCGCCCCGTGGCGGGCGTCAACCAGGCGCGAGGCCATAATCGAGGCGACCGACCAGAACACGGCATGTGCGCAAGCGACCACCAGGCGCGCACAGACCAGGATGGGATATGTCGGTGCCACAGCGGACAGGAACTGACCCAGAGAAAACACGGCGAGCACGCCGAGCAGCATCCACTTGAACTCAAAGCGCGAGGCAAACACCATGAGTGGCAGCGACAGCAGCATGACGCCCCAAGCATAGACCGAGATCATGATGCCTGCCTGGGCCTCGGTGAGCGAGAACGATGCGGCGATATCAGTCAGAAGGCCGATGGGCATAAACTCCGACGTGTTGAACACGAACGCGCAGCAGGCGAGCCCGATAAGCGGGAGCCACTGACTGAGTGCGATACCACCTTGCTTTGTTTGAGCCATATAGGAAAACCTCTCCGATCATCTAGAGCGGTGGGCGATTATAGCAATGAGAAGTCTATAAAATGAGCAACAAAAGAATTCTTGGAAAACGATCGTTAACAGATGGCGCGCCAATTCTGCTTAGAAAGCAAGGTACGCAGAAACTCAATGTCGAAAACGCGGCTTCATCTTCGGGCTATCGCGCCTGCTCGGATACGCACAAGGACACCCCCATGAGCACGTCAATTTCGAGCCAACTCGCAACCGCACAATGAACTAGCAAAAGCAGCATATAAGCAAACGCCCCATAATAAAGTCCCTCATGTACAAGCGCCGTCACTGAAAGTGCCGACGGCAGCGCCGCACTCGAAACTACCCATCCAACAAGAACCTGGATAGCGCAACTTGCAACCAGGTTCCATGCCACCAGCAGCGTTGCGGGACGCGCGATTTCCCTGCAGGAGGAACGAAGCACCGTGACCGAACGCATGATGTAGCGTGGTGCAAACCGAATGCCTCGTAGTCCCCTCTGCTCCACGTCCGCATCTTCAATTAACACGAATACGAACGACGCGGAAAGAAGCGTCACGATTACTGCCACCACAAGCGAGCACAACACCCCGAGCTGGCTGCTCGCAAGCGAGGCAAAGACTACAATTGCCGATAAAATCAAGTGAACCAAATAAATTAGCAGCGCCCCAGAAATCTGGAGGGGAACCGTCGAGGCCAAGAGATAAACCGGAGGGGTTCGAGCAGGTTGCACCGTCTCTTTGGACCGGTCGACGGCAAATAATGAAAAAGCCACATTCGATAGAAGCAGGTTTAAAAAGGCCGCGACCACAGTGCAAATAAGCGTAATGGACGGATTGATATAGGCGAGCTCAGTTGCAACGTTTGATACACCAATTTGAAGCGCGCTCATAACAAACAAGGGGATATATAACGCCATCGTGCAGCCACTCCGGCATCCCTTCGCCCGATCGCCCGATTCCAGAAAGACATTGAAGTTCTCTCGCAAGTTCACTCTATACCCGTTTTCTTACTAGGCAGGGCGAACGAGCGCCAATATAAACGCCGGTCCGCCCATCCATGATTTCTAGTTTTAACGTCCAGACTAGTCTGTCCAGCCGTCGATGTAGTCGCGGTTAAGCTCAAAGTACTGCGCGGCGATGTCTTTCGCCAAGGAGTACGAATTAACGAGCGGGTGCATCGCGAGGCTCTCGACAATGTCGCGCTTCGATCGGTTAACGATGCCACGCGCCACGGTGCGCTCGTAGTACTTGACGCGACGAATCAATTCGAGGTTTCCCGCGGGCACAGAATCGGCTTCGACGCGATGCGGTACACAGCCATCGGTGGAGATATCGCACGTTGACTCGATGACATCTGTATCGAGAAGGCCGGGGATGGCGCCATTGTTGGGGGTGCACAGGATCATCTGCTGCGTCTTGCCAGAGCGAGCAATATCCATGAAACGGAGCGCAACACCTGCGTATCCGCCAGCATCTTTGCCGTACACGTCAAACGTCCACGGCTTGTCGCGGTGAATACCTGTCTCGGCCGCCATGTAGTTGTTTTCGCGCATTCCATACCACTTCTCAAAGCACGCGAGGCCCTTTTCGAAGTCGTTCTCAATATCGATAGATGCAAGCTCGCTCGTCATTTCTCGATTAATTTCTTCGATTAGTTCGCCGCGCGTCTGGGGCGAAGAGAGAACGTTGGCAACGGCGCGCTCGCGATAGTAGAAATAGTATAGGTACTCATTTGGCACGCATCCGCGATTTAGAACGAGATCCTTCTCGAAGAACCTAAGATCCGTATGAGCATATGCCCCGTCGTCGTGGATCAAGTCGGGCATGATGTCCTCGCCGTCAACCGTCACATTGCGGAAGAACGAGAGGTGGTTGAGTCCATAGCACTCGCCCTGAACCGATGCGGGATCAACGCCTTTATACTCGGCAAACTGATGCAACATGCCCGAGGGGGCATCGCAAATGCCATAAGTAAAATCGTAGCCCATATCGCGTAAGGCCTGAGATACGACGCCAGCGGGATTAGTAAAGTTAAACACCTTGACGCCCGGCTTTGCGTACTTCTTGATTAACTCGCAATACGAAGCAAGCGCAGGGACGGAGCGCATGGCAAAAGACACGCCGGCTGCGCCAGTCGTCTCTTGGCCAAGAACCCCATGTGAGAGAGCAATGCGCTCATCGCGAACGCGCATATGGTCCCCACCGACGCGAATCGTCGTGATCACGTAATCGGCGTCCTTAACGGCCTCGACTGCATCGCCCGTCAATGAAAAATTAAGCGTGGGGCAAAGCATGCCCGAGACATGGGCGGCAAGGCCACCGTAGATGCGCAGCTTCTCGGGATCATTGTCCATAAACACAAGTTCATCGATTCCAAGCGATGACGCCTGCTGGGCTATGCTCTTTGCCAAAAACATGGAGCGGACGCCACCGCCGCCTATGACCGTAAGTTTCATATCGAAACCCCCAATTAGCACATTCAATATTGCATGGTTCGCCTGTGTATGGATATTGTATCCAGCATGGAGGGCCGCTTCCCGCCCCGGCTGCAAGGCGGGAAAGGAATTCCCCAAGGAGTTATTATTTACGCAACGGAAGCGGCCACACACGTCCGGCGGGAAGGGAGCACCGATGGTTGATAAAAAGCAGATTTCCAAGCTCTACTCAGCCGCAAAGCTATCCGAAACCGAGCAAAGCGTACTCGAATACCTGCTCAACAATATCGACACCCTCGATGATATTGGCATAAAACCCGTCGCCATGGCATGCTTTACCAGCATGACGACAGTCATCAGGCTTTCGAAAAAGCTCGGCTACCGTGGCTACCGCGAAATGATGTACGATCTCAAGCACCTTCAGCATGTCTCCCGCGAAATGAATCAATCACTCAAAGACAGTAGCGTCCACTTCGTATGCCACACCGGAGATGTAGACGTATTCATCGCCGCACTGCATCGCAACAGAATGATCGGAGTAAACGGAGAGGGCTTCTCACGCATCGTTGCGCAGTACATGGCGACCAAGCTCGTTGGACTTGGCTTTTTGGCCGTCATACAGGACTTCCTAGAAACCGATCAGTTTGTCGAATCCAACCGAAATACGCTCAGCTGCATGATGCTCATATCCAAATCGGGCCAGACAGAAGCCATCCTGGAAACCGCAAGGGCATGCCACGACGCGGGCATTACGACCCTCGCGTTTACCGGCAACGAAGACAGCGAGCTCGCCAAGACGGCAGACGCGATCTTTACGATACATGACGATCACCCAATGGATCTTAAGAACGTTAAGCCTAACTGCTTTACCGGAAGTTGTATTCTCGCATTCGAAGAACTATTGAGTATCTGCCTTGACAATCTAAAACAAGAAGGCTTGGCTCCCTAAATCATGCGATAGGAAGCCAAGCCCTGGAATTGCGCTATGCAATTGAAAGCCACTTGCGCGTTTTACTCGTCACCGAGAACTTCGTGCACCTCAGAAGCGACTTCGCCGACACGAGGACCGTAAATGACCTGGATTGCCTTGTCGCTCAGGCGGATAACGCCCATAGCTTCAAGATTCTTGGTGAACACCTCGTCGTCTGCAACCTTAGAACCATCCTTGACAATCACGCGAAGACGTGAGATGCAGTTGTCAAGATCATCAATGTTGTCGGCTCCACCAAGCGCTTCGACAATGCCAACAGCAAGCGCGCTGTCCTTGGTCGCACGGCCCTGGACTGCCTTCTCGGGAGTGCTATCAGACTCGCCCTTTGCCTCAGCGGCCTTTGCCTCGAACTCGGCTCTGCTGTTGATCAACTCAATATCGTCACCATCGTCTCGACCGGGCGTCTTGATATCGAACTTAGTAATAAAGAACCGGAAGAGGAAGAAAGCTGCCAGGAAAAAGGCGGGGAGCAGAATAAGGTACGGAAGCAGATTAAGCTTCTCGGGGCGGAATAAGAATGGGATCAGGTCCTTGATATTTCCCTGGTACACCGAAACGCCCATTGCCTCCGAGAGAACTTCACCCAGTCCGGAAAGCGGAGCGTAAACGCCAAAGTAGAGCCAGGGGGCGGCAAACAGGAACGTAAAGAGAATAGGCTCCGTAACGCCAAAGAAAACAGTCGAAATCACTGTGGGGATTAAAAGACCAGCAACCTTCTTGCGGTTCTGGGGCTTGGCACAAGACCACATAGCAAGGGCGATGCCCGGGAACAACGCGTAATCGTTAATGCCATAGCCAGCCATGAAGGCCCTAACCAAGAGCTTGTCGCTACTGGGAGAAGCGAGCTGTGCAAGCTGAATAGCGCTATTGCCCACCACGCGCGTTCCGTCGACGACCATGGAGCCGCCAAGCTCAGTCCAATACATGGGCGTCTCGAGCAGCGGATGCAAGCCAAACGGCACAAGGCTCTCGAGCACCCAGCGATAGACAAACGTACCGACCAGACCGGAGCCTTTCACGAACGTCGCAATACCCGAGAAGCATCCACCGATGACGGGCCAAACGAAGTACATGATGCCGCCCAGGACGCCACCGGCGACCAGCGATACAATGGGAACCGTTCGACTGCCCGCAAAAAACGCCAGCGCCGTTGGAAGCTTGGTCTTGTAAAAACGGCCGGTGATCCAGGCGACCAGGCAGCCCACGATAATGCCGCCAAAGACACCAGAGCTGTAGCCAAAAAAGCCGAGCGAGGTAGTGTAGAGTGCGGACTGCTCACTCGCCTGAATGGACGTAAGGCCGACCTTCTGAAGAGCTTCCACCGTTGTATTGTCGGCAGCCAAGCCAGCTGCTCCAAGCAGAATCTCAACCGTCTTGAGCATGGTGAGATAGCAGACAAGGGCAGAAAAGGCAGCCCAGCCCTTCTCTTTGCGAGACAAGGAGAAGGCGCAGCCGACGGCAAACAAAACACCGAGGTTTCCAATGATTACCTCGCCGAGACCCTTAAATACCGAGAAGAACGTAAAGAGCGGCGAAGCGGCATACCAGTCCCAATTAACGCCAAGGGACACAAGGGTCAGTTCGGTCGTAAAAACGCTACCGATACCCAAAAAGAGACCGGAAATGGCAATGAGCGTAATCGGAACGAGCATTGCCTTTCCGAACGATTGGAATTTTTCTTTCATCAATTCCCTCCTCAATGAGCCTCTACAAACGACTATTGCACCCCACGTCCCCACACAGGCGAAACGGAAGACATGTTCGGCAATAGACACAAAGTGATTGTAGAAAGGGGCACACAAAATGCGCATCGGCATCGCGTAATGCGGTTAAATCGACCGACGATTGCAAGTATTTACGAATCCGTAAACGGCAGCAAATAGGCAGCGAACGGCAACCTGCAGCGTAGGACAGTCCCCGCAGGCCGACAATTACCGGTATTTTGGCTCATATTTATTGAATTGTTGCTCGCCCAAAAGCGCGGAGCATCAACGCGCCCCTAAGCCAACCCCAGCAATATGCCCGCCGAATGCACGACAAACGCCACGATCCAGGCGACCGTCACCTGAAACGCGAATACGGCCACGGCATAGCGCGCGCCCAACTCGCTCTTGACGGCGCCGATGGACGCCACGCAAGGCGGGTACAGCAGCGTAAAGACCAAGAACACGTAGGCGGTAAACGGCGAAAACATGGCTGACAGTGCCGCGGGAGAGGTTGCGCCCAAAAGCACCGTGAGCGTCGAGATGACGCTCTCCTTGGCAATAAGTCCCGTGACGAGTGCCGTCGAGGCGCGCCAGTCGCCAAAACCGAGCGGGGCCAACACCGGTGCGATGATGCTACCTAGACCGGCAAGCAGGCTTTGCGACTGGTCGGCGACCACGTTAAAGCGGATATCGAACGTCTGCAGGAACCAGATGACCACCGTAGCGGCAAAGATAATGGTAAAGGCCTTGGTAATAAAGTCCTTGGCCTTATCCCATGCCAGCATCACCGTCGTCTTGACGCTCGGCAGGCGGTAATTGGGGAGCTCCATGATAAACGGCACCGGGTCGCCCTTAAATGCCGTACGGTTGAGCACCAGAGCCGCAATGCAACCAACCGCAATACCAATCAGATAGAGCGAGACCATGGCGGGAACCGTCGCCTGTGGGAAAAACGCCCCGCACAGCAAGCCGTAAACCGGCAGCTTGGCCGAGCAGCTCATGAACGGTGTGAGCATGACCGTCATCTTGCGGTCGTGCTCGGATGGGAGCGTACGGGTCGACATGATAGCCGGCACGGTGCAGCCAAAACCGACGAGCATGGGCACAAAGCTGCGGCCCGACAGGCCAAAGCGACGCAGCACCTTATCCATGACAAAGGCCACGCGTGCCATGTATCCGGAGTCTTCCAGAATGGAGAGGAACAAGAAGAGCACGACGATAATCGGCAGGAAGGTCAGCACGCTACCCACGCCCGTAAGCACGCCGTCGACAGCCAGCGAGCGCACCACGTCGTTGGTTCCGAACGCCTTGAGGCCCGCATCGGCCGAGGCGATGATGGCAGCGATACCGTCCTCCATGAGTCCCTGCAACGCCGCGCCGATCACGCCAAACGTCAGCCAAAATACGAGGCCCATGATCACCAGGAACGCCGGAATGGCCGTGTAGCGACCCGTCAGGATGCGGTCGATCTTGACGGAGCGCACGTGCTCGCGGCTCTCGTGCGGCTTGACAACACAACGCCCGCACATGTCGCCGATAAAGGTAAAGCGCATGTCGGCCAGTGCGGACAGGCGGTCGGTGCCGGCTTCGCCCTCCATCTGGGTAATGATGTGCTCGATGGCGTCGAGCTCGTTACGGTCCAGATGAAGTGCCTCGGTCACCAGCTCATCGCTCTCAACCAACTTGGTCGCCGCAAAGCGCACCGGGATGTGGGCCGTCGCGGCATGGTCCTCGATAAGGTTGGCGATGCCGTGAATGCAGCGATGCAGCGCGCCGCCGTCTGGACCATCGGGCGCGCAGAAGTCCAGGCGACCGGGGCGCTCGCGGAACCGCGCCACGTGCAGAGCATGTTCCACCAGCTCGCCGATACCCTCGTTGCGGGCAGCGCTAATGGGGACAACGGGCACGCCCAACAGGCTCTCGAGCAGGTTGACGTCCACGGCGCCGCCGTTGGCCGTCACCTCGTCCATCATGTTGAGCGCGATAACCATAGGGCGATCGAGCTCCATAAGCTGCAGCGTCAGGTACAGGTTACGCTCGATGTTGGTGGCGTCGATGATATCGATGATGGCGTCGGGGTGCTCATCCAGGATAAACTGGCGGCTTACGATCTCCTCGCCCGTGTACGGCGACAGAGAGTAAATGCCGGGCAGGTCGGTAACGCTTGCCTCGGGGTGGTTGCGGATGGCGCCATCTTTGCGGTCGACCGTCACGCCAGGAAAGTTACCGACATGCTGGTTGGAGCCCGTCAGCTGGTTGAACAGCGTGGTCTTGCCGCAGTTTTGGTTGCCGGCGAGGGCGAAATGCAGCGGCGCACCCTCGGGCACGGCCGTCTTGGCCGCGCGGGGCGAATACGTGCCCTCGCCCAGTGCCGGGTGCTCCGTCGTGCCGATTGCGGCGTTAGCGCGCGGACCCGTATCGGTGTCGTGGATACCCACGAGCTCGATGCGAGCGGCATCGTCCTTGCGCAGCGTCAACTCGTAGCCACGCAGGCGAATCTCGAGTGGATCGCCCATAGGGGCGTACTTCATCATGGTGACTTCGGTGCCCGGTGTTAGGCCCATGTCCAAAATATGCTGTCGGAGTGCCTGATCGTCCGATGCCACCGATGCGACAACGGCGTCCTTTCCAATCTCGAGCGTATCGAGCTTCACGCGCTCATCCTTTCGTTAGACGCGGCTAACCGTTTACCGGGGCTAACCAACTCGTAACGCCAAATGATAGCGCTCTGAACTATTTTATAAAGTCAAATACCGATGTTTACCTGCGCAAACTTTATGCCGTGCGCCCCGAAAGCTCTTTGCGCATACCGCTCAGCGAGATCGAAACGGAACCCGACCGCGCGGTAGCGGTGAGTCGATCACCCTCGACCGACCCCGTGCATGTAAAGGGCACCTTGCCCATCAAGACGTGGGAGATAGTACCCGAGAGCTCAAAGAAATCGCACTCAGCGCGGGCACCCGAGAGAGCGATATTGAGACCCCTGACGTTTAGCACTGCCCTGAACGCGCCGTTCACCCCATGCGAAAACGTCACCTCGCCGCGTCTACTCCCCACCGGCGTCTGGGCCGAAACCACATACGTACCCTCAAGCATGGCTCCTCCTCTAAGCAGACTTTTTGAAATGGCCATCTAGTCTACTTTGCTGCGAGACGGCTTGCCCAGAAACCGTGAACACGCAACGACGTTCAATCAACAGATTGGTGCAAGGGGGACAAGCGTGCAAGGGGGACAGGTTACATTTGGCACCACTTGCGCCAACGGACGGGATGCGGAGCGACTGTGCAGGTGGATTCCGGATCGCCGCTTCCTCCGTCCCCCAGCGAATCAAAACAAGTTGCGGTGGAATAGTTCCTGTTTGATGCTTTAACCAGCAAAAACAGGAACTATTTCGCCGCAACAGCAAAAGCCCGCGCTGGCAACAAATGTCACCTGCGCGGGCTTGGTGGGCGCTCACAAAGGCACGTTACAGAGGCCCACGTCAGTTATGGATTACCGAACGGCACCGGCACGCGACGCCTCCGTCGGCTTACCAAGCGATGAAGCTTGCCGCAGTCTTAGACTATCGGCGCAATGCCGGCAAAGTGCAGATACAGCGAGATGACCGCCACGACAATGACCACCGCTGCGATCAGCTTGTCGTGCAGGTGCGGAAGTACCGGCTTACCGCGACCTCGCTCGCCCAGCATATAAACGGGAATGGCCGGAGCAAAAAGGATCGTCGTGATCATGACGCCCTGGAGGCCCGTCGACCACACAAGGAACAATGTGTAAATGAAGCCGAGCGTGCCGAAGAATCGCGCCTTGCCGACGCTTGGCGCATGCGGTCCGTCCAGATGCTCCTTCTTCCAACCAATCACCATGTAATAGGCAGCCGAGCAGACATACGGAACCAGAATCGTGTTGACTGCGCAGCTATAGAAGAACTGGTAGGTGCTCGCCGCCACATACGACACGATCAAGAAGAGCTGCGTAATGCCAGAGCTCACGAGAACCGTTACCACCGGGGCGTCGTGCTTGTTCGTCTTGGCAAACGCCAGAGGGAAGGATCCCTGGCGCGCCGCCTCGAACGGCGTCTCGGACGCAATGATGACATAGCCCAGCAGTGCGCCGACCAACGAAAGGATAACGCCAAGGTTTACGATGGCAGCACCAACCGGACCGATTGCGCACTCGAGAATTCCCGCCATGGAGGGCGTTGCAAGCTGTGCCATCTCCTCGCGCGGCATAATGCCGAGCGACAGCATCGAGATGATCAGATACAGCGTGAATACAGCCGCAAATCCGAGCGCCGTCGAACGGCCGACGTCACGCACGTACTTAGCACGGCCCGAGATAACGACAGCGCCCTCGATGCCCGTGAAGACCCAGACAAGGGCAATCATGGTCGAGACAACCTGCTCGCCAAAGCCAGGACCAGCCGGCTCTCCCCAGAAGTTGTCCATAAAGATATCGACGTTGAACTTACCCAGGAGCACGATACTCAGCACAAAGAGCCCCAACGGCACCAGCTTCGCCAACGTGACGATTGTGTTAATGCCCGCAGCCTCCTTAACGCCACGAAGCACAAGGGCGGTAAGGAACCACAAAAACACGCTGGCGCAGACGATAGAAAGCAGGTTGTTACCCGCGCCAAACGCGGGGAAGAAATAGCCCAGCGCGCTAAACAGCAAGAGCGCAAAGCTCACGTTGGAAAGACATGCGCTGATCCAGTAGCCCCAAGCGGAGTTGAATCCAATGTAATCGCCAAAACCGGCCGCAGCGTATGCATAGATGCCGCCGGTCAGGTCGGGACGGGCCTGAGACAAACCGTTGAACACCATCATCAGCGCAAAGACGCCAATAAAGCAAATTCCCCACGAGACGATAACCGCACCGGTATTTGCCCCGCCTGCTGCCATATCGCCGGCAAGCGAAAAGATGCCGCCACAAATACTGGCGGTAATAACCATCATGGTCAGACGAAAGAGATCGAGGCCATTAGGGTCGATAATCTCTTCATTTTGAGCTTTAGAGGCCATTGTATGTGCACCCCCTTCATCATGTGATCGAACGAAAGATGGCCCGGACGTCCCGAATCGGGTGCCGGGCCATCGGTCAAGCGATCATCAGACTGTTACAGCTATCGCGTTAGAAGCGCAGCGACAGGCAAGAAAGGCCGCCGTCGACCTTGCGATACTCGGAGGTGTCAACGACGAGTGTCTTGTAGCCCAGATCCTGCACGGCCTTGAGCACAGTCGGATAGCCCTCGGCAACGATGACCGTACCGTTGACCCAGATGCAGTTTGCGCCGTACGCCTCGTCCTCGGGCACGACGATCTTGTTGTACTGGGCAAAGTCGGGCTTATCGATGAACTCACCAGAGACGAGCATGTTGTTGTCCTCGATGTAGTTGACGCCCGTCTTGAGGTGCAGGACCTCCTCCAGCGGAACCTCAGAACCCTCGAGGCCCCAGCCCTCGAGAATCTCGCAGAACTGGCGAATGCCCTCTTCGTTGGTACGAGCGGAGCGACCGACGTAGAAATGGTCACCGACCATCATGACGTCGCCGCCGTCAAGCGTGCCCGGAGAAACGATG
Organism: Collinsella sp. AF02-46-1; assembly: GCF_003465825.1. GTDB lineage: Bacteria > Actinomycetota > Coriobacteriia > Coriobacteriales > Coriobacteriaceae > Collinsella. The sequence continues at coordinate 46,490 of NZ_QSBV01000006.1, forward strand.
TGCTTGACATGCTCGTCGTCAAAGAAGCGACGGACGGCCGGCTCAATCTCGTCCTTCTCGCCGTTGCGGCTATCGGCGCCGGGGTTGGTAATGATGGCGCCGCAGCGAGTGATAACGGCCGGATCTTCGACGAAGCAGCTGTCGGGAAACTGCTCGAGTGCCGGCAGCACCGACACGTCAACGCCGCACTGCTCGAGTGCGTGCTCGTAATCGTAATGCTCCTCGATAGCGCGCTCGTAGATGGGCTGGCCAAGCTCGGGAGCGCTCGTGATGCCATTGCTCAGGGACTTGCCGGGACGACGGATGATGACGTGGCTGAACTTGGTCATGATGATCCTCCTTGGATCTCATAGTACTGAGCGGACTTCCTTGCGTCCGCCTTCCTTCCGATGGCTTTATCTTAGGGTGTCTTTGCTGTTTTGTATATTGTATACAGTCCCGAACGGTAGATAATCCTCGGTAAGCGTATTCCTGCTTATCGGCGCAAAGTAGCACGATTTAGCTGGTCGTTCTATAATTCGACTGAGCTATTCAAGCGAAACGTATTTAATTTTAGAAATATACCGTTAAGGAACACAAGCTCATGGAAACGCTCAGAAGGCCCCTGAAGGACCACGTATACGACTATATTTCGAGCCGTATTGACGCCGGCGAGTTGTCCGCCGGCGACCGGCTGAGCGAGCAAGCGATCTGCGATGCCATGGGCGTGTCGCGCACGCCGGTCCGCGAGGCGCTCATCCAGCTGGCAAGCGATGGCTACCTGGACAATCTCCCCCGCCGCGGATTCCGCGTCCGTGGGTTCGATCAGCAAAACGCCGTTGAAGTCTTTGAGATTATGGGGCCGCTCGACGGGCAGGCCGCATATCTCGCCTGTCCGAATCTAACTGACGACGATATTACGCAGCTGAAATTTCTCGTCGGCTCCATGGACCTCGCGATCCAAGGCGGTCTCATCCGTAAGTATGACGACATTCAGCGAGACTTTCACCTTACGTACTTCAACCGCTGTGGCAACGACCGTCTGCGCGATATGATCTCGCAGCTCGAGCGTTGCTTTATCAAGCGCGATTACGAGACTGTTGACCAGGAGACGGCGTGTAAGCTGCTCAATAAAGCCAACAACGAACATGCTCATATTCTTGAGTTGTTCGAAGCACGAGATGCGACGGGCGTGCGCGACTACGTTCGCGATGTCCATTGGAACACGGAAAACGCCCAGTTCACCGTCTGGTAGAAATACAACAAGGAAAGCTATCAGACGCCCATCTCACGAGAGTGGATAATCCCCCTTTTTTGTCGAAAAGCAGACCAAAAAATGGGAGATTATCCGCTCTCGTGCTGCGCGGTCTAGAAACCGTGGCGCTCCAGGAAGCGGAAGGCTAGGCGAATCCAAGGGCGGACCGCCACCTGCTTGTCCTCGTTATCGACCGCGGTATTGGCGTTGCCGAGCGAAAGGCCGTGGCCACCCTGGTCAAAGACGTGCATCTCGCATGCAACACCCTCCTCGGCCATGCGCCGCGCAAACGGGTAGACCTGCGCGACCGGCGCCGTCTTATCGTCCGAAACGCCCCACACAAAGGTCGGGGGCATCTGGCGCGAAACGTGCGTGGTAGGGCAAATGTCGGTCAGGTGCTCATCGGTCGCCTCGCCGCCCGTCACCATCGACAGATAGTCGTTGAGCAAATCGCGCCCTGTCTTGCCACCCGTCTTGGGCACGCGCAGGTCGATGCGCGGGTCGCGCGTCTGCATATCGCGCACATAGGCAAGGTCGAGCAACGGATAGCCCAGCACCACGGCGTCGGGACGAATATCCTCCGGACGGGCCCCGGCAAGTGCCGCGAAGGGGCCGGTCTTCCACTGCGTTGCCAGCGAGGCGCAAATCATGCCGCCAGCAGAAAAGCCCACGACGCACACGCGCTTGGGATCGACATGCCACTCGTCGGCATTCGCACGCACCGTGGCGACCATCTTGGCAAGATCTGCCTGGGGGTGCGGAAAGCTCACGTCGCCCGTGGCGCTCGTCACATAGTTGAGCACAAAGGCCTGGTAGCCGCGGTCCAAAAACGCAAACGCCACCGGGTCCTGCTCGTGCGGAGCGATATGCGTAAACCCGCCTCCGCCGCAGATGATCACCGCGGGGCGGCGGCCATTGGGCTTGTCGGGCAGCGGCTCGGCACCCAGATACGTAAACGTCGCCGGATAATCCTCGGTCGGCTCCTCGCCCCACAGCGCATGGTTCTCAATAATCATAGGTGCTCCCTCCGTGCGATTCGTGCGCACTCGTTTTTCGCACCTTAGCGTACCCCACTTGAGCCCGCGGCGCAGAAACACCCCCGCAATAAGTTGGCCTTCAACTGATATATCACAAAATCGCTGTTCAGAGGCATCGTTAAGCAGCGTAAAATAGGAGCGCTGACCGTGCTGGGAAACACGTACGAAACGTTTCCGGCAAACCACACGCGTGCAACATGCACGCCTGATACGTTGGAGGCATCTATGGGTCTGCTCGATTCGCTCAAGTCCACGTTCACTTCGTCGGGCGAGGCGTCCGTTCCGCCCGCAGCAAGCTTCGCCACCCGCGAAGGCGTCATCTACGCTCCCGTCAACGGCGTGCTCGTCAATCTGAGTGAGGTTCCCGACGAGACCATCGCCTCGGGCATGCTCGGCCAGGGCTACGGCATCGAGCCCATTACCGACACCATTTACGCCCCCGCCAACGGTCGCATCGGCGCCACCACCGTCACCAACCACTCCATCGGCATGATTACCGAGGACGGTCTTCGCGTGTTCATCCATGTTGGCCTGGGCACCGTGGAAATGAACGGCAAGGGTTTTGCCCGCTTTGTCGAGATGGGCGACACGGTCAAGGCCGGCCAGCCGCTCATCAGCTTCGATCGCGAGGCCATCAAGGCCGCCGGTCACGAGGACATCGTGACCGTCATCATCTCTGAGCTCGACCGCCTCAAGAGCATCGACCACGTCGGCGAGTCTGGCACGCTTATCGGCGGCAATCCGCTCGTCAAGCTTGGCGATCCGCTGCTGGTTGCCAAGACCAAGTAGCCAGGCCCCGCGCCACACAGCCAAAAGGCACCTCGTCAAGCGCCCGCGACCATTTGGCCGCGGGCGCTTTTCGTTTGAAAAACCATCCCGCCAATGCCTTATCTGTATAGCCCAAATGAGCCGAGCTGCTAGAATATCGAACTGTATGGATAACTATCATTCAACCGTTATGGGAGGATACGTGAACCGCACCAAAATCGCGCAGCTCTATGCCGATGCCGAGTCGCTCGGCGGCCAGACCGTCACCGTCGCCGGCTGGGTCAAGTCCATCCGCGACATGAAGAACTTTGGCTTTGTTACGCTCAACGACGGCAGCTGCTTCCGCGACCTGCAGGTCGTCATGAACCGCGAGGCACTCGACAACTACGACGAGATCGCCCATCAAAACGTCTCGGCCGCACTCATTTGCACCGGCACCGTCAAGCTGACCCCCGATGCGCCCCAGCCCTTCGAGCTTTCTGCCACCTCCATCGAGGTCGAGGGCGTCAGCGCCCCGGATTACCCGCTGCAGAAGAAGCGCGCAACCGTCGAGTTCCTGCGCACCCAGCAGCACCTGCGCCCGCGCACCAACCTGTTCCGCGCCGTGTTCCGCATCCGTTCTGTCGCGGCTGCCGCCATCCACCGCTTCTTCCAGGAGCAGGGCTTTGTCTACGTCAACACCCCCATCATCACCACGAGTGACTGCGAGGGCGCCGGCGAGATGTTCCGCGTGACCACGCTCGACCCCAAAAATCCGCCCCTCACCGAGTCCGGCGAGGTTGACTGGAGCCAGGACTTCTTTGGAAAGCACGCGAGCCTTACCGTATCCGGCCAGCTCAATGCCGAGAACTTTGCCATGGCCTTTGGCGACGTGTACACCTTTGGCCCCACCTTCCGCGCCGAAAACTCCAACACCACGCGCCACGCCGCCGAGTTTTGGATGATCGAGCCCGAGATGGCCTTTGCCGACCTTAACGACTACATGGATAACGCCGAGGCCATGCTCAAGTACGTCCTTAAGGACGTTATGGCCACCTGCCCCGACGAGCTCAACATGCTCAACAAGTTTGTGGACAAGGGCTTGATCGAGCGCCTGGACCACGTGGCAAACTCCGACTTTGCCCGCGTTACCTACACCGAGGCCGTCGAGATCCTGGAGCAGGCAGTCGCTGCTGGCCACCAGTTTGATTACCCCGTCAGCTGGGGCATCGACCTGCAGACCGAGCACGAGCGCTTCCTGACCGAGGAGCACTTTAAGCGCCCGACCTTCGTGACCGACTACCCGGCTGAGATCAAGGCGTTCTACATGCGCATGAACGAGGACGGCAAGACCGTCGCCGCCGCCGACTGCCTGGTTCCCGGTATCGGCGAGATTATCGGCGGCTCCCAGCGCGAGGAGCGCCTGGATCTGCTCGAGGCCCGCATCAAGGACCTGGGCATGAATCCCGAGCAGTACAAGTACTACCTTGACCTGCGCCGCTACGGTTCCTGCAAGCACGCCGGCTACGGTCTGGGCTTCGAGCGCTTGGTCATGTATCTGACCGGCGTGGGCAACATCCGCGACGTCCTGCCGCACCCGCGCACCGTGGGCAACGCCGACTTCTAATCGTCGGACGCTAGCTCGCGTCGCCACACGCCAACGCTCATCGCATAAGCGTCTCTCGACATCGGTCGAGAGACGCTTTTTTCAACAACATCCGTCAAGCTTTTGGCAAGTTTTTGGTCAGTTGACCAGGGCTGTTGAAAACTCGACCCGCCGCTTGCCGACGGCTACCGACCGCCCGGAGTGTCCTGCACCCCTGGGAAAGCCCCGCGCCCTAGGCTCCATACCGTCGCCACCCAAAACGGAAAGGACGTGGACGCCATGACCGAAACCGCTGTTGAAACTTACGAGACCACGACGAGGGGCGCCGCCTCGATGGCAGCCTATCGCGCCGTTCGCATCCTGCAATTATTAAGCGAAAACACCGGCGAGGACAAGGCCATGCTTTCCGATGAGTTGATCCGGCGTCTCGCCCATCCCGACGACCCCGCCCGCATGCCCATCTCGGCGGCGCGGCGCAGCATCTACACCGCCATCTCCGCACTTCGCCATGCCGGATACGAAATTGAATACAAGCGCGGCGTGGGGTATCGGCTCTTGACCCGTCCGCTCACCGACGAAGAGATCATCCGGCTCCACGGCATGGTCATGCGCAACCGCTCTACGCCCATCGCCATTCGAAAAAGCATGGCGCAGCACCTGGTCGCCATGGCGAGTGCCGACGTTCGCGGCTACCTCGATGCACCCGAGCCTGCTCCAAGCGCAGGCGACAAATCCACCAAGGCCATACGCACGCCCGTCAAGCGCATCGATGCCTGCGAGCTCATCGAGCAGGCCATCGACCACGGAACCACGGTGAGTTTTGATATTTCGAGTGTCACGGCACGCGGAGAGGTCGAAGTGGCGCGGATGACACTCCGGCCCTTTGCCATCAAGCAACGAGACGGCATCTCGTATTTGCTGGGAACGGTCTATGACGCGCGAGGCGCCGACGACACGCTGCGTACCGTTGAGATCGGCCGCATGAGAAACGTCACCACACGTCTCCTCGACGGCAAGAAGCTCTTCGCCGTCCTGGACGAGGACGATGCCTCCTCCGCCGCATAAGACCCTCCGCCGCCCATTCGACTACCCGTACCGCCCATCCGATTCTGTATTAAAAAACCCGCCAGGCTGTTGTAAAAATGGACATCAGCGCTACTATAGTTCCACTTGCACTTTGTCCCAGTGCAGTGTTTCCAGCCATTTTTATACTGGGGGTAATGATATGAAGGACATCACCATCAGCCGCAGGAGCCTTCTGGTCTCCGCCGGTCTGCTCGCGCTCGCCCCGCTCGCCGGATGCGGCGGCAACTCTGGTTCCGGCTCTGCTGCCGCCGGTTCCGACTACACCATCGGCGTTCTGCAACTCACCGAGCACTCCGCACTCGATGCCGCCAACGACGGCTTTGTCAAGGCCATCAAGGAGAGCGGCCTTAAGGTCAAGATCGACCAGAAGAACGCCCAGAACGACCAGTCCACGTGTAAGTCCATTGCCGACAAGTTTGTGGGCGACAACGTCAACCTGATTTATGCCATCGCCACGCCCGCCGCGCAGGCTGCCGCCGGCGCCACGGCCGATATCCCCATCGTGGGCTGTGCCATCACCGACTACGCCGCCTCCGGCCTGGTCCAGGACAACGACAAGCCCGGCACCAACGTCACGGGCGCTTCCGACCTCACCCCAGTCGCCGAGCAGCTCGAGATGATGCAGAAGGTCCTGCCCGACGTTAAAAAGGTCGGCCTGCTCTACTGCACCGCCGAGTCCAACTCCGACGTCCAGATCAAAGCCGCCAAGAAGGAGCTCAACAAGCTGGGCCTCGAGTACACCGATTTCACCGTCTCGAGCTCCAACGAGATTCAGTCCGTCGTCGAGTCCTCCGTGGGCAAGGTCGACGCGCTGTACTCCCCCACTGACAACACCATCGCCGCGGGCGCTTCGCAGGTCGGCCAGATCTGCAAGGAGAATAAGCTCCCCTTCGTGACCGGCGAGGAGGGTATGTGCATGGCCGGCGGCCTGTTCACCCTCTCCATCAACTATAAGGACCTGGGCTACGCCGCGGGCGAGATGGCCGTTAAGATCCTGAAGGGCGAGGCCAAGCCCGAGGATATGCCGATCAAGCACCTCTCGAGCAAGGACCTGGTCGTCGTCAAGAACGACGAGATGGCCGAGGCTCTGGGTATCGACCTTTCCGCTCTGGACGAGTAGCGCCATGCGCGGTAACGCGTCTAGGGCCCGCACGCGCGCCACAGCCGCGTTATTCAATATCTGAGTCCTTGGGGCGAACGCTAAAGACCGGCGTTCGCCCTGCTTGTTTCGGATGAGACAAAACATCCGTCCGCAGCTCTTTTATGCATTGGTACCGCTATTATGGAAAATCACGTGTCCACCCTATCCTAGGAGGTATGAAGCATGCTCATTGCATTGCAGGGCGCCGTTTCGCAGGGCGTCCTCTGGGGCATTATGGTGCTTGGCGTGTTTATCACGTTCCGCCTGCTCGACATCCCCGATATGACCTGCGACGGCAGCTTTGCCCTCGGCGGCTGTGTCTGCGCCGTACTCATCGTCAACAATAACGTCGACCCCTTGCTCGCCGTGCTGGCCGGCATGTGCGCCGGCGCCATCGCGGGCGCCGTCACGGGCATCTTGACCACCGTCTTTGAGATTCCCGCAATCCTCGCCGGAATCCTTACGCAGATCAGTCTGTGGTCCATCAACCTGCGCATCATGGGCAAGTCCAACACGCCCATCCTTGCCAAGGGCACTATCTTCTCATCCGTCAGCAACATGACGGGCCTGCCGCAGTCCACTGTTGCCATTATCCTAGGCATTGTGCTGGCCGTGGCCATCGTCGCCATCCTGTACTGGTTCTTTGGCACCGAGATCGGCTCGGCGCTGCGTGCCACCGGCAACAACGAGTACATGATCCGCGCCCTAGGCGTCAACACCAACTCCACCAAAATGATCGCCCTCGTGCTCTCCAACGCCCTCATTGGCCTTTCGGGTGCGCTCATCTGCCAGAGCCAGAAGTATGCCGACATTGGCATGGGTACCGGCGCCATCGTTATCGGTCTTGCCGCCATCGTCATCGGCGAGGTGCTCGGCCGCCTGCTGCCCGGCGGTCTCACGCAGTTCTCCGTCCGTCTGGCCTCCGCCGTCTTTGGCTCCGTGGTGTACTTCCTCATCCGCGCCATCGTGCTGCAACTGGGCATGGACGCCAACGACATGAAGCTGCTCTCCGCCGTGATCGTCGCCGTGGCCCTGTGCGTTCCCGTGGTTTGGGAGCGCTATAAGCTCCGCAGCTCCTACACGAAGGGAGATGAGGCAGATGCTTAAGCTCTCGCACGTCAAGAAGACCTTTAACAAGGGCACCGTCACCGAGAAGCGCGCGCTCACCGGCGTCGACCTTACCCTCAACGACGGCGACTTTGTAACTGTGATCGGCGGCAACGGCGCCGGCAAATCCACGCTGCTCAACATGATTGCCGGCGTATATCCGCTCGATTCGGGCGTTATCGAGCTCGACGGCACCGACATCTCGCGCCTGAGCGAGTCGCAGCGCGCCAAGTACCTGGGCCGCGTGTTCCAGGATCCCATGCGCGGCACCGCAGCCGACATGCAGATTGCCGAGAACTTGGCCCTCGCCAAGCGTCGCGGCCAGCGTCGCGGCCTTTCGTGGGGCGTCACCAAGGCCGAGAAGGACGAGTACGTTGAGTTGCTCAAGCGCCTGGACCTTGGCCTGGACACGCGCCTCAACGCCAAGGTCGGCCTGCTTTCGGGTGGCCAGCGCCAGGCACTCACGCTGCTCATGGCCACGCTCACCAAGCCGCGCTTGCTGCTGCTCGACGAGCACACCGCGGCACTCGACCCCAAGACCGCCTCTAAGGTGCTCAATCTGACCGAGGAGATTGTCGACGAGAACCACCTGACCACGCTCATGGTCACGCACAACATGAATGACGCCATCCGTCTGGGCAATCGCCTGATCATGATGCACGAGGGCCACGTTATCTACGACGTGGCGGGCGACGAGAAGAAGTCGCTCACCGTCGCCGACCTGCTGCAGAAGTTCGAGGAGGTCTCGGGCGGCGAGCTCGCCAACGACCGCATGCTGCTGAGCTAAAACCTGCCAATAAGGGACAGGTTTATTTTGGCAGGTTTTATCTGCGCAAACGTCAAAACCGCCGCAAAGGAACAGACGCCCTTGCGGCGGTTTTCGCTAACCCCCATATCGAGCACAGAAGCCCGTACGATGTGATCGGACGGGCTTCTTGATGGGTATCATGGTTGGACGATCATTAGGAGGTTTCTCTACATGGAATTGTTTGAGCCGATTCTTCATTTCTTTGCACAACGATGGGTCCACAACATCATCTGGGCAGGTATCTTGGCCATCGGCACCGCCGTTGCCGCCAAGGTCGCGTCCAAGACCCTGTACCACCTGCTCAACCGCGACGATAACCCACTCCCTTCATCAAGCATCTTCATCAACATCGCGCGCGCCGTCATTTGGATGATCGGCGGCAGCTTTATCCTCGACAACTGCTTTGGCATTAACGCAAACGCCCTCGTCGCCGCTCTTGGCGTCGGCGGCATCGCCATCTCGCTCGGCTTTCAGGACACGCTGTCAAACCTTATCGGTGGCATGCAGGTGACCTTTATGGGCATCATCAAACCCGGCGACAATATCGAGGTCGGCGGCGTGACGGGCGTGGTCCAAGATATCACCTGGCGCCATACGACCATCGAGGACGCCTGCGGGCAGACCATCATCGTCCCCAACTCAAATATCTCCAAGAACACGCTCGTGCACCTCATGCCCTTTGGGCGCGTTGCCGTGCCCGTTGCCGTAAAGGACACGTCCAAGTGGGCCTCGTTGGACGCGCTGGCAGATGAGCTTACCGACGCCACCAAGGCCGCGGTGCTTCCCATCTCTGGCTTTGACAAGGAGCCGTACGTGCTCTTTAGCGAGATCGGCGACTTTGGCGTCAAGGGCAAAATCATCTTTATCGTCAGCGACGACAGCACCACTTTCACGGCAGCCGACGCTTGCATCCGCGCCATCGCCCCCATCATCGCCTAAAACAACCGCAAAGGGGACAGGCACCATTGTGGTGGTTTCGCATCGTGGTACCATGGTTCATATCGTTGTTTAAACGACTAAGGGAGTAGACACCATGGAAGAGGCCTATCGTCAAGCACGCAAGCGCGGCGAGCAAGGACGCCGTCGCGCCATCAGCCAAAGCGAGCACCCGTACCTCACGGACCTCGACAGCTTGGTTGCCCAGCTCCCCTTAGGTCAGCGAGAGAGCGTCGGCCTGCGGGATATTCCGCTCGAAATGGTCGTCGGCACGGTTACTAAGGGCCGTCAGTCTGCCTTTTCGTGCAACTTTATGCCCCTGCTGCCGTTTAACACCGAGTTCGCCCGCAAGTGGTCCAACCTCTACGACATTCAGGTGACCGAGGGCTATCGCGACCCCATCATCGTCACCGAGTTCATGCATCGGTTTTACGTCCAAGAGGGCAACAAGCGCGTCAGTGTCCTCAAATTCCTGGACGCCCCGACGGTTTCGGCCAAGGTCACCCGCCTCTATCCCGGAAAATGGGATTCCGTCGAAAGCCGCCTGTACGGTGAGTTCTGCGCGTTTTGGCGCGTCTGCCCCCTATACGAGATCGAGTTCTCGCGTGAGGGAAGCTACGAAACGCTCGCCAAGATGCTCGGTCAGAACCTTATCGAAAAATGGCCGCAGAAAAAGGTCGACTACCTGCGCCATACCTTCCTACTCTTTAAGCGCGCCTACCTGCGCGCGGGCGGCGACCACCTGGACATTACGCCCGCCGACGCCATGCTCGTCTACCTCAATGTGTACAACCAGGACCGTCTGCTGGATACGCCGACGGATATCGTCGTAAACCGCCTGTGCAAGATCTGGCGCGAGCTGGTCATTGCCGGCAAAAATGACGAGGACAAGGTCGATCTTGTCGAAGCGCCGAGCGTCGATGAGGAAGAGGCGCTCGCCAAGTCCACCTCCGGCGTGCTCAACTTCTTTATGGGCAAGACCGTCTACTCGGCGGCCAACCCCCTGCGCATCGCCTTTATCCATGAGTTCCCCTGTGCGACGTCGAGCTGGGACAGCCTGCACGACCAAGGGCGTCAGTATCTCGATGAGCACTTTGGCGGTATCGTGCGCACCGAGGCGTTCGAGGACTGTCACAATCCGGACGTGTTCTACGCCGCCGTGGAAACGGCTGTCAAACATGGAGCTAACGTCATCTTCTCGACCTCGCACCGCCTGATGGAATACACGCTCAGAGCTGCCGTTGAGTATCCCCAGGTGCGGTTCCTTAACTGCTCTATCGGCCTTCCCCACCAAAGCGTCCGTTCGTACTTTGGCAAGATGTACGAGGCCAAGTTCCTCCTGGGCGCCCTTGCCGCCAGTATGGCGGACAACCACCGTATCGGCTACCACGCGTCGGTCTTCGCCTCGGGCGCGCTTAGCGAGATCAACGCCTTTGCGATTGGCGCCTCGCTGCTCGACCCCCGCGCGCAAATTATCCTGACCTGGGGCGATGTGCCCGCCGGCGGTCTTGCCGAGGCCATGTGCCGCGAAGGCGTGAGCGTCATGACCGGCGCTGACATGTCAAAGTCGCTCGAAGACCCTACGGCCTACGGACTCCACCGCCTGGTCGATGGCAAGGTTTCCGGCATCGCCATGCCGGTATGGAACTGGGGCCGTTACTACGAGCTCATCGTTCGCAGCCTTCTGCACGGCACGTGGGACGAAACCAGCGATGACAACCAAGTGCGCGCCGTCAACTACTGGTACGGCATGAGCTCCGGCGTTATCGACATCCGTTACGCTCCGGGCCTACCCTACCAGACGCGCAAACTCGTGCAGTTGCTCCGCAACGGCATTGTCGAGGGATCCATCAACCCCTTTGGCGGCGAGCTCCACAGCCAGAACGGCGTGGTACAGATCGAAGGCTTCCCTCCGCTGCCGAGCACGCAGATTGTCGAGATGAATTGGCTGGCGGATAACGTGGTAGGCACCATTCCGCAGCTCGACGATGAGCCGAAAGTCCCTGCCCTATGAAAATCCTTGCCATAGCCGATACCGAAGAACGATGCCTTTGGGAGTGCTTTCGCAAGGAACGCTTTGAGGGCGTCGACCTGATTTTGTCCGCCGGCGATCTGGACCCGGACTATCTTGAGTTTTTGGTTACGGTCATCAACAAACCGCTCATCTACGTACGCGGCAATCACGATGACCGCTACGCACGTCATGCACCGGGCGGATGTATCTGCGTGGAAGACAGCGTGTACACGTACCGAGGGATTCGCATTGCGGGCCTTGGCGGGTCCATGCGTTATCGCGACGGCGCCAACATGTACACCGAACGCGAGATGTCCAAGCGCATGCGCAAGCTGTCGCGTAAGGTTAGGATGGTCGGCGGGTGCGACATTCTGCTTACCCATGCACCCGCCGCCGGTATGGGTGATCTGGACGATCTGCCGCATCGAGGGTTTGAGTGCTTTAACACAGCGCTTGAGTCCTGGGGGGCCGACTACATGGTGCACGGGCATGTGCACCAATGCTATGGTCGCGACTTTCAGCGTGAGCGCCAGCATGCATGCGGGACAACAATCATCAACGCGTGCGGCTATACGCAGTTTGAGCTGGATGAAGCGCGCTACCCCATCCGTGGCTGGCAGGCAGCCTGGCTCAACTCGCAAACCATGCGCCGCGAGCTCAAACGCCACGAAGCAATCGAGTCTTCAACCGCCAGAACCCCCTGGTAACTGCCAACAACCACCACGAAGGGGATAGGCACCTTTATGGTGGTTTTGCTGACTCGTCCGACCTGTCCATCACGGTGCTTGTGTAATTAACGAGAACACTCATTGTTTTGTAAGGACGGCGCTCACATGCCGTCTTTTTTTGTCAACTTATGCAGTCTCGACCGTGTTGTATGTAGAGGGATCTCGCGAGACGCCTTCCCTATATCCACCACGACCAATTGGAGGTGACACTATGCCTGCACGCCGTAACCGCAATAGCACGCTCCGATGCGATGCCGATCAGATCGAGCGGGAAGCAAAGCGCTTGGTCGACACGTATTCCGACCTCATCCTTCGATTGTGCTATTCGGCCCTTGGATCCGCTGACGACGCTCAAGACATCTGCCAGGACACGCTGATCAAGATTCTCCAACGCACTCAACCGTTCGACTCGCTCGAACACGAACGTGCTTGGGTGATCCGAGTCGCACTGAACGCATGTCGCGATATCGGCCGTACGCACGCGAATCACCCGGTTGTCGACCTCGATTCGCTCCCCGATTTCTGCGCACCCGTAACACATACCGAGCAAGAATTCGCGCAACGCGACTGCGCCATTCTTTCCGCTGTCACGGCCCTGCCTCAAGCACAGCGCATCGCCATCTTTTTGCACTACTACGCAGGCATGAGCATCAGGGAAATCGCAGACGCCGTTCACGCGACGCCAGCTGCAACCGCCCAGCACCTTAGCCGCGGACGTGCGTCACTTCGGCTTTCCTTGAAAGGAGACCACAATGACTACGAATTCGAATGACTATCGCCACGCCCTGGAGCACATTTCGTTTACCGATAATGCGAAGCAGCACATGGCAAACTCGATTGCTCAGTCCGTCGCCTCGAGCGATGCGGCGACCGCTCAAAGCAACTTTAATGGCACGCGACGCAAGCCGCGCATCGCCCGCCATCCCGTAAGAACAGTCGCTCGCATTGCCGCTGTAACGGCAGTCCTCGCTATCGTCATTGGAGGCGCTGGCACGGCTATGGCAACAGGCGTCCTGCCGCTTCCTTCTGACATGCTTTCCGACATCTTTGACGGACCTGCTTCTCAAACCGAGATCATCGACCGTATTGGCCGGCCCGTCGGTGCTAGCTGCTCCAACAACGGAGTCACCGTGACCGCCGACGCCATCATGGGCGACAAGGATATGGTTACCATCGCCTATACGCTTACGTTCGACGATCCCGCTGCCCTGAAAAAGCTTTCCGAGCCGGGCGAGAACGGAACTATCACCGGAAGTGTCGATGGAAACGTATACGTTGATGGCGAGCATGGCGGCCAAGGCCAATCATGGCTCATTGACAAGAACCCCAATGACTCCAGCATTCAATACTTTGCACAGTTCAGCGTTGAATCACCCGGCCTTATGGGCAGGACCGTCCGCACGCATATCAACTCTCTCGTTGTGCCACGTGCTGGCAAAGAGCTTCCCGAGTATAAGAAAATACTTACGGGCCCATGGGATCTTAAGTTCCAGCTGAATTACGAAGATACATCCGTTACGATTCCCGCGCCCAAATCGGTCAACTTTAACGGCACCAAGGCGACGATTCAAGAGGCCACCGTATCCTGCGTTGGCGTTTCAGTCCGCTACAACATAGATCGTTCCATCGAACACGACAACAACAGCGGCAAGATGTCTCAAAACATGGAGGAGTCTATGGATGCCGTTGGCAACATACCCCTCATCGTGACGTTCAAAGACGGTCATGTTGAGGACGCAACCAGCCACAGCGGCTATTTCGCAAATAAACTGGATAACGGCACCACTGATGTCCACAAGACCTGGCCGTTCTCGCAAGTTTGTGACACAGACAAGATTGCAAGCGTACAAATTGGCGATACGGTCATTCCCATGAATTCGTAACGCTACGCGGCTCGTATATGCACCCGGTTCCACACTTCGCGTCTAAAGATGCGCTGTCATCGAGCAGCGTGAGCGCAAGGCCGCCCGTATGGTCGGCTGGGAACACCTCGTTGCGCTAAAAACCACCACGAAGGGGACCGGCACCTTTGTGGTGGTTTTGCTGACTCGTCCGACCTGTCCCAACGGTTTGTCTCAATCTGTAACAGGTAGGAACGATTTTGCCCCTTAGATGTTACAGATTGAGATATTTGACAGCTTGAATCGGCATCGCCTACAGCGCGGCGACGACCTTGTCGCCCATCGTCGTGGTGCCGAGGATCTTATCTGCCGGGGTGTTGACATCGGCGATGTCACGGGTGCGCCAGCCCTCGTCGAGCACGCGCGCCACGGCGCTCTCGATCCACGCGGCTTGCTCGCCCATGTCGAGCGCGTAGGTCAGCAGCATCGCCACCGACAAGATTTGAGCCAGCGGATTGGCCACGCCGAGCCCCGCGATGTCAGGAGCGCTGCCAGCGCTCGGCCCAAACAGCGATACGCCATCATCCAGCGAGGCAGAGGCAAGCATACCGAGCGATCCGGTAATCTGAGCCGCCTCATCGGACAGGATGTCGCCGAACATGTTCTCCGTCACCACGACGTCAAAGTCTGCCGGTCGACTGATGAGCTGCATGGCGGCGTTGTCGACGAGCAGGTCCTCAAGCTCCACGTCGGAGTACTCCTCGTCTTGCACGCGATGCACGATCTCGCGCCACATGCGGCTCGTCTCCAGCACGTTGCGCTTATCAACGCTCGTCACTTTGCCGCGACGTTTGCACGCCGCCTCAAATGCCTGGCGCGCAATGCGCTCAATCTCGTACTCGCGATACTCCATCACGTCGACCGCACGCTGACCGGCCGCACCCGCAGCGCCCGCGCAGGTCACGGATGCGGACGCCAAAGTCCCACGGCATGTTGTGGCCCATCGTATCGGGGATGTTCACGACCGTGGCACCGGCCTTTACGGCCGCCTCGATAATGCGCACCAGAAACTCCTGATCGGAGCGGCCGGCATCCTCGGCATAAAACTCAACATCGTCAACGAACTTGCGAGCATGTTTGACGGCATGGATCGCTCACTCAATTGCCCTTTCCTCAGTCATATGGAGCTTGTCGCGCAGGTGACTGGTGCTCACACCCAGCCCTGTATGGATACGGGGCCTCTGGGCCGTTTTGAGCGCCTCTGCAGCCACTTCGATATCCCTGTCGACAGCGCGCGTCAGGCCGCATACCGTGCATCGGTCGCCCGCAATCTTGCCAATCTCCTGTACGGAGCGAAAGTCACCAGGACTCGAGATGGGAAAGCCCGCCTCGATAACGTCCACGTTCATGCGCACCAGCTGGCGGGCGATGAAGAGCTTTTCCTCGGTATTCATGCTGGCGCCCGGCGACTGCTCACCGTCGCACAGGGTGGCGTCAAAGATTGTGATTTTGCGGCTTATATGTTCCTCCTGATTGACCGTTTTATGACAGATGGCTTTCAGGAGAGAGAGAAGGCCTAGAGATAGAAAAATACCCGTGTCGCTCATCACGCCTGAAAGCGGCAGACGATAGCGCACCCGGGTACAACAAATCGTTATAGCGAGATTACAACCCTAGCGCGCTATCCAATCTAGTAGCGCTAGGCCTAGGAGCTGTTGCGTGTTCTTAAACATGTTGGGCTCCCTTCGGCCTCGGGTAGTACTACATCGCGCTAAAGTACAACACAAGTAAAACCACCACAAGGGTGCCTGTCCCCTTCGTGGTGGTTTCGTTGACTCAAAAGCAAGAGACCCGGTCCTGCACGAGGCAGAACCGGGTCTCTTTAGCAATGCTTGCTTTGCTCAGGCAGTAACTGTTAGTTACTCAGCCAGGAAGTCGCGCTGGATAGCGGGATCGACCTTGACGCCAGGGCCCATGGTGGAAGACACGGAGATGGACTTGACGTACTTGCCCTTAGCAGAAGAGGGCTTGACGCGCAGGATCTCGGTGTACAGGGCAGCGTAGTTCTCGACGAGCTGCTGCTCAGAGAAGGACTTCTTGCCCAGGGGCACGTGGCAGATGCCGTAGCGGTCGGCGCGGTACTCAACGCGGCCAGCCTTGAGCTCGGAGACCATCTTGGCGACGTCCATGGTCACGGTGCCGAGCTTGGGGTTCGGCATGAGGCCACGGGGACCAAGGATCTTACCGATGCGGCCAACCTTGGCCATCATGTTCGGCGTAGCGATAGCGGCGTCGAAGTTGATCTCGCCCTTCTGAATCTGGGCGACAAGCTCGTCGGAACCGATGATGTCGGCGCCAGCAGCCTCAGCCTCGCGGGCCTTCTCGCCCTCGGCGAAGACGGCAACACGAACGGTCTTGCCGGTGCCGTGGGGCAGGGAGATGGAACCACGGATGTTCTGGTCAGCCTTACGAGTATCGATGCCCAGACGGAAGTGGGCCTCGACGGTCTCGTCGAACTTGGCGGTGTCGAGCTCCTTAATGAGCTTGGCAGCCTGAAGGGGGGTGTAGAGCGTGGCGCGATCGATCTTCTCGGCAGCGGCGTTATAGCTCTTACCATGCTTAGCCATGTGCATTACCTCCTGTGGTTAAACGGGCGTGAGCCCTCCCACATCGTATCGTGTGCCCTATTGCACACATTTAACGGGCGCCCAGGTCGGAGCACCCGTCGTTACCATAAGAAATCGCTACTCAGCGATGGTGACGCCCATGGAACGGGCGGTACCGGCGATGATCTTCTTGGCGGCGTCAATGTCGTTGGCATTGAGGTCCGGCATCTTGATCTCGGCGATCTTGGTGAGCTGCTCCTGGGAGAGCTGACCAACCTTGTCGGCCTGGGGCTTAGCGGAACCAGACTTGAGGTTCAGCTCCTTCTTGATGAGGTGAGCCGCCGGCGGGGTCTTGGTGATGAAGGAGAAGGACTTATCCTCGTAGACAGAGATCTCAACGGGGATGATGTCGCCCTTCTTGTCCTGCGTCTCGGCGTTAAAGGCCTGGCAGAACTGCATGATGTTCACGCCAGCAGCGCCCAGAGCGGGGCCGACGGGAGGAGCGGGGTTAGCTGCACCAGCAGGAATCTGGAGCTTAATGACGTTGGCAACCTTCTTCTCAGCCATGGTCATTCCTTTCGAATCACGAGTGTGAAGTACTTGCTATATCGTAAGCACGCACGTGTTAGAAGCACTCCTGAGATGAGCAGTCACAGAAGAAGCACGCTCGCGCGAACGGACGAAAACTTAAGCGATGACAGCGACCTGGTTAAAGTCGAGCTCGACCGGCGTCTCGCGGCCAAAGATCATCAGCGTGACCTTGAGCTTGCCAGCCTCGGTGTTAACCTCGGAGACCTTGCCATCAAAGTCGGTAAGCGGGCCATCGGTGACGCGGACGGACGTGCCGACCTGAATATCAACCGAGGTGCGCTTGGGCGAATCGCCCTTACCGGGACGACGAGTCATCTTGTTGTACTCGTCGCGGGAAAGCGGAGCGGGCTTGCCGTTGCCGCCTAGGAAACCGGTGACGCCGGGCGTGTTGCGAACACACGTCCACGCATCGTCATCCATCTCCATGCGAACCAGGACATAACCCGGAAAGATCTTGGAATCCTTGGTCTCGCGCTTGCCACCCTCTTTGATCTCGGTGACGCGCTCCATAGGAATCTCGATATCAAAGATACGGTCCTGCATGCCCATGGTCTCGATACGATGCTCGAGATCGGACTTTACGCGGTTCTCGTATCCGGAGTAAGTGTGAACGACGTACCAACGCTTAGACATGGTTTAGCCCCTCAATCCAGAGAACAGAGCAAGAGCCTCGCCAAAGCCAGCATCGAGCAGAGCGATGACGACGCCGACGACGACCAGAGAAGCGCAAACGACGACCGAGTAGTTCACGAGCTCCTTCTTATCAGGCCACGTGACACGCTTCATCTCGGACTTGACCGAAGCGAAATACTTCTTGGTGCGGGCGAAGAAACCAGGCTTCTCGTTCTTCTTGGACTTCGCAGCCTTCTCGTTCTTCTTGGCAACGGCCTTCTTGGCCTCAACCTTGGAGTTGGCAGCAGCGTTGTTGGCAGGTGCCGGCTGCTGAGCCTTCTTCTTGTTCTTCTTGTTGGCCATTTGGGTTACCTCCGCGCAATGCGCTTATACATGAGTAAACCGTAAGCCCCCAAGTGGGAGCTTACGGAATAATGACTGGCACGCCAGGAAGGACTCGAACCCTCAACACTCGGTTTTGGAGACCGATGCTCTACCAATTGAACTACTGGCGTATGTGACTAGAGACTAGCGAGTCTCTTTGTGCAGCGTGTGGTGACGGCACCAGGGGCAATACTTCTTGATCTCCATACGATCAGGCATGGTCGACTTGTTCTTGGTGGTCGTATAGTTGCGGCGCTTGCACTCAGTGCACGCAAGAGTAACTAGAGTACGCATGTATCCTGAACCTTTCATTTCCGCCCCGTACGGGCACGAGTTGTTACTTTATCAGCTCCACGTAAGTGCTGTCAATGAAAACCTCGAGTCAATTGGTTCTCGGTGGATCCATTCATATTTGGAACACATCAATGAAGCCATCGAGAGCTAATCGACGGTGCATCCAGGACCACTATCGATCCTCTCGACACCAGCAACGGCTCAATATCCATTGCAGAAAAGAACCCGGCACCCATATAAGTGCCGGGTTCTCTAAGTCAGCTATATCAAAGAGCTAATTTACTCAATGATCGTGGAGACGATGCCCGAACCGACGGTGTGGCCACCCTCGCGGATAGCGAAGCGCAGGCCCTCCTCCATGGCGATCGGGTGGATGAGGTCGCCCTCGATGGTGATGTGGTCACCAGGCATAGCCATCTCGGTGCCCTCGGGGAGCTTGACCGTACCGGTAACGTCGGTGGTACGGAAGTAGAACTGAGGACGATAACCATCGAAGAACGGGGTGTGACGGCCGCCCTCCTCCTTGGTCAGAACGTAGATCTCGCCGGTGAACTTGGTGTGCGGGGTAACCGAACCGGGCTTGCAGAGAACCTGGCCGCGCTCGATGTCCTCGCGCTTGATGCCGCGGAGCAGCAGACCGACGTTGTCGCCAGCCTCGCAGAAGTCCATGGACTTACGGAACATCTCGATACCGGTAACGACGGTGTTCTGGGTATCCTTGATGCCGACGATCTCGACGGGCTCGTTGAGCTTGAGCTCACCGCGCTCGACACGGCCGGTAGCAACGGTACCACGGCCGGAGATGGTCATAACGTCCTCAACGGCCATCAGGAACGGGAGGTCGTTGTTACGAGCAGGCGTCGGGATGTACTCGTCGACGGCGTTCATGAGCTCGCGGATAGCGTCCATCCACTTGGCGTCGCCCTCGAGAGCGCCCAGAGCGGAACCACGGATGACGGGGATGTCGTCGCCGGGGAAATCGTACTCGGAGAGGAGCTCACGGGTCTCCATCTCGACGAGGTCGATGAGCTCGTCATCGTCAACCATGTCGCACTTGTTCAGGAAGACGACGATGTAAGGAACGCCAACCTGACGGGCGAGCAGGATGTGCTCGCGGGTCTGAGCCATGGGGCCGTCGGTAGCGGCGATGACCAAGATAGCGCCGTCCATCTGAGCAGCACCGGAGATCATGTTCTTGACGTAGTCAGCGTGGCCCGGGCAGTCAACGTGAGCGTAGTGACGGGCAGCAGTCTCGTACTCGACGTGGGAGACGGAGATCGTAATGCCGCGCTCGCGCTCCTCGGGAGCCTTGTCGATGTTCTCGAACGCAGTGAAGTCAGCCTTGCAGCCCTCGGTCTCGGAGAGAACCTTGGTGATGGCGGCGGTCAGCGTGGTCTTGCCGTGGTCGACGTGACCAATGGTGCCGATGTTAACATGCGGCTTAGTGCGCTCAAACTTCTCTTTGGCCATAAAGCCCTCCTCTAAACAGGTCGTCCCCGGACGGGACTTTGCCTTTATACCATAGTGGCCTCTCAACATACTATTGAGAAGCCACCGTGTTACCTATGGTAGCGGTGACTGGATTCGAACCAGTGACGCCACGGGTATGAACCGTGTGCTCTAACCAACTGAGCTACACCGCCGGATGGAGCCTGCAACCAGACTTGAACTGGTGACCTCTTCGTTACCAACGAAGTGCTCTACCGACTGAGCTATACAGGCACTTGACGGGTGGGAGCTATAGGATTCGAACCTATGTAGGCAGAGCCAACGGGTTTACAGCCCGTCCCCATTAACCACTCGGGCAAACTCCCAATCGTTCAAGTATCCGCAGGTCCTTTGGTCTTTTGGACCGCCGCCCCCGCGAACGAAAAAGATAATACGATGCAACCTTGGGGGCTGTCAACGAAAACCTCTAGATACACGGCCCCGGGCGTATCTATTTAGCTGTGACCTGCGGTTTTGCTGAGTTTAGATATGATGGACAGTGGATTTGCATGTAGCGGTGACATTTCCCGAGGGAACACTTTGGCGTAGTGGAGTGAGCCTGCAGATTATTGCTTCGATAG
Source organism: Collinsella sp. AF02-46-1 (assembly GCF_003465825.1). Classification (GTDB taxonomy): domain Bacteria; phylum Actinomycetota; class Coriobacteriia; order Coriobacteriales; family Coriobacteriaceae; genus Collinsella. The sequence continues at coordinate 67,331 of NZ_QSBV01000006.1, forward strand.
CGATTCATTTGCACCTATATATAGGTCGAGATCGAGCTTCCCAGACAGAAGATTGCTCTTCCCAGGCAAAATCGAGCGTGGATTTTCTTCCGTTTGAAATCGAGCGTGGATAATCTCCCACTTTTGACGTGCCACTGGGCCCAATGTGGCAGATTATCCACGCTCATTCACTAAGCGGGAGATTTTCCACGCTCGTTCGTCCGAAAATCCTCGCTCGATCAAGCAGACCATGGGCTTCACCGTTTTCATCTCGATCTGTAACAGTAAGAGGGTTATTCCTCCCCTATCTGTTACAGATCGAGATATTAAGCAGAGATTCCAGCTTACGTCTCATTCTGTAACAGCTTGAACGGTTTTCAGCCTCTTCGTGTTACAGATTGAGATATTACCCACCAACCCGTCTTAACATCTCAATCTGTAACAGCTTGAAGAGAAATACCGGTCTAGATGTTGCGGATCAAGATTGAATCGCTTGGGCTGAATGCCCCAAGATATTGGCTGGCGGTCACTAGAACTCAATCTCGTCAAAGTCAAAAGCTTTCAAAGTGAGTCCAACGAGCTTGTCTGTGCGCTCCTGAATCTGCTCGCTCGTCCAGGTATCAGTGTTTACCAACTCGTCGTTCAGGTTCAACCCGTTGCGGTATCCGACATTCGCCCCGTTGACATCCTTGCGGTCTCGCTTGGTCACAAAGGGCATGTTGCTCAGCTTTGAGTTATACCCGGTGATGGTTAGATTACCAAGCGTGTGGACCTGTTTCTCCTGCACCTCAATCGCCTTAGACATGTCGCCGTCCGCAACCATCTTCACCCATTCATCTGGAATGTTCTTGCCCTGAGGGAAGATGTGCTCGATTGTCCAGACGTAGTTTCCGGAGGCGTATCGTTCCCAAAGTGGCTTCATCTCTTTCGTAACGCTCGGAGATGCGATAACAGTAAGGATGTAGCGCGTCATATCGGGATTGACGTCGTAAATCGGCCCCTCAAGACGTTCTTTGAAGAAAGCGTCGCTGGCAGACACATCGACGAGACGCTTCTTGATGTACTCCGCGGCTGCAATGCCCTTGAGCCCCTCGCTTTCGAGGCTCTCACAAATACTGATGAAGAGTCTCTCAAGATCACGTGTGGGAGGTGTATCGGTGAGGTTGCGCCGGACAAAGAAGCAGACGAGGAGCTTAACAAGAAGCGCGAGGGTTTCATCTTTTAGCTCCAATTGGCTCTGCTTCTTAAAGAGGAACAGCAGCAACAGGTAAGATGCGACGCCCTGCGCTCTCGAAAGCTCCAAAAGCTGATGCGAAAGCTCGGAATCCGGGCTCTCTTGATCGAGTCCAATGATCCTCGAATAGAGTGCGGAATTCTCGGTCAGCTCGTCCAACACCTTAAGGGCGCCGTCATCAGATTCCATCCGCTTCTCGTAGATTTTCAGAAGGTTGGACCGCGTGGCAACGGAACCGAGGGGGAGCTGGGAACCAGATTCGCCGATAAATGGCTTGTTCACCTCCCGGCGGAAGGCGTCGTAGTTCTGGCGGAAGAAGCGTTCCTGCGTCTTGTAGTCATCGCCGAGATTGTGGAGCACTTCCTGCCAGCGTTCAAAGTAATAGTTGAGCTGTCCGTCATCCACCCCGGCAACCTTGCCGAGAAGCATGTTCTTGATAAGGTCAACGGCGCTCAAGGGAACACCGCGGTTGTTCAGGGACGCGAACAAGGTGTAGGCGTCAGCATGACTATCGACGGTAATCTGGACCACGACCGCCGAACACACCAACCTGCAGATATCAAGGAGGCAGCGAACGCACTCGATTCCATCCCTGCCCTCAACGTCCTCACCCAGCCGATCGTAAAAATAGTTGAATGCCTTAGACATCTTTCTTAGACCAAGGAACTTCGGCTTTTGTATAACCGTATCTAAGCCGATATGTTCCTTCAAAATCCAGCGGTAATCCTCAAGGTTATGATTCTGAACCTGAGGAATAACGCGCGTGATTGACTTGTCAGATTTCAAGATCAGACGATTGCGCAGGGGTCGAATATCGTCCAACATCATGTCGTCATCGATAGAATCCTTATGCTCCATGATGCGAGTATAGAGGGCGGCAAGGAGAAGACTGAGCGTCGTCAGGCGTTGCTGGCCATCGATAACTTCATAGTGAATGGTATCCATCTTGGAATTCACGGTCCCGTTCACGACAATAAACGAGCCCAGGAAGTAACCGGCGTCGTTTTGGGTGATGTCATCATAGAGATTCGCCCAGTCGCGCTGATTCCAAGTGTATTCGCGCTGGTAACGAGGAATGTCATAGATTTTTAGCATATCGGTCGACAGAATATTGGCAACCGTTGGGTCCTCTACGCTATTAATCATCATGGGTCCTTTCAATCGCCTTGCTCACAAACGACGGGAAATCCTTGTCGCTCTTGACTTCTCGCGCCGAATTAAATCTAGACTATAGTAATACCCATGGGCTACAGGAAAGAGAGCCGTGCACGGCGTGCGATCTTTCGAGAAGCGGCATCGGAGCTCTCAGCGCCTTGGTCACTTTCCACTCTATCCCAGTTGGAGACACAAAGCCCAAAACTCTAATGGAGACAGCAACTGTAAGCTTGGCTTTTCCCGCCTCATTGCACGCGTTTATTGACAATGAGCATCGGTTGCAAAACACACAAGTGCACTTTCAGATTTAATTGTTGCATATTTGTTGCATGAGCTGTTGCATGAGAAGGCAGAATCAGAGGCTATATCGCCTCTGACCTGCGAAAACTCATGGAGCCAGTGACAGGAATCGAACCCGCAACCCACTGATTACAAATCAGTTGCGCTACCGTTGCGCCACACTGGCACACTTGGCGCTTTCGCGCGAAGCCAATTAAGAATAAAGGAATTGCGGACGAGGCGCAACAGGCCGCACAGCGTTATACAAATATGCAAAATCCAGCAACAACACGTACCAGGCCCGTTCATTTCTGTCAGTTCGCCCTCAATCTTAAAACCCTTCGTCAAAACGAATAGTTTTAATTACAATGAAATAGATAAAACTGTTCGTTCTGGCGAAGGGTTTCGCGATGTTAACTACCAAGGAAGCCGCCGAACTGCTCGACATCACTCCGCGCAGGGTGCAGGAGCTCATAAAAAACGGAGCACTTGAGGCCCGCAAGGCTTCTGGAGTATGGCTCATCGACAAAGACAGCGTAGACACGCGACTCCGCTCCGCAACCAAAAGAGGGGGACGGCCTCGTCGTGGGCATGGGAAAAGCGAGATCGCATTCACCCTCATGAACCGCACGCACGAAGTGGCCCAGCTGGTCTACAGCAGATCACGGAAAGACTTCACCCATATCGGCGCCGACGTCGATCGTGCCCACGCCCCTATTGGAGTTTTTGCTCCCAGCAAACCTGTATCGCTCGACTCCTTCCGCATCTGGTGGCGCGGCCGCGGTATCCCGCTCGCACGCATTGGGCTAACCTCTCTGCTTGAAGAAGCCGCAGTCGATGTTCCCGATGAACTCGTTCAGCGAAATCTTGGCCTCTCCTTATCCGACCAGTATTGGATTAGGCCCCAAGACTCCGGTCTCTCGTGGGAAGATATCAATTTCTTCAATAATGCTTTTGACGACGTCTCTCTCAGCATCGCGCCCTTCGCCCCAGAGGGCAAGGCGGCTGCCGCAAAGCCCGACAACACCTCGGACGGCAATCTTCAAAAGTACTGGACATGCGAGGGCGACCGTCGAATCCTCCACAAGGCAGGTGCGCATCTAAACCAGGAACCCTATAACGAGATGGTGGCGACTGCACTTCACCGTCGTATCCTAAACGCTTGCGATTATGTACCCTATTCGCTCGAAGGCGTGGGTACTTCTGCCCTGAGCATATGCGATGTCTTCTTAACTGATGAAGAAGAGTATGTCCCTGCGTTCTATGTAAACCAGCACGCAAACGCAGATGAACGGCTAACCGACTACGAGCGATATGTAGCAAACTGCGAAGAGCTCGGGGTGACAGGCGTCAAGGATGCCCTTGACCGCATGATTGTATGCGACGACATCATCGCCAACTATGACCGCCATTGGCGTAACTTTGGCCTTGTACGAAACGTCAACACACTAACCTGCAGACCTGCCCCCATCTTCGATTCGGGCTCATCGCTCTGGTGCAACATTTCTCTTGAGGAGCTTCGGGCAGGAGAGCACAGTTTTACCAGCGCGCAGTTTCATTCAAGCCCCGCGAAACAAATGCTGCTTGTTGAGGATATGAGCTGGTTTGACGGCGACAAACTCGAAGGCTTCGTTGACGAGGCACTCGAGATTCTGTCCAGAAATGACGCGCTCACGGCAAGGCTGCCATATCTAAAAGAGGCACTTACATGGCGCCTCCGTAGAATGATCGACATCGCTGAATGGAGTTAGCGAGACAGCGTCGCACCGTCAGCTCCCCTACCTCCCGCGGAGGGCCTTGAGCTTTGCCAGGGCATCGGGGCTCAGGCGACTGCCCAGAGTCATCTTGATCTGCGGGGCTTCCTCTGCCTCGTGAACGTCGTTGTCGATCTGTTTGATCTCGTCCACCAGCATGCGGCTCGAGATGCGCGTGACTCCCTTGCCCATGACGACGGCCTGGATCGTGCCGTCGCTCGACACCACGGAGCACGCGCGACCTTCCTCGCGCGCCTCAATGCAGAGCTTCTGCACCACGGTATCGGCAGAGACACCCGTCGGCGAAAACTCGATGCGCACGCCACGGGCCGGCAGGTTGGGGCGCTCGCTGGAGATATTGCCCGCACCGTCGAACACGATCACGGCCTCGTAGCGGCCCTGGGCAAAGGCGGCGACGTCGTTGATGAGGGCGGTGCGCGCCATATCGTGGACGTCGCTGGAATACGGATCGTCGGAATGGTCGTACACGAGCTTTTCGTAGCGCGGCGTGCAGTGAATCACGTTATAGCCGTCGACCACCAGCAGCTCGGGCTTATTGGAGTGCACCGTCGAGACAGGATCGGCGATGGCCTGCGCAAACGCATTGCCGCCCACGCCATAGGTCGCGGCCGAAACAATCGGCTTGGCCGAGCCTTCGCCAAAGCGCTTGGCCTTGGACTTGGCGCGGTTCTTCTTGGACATGCGCTACTCCTCCCCCATGAGCTCGCCGGCATTGCGGCGCAGCCACTCAAAGCACAGCGCGGTGGTCGCCTGGGCCACATTGAGACTCTCGGTCATGCCGCGCTGGGGAAGCTTGGTTAAAAAGTCGCATTTCTCGAGCACCAGGCGCGAGATGCCATCGCCCTCGGAGCCCATGACGAGCGCCACGCGACCCTCGAAGGGGGCATCCCAGCAACTGCCTTCGGCGTGCTCGGAAGCGCCGCCCACCCAAAAGCCAGCGGCTTTGAGGTCATCGAGAGCACGGGCGATATTGGGCACCTGCGCAATAGGCAGATGCATGACAGCGCCGGCGGAAGTCTTGTAGCTGCCAACGGTCACACCGGCGGCGCGCTTGTTGGCAATGATGACGCCCGCCGCGCCCACGACCTCGGCGGAGCGCACGATCGCACCAAAGTTGCCATCGTCGGTCACATGGTCGAGCACGACGACGAGCGCCGGTCCGTCACCCGCGCGGTCGAGAATATCGGCAACATCGGCATAGGGGAAATTTCCCACCTCGAGCGCAATGCCCTGGTGGGCGCCATGGCTCGACAGCGCATCAAGCTGCGCGCGCGACACATACTTAATGCGAACGCCCGCGGCGTTGAGGTCGTCGACCAGACGCGACAAGGCGGCATCGCGCTCCCCGCCCTCGGCAATGAGCGCACACTTGATGGGAAAACCGGTGCGCAGCGCCTCGGCGGCAGCACGACGACCTTCGATAAACTCACCCTTGGGAGCCTGGACGCCCTCGCGGCCACGCTCGCGCTGCGGACGCGCAGCCTGGGAGCGGCGGCGCTGAGCCTTGGGGGCGGCGGCGCGGTCATTGCGGCGAATCGGACGCGAGCCAGAAGCAGCCTGCTTGCCGCCACGCGGTGCACGCTTGCGATTATCGGCCATGAAGCGACCTCCTAAATACAACTATCAAACGAAACAAATAGACCGACCGCCCGAGGTGCGGCAGATTGCCTTGAAAGAGGAGGGCATAGACCTTGAGGTCATGCCCGACGATTGAAAGGCAAGGTGCCGTGGCTCGGGCGGTCGAGTGCTTGGGAAACCCGCGGGGATTAGAGAGATTTGATACGGGTGCCGGCGGCAGTATCCTCGATCGTCAGCCCGAGATCCTTGAGCTGGTCGCGGATGGCATCCGCCAGATCCCAGTTCTTGGCGGCGCGGGCCTCGGCGCGGGCCTCGAGAATCTTGGCAGCGGCCTCGTCCACGTCGTCACCCGTGTAGGCAACCAGGCCGGCAGCAACGCCCAGCAGACCCAGCGGCAACTCGACCTTAGGCTCGGGAAGCTCGACGCCAAACGTATCGAGCAGCTCGACCAGCGTATCGGCGGCGGCGAGCGCGGCGGCCTTGTCGGCAGCGTCGCCCGCCTGCTCCAGGTACTGGTTGCACTCGGTCACAAAGCCAAAGACGGCACCCATGGCACCGGCGGTGTTAAAGTCGTCGTCCATGCACTCCTTAAAGGTGGCACGGGTCTCGGCGGCCTTGGCGGCAAACGCCTCGGATGATGCCTCATCGGCATCGGCCGTCGCATGGTTCGCGGCCCAGCGCAGGTTCTCGACCGTACCGGCGATACGCGTGAGCGAGTTCTCGGCACCCTCCAAGCGCTCCCAGGAGAAGTCAAGCGGCGAGCGATAGCTCGTCTGCAGCATCAGCAGGCGCAGGGCCGCGGCAGAGTGCTGCTCGAGCACCTCGGCCAGCGTAAAGAAGTTGCCGAGCGACTTGGACATCTTCTCGCCGTCGACCAGCAGCATGCCCGTGTGCATCCAGGTGTTGGAGAAGCCCTGGTGCCAGGCGCAGGTAGCCTGGGCGCACTCGTTCTCGTGATGCGGGAAGGCAAGGTCCGAGCCACCGCCGTGGATGTCGATCGGGGTGCCCAGGTAGCGATGCACCATGGCGGCGCACTCGGTGTGCCAACCGGGACGACCCTCGCCCCAGGGGCTCGGCCAGCTGGGCTCGCCGGGCTTGGCGGCCTTCCACAAGGCAAAGTCGAGCGGGTCGTTCTTGTCCTCGTTCTCCTCGATGCGCGCGCCCACCATAAGGTCGTCGATGTTGCGGCCCGAGACCTGACCATAGCTGCGATCGCTGCGCACGGCAAAGTACACATCGCCGTTATCGGCTGCGTAAGCGTGGCCCTGCTCGATAAGCGTCTTGATCATGGCGATCATGGGACCGATCTCCTTGGTGGCGCGGGGGCGCACATCGGGATCGAGCACGTTGGCGGCGCGCATGACGCCGATGAACTTGTCGGAGAACTCCGTCGCGACCTCGGCGGCCGTACGGCCCTGCTCGTTGGCGCGCTTGATGATCTTGTCATCGACATCGGTGAGGTTCTGGGCGAACGTGACCTCGTAGCCGCTCGCGATGAGCCAGCGGCGAATCACGTCAAAGCTGATGAACGTGCGGGCATTGCCGATGTGGATGTTGTCGTAGACCGTGGGGCCGCACACGTACATGCGGACCTTGCCGGACTCGATGGGCTGGAACTCTTCCTTTTTATGGGTAGCGCTGTTGTAGATACGCATTCGTTACTCCTTAACGGTTTTCTGTAGCAGGCAGACGGCCCAGGCACCGATTCCCTCGCCCTGGCCTTCCCAACCGAGCTTTTCGGTCGTAGTGGCGGCGACGCCCACGTTTTCGACGTCAACGCCCAGGGCATGGGCAAGGTTGGCGCGCATGGCATCGCGGTGCGGAGTGATCTTGGGCTGCTGACAGGCAATGGTGCAATCGGCATCGACAAACTCGAAGCCCAGCTCGCGCGCATAGTCCATCACGCGAGCGAGCAGCACCATCGAATCGGCACCCTCGTAGGCGGGATCGGTGTCGGGGAATAGCTTGCCGATGTCTCCCCCGCGGCAGGCTCCCAGAATGGCGTCGGCCAAGGCGTGCGCGAGCACATCGGCATCCGAGTGGCCCAGCAGGCCGCGCTCGTAGGGAATGTCGACACCGCCGATGATACATCGACGCCCCTCCACCAGACGGTGAACGTCGTAGCCATGGCCGATGCGCAGGTTACTGAACATGGGGAAGGTCCTCTCCCTCGGCCATGCGACCGAGCAGAATCGCGGTTACGGGACGCAGGTCCTCGGGCACCGTCACCTTAAGGTTGTCGCGCGGGCTCTGGACGCAGCGGACGCGCCCACCAATGCGCTCGACCAGCGACGAATCATCGGTGCCGATAAAGCCCTCGGCAATTGCCTCGGAATGAGCGCGCTTCATAGCATCGACGCTAAAGATCTGCGGCGTCTGCGCGGCCCAATACAGCTCGCGCGGCGGCGTCTCGACGATGTTGTCGCCATCGACAATCTTGAGCGTGTCGATCGCGGGCTGGCCGCACACGACACCATCGAGGGCGCGGGCGCTCACGAGCACGTCGATAGCGTGGTCGATGGCCTCGGTCGTAATGAGCGGACGAGCGCCATCGTGAATGGCGACGTATTCAAAGCCCGCCGGCACCGCGTGCACGCCGGCGCGAGTGGAATCCTGGCGGGTATCGCCGGCATCGGCAAAGCTGATGGGCGTGTCATAGTCAAACGGGTCGATAGCCAGGCGGCGCATCTCGGCACGACGCTCGACAGGGCAAACCACGACGATGTGGCCGACCTTATCGCTACGATCAAATGCGCGGATGGACCAGCTCATAAGCGGACGGCCCGCTACATTGACGAGCTGCTTGCCACCGGGGTTACCAAAGCGCTGGCCGCTGCCACCGGCAACGACCACGGCGCATACGGGCGCCATTATGCGTTCCCCTGTTTGGTGCCCTTCATGCGGTACAAGGAGTCCGCAAGAATGGCAGGGTTGTTGACGCCAAAGTCGCCCAGGCGCTCCGGATCCTCGCTGATGTCGTCCATGAGCTCCTGCAGCGAGCCATACTCGTCGACGATCTTCTCGGCCACGCCGTCGCGCACGACAGACACGCGCGAAAGCGTACGCAGGCCCAGAGGTGTCATAACGGAGTCCTCGTCCAGGTCGTCGTAACCCAGAACCGCCGCCACATGCTGCGGGTCGGATAGGTCCTTGGGCGTCATACGGCTCAGGTTGGCGCGGATCTTCTCGGCGTTTGCCTCGGAAGAATCGCTCGCGTAGTCGCGGATCATCAAGTCGTATTCGGTATCCATGCTGGAGCCCGCGAGCTGCTCGAGCTGCATCTGCACGAGCTTGCCCTGGTTGCCCAGCTTGACGATGCAATCCTTAAGCTCGGTCTTTGCCTGTTGCATGATCTCGAAACTCGAGAAGATGCCGGTGATGTCGGCGAGCGTGACGTAGTCGTCGAGCTCAAGGGCCGTCAGGCGCAGCAAGGAGCGGTCGAGCGACTGACGGGTAGTCTGGAGCGTGGCGACGAGCTGGTTGACCGAGCTCATGATGGTGGTGACGGGCTGGATCTCGTAGCTCTTGCCGTGAACGTACACGTTGACGACGGCACGACGAGCCGAAACCGAGATCACGATGGCATCGGTGAGCACCGACATGCGAGCGGCAGTACGGTGACGCATGCCCGTCTCACTCGTGGCGAGCGAGGGATCGGGATTGAGGTGAAAGTTGGCGCGCAGGATCTGGGTGAGGTCGCCATCGATGACGATGGCGCCGTCCATCTTGGAAAGCTCGAACAGGCGGTTCGAGGTAAACGAAATGTTGAGCGGGAAGCCGTCGTTACCGGCAGCGAGCACGTTTTCGGTGTCGCCGACGCAGATAAGGGCGCCCAGGTGACCAGCAATGATCATGTCGAGGGCGGTGCGGATCGGCTGGCCAGGTGCCGTCAGGCGGATGGCCTGTTCCATACGCTTTTGCAGCTCGTTCTTATCCAAGGCATCGCTCCCATCGTATACGCTCCATAAACGTCAATAAGTTTCTCACGGTTTGCCTCTGTGACGCCCGCAAAATCCGATGCTTACAGAATGAGCGAACACAGCTGAGAGCCCCAATCCAAATGAGCTGCTTATGTGGTAGCATCGGGATTCGCATAAATGAGGGAGTAGTCGCGTGATCGGGTTCGCCTCCGGTGGCGCGGCAAGTCAACACACTGGCCGATGCGGCCTGGCTTGCCTTAATGAACGAGACTCGTGGCCGTGCGCGCAACGCGTACGCCACGGGTCTTTTTTGTTACTCCCCCAAGAGGTACACGCGGGCCCGCCCGCAGAGAGGGAGCCAGACTATGGGACTCGCAGAGCTCGTGCTGCTCGCCGTTGGCCTTTCGATGGATGCCTTTGCCGTATCCATCTGCAAGGGCCTTGGCATGAAGAAGATCAACCTTAAAGTCGCCGTGGTGCTCGGCCTGTTCTTTGGCGGCTTTCAGGCCGGCATGCCCGTAATCGGATGGGCGCTTGGCAGTCAATTCATGGGCATCATCGGACCCATCGACCATTGGATCGCCTTTATCCTTTTGGCCTTTATCGGCGGCAAAATGCTGTGGGAAGCCTTTACCAAGGACGAGAATGAAGGCGACGGCAAGGATGCCGAAAAGATTGACCTGGGCGAGTACCTGATCCTCGCCATCGCCACCTCAATCGACGCCCTAGCCGTAGGCATCTCATTTGCGGCGCTCTCGGTTGACATCGTTCCCGCTGTATCGCTTATCGGCGTCACAACGTTTATCTTCTCCGTCGCCGGCGTAGCGATCGGCCACACCTTTGGCGCGCGCTACGAAAAACCTGCCACCATCGTGGGCGGCATCGTGCTCATCCTCATCGGACTTAAGATCTTGCTTGAGCATCTGGGGATTTTGGCGCTGTAACGCCAAACGCAATCGCTCAAAACTCAACGCCAGTACAAGGCCTCATGCAAAGTTTTGCATGAGGCCTTTTCGTGCAGACTTTTGCATGTCATACTGATATGCAAAAGTCTGCATGTTGGAGATCGCCATGGATACCCTTCCCATCACCACACCACGCCAAGCTGGCATCTACGTGCGCCAGGCACGCGAGGCTCAGGGTCTCACCCGTGCCGCCCTCGCCAAAACGGCCAGTGTTTCGGAGCGCCTGCTCGCATCGCTCGAGCTAGGAGACGCCACCGGCATTCGACTCGACAAGTTGCTGTCCGTCTTTAACGCACTCGGCATAGGTCTCTTTGCGCAAAGCGATAACGACTCCATCGCATCGCCCTCCGAACATCCGACGACGAAAGCGGACCTCCCTATCGCGAACTCGAATGCCCTGCCAAAGCCAAGCGTAGGCAGACGACCCGCTCGACAGGGAACGCCATCTTCCTATGGTGCCTTGCTGGCCCAAATCGCAGCCGAGCAAGGCCTTTCCGACACTTCAGACCTCTCCTTTGGCTGTAAGGTTGTGAAATAAATGGCAGAGATGGAGCTTGCGACCCTCATTTGTGGCGAAATCGCAGGCACTCTCCGGCAAGACGAGCATGGACTCTGCAGCTTTGTATACGCCCCAACCTATCGCGGAGCACCACTATCGCTTACAATGCCGCTTTCCAATCGCACGTATGGCCATAACATCGTCCGCCCGTTCCTATTTGGCCTTTTGCCCGACAGCCAAGAGCAGCGCCGCGCTATTGCCGCCGAGCATGACGTTGCATCCAACAACCCCGTCGCCCTCTTGTGCCATATCGGTCTTGACTGCGCAGGGGCCGTTCAGTTTTGTCGAACCGATCAATTAGGCGCCGCCCGCGGCAGGGTCTCGGCATACCGCCCGCTTACCAATTCTCAAATCGCTCACAAGCTCAAAGCAATTCGCGATGACGAAAGAGAGACATGGATGGGCTCCAACGAAAGCTGGTCCCTGGGCGGCAACCAAGGCAAATTTGCACTAGCTTGGCATGATGGCCAATGGTGCGAATGTCTAGGGTCATCCCCCACTACCCATATCTTCAAAAATGGTGTCGTTGGGTTCAAACATCAGGCCTTAAACGAATTCGTCTGCATGAAAACGGCTCGGCGTGTTGGCATTCCAACTGCCAACGTCTCCTATTGCACATTTGAAGACGAAGCCGCGCTCGTCGTTGAACGGTACGACAGAATTGTCAATAGCAGCGGAAATATCGAAAGGCTGCATCAGGAGGACTTTTGCCAGGCGCTCGGTGTATTGCCAAGCCAGAAATACACCGCCGACGGAGGACCAACCACACGAGACATCCAAGAACGACTGATTAACACAGTCCCCCACCACATGAATCTTGTGCTTTTTACCTATATGTTGTTCTATAACGCCATTATCGGAGCGCCTGACGCACACGCTAAAAACTACTCGCTCATCCTAGGTAAAGGCACAAACGCAGCGCTCGCACCCATGTACGATGTCGCATCGGGCTTGGCGTACGAGCGTATGCGCCGCCGGGCGCGCCTTGCCATGAGCGTTGGCGGCGAAAATCGAGTGGGGCGCATCGGTCCAGGCGCTATCCGCCGATACCACGGTATGGGCGACCCCGCGCTGGAGGCGGCGCTCACCGATGCCGGGCTATCCGAGAAGTTTTGCTTTGCGACCATGATGGACCTCGCCTACGAGGTGCCCATTTGCATGGAAGAGATCATGGACGAATACGCCGACCTGCCCGGCATGGCGGACCTGCGCGAGCACATGCTCGGCCCCGTCCGCGAAAACTGCCAGCGCACCCTCGACCTCATCAAGGCGGATATGGGCTAGGCGCCAATCAATCCACATTTCTTAAAAGAAGAGGGGGGCACCCGTCGCAAAAGTTCGGATGCCCCCTCTCGTAATGTCATTTGCAATCCGCTAGCACGTGGCTCGAACTGCTGCTAGCGCGACCCTTACGCGGCAAGGCGCTTGAGGACGTCGATGAGCAGCTCGTAGAAGCGCTCGGCAGAAGCGAGCTCCATGCTCTCGTCCGGGGTGTGGACATCGGAGAGCGTCGGGCCCACGGCGATGGCGTCCAGGCCGTGCAGGGCCTCAGCAAACAGGCCGCACTCAAGGCCAGCGTGAATGGACTCGATGCGCAGCTCGGAGCCAAAGAGCTCGCGATAGCTCTCGACAAAAACGTCGCGGACCGGCGAATGCTCGGCATAGCTCCAGCCGGGATACTCGAACTCGAACTTGGCGTCGAAGCCCAAGACATCGGCCAGCGTCTGCAGGCGGTCCTTGAACTCGTTCTGCAGCGAGGTGATCGAGGAGCGCGGGGACAGCATGATCTTGACCTGGTCGTCGGAAGTGGCGACCACGCCGATGTTGGAGGAAACCTCGACGGAGCCGTCAGTGGCGACGTTGCGGCGAATCACGCCGTTAGGGGCAAGACGCAGGGCGCGGATGAGGGCAAGCGCGGACTTCTGATCCATGGCCTCGACCTCGGCGTCGTCGGCAATCTCGACGGTGCAGGTAAAGCCGGGGTCGAAGACCTCGAGCTCGGCAGTGACGTCGGCGATGATGTCCTTTGCGATCTGGGCCGCGGCCTCGGCGGCAGCGTGGTCGGCGTAAACCAGCTCGGCCTTGCACTCACGGTTGATGGCGTTGTCCTTAGTGCCGCCGTTAAAGCTAACGATGGCGGGCTCGCCGGCGACCATCAGGCGGTCGATGATGCGGGCCATGATGAGGTTGCCGTTGCCGCGCTCCAGGTGGATATCGCTGCCGGAGTGGCCGCCCAGCAGGCCGGAGATGTCGAGCGTGAGGGTGCTACCGGTCTTGTGCTCGCGCGCGATGGGGCAGGTGTAGGTAACGACGACGCCGCCGGCGCAGCTGACGGTGGCAACGCCCTCTTCCTCGGAGTCAAGGTTAATCATGGTGCGGGCGCTAATCTGGGACTTGTCGAGCGTCTCGGCGCCGACCAGGCCAGTCTCCTCGTCGGTGGTGAACACGCACTCGAGGGCCGGATGGGCAATCGAATCGTCGTTGAGCACGGTAAGCATAAGCGCGACGGCGATACCGTTGTCGGCGCCCAGAGTGGTGCCGTTAGCGGTGAGGACGCCGTCCTTGACGACCAGGTCGATACCATCGGTCGTAAAGTCGTGCTCAACGGAGCCCAACTTGTCGCACACCATATCGATGTGGCCCTGCAGCATCACGGTCGGAGCATTCTCGGCGCCGGCAGAAGCGGGCTTGCGAATGATGACGTTGTAGACCTCGTCCTGGTACACATCGAGGCCGCGCTCCTTAGCAAACGCAACCAGGAAATCGCTGATGCCCTTCTCGTTGCCAGACCCACGGGGGATCGCGCTGACCTCCTCAAAGAAATGGAACAGCTGGGCGGGCTCGTAGCCGGTGATCTTGTAATCCATGGTGCCTCCTTGGCGCAACTGGTTAGACAGTAAGACATGCGACTTGTATATTCCCAGACTTTGCGTGCATAAACCAGTCGAAAACGCCGAGCGCCCTCGCATCATCGGCTAACGGTGAGGAAACGCCACTTTATCAAGGTAAAGCAAGCTAGACGGGCCGTGCAGAGGGAACGTTGGACCCCCCAACCAACCTCAACGCCTGTTGAACATTAATGCATACACCATTGGTATGTTTAATAAGATTCTTGTCCTCCGTCACGACGTAATCGGCATCAATGCGATTGGCGACGCCCAGCATCAGGTCGTCCTCAAAGTCATTGTGGTGGTACTTGAACACAAAGGAGTCGAAGACCTCGTCTGCACCGACCGGGGCGATGAGGGCTAGCTCGCGCATCTGTCGAACGCATGCCCAGGCCGTTTCGTCTGCCGCCGCAATGGCGTTATCGCTCAGTGAGCCAGTCTTTCTTCGGCACTCCTGCTTGATTGCCGCCGAGACAAGATATGAAACGTCTTTGACCGAAAGCGACGAGGCAAACAGGGCAATCCGCTCCGAGGCGTCGGCAATCTCGATCAGATGGACGACATTTGCCGTACGGTCGGACCTGCCAGAAAAATAATCCATCCATACGTTGGTATCGATTAACAGCTTGAGGACGCCTTCTGTGCTCATAGTTCCACCCACTCGGGATAGCGCTCCGCCATGGCCTCCTCATAGAGGTCGTCATAGTCTCCCGAGAACTCAGGGATGGGGATGCCGTATTTGAGGCACGAATCGCGAACGATATGGCTGCCTTGCGCGGCCCTTGACTCCATGCGCCGGGGCTCCACTCCGTCAGAAACCGGAGCCGCCGCGTCTCCCTTCGAGGGCATGCGTCCGTTAACGACCAGATACTCCCAAAGTGTCCGAACGGCTTGTGACGGCGTCATGCCAATATGAGTCAGGACGGCGTCTCCCGCCTCTTTGAGCTGGCGATCTATACGCACGTTCATCTGAACTGGCCGCGTGTCGAGTATTGACGTAGGCATATCAGCTCCTTTGCTATACTATATCTCGATTTTAGTATAGCACGGCAGATTGAAGCGCATTTCAATAGAAATGAGGGCGCTTCCTTATCGGAAACGCCCCCGTTATACAAGGTATGTTCAATCCCTACAGCGCACCAGAGCCGGCTTGCATCATGCCACCGGGGCCCGAGCTCACGCCACTGCTCACAGGCGCGGCGTTTCCGGTGTGCGGCGCCGCCGGAGCGGTATCGCCACCGAGCGTGCCCGCCGGACGCGGTGCCGGGATCTCGCCCGTGCCGTGGCTAAAGACAAACTTGCCATCGGCCACGTCGCACAGGACGGTATCGCCCTCGCCCCACTCGCCGGCCAGAAGCTCCTCGGACAGCGGGTCCTCGATGAGCTTTTGAATAGCACGACGCAGCGGACGTGCGCCATTGGTAAGATCGGTACCCTCGGCCACAATCTTGTCGTAGGCCGCATCGGTGAGCTTGATGTTCATGCCGTTTGCGATCAGGCGCTGGCGCAGATCGTCCACCAGCAGGTGCGCGATCTTGGTGAGATTCTCGCCCGTGAGCTTCTGGAACACCACAATGTCGTCGATACGGTTGAGCAGCTCGGGGCGGAACAGGCGCTTGAGCTCGCCCATCGCGCGGCCCTTGATTTCACTCGACGTGAGACCCTGCTCGCCGGTGGTGCCAAAGCCAACGCTCGCATCCTGTGCGATCTCGCGGGCGCCCACGTTGGACGTCATGATGATCACGGTGTTGCGGAAGTCGACCGTCTTGCCCTGGCTATCAGTCAGGCGGCCCTCCTCCAGCACCTGCAGCAGGATGTTGAAGATGTCGGGGTGCGCCTTCTCGATCTCGTCGAACAGCACGACCGAATACGGGTGACGACGAACGGCCTTGGTAAGCTGACCGCCCTCGTCGTGACCCACGTAACCCGGAGGGCTACCGATGAGCTTGGAGACCTCGAACTCGCTGCCGAACTCCGACATGTCGAAGCTGATGAGCGCGTCCTTGCTGCCAAAGAGGTACTCGGCGAGCGTCTTGGCGAGCTCGGTCTTGCCTGTGCCGGTGGGACCCAGGAAGATAAAGCTGCCGCCGGGGCGACGCGGGTCCTTGAGCGGCGAACGGCTGCGGCGCACGGCCTTGGCGACGGCCTCGACTGCCTCATCCTGACCGATGATGCGCGTCTTGAGCACGCTTTCGGTCTGCAGCAGGCGCCGGCTCTCGCTCTCGGTGAGCGAGGAAACCGGCACGCCAGAGGTCACGGACACGATGTCGGCGATCTGACTCACGTCGATGGTGAGCGGGCTGGCGTCGAGCTCGGCGGTCCAGGCGGCCTTGGCTTCGGCGAGTTCAATCTCGGCGGCCTTCTGCTGCTCGGTGATCTCGGCGGCCTTGTTCATGTCATCGCTCTCGGTGGCCTCCTGCGCGGCGGCCTTGAGCTCCTCTATACGCTGCTCGGCCTCGCGCACCGGCTCGGGCGCGCGATTCGCGGCGATGCGAGCGCGGGCACCGGCCTCGTCGATGAGATCGATGGCTTTATCGGGCAGGAAGCGATCCTGGATGTAGCGGTTGGAAAGGTTCGCGGCGGCCTCGATAGCACCCTGCGTATAGCGCACATGGTGGTGCTCCTCGTAGCGCGGCTTAAGCGCGGTCAGGATCTTGACCGTGTCCTCGACGCTCGGCTCCTCGACATCGATGGTCTGGAAGCGACGCTCGAAGGCCGGGTCCTTGGTGAGGTACTTGCGGAATTCCTCGGCCGTGGTGGCGCCGATAATCTGGAAGGCACCGCGCGCGAGTACGGGCTTGAGCATGGAGCTCGCATCGATGGAGCCCTCGGCAGAACCGGCACCGATGATGGTGTGCATCTCGTCGATAAACAGGATGACGTCGTCCGCTTCGGTGGCCTCCTGGATCACGTTCTTGAGGCGCTCCTCAAACTCGCCGCGATACTTGGCACCCGCCACGAGACCCGGCAGGTCGAGCGTCCAGATATTCTGGTTCATGAGGTTCTCAGGCACGTTGCCGGCTGCTATCTGCTGAGCCAGGCCCTCGACGATGGCCGTCTTGCCCACGCCGGGATCGCCCAGGATGAGCGGGTTGTTTTTGGTGCGACGCGAGAGGATTTCCATCATGCGCTGGACTTCCTTTTCGCGACCAATTACAGGGTCGAGCTCGCCGTCGCGCGCCTTCTGCGTGAGGTTGGTCGCGAACTGCTTGAGCGTGTCGGTGCCACTCCCCTTTTGCTGAGAGGCATCCGAGCCGCTAAAGAACGGCAGGCCCGCACCGGGACGCCCGGCACCGGCACCGGCGAGCGGACGCTTCTTGTCCTGGTCCTTGGCGGTGAGTTTCTCGATAGCCTTTTTAATGGAAGCAGACGACACGCCCAGGCGCATGAGGATGTCCATGGCCATGCCGTTGCCCTCTTCGACGATGCCGATCAGCAAGTGCTCGGTCGAAACGTAGGTCTGGTTGTTCTCGCGTGCCACGCGGAAGGAGCGCTCCATCACGCTGATGACGAGCGGCGTAAAGGCGAGCTTGGCAGCCTCGGTCTCCTCGCTGGGCTCGGGAACCGTGGTCTGGACCTCTTTGAGGGTATCCATGATGTCATCGTAGGAGATGTCGAGCGAACGCAGTGCCTCGGCGGCAATGCCCTCGTCCTCCTTGGCAAGCGCGAGCAGCAGGTGCTCGGTGCCCACCTTATTTGAGTGCAGATCGAGCGCCTCCTGCTTGGCCATGGACATGACCTTGCGCGCGCGATCGGTAAAACGGTCTAACATGCTAGTTCCTCTTAGACGAGCTAGTTTTTCAAACGCAAAGCGCCACTCGTGGCGGCGCTTTGGTCTCTTTACCCATATGGAGTATATGTTAACCGTTGGGACCTTTCCTGCCCGTAGCCGCGCGACAACGTCTACAAAAAAGGAATTGCCAGGTGCCTCTGCATCGGCCCAACGAGCGTGGATTTTCGGACACCCATTCCACGAGCGTGGATAATCTCCCGTTTTGAGCCCGTAAACAGGCCAAAAACGGGAGATTATCCACGTTCATGTTTTGCGGATCAGTTTCATTTGCACCAATTAGCTGGTGTGGCGCCAGCGAGAGTCGGTGAGGGTTCTCGCCACGCCCAGGCCAACGGGCAGAAACGCCACAATGAGCACTGCACGCACAAACCAGCCGAGCATATTGACCGTGTCGAAGGTGCACATGTAATACATCGAGCGATACAGATACAAGCCCGGCACCATAATGACAATCGATGGCACCGTGAGGGCGATACGTGGGTAGGTGAGCTTGATTTCGGCTAAGCTCGCGAGCAGGCCCGATACCAGCGCACCGATAAACGCTGCCGCCTCGGGAGGCATACCTAAGCTCAGGCCCAGGAAGGGAAACAGCGCCGACGCATCAACAAGGGTCAGACGCAAGGTATTGGACACGGCGCCGATCAGCCCAGCTGCCGCGGCCATCTTTACCGGGCTGTTGAACATCACCGAGAAGCCGAATACGCCAACAAAGCTCATCACCACGCGCAGGAGCGTAAGGGCAAGCGGCGAAAGGCCGAGCGGGGCAAAATCATCCGGTGCCAGCCCCACACACTCGGCAACCATCCAGCCCACAAGGGTCGCCATCACAATAATCGACACGGCATACGAAAGACGCTCAATGCCGCTTCGCATATCGAGCTTAGCGATGTCGAGGCCTGCCGTAATGAGGGGAAAGCCGGGAATCACAAAGAGCATGGCGCCGATATAGCCTTCTTGGTGCGACATTGCCCCCGGTACGACCTGGCCAAGGCCGAGCAATGTCAGCAGATACGAAACGCAAGCGAGCGCAACGCCAATCGTCAGCGCGCTAAACTGGCCAAGACCCTGCTTGAGAATATGAGAGCGAGCAAAGTTGCCAACACCAGCGCCTACGAATGCGCAGGCCATCTCGATAGGGCCGCCGCCGAGCAAAAAGACGAAGGCGCCGCAAGCACAAGCTGCCGCAAGGCCCTGTTGCCAGGGAGAGTAATCGGGTTTTGAACTCTCAACGGTCTTGAGCATCTCGTGGTATTCGTGCACGGTAAACCGGCGCCCATACGTCTCGATTTCCTTTAGGAAGCTCTCCATCATCCAAATGCGATGGGTATTGACTCCCGTTGTGGGCAGGCTGACAACCTCGTTAAAGCAGTGGCCATCTTCGATGCAGGTGCACTCAAACGACAGAAGACTTAAGTCAACGTGGACGGTGACACCGAGTACGGCGGCAACGCGATTCATGGTATCGCGTACACGCCAGGCACCCGTTCCGCTCGCGAGCATAAGCATACCGGTGCGGCAGATGATGGATGACTTATCGGTGAGCGGCGCATCGACGGCAAGCTCATCGCCTGCCGTCACGATCTGGTGCCAGTCAGTTTTCATATGGAGTGCGCCGGCACGAACACCGTGGTGCATGGGGGCTCTCGAAAGCAGCGAGTCAAGGCGCGAAGACTGTGGGGGCTCCGCTGATCCGACCTCGTCCTCGTCGGGCTCTTCATCAACAAGGTCGAAAGTATCGAGCGCCGCCGGCTCGCGACGGTCGATCAATTCCTCGTCCTCATCATCAAAGTAGTTGAACTGATCGAGCATGTCCTCTTCGATTGCACGCTCGCTCGCGTCGTCCATATAGACGCTCCCTTCCTGCCGACTAACTCCCATCCTAGGCAGCGACGGCTAAAGGAAACATAAAAGAGACGACTGTCATGCATGGAAGGCGTAAACCCCCAATGCACCGGTAGACCCCAGGCGGCTAGGACCGTCCCCAAGTGCCGGCACAAGAGGAACGTCCCTAAGTGCCAACCAGGGCAACGCCACAGGTAGAGGACGGACAGCGAAAGCCCGCCAGAGCGAGCAAGGTGCTTTCAAGCAAAATGGCGCCGCAGGTTGAGCATAAGTCAGCGAGCGGGTCGCATTTGAGACAAGGTGACGTGAAACGAAAGGGCGCTGACCTTCTGGTCGCGCCCTTGAAGTTGAACGTCAGATTGTCCAAATGCGGCCCGCGCAGCGTCGAGCCGTTACGCGGTTCTACGAACCGCGTAACTAGTTAGTACATCTTTGCGCCGGCGGGGATGGAGACGTCGAGCTGGATCAGGTTGAGACGCTCCTCACCATCCTCCTCGTGGATGGCGCTGATGAGCATGCCGCAGCTGGGAATGCCCATCATCTTGCGCGGAGGCAGGTTGGTGATGGCGAGCAGAGTCTTGCCGACCAGGTCCTCGGGCTCATAATAACCGTGAATGCCGGAGAGGATGGTGCGGTCGGTGCCAGTGCCGTCGTCGAGCGTAAAGTTCAGCAGCTTCTTGGACTTCTTGACGGCCTCGCACGCCTTGACCTTCACAGCGCGGAAATCGCTCTTGGAGAAGGTATCAAAGTCGACGAACTCCTCAAACAGCGGCTCGACGGCGATCTTGGAGTAATCAACCGTGGGCTTGAGCGGCTTGACGAACGGGCTCGCGGTGTTGCCGGCCTCGGCAGCCTTGGCGGCAGCGGCACCGGACTGGAAACCCTTCTCGGGCTTCATGTGCGGGAACAGTAGCACGTCGCGGATGGAAGCCTGGTTGGTGAGCAGCATGACCACGCGGTCGATACCGATGCCGATGCCGCCCGCGGGAGGCATACCGTACTCGAGGGCGCGCACGTAGTCCTCGTCGTACTCCATGGCCTCGTCGTCGCCGCCAGCCTTCTCGGCCATCTGGGCGGCAAAGCGCTCGGCCTGGTCGACCGGGTCGTTGAGCTCGGAGAACGCGTTGGCGTACTCGTGACCGGCGATAACCAGCTCAAAGCGGTGCGTCAGGCGCGGGTCGTCCTCAAAGCGCTTGGCAAGCGGGCTGACCTCGATGGGGTAATCGCAAACGAACGTGGGGTTGACAATGGTGTCCTCGCCCAGCTCATCGTAGATCTCGGCGATAATCTTGCCGGCGGTCCACTCGGGCTTAATCTCCAGGCCCTTCTCGCGCGCGGCGGCAGCAAGCTCCTCGACCGGCGTGTCGATGGTGACCTGCTTGCCGAGCACGTCGGAAACGATGTCGGTCATGGGACGGCTGGCCCACTCACCAGAAAGGTCGATGGTCTGGCCCTGGTACTCGATGACCTCGGGGTTGCCGATGGCCTTGTTAGCCGCCTTAATGACACCCTGGGCGAGCGCCTTCATGCCCTCGAGGTCGGAGAAGGCACGATAGGCCTCCATCGTGGTGAACTCGGGGTTGTGGGTAAGGTCCATGCCCTCGTTACGGAAGATACGGCCGATCTCGAACACGCGCTCAAAACCGCCGACGATGCAGCGCTTGAGGTGCAGCTCGGTAGCAATGCGCAGGTAGCACTCCTGATCGAGCGCGTTGAAGTGCGTGATGAACGGCTTGGCAGTAGCGCCGCCCTGGATGGTCTGCAGGATGGGGGTCTCGACCTCCATGTAGCCGTCGGACTCCATAAAGCGACGGAAGGTGGAGAGAATCTGCGAACGCTTACGGAACGTCTCGCGAACGTCGTCGTTGGCGATCAGGTCAACATAGCGCTGGCGATAGCGGGTCTCCTTGTCGGAAAGACCGTGGAACTTCTCGGGCAGCGGACGAACGGCCTTGGCAAGCAGGGTCGCGCTCTTAGGGGCAACGGAAAGCTGACCGCGCTGGGTGCGCACAACCACGCCGGTCACGCCCAGGATGTCGCCCAGGTCGAGAGCCTTGAGCGTATTCCAGGCAGCCTCGTCCATGTCGTTGATGCGGCAGAACAGTTGAATCTCGGCAGTCGCATCGCGCACGACGATGAACATGATCTTGCCCTGACCGCGCTTGGCGACCACACGGCCGGCGATCTTCACGACATCCTCGGTGTCCTCACCATCGGCAAGATCGGCGTACTTAGTCTCGATATCGGCGACGTAGTCCTCAAGCTCAGAGTGCTCAGGATAGGGGTTCTGGCCCGCCTCGAACAGGGCGGCGCGCTTGGCCAGGCGGGTGGCGCGCTCGTCGTTGAGCGTCGACGCCTGATCGGCGGCGTTCTGGTTCTCTGCCATAAGTTAGCTCCTCAAACTAAAACGCTCCCCAGGATTCGGTCCCAGGGAGCGAAAACATACCTTTACGCGGGACCGTGGTCTAGCGTGCGATCTTGGCGATGGCGTAGACGCGAGTCTTGCCGGAAGGCGTAACGACCTCGACGGAGTCACCCTCGCCGTGACCAATGATGGCGTGACCGACCGGAGACTCGTTGGAAATCTTGTGCTCGAGCGAGTTGGTCTCGGTGGTGCCGACGAGCGTGACTTCCATGACCTCGCCGTTGGGATCAATCAGCGAAACGGTGGAACCGATGGAGACGGTCAGATCGCCCGTGGTGGCAGCAACCTGAGCGTTGGCGAGGATGGCCTGGATCTCGGCAATACGAGCGGCGTTCTGGGCCTGCTTGTCCTTAGCGGCGTCGTACTCGGAGTTCTCCGAAAGGTCGCCGAACGCGCGGGCTTCCTTGATGTCCTCGACGATCTCCTTGGCGTAATCGCCCTCACGCCAGGCGAGCTCCTCGACGAGCTTCTGGCGGCCCTCAGCGGTCAGTACGATCTGGCTTGCGTCCATACGGATATCTCCCCAACTCTGATCAAACAATCAACTGTCAACAAAACGAAAAAGACCGGCTAGCCTGCGGGCAAGCCGGTCAGGTGCTCACCCCAAAGGGATGGGACTACTCTGCGTCCGCGTCGCTGTCCTCTGCCTGCTTCTTCTTGGCAGCAGCGAGCTTGGCCTCGAGCTCAGCGATCTCCTTGTCCTCCTCGGACTGCTCGACCACGACCTCCTCGGCCTGCTTGGTCTCGGCCTTATCGTCGCCCTCCATACCCTCGCGGATATTCTTGACGGTAGAGCCGAGGGACTTGCCGAGCTTCGGCAAGTTCTTGGGCCCGAAGATAATCAGGACAACGACGAGAATAATGATGAGCTCAGGAGCCCTCAGTCCAAACATGTAGACCTCCACAATACAGCGAGACAAGCTCGAATGAGTATACCGCGGGTATCGCGGTATCACAACAATAGCTAAAAAAAGGGACCGCAAGAAGCAGTCCCTCCTCATGCTCTGGTCGGGTTGACTGGATTTGAACCAGCGACCCCTGCGTCCCGAACGCAGTGCTCTACCAAACTGAGCCACAACCCGTTAGCTCGACTATAGTAACAAAGATTTCCGTCGTGTGCTAGAGAAATTTTTACTTCTTTGGCACTTCGATGCGAACCGTGTTGGGAATGAGCTCCGTCGCGCAGGACCACCAGCCGTTTTGCAGGGCAGCGTCGGCAAGCCTTTCGGCCGTGGCGGCGGTGTCGCAAATGGCAAATGAGCAGGCACCCGATCCGCACACATCTACAGCAACGGTGCCGTCCTGTTTACGCAGCCAATCGAGAACCATTTGAATCTGCGGCTCCATCTGTGCGGAAATGACACCTAGGTTGTTATGGATGAGCGCATATGCCGTCTCGGCATCACCAGCATGCAAGGCAGAAGCTATCGCGCCGGGCTTGTCTGTAGGCACCGGAGCCTCGTCAAAACGTCGATAGGCTTCAATTGTCGAAACGCTTGCCTCGCGCGGCTTGACCAACACGACGGGCGTTGCGGGCAGCGCGGGATACTCAGTTGCCAGCACGTCTCCCCCACCTACGTAGAACGCAAGGCTCGCGTGCAAAAAGAACGGGACGTCAGCACCAATGCCCCGCGCAATGTCGTCGAGCGCGGGGTCGGAGCGATCAATTCCCCAGAGCTCCGCCAAGGCGACAATGACCGCGGCCGCATCCGTCGAGGGACCGCCCAAGCCGGCGCACAATGGAATGCGCTTCTCAATCGTCACGCAGATGTTTGCCTCGCGACCATAATGCTCGGCCATAGCAACCGCAGCCCGATACGCCGTATTCTTTTGCATGGGAAAATCTGATGCCGGAACCGTCTGGACGGTCAGCACCTGCGCCGGCGTGACCGTCACGGTATCGGCAAGACCGACGGCTGCCATCAGGGAGTCGACTCTGTGATAGCCGCGGGCGTCGCGCTCGGTATGAACCCCCAGATAGAGGTTAATCTTTGCCGGCGCGGAAAGAGTCAGGGACCGATCGGTCACCGTTAGTGCTCCTCGAGCTGATTGCCGAGCGGGGTAAAGATATGCTCGCCGCTCTCGGGGTCGAACAGCTCGACCTGACCGGTGAGGACATCGATATACTGGTAGGACTGACGCGACTTGCGGCCTCGGCGCTCGTCAACCTCGACGATAAAGACGGCGGGGTGGACGCTCTTGATGGTGCCCATGCGCTCGACGACGCGGGTGCGGCCCATGTTGGCCTTCACCTTAACGCGATCGCCCACCATATTGGTCAGCTTCTCGTGGATGTCGTCGACGTGATTGACTTCCATCTCTTCCATGAACAGGGCCTCCAGAAGATGCAATTCAAAAAGGGGATAATACCCCTAAGATAGACAAAACTCTAATACTATAGCACCCTGTTGCGACCACGCGCAAGTAGCTAATTTGGCTACTTACAGATTGTCGGTATCGAGGACGATGGTGAATGGGCCGTCGTTGACGAGGTCGACTTTCATATCGGCGCCAAAGATGCCGTGCGCCACGTGTTCGACATCTTGACGAACGAGCGTCAGGAAGTACTCGTAGAGCTCGTTGGCAACATCGGGCGCGCCCGCATCGGTAAACGACGGACGGCGACCGTGGCGGCAATCGGCGAACAGCGTGAACTGCGACACCACGAGCACCTCGCCGTCGACATCGGCAAGTGCCAGGTTGGTCTTGCCGTTCTCGTCCTCGTTAATGCGCAAGCCCCGGAGCTTGCCCCACAGCTTATCGGCCTCGGCGCGCGTGTCGCCGTGGCCCACGCCCAGCAGCACCAGGTAGCCACGTCCAATACGGCCCACGCACTCGCCGTCGACCGTCACGCCGGCGTTGAGCACGCGCTGCACCACCGCGCGCACGGCCTACTCCTCGCCCGTCAGTTTGGCGGATAGGTGCTCGAGCGCATGGAATCGATGGCTGATGGCGTTCTTCTCGTCCGCCGTCAGCTCGGCCATGGTCTTGCCCGGCGTGTCGACCGGCAGGAACAGCGGGTCGTAGCCAAAGCCGTGATCGCCGCGGCCCTCGTGTGCGATAGTGCCCTCGCAGGCGCCCTCACCATAGGTGACCAAACCGTCCGTGTCGATGAGCGCAACGACGCTCCTAAAGCGCGCGGTGCGATCCTCGTCGGCCACGCCCTCCAGATTCACGAGAAGCTTGGCGTTGTTGGCGGCATCGTCTCCGTGCACGCCCGCATAGCGCGCGCTATACACGCCAGGCTCGCCGTCCAGGGCATCAACGACCAGGCCAGAATCGTCGGCAATGGCCATAAGGCCCGTCTCCTCGACCGCAGCCTGCGCCTTGATGATGGCGTTCTCCAAAAACGTCGTGCCGTTTTCCTCGGGGTCCTCAAAATCGCCCAGCTGGCCGAGCGCCACAAAGCGAACCTCGGGCATGACCTTGCCTAAAATGGCCTCGATCTCGGTGAGCTTATGGGCGTTGCCCGTTGCCACGACAATGGTCGCCGCCGGGTCGAGGGTGTCGATGTCGATCTTCTCAAGTGCCATGAGTGGTCTCCTTGTCTCTATAGCAATGCCGCGCCGAGGGCGACGAGGGCCTCCGCCTCTCCCCTCTCAATCAACGGCAGTCTTATACTTCGACGTTTTCCCAGATAAAACCTGCCAAAATAAACCTGTCCCTTTTTGGCAGGTTAGGCGATGGCTTGGCGCTGAAGCTCGATGAGCTCGGCGATGCCTTTGTCGCCCAAGTCGAGCAGGGCGTTGAGGCGCTTACGGTCAAAGGGCGCCTGCTCGCCAGTGCCCTGGAGCTCGATCATCTCACCGGTGTCGGTGGCAACGAGGTTCATGTCGACTTCGGCATGGCTGTCCTCGGAATAATCGAGGTCAAGCAGCGTATTGCCGTCGACAACGCCCATGGAGATTGCAGCCACCTGGCCGGTAAGCGGGATGCGCTCGATCTTGCCCGCCTCGACCCACATGGCGAGGGCGTCGTGCAGCGCCACCCAGGCGCCGGTGATGCTCGCTGTACGCGTGCCGCCATCGGCCTGAATCACATCGCAGTCGACGGTGACGGTGTACTCGCCGAGCGCCTTCATGTTGACGACGGTACGCAGGCTGCGGCCAATGAGGCGCTCGATCTCCATGGAGCGGCCCTTGCGGTTGGCGTGTTCGCGCTTGCAGCGCTTGCCGGTCGACGTCGGCAGCATGGCGTATTCCGCGGTCACCCAGCCGGCCTTAGCTCCCTTTCGCCAGCCCGGCACGCCCTCCTCGATAGTGGCGGCGCACAGCACGCGCGTGTCGCCGAACTCGGCCAGGCACGAACCGTGGGCGTGCTTCATGACGCCACGGGTGAGCTTAACGGGACGCAACTCGTTGGCGGCGCGGCCGTTGGCGCGGTTGACCTGCATGTACTCCATAGAAAGATCCTTTCGGCAAAAAATGTGGCGAAGGCTTTGGCGGCGGCCTTGCATCTATTTCAGCTCATCGATATCGATATGCTCAATGCTCTTGAGCGGCTGACCAAAGATAAAGCTGCCCGCCACCGCAAACTCGGCAATGTTATCGGCCGTCGTGGCAAAACGATGCTGCGGCTCGGCGGCGTCGCCCGCCAGCTGCTCGCGGCGCGTGAGGATATCGGTCAGCTCGCGCGTGGTCTCCTCGGCGGAACTCACGACGCGCACCCCAGGCCCCAGCGCATGACGGATAGGTCCCACCAACAGCGGAAAATGCGTACAGCCGAGCACCACGGTATCGATACCGTGGTCGCGCAGCGGCTCAACCGTGGCACCCACCAGCGCACGCACGGCAGGCGTATCGAAGATGTCCTCGTTCTCAAGCCACTGTTCCTGCAGATGTGCACCCGAGGCGAGCTCGTGTTCGACAACCTCGACAAAGCTCGAGGCAGGACAACCGTATACATCGACGCCGGCATCCAGATCCTGGATGGCGCGCGTGTAGGCGCCCGATCGAATGGTGAGGTTGGTGGCGAGCACGCCCACCCGGCGCGTGCGAGTGCTGTTGATTGCCGCGCGTGCGCCCGGTGCGATCACACCGATGACGGGAACGTCGAGCACCTGCTGGGCCAGACGCAAGGCCGCAGCGGTCGCCGTGTTGCAGGCGATGACCATAATCTTGACGTCGTGCTTCGACAGCCAACGGCCCGCCTGCAACGCAAACGAGCGCACCTCATCCTCGGTGCGCGTGCCGTAGGGGCAGCGTTTTGTGTCGCCGAAGTAGTAGACGGACTCGTGCGGCAGCGCCGTCGCGATGGCGCGCGCAACCGTCAGACCACCAAGACCCGAGTCGAATACGCCAATAGGGCGCGTGTCCCCGGCCAGATTCTTGATATCGGACATTACCTCACCAGATTCTCTCTCGAAAAGACATATCCAAGTGCGGCGACGCCGCGCTACGAACGCGCCGTGACCAGCAGCTCTGCCGTCGCCGCCCAACCGTCGACAATTTTGCCGCGCGTAACGAAAGCGTTCTCGCAAGCAGCCAGGAACTCGGGCGCGCCGGCGCTCGTCAGGCCATTCTCGACCAGGCAGAACGTGCCCACGTGATCGGCCATGTAGAAGTCGGACTCGGAATCGCCGAGCGCGAGCGTCTCCTCGCGCTCGATCCCCAGGTGCTCGCAGAAGCGCGCAATGGCGACGCCTTTGTTGAGGCCCGCGGGGTTGATGTTGAATGCACGACCGTCCTCGACGCGATCGAGCTCGAGCGTCGTCGGCTTGGACAGATGCGTCAGGTGACCGTTACAGGCCCACACCAGGCCACAGCCGGCCTCGTCGAGGATGGCCTGCGCCTCGTCATCGGGGATGTCGCCGCGCATGCCGACGGTAACCTCGCGGTACTTGTAGCCGGTCGACATGTCGTTGTGATACTCGATCTTGTGCGGCCAGCGGGCGAGGATCTTCTCGCACACGCCAGTCTGCTCGATCACCTGGTGCGGCGTGAGACCGCAAGATGGGTCGTAGGGCATATCGCCGGTCAGATACTCCCAATCGTTGGCCTTGAGATCGTACATGACCAGGCCACCCATCTCACCAATGTAGGAGTTGAGGCCGAGCACGCGCGCATCCTCGTGGATCATGGTGCGGTTGCGGCCCGAGGTGGGAACCACTTGGATGCCGGCGCGAGCAAGTGCCACGACAGCCTCGACGAGCTTGGTCGAGGGGTTGCCGTCGTTGTCGCGCAGCACGCACGAGCCGGGTGCGAGCATCGTAGCATCCAGGTCGGTAAAGACGTACTTGACCTTGGCCAAGCGCTCGCGCATCTCGCCCGAAAGCTCGGCAACGGTCGGCAGGGTGTTGTGGGACATGGTTACTCCATTACGTAGAAGGGGCTTCTGGTCTTAGGCGGCGCGCCTCACTCGAGGAAAAACGCGCTTGCAACGGCAGCGCGCTCAGGACGCCGCCCTCATCGCAGTTCATTAGTCAAACTGGGTAACATCGATTAGGCGATTGGCCAGCGAAAGGTCGCTCTCGATGGGCACGAACTTGTCGCCCACGTGCATGAGCTCCTCGTCACCCTTTGCCAGCAGCAAGACAATGGTGGGAGCATCGGCGTTGACGTACTCCTCGCGCGCCGCCTTGAATGCCGCGTGCACAGCAGCCTCGCGATCGAGAATGATCTTGTTCGGCGTATCGTCGGGAACATGTTCGGCAAGCTCGCGGCAGACCTTCATCGGGTCCTCGTGAGCCGGATCCTCGTTGGTAAAGATCATCAGGTCGGAATATGGTGCGGCCTCGCGCGGAAGCTGCTCGCGGCGCTCCTGCGCCTTGCCGCCGGCAGCGCCAAACACTGCAATGACTGGACTAGTGGGAAACGCGCGCTTAACCGACGAGAAAAGCGATCGGAACGAAAGCTGGTTGTGCGCATAGTCAACGACGCAGATCACGCGGCCGTCCTTCGACTCCACGACCTCCATACGGCCCGGCACACGCAGTTTGGAGAGGCCCTTCTTGATAGCCTCGATACCGATGCCGATCTCGTGCGCAGCGGCGATAGCGACCAACGCGTTTTCCACGTTAAAGTCGCCCGCGATGCCCAGCAGGACCTTCTCCCCCGCCTCGGACTCGTCAGCACACAGGCCATGCAGGTTAAACTCGATGCTAAAGCCGAGCACGCGGACATCGCTTGCCCACAGGCTTGCCTCGGGATGCTCGACGCCAACGGTCACCAAGCGCTCGGCCGTCGACGCTGCCTCCAGCACACGGTCAACCTCTTCGGTGCCCAGATTCACCACGGCGGTCTTTGCCTGGTCAAAGATCCTGAGTTTGCTCTCAAAATAATCCTCAAACGTGGGGTGTTCGATCGGCGAGATGTGGTCGCGGCCGATGTTGAGGAAGCACGCCACGTCAAACGGCAGATTCTCGACGCGTTGGTACTTGAGCGCCTGGCTCGAGACCTCCATGACCATGGACTGGCGACCGGACGTGCGGCAGTTGGCGATATGGCGCCAGACCTCGGGGGCCTCGGGCGTGGTGTTGGTGCTCTCGTAGCACTCGATACCATCGTCGGTACTCACCGAGCCGATGATGCCGCAGGACTCGCCCGCCGCCTTGATAATCGACTGGAGCATAAAAGCGGCAGTGGTCTTTCCCTTGGTACCGGTGATGCCCACGATCTTGACGTCGTGGTCGGGACGGTCGTAGACCTCCGGCGGCAACAGGGCCATGGCCGTGCGAACGCTATCAACAACCAGCATCGCAGCACCGCTCTCCTGCGCCAGCGGTTCCAGAGACTCGACCAGCGACTCTTCGCACACAAATGCGACGGCGCCCGCATCGAGCGCCATGCTCAAAAACGCGGGCTTAAAGGCAGCGCCTTTGCAAAAGAACACGTCACCTGCCGAGACC
This sequence comes from Collinsella sp. AF02-46-1, assembly GCF_003465825.1. Classification (GTDB taxonomy): domain Bacteria; phylum Actinomycetota; class Coriobacteriia; order Coriobacteriales; family Coriobacteriaceae; genus Collinsella. Next base: position 97,569 of record NZ_QSBV01000006.1, read on the forward strand.
GCGCGCGAATCAAACGAGCAGCCGGTCACGGCACGCTCGTCAACCTGCTCTGATGCGCGCAGCTCGCCGAACACATCGAGAAGCTTGGCAAGCGTATCGACCGTGGTCACGGTCGCGGAATCCGAATGGTGCATCTTTCACCTTTCTCAGCCATTTGGCAGGGACGGTTTTTATAGTAACTGAAACGCACCCACGCAAAAACGGCTCCCGGAGGAGCCGTTACGCGCAGGCGTTCGTAAGCCGAGGCTAGGCAGCCTGAACAGCGGGCTGGTCCTCGTCGATAAAGAAGCGCTTGTACCACACCAGGAACACGAGCGGCGTATAGATCTTGCGCTGGAAATCGCCCTTGCCCGCAAAGTGCAAATCGAGCAGGTGCATGAGCTCGTCGGTATCGAAGAACTCGCTTGCCCACGGCGCGGTGAAGTACTCCTTGACATAGTCGTACCACTTTTGCTCGCGCAGCCAGTAGACAATCGGCACCGGGAAGCCCACCTTGGGACGGGTGGCCCACTCATCGGGCAGCGACTTGTTGGCAGCGTGGCGGAGTACCTGTTTGTTGCCGTTCTCGTTGATGCGGTAGCGGTCGGGAATGTGCTCGGCGAACTCCATGACTTTGCGGTCCAGGAAGGGCACGCGCAGCTCCAGCGAATGTGCCATGCACATCTTGTCGGCCTTGAGCAGAATGTCGCCCGGGAGCCACATGTTCATGTCCAGGTACTGCTTCTTGACCAGCTCGGGCTGGCCCTTCACGCGTGCGTAGATGGGTGCAGCGAGCTCAAAGGCGCCGTCGCCGGTGTTGTACTCGGGCTTGAGCACGCCGTCGACCTCGCGCTCCGGCCATACCAGAGCCTGTCCCAGGAACGACTTCTCGGGGATCTCGGCACCCTTGACCAGGAAGTTATGTCCCTTGAAGTACGGCATATGCAGCGCCAGGTTACCGAGCGCGCGACGGATGGGCAGCGGCACCATCTTTTTGTACTTGCGGACCGGAACCGTGTCCTCGTAGTAGGCGTAGCCGCCAAAGAGCTCGTCGGCGCCTTCGCCCGAAAGCACGACGGTGACGTCCTTGCGGGCCATCTCGGCCAAGAACCACAGCGGCACGGAAGACAGGTTGGACTGCGGCTCGTCCATGTGATACTGGATGTCCTCGAGCGCACCGAAGAACTCGTCGGCGGTAATCATCTTGCGGACATTCTCGACGCCGAGCTTGTCAGAAAGTTCCTTGGCGTAGTTAGTCTCGTTGAAATTCTTGTAATCGAAGCCCACCGAGAAGGTCTTGTCGGGCATGAGGCAAGCGGCGATGTAGCTGGAGTCGACGCCGCCGGAGAGGAACGACGCGACCTTGACGTCGGCGATGCGATGGGCCTCGACGCTCTCGTGCACGACCTCATCCAGCTCGTCGACGTACTCCTCGAACGGCTTCTCGACGGCAGAGTAATCGCAATCCCAGTAGCGCTCGATGTTCATCTTGCCGGTCGGGATGTCTACGGTAAAGTAATGCGCCGGCGGCAGCTTGTAGACACCCTCGAAGAAGGTCTCCTCGGTTGCCGAATACTGCAGCGTCATGTACGGACGCAGGGCCTTTTTGTTGACCGCCTTGTGGAAGTGCGGGTAGTCCAGGAAGCTCTTGATCTCGGAACCAAAGAGCACGCCCGGAGCGCCGTCGCCCGCATCGGCCATGGGATAGTAGTAGAGCGGCTTGATGCCAAAGATATCGCGGGCGCCAAAAAGCTTGTTCTTCTTCTTGTCCCAGATGACGAAGGCGTACATACCGCGCAAGCGATCGAGTACTGCCTCGCCCCACTCCTCGTAGCCGTGCAGGAGGCTCTCGGTGTCGGCGCCGCAGTGGAACTTGTAGCCCTTGGCCTCGAGCTCGGAACGGAGTTCTTGGAAGTTGTAGATCTCGCCGTTGAAGACAATGACGACGCTACCGTCCTCGTTGGCCATGGGTTGGGCGCCAGCCTCGGTCAGGTCGAGGATCGACAGACGGCGGAAGCCGAGGGCAACGCGGCCGTCGATAAACTGACCGCCCATGTCGGGACCGCGATGGACGATGCGGTCCATCATCTTGGTGAGTACCTCGGATTGGTTATCCGTCCCACCGACAAAACCGACAAAACCGCACATATACTATCCCCTCTGCTGTTGCTGGGCATCAAATCGAATCAGTAGCTTTTGAGTATACCCGAGGGCGTAAAGAGGGGCGGAATGTTCAGGCAATCTCAACTGAATCAGCTCCGCTGTGACACGCGACGGTTACCTTTAATGGATATGAGATGAATGAGGCGATTGTTTTGCTATACTCTCTCCGCACGGGCGATTGGCGCAACGGTTAGCGCAGGTGCTTTACACGCACAAGGCTGGGGGTTCGAATCCCTCATCGCCCACCACTGATTTGGAAACGGTCCTCGAAAGGGGACCGTTTTTTGTTTGGGCCCATTTCATGGGATTCGAACCCGCAAGGGTGCGGAGCTGAGGAAACGCGAAGCGTTTTCCAGCGCAGCACGCGAGGGCCGTAGGCCCGAAGCGAGAGCGGGCGGCGTCAGCCGCACGCGACATCCCTCATCGCCCACCACTGAATTGTTAGGCCTCCAGCGATGGAGGCCTTTCTTTTTTTCAGGCCCAGCGCATGGGATTCGAACCCGCCAGCACGTCTGTCACAAAGGCCGTGGCCAGAAAATGGCAAAAATGAGTACTGCTACCTTGCTTACAACATATCAAAAGATAGTATTTGCTTAAGTTACGCAACATATGTCCATTATAAGGACTAACAATTAGATCAAAATCGTGCATTCATCGCCATTTCGACTTGCCATCTGGTCTTATTAGTCCAAAATTGCTGCGACCAAATCGGTAACAGTACTCATATTTAATGTTTTTTGACCAGCAGGTCTCCCCGCCTTAGCAAATCTAAGGCAAAACGGGCTCCAGACCGCTGAATCATGCCACATAGGGCACGTCCGCAGTCCGGAACCCGGTCCAAATTGAGTTATTGTGCCGCGTTAGCCCAAGACACCCGCCAGGATCTCGATCAGACTGTCCACGTCGGCTTCCTCGCAGACAAGCGGCGGCAGGAAACGCAGCGTGTGGGCACCAGTAGCGTTAATCACGGCGCCGGCGGCCAACGCGCGGGCAACAATATCATGCGCATCGCCCGCAGCGTCATCTAAATCGCAGCCGAGCATTAAGCCGCGACCGCGTACCTCGACCACGTGCGGCAGCTTGGTGAGCTTTGCCTCCATATAAGCACCCACCTTGGCAGCATGCTCGGCATAATCGCCGCGCACGAGCGCGGAGAGCGTCGCGGCGCACGCCGCGACAGCCAAGCAGCCACCGCCAAAGGTCGAGCCGTGGTCGCCCGGCTTAAACACGTCGGCGATCTCCTTCTTTGCCACCACGGCACCCATGGGCACGCCATCGGCAATGCCCTTGGCAAGGCTCATAATGTCGGGTTCCACGCCATAGGTCTGGAATGCAAACGGCTTGCCGGAGCGGAAGATGCCACACTGGACTTCGTCGGCGATAAGAACGGCGCCTGCCTCGTGTGCCAAGTCACGCGCCGCCGCCATAAACTCCTCGGTCATGGGGTGCACACCGCTCTCGCCCTGAATCGGCTCGAGCATGACAGCGCAGACCTCGCTTCCCAGCTGCTTAAAGATCGAACGCAGTTCGTCGACATCGTTGGGCGAGCAGGCCACAAAGCCACCCGGCAGCGGACGGAAGCTGTCCTGTAGCCAATCCTGCATGGTGGCGGCAATGGTCTCGAGCGTACGGCCGTGGAAGCCGCCGCGCATGCATACGATGGTGTTGCCGCCGTTACCAGCACGCTTGGCGTACAGACGTGCGAGCTTCATCGAGCCCTCGTTAGCTTCGGCACCAGAATTGGCAAAGAACGTCTCCCACACCTGCTCGTCCGCAGCCGGGGCACCGAGCGCAGCGGCCGTGGTCTCATCGCCGGCGGCAATGGCATCGGCCAGCACGCACGCACCATCTACGTCGTCGTTGGCAAGCTTGGACAGCAGCGCCGCGACCTGTCCGCGCTGCTCGATGTAGAAGTAATTGGAGACATGCATGAGCTTTTTGGTCTGCGCCTCGAGCGCCGAGAGCACTGCAGGGTTGCCGTGGCCAAGGCTGCACACACCGATACCGGCAAGAAAGTCAAGATACTCACGGCCGTCATCGCCGGTGAGCTTCATGCCGTGGCCTTCGACAAACTCTACCGGAAAGCGACCAAAGGTATGCATAACGTAATGGGATTCGAGCGATTGTTGAGTTGCAAGTGACATGGGATGCCTTTCGTTGGGCGCCGTACGGCGCAGGGCTATGGGTGCAGGGACGCGATGACCGCGGGTCAGCTAGACCGTCTGGAGCTTCTCGACCTCGTCGAGGTTCTCGGTCAGGCGCGCCGCAAACGTCGAAAGCGGGTGCGGATGCGTATCGAATTCGTAGGCCGTCTCGGTGGAGTGGATCACGGTACCGACGCCAGCATCGGTCAGCAGCTCCAGCAGCAGCGAATGCGGCGTCGTGCCGTTGATGATGTGGGCTCGGAACACACCGGCGGTAAGCGCATCGACGGCGGCGCGCAGCTTGGGAATCATGCCCTTGTCGACCTCGCCGCCGTAGAGCATCTCATTGACCTCGTCGAGTGTCAGGTTGGAGATGAGCGAATCCTTATCGCTAAAGTCCTTGTACAGGCCGTCGACGTCGGTCAAGAAGATCGCCTTGTGCGCATGAAGCGCCGCCGCAACGGCGCCGGCGGCGGTATCGGCGTTGATGTTGAAGAAGCCACCGTCCTCCCCCGCTGCGACCGTGGCGATAACGGGAATGTACTCGCTGTCGAGCAAACGCTCGATATAGTCGGTGTTGACGTGCGTGACCTTGCCTACGCGGCCGAGCTCTGGGTCGAGTGGCTCGGCGATAAGGGTACCGGCGTCGCTGCCGGACACGCCCACGGCCAGGTTGCCGTGGTGGTTGAGCGCCGCGACCAGCTCCTGATTGACCTTGCCGCCCAGTACCTCGCGCACGATATCCATGGTGGCAGGCGTGGTCACGCGCTGGCCGTTCTTAAACTCGACGGGGATGTCGTAGTGGCCGAGCGCCTCGTTGATGGCCTTGCCGCCACCGTGCACGATAACAGGGCGCATGCCGATAATCTTGAGCAGGACGATGTCGCTCATCACGTCACGGCGCAGCTGCTCGTCGACCATGGCGGCACCGCCGTACTTGATAACGACCGTCTTACCGGTCAGGTTCTTAATCCACGGCAGCGCCTCGAACAGCAGCTGCGCGGTAACTTCGTTGGATTCGCTCGAGCGACAATCGCGTGCGAACTTCATAGTCTGCCTCGTCTTTCGTGTAGCTATCGCGCCGCACCTCGTTGCCCGCGATTGCAGCGGGACGCGCGGCACATCGGGAGTCTAGGAACGGTAATCGCCGTTAATGGAGATGTACTCGTGCGTGAGGTCGCAAGTCCACACGGTGGTCGCCGCGTCCCCTGCGCCCAGGTCTGCCGAGATCACAATCTCGGGCGCCTCAAAGCGACGCAGCGCCTCGTCCTCGTCAAAGGGAACGGTCAGGCCATCACGGCAGACGGGCATACCCATCATGTCGATGGACACATCTTCTTGGTTAAACTGCACGCCGCACTTGCCGAGCGCCATGGCAACGCGGCCCCAGTTGCAGTCGTGGCCGGCGATGCAGGTCTTGACGAGCGGCGAGTTGGCGACAGCACGAGCGGCGATATCGGCCTCCTCGTCGTTCACGGCGCCGGTGACGTTAACCGTCACGAGTTTGGATGCACCCTCGCCGTCTGCGGCGATGTTGCGCGCCAGGCTCTCGCACACCTCATGCACGGCAAAGGCCAGCTCGTCGAAGGCGTCAGAGCCCTCGACAATAGGCTCGGCATCTGCGGCAGCGACGCCGGAGGCAAGCATGATGCAGGTGTCGTTAGTCGAGGTGTCGGAATCGACCGTTACCTTGTTGAAGGTCTGCTTGACGGTGGAGAGCAACAGGGCGTGGAGCGCCGCCGGCTCAACGGGGGCATCGGTAGTGATGACCGCGATCATGGTTGCCATGTTGGGCATGATCATGCCCGAGCCCTTGCACATACCGCCCACCGTATAGGCATTGCCTGCGTGCCCCGCGGCCTCGCTGCGGTAACACACGGCATACTCCTTGGAGTGCGTGTCGGTCGTCATGATAGCGCGGGCGGCATCGGCGCCACCGTGGGCGGAGAGCGCCTCGTAGGCGGCAGGAACGGCAGTCTCAAACGTGTCGATCGGCAGAATCTGACCAATTACGCCCGTGGAGGCGACCAGAATCTGCTGGGGCTCGCAGCCGATGACCTGCGAGGCGATGTTGCAGGTCTCGAGCGCGCAGGCAAGACCGGTCTCACCCGTGGCGGCGTTGGCGTTGCCGGAGTTGACCGAAACGCCGGCAATGACGCCGTAGCCCTTGTCGGCGCCGCCCAAGTTGGCACGGCTCACCTGCACGGGCGCCGCACAAAAGCGGTTAGTCGTAAACACGCCGGCACCGGGACAGGGTTTATCGGGGACGACGAGCGCGTAATCCAGGCGCTCGGGATTCTTGCGGAATCCGGCATGGATGCCCGCCGCCTTAAAGCCGGCTGCCGCCGTTACGCCGCCCTCTACGGCACGAATCTTGATGTCGAACTGCTCAGCATTCATCGTCTTTACGACTCCTTATGTCAAACAAAAAATGGACATCGGTTGGTGCGCCATGCCAGCCACAATCATGAGACCAGCTTAAGAGTGGCGCCCCACTCGATGCCCGACTACCAAATCGTTAACAATCGAATGTGCTACACCGGGCACGCCACTGTGGGCAAGCCTCGTCGCTCGTCAAAACCAAAGACGACGTTGGCGCACTGGACCGCCTGGCCTGCTGCACCCTTGCACAGATTGTCGATGGCGCCCGTAGCCACCAGAACGCCCGCGCGCTTGTTGAGCGCGAGGCCGATCTGGGCGGCGTTGGTACCGACGACCGAAGCCGTCTTGGGCTGCTGGCCGGCATCGAGTACGCGCACGAAGGTGCGACCGGCGTAGAACTGCTTGTAATGGTCGACAACGTCCTCAAGGGTCAAGGTATCGATAGCCTGCGGCGTAAGCGGCATCGTCACCGTAGAGAGCAGACCGCGCTTGAGCGGTGCCAGATGCGGGGTAAAGACGACACGATCGGTTAGGCCCAAGATCTGCTCGATTTCGGGCGTGTGACGATGCTTGCCCACGCCATAGGCCTCCAGGTTTTCGTCCGTGCTGCAAAAATGCGTACGGGCGTTGCAGGACTTACCGGCACCCGTTACACCGCTGATAGCGTCAACGATCACGGGGCCGCTCTGGGCAACCCAGCCAGCGCGCACGGCAGGCGCGGCGGCAAGGCTCGTTGCGGTGGGATAGCAACCGGCGCAGGCGACCAGTACGGGTTTGCCATCGGCATGGTCAGATGCGGCGGTCTCCAAATCCTGGCAGAACAGCTCGGGCAGACCAAAGGCGCGGCTCTTGAGTAGCTCGGGGCTCGTGTGCTCGGCGGCATACCAGGCCTCAAAGGTGGCCGGATCGCTCAGGCGATAGTCGGCCGAAAGGTCAATGCAGGAAACTCCCGCGGCAAGCAGGGCGGGCACCTGTGCCATGGCAGCTGTGTGCGGCACGGCCAAAAAGACCGCGTCGCAGTTCTTGAGCTCGGGGGCATCATGCGTCGTGAAGACAAGATCGCTTACGCCGGTGAAGCTCGGGTACACCGCAGACAACGGCTGGCCGGCATCGGCGTTGGACGTAATGGCAGCAAGTTCAAACTCGGGATGACCGAGGACGAGGCGAATGAGCTCGGCACCGGCATATCCAGCCGCACCGACGATTCCAACCTTTAATGACATATCAGACTCCTTGTCTGCAGTTATGCACCAATACGCATCATGCAGCCGTCGTTATGAAGTGAGTTGAAACTTTAGCACCAAAAGATGCATATATACGCAAATCTTTTGCATATTCATGCATTGAAACAGTCCCGACACATTCACTCAAAGGGATTGACAAATAAATACGGGCCCCATATTGCCCAGTGCGCCTTGCGGTGACGTTGCAATGTGGGGCCCGCTACATGCGAGAATTTGAATTGTCTAAGCTTGCTGAGAGACTCGTTTAGAGCTCGACCGGCACCCATTCGTCATGGTTGCAGATAAAGGCCTCGGGTTCCTCCACGCTAAAGAAGATGAGCGTTGGATCGTCTGCGCCCTCGTAGTGCTCGCCTAGGCGCTCCAGGTGCTTCCAGCCTGCCTCGCGCATATCGGGAGCGGCCTGGTCATCCAGACCCGCATGCCCGCGCAAGATGAGCCAGCCATGGCCCGGCCACCAACTCGTGGCCTCGAAGCGTTGATTTTGCAGCAGCTCTTGCCACACGTCTTTGGTGCGCGCCGTTACAAACCACAGCTTGCCGTCCTGGATCTGCGCAAACGAAAACGGACGCACATGCGGCTGCCCGTCAACGCTCGTCGCCAAATACCATGCCGGCACCGACGTCAGATACTCCAACACTGTATTCAATCCGTCCATGTGTCCTCCTGACGCTCGCCATTTTGAGATGGGTAGTTAATTTGAGACGCGCTAGAGCTCCAGGCGCTCCTCGCTGCCGTCGATATCGCAGAAGCGGGCGGCGATGTTGCGCACCGAGAAAAACGCAAGGCGACCGTCATTGGCGCTCTCGTGGTCTTCGCCGATGCCCACCATGTGCTTAAAGCCGGCTTGGCGCACCCGGTCGCTCACGACCGCGTCGTCCTCGAGCGCGGCCTCGCCGGTCAGCACAATCCAACACTCCCCCGGTTTCCAACCCGAAACCTCAAGCTTGGGGTTCGTGCTGAGCTCGGCCCACACGTCCTTATCGCGCGAGGTGCAAAACCACAGCTTGCCATCATCGACCATGGCAAACGAGAACGGCCTCACGCGCGGCTGATGTCCGTCCGTCACGTCAATCGTGGCGAGATACCACGCCGGAATACGCCTAAGATACGAACAGGCGCGCTCGAGCTGCGCCGTGCGGTCGTTGTCGGTCATAGGAACCCCTTTCCTGCGCTCGAATCGCGCCTAAACAAGTTGAAGATTGATGACGATGACGCAGATGAGCAGCAGCATCGTCACCACCGCTGCCAGCGCATCGCCGCGGCCAAACACAAGCGTATGCAGGCGCGTTCGGCCCTGTTCGCCATGATAACAACGGGCATCCATGGCGGCAGACAGCGTTTCGGCATGACGGAACACCCCCGTGAACAGCGGAATCGCCACACTGCCGAGCATACGCACGCCGCCGAGCGGGCCTCCCGTCACGCGCGCACCGCGGCTCGCCTGCGCATCGGCCGTCTGCTTTATCTCGGTGGCAAACTGCGGCATAAAGCGCAGCGCGATACCCATAATCATACCGAGCTCGTGCGCAGGAAGTCCCACACGCGCAAACGGCGCGAGCAGGCGCTCAAAGCCCGCGGTGAGGTCGAGCGTCGGTGTGGTGAGCGTAATGGCGCTCATGCCGGCCATCATCAAGGTCAGGCGGCACGCCATAAAGGCGGCGGAATGTAACGAGCCCTCGCTTATCTGCAAAAAGCCGAGCTGCCACAGAATGCGCCCGCTCTGGTCGGAAAACAGGTTGAGCACCGCGACCACCGCGACGATCGCCAGCAGCGGCGCCATCGATGACAGGACGCGACGAGCCGGCACCCGGGACACGGTATAGATCAGGACGACGAAGATTGCGACCGGGACCAGTCCGCGGAAGCTGTTGACCGTGAGCGTCGTGATCAGAAACACAAAGCCCAAGAGCAACTTGGTTCGCGGGTCCATGCGGTGGATTGCACTATCGCCGGGATAGTAGCTGCCAAACGAAAACGCCTCCATTAGCAGCCCTCCTCTCGCGCGACCGTCTTGGATTTAGCAATGTCCGCGACGTTAGAAGGACCGTCCGAGCGACCGATTAGCAGGTCCACCAACTCGTCTGCCAGCGACTCAACCGTATAGAGCCCGCCGCAACGCAGCGGCACGCCCGCTTCCGCAAGCGCCAGCGCCATGCGCTGGGCAGCGGGAACACCCAAGCCGATTGATTTAAGCTCATCCGCACGCGCAAAAACCTGAGCGGGCGTGCCCTCGGCAAACACCGAGCCCTCGTTCATCACGACAATACGGTCGCAGCAATTGGCAAGGTCATCCATGCTGTGTGAGACCATGACGACGGTCAGGCCCCCATGGTGAAGTCGATCGATGAGCTCCAGGAAATCGCTGCGCGCCGCCGGATCGAGCCCCGCCATGGGCTCATCGAGTACCAGGACCTCGGGCTCCATGGCAAGCACGCCGGCAAACGCCACGCGCCGCTGTTGGCCACCCGAAAGCTCAAAGGGGCTCTTGTCGCCCACCGTGGCCAGGTCGAGGCCCACGCGCGCGAGCGATGACTCAACGCGGCGGGCAACCTCGACCTGCGACAAACCAAGGTTATGCGGACCAAACGCCACGTCCTGTGCCACGGTCTCGGCAAACAGCTGACGCTCTGGATACTGAAACACCACGCCGACCTTTGCCTTAACCGCGGCGGCATCTTTCTTGTTTGCCAGGTCGAGCCCCAACGCGTAAACGGAACCCTCCTGGGGACGAATCAGGCCGTTGAGATGCTGAACCAGCGTCGACTTACCCGAACCGGTATGGCCCGCAAGGCCCAGGAACTCGCCACGGCGCACCGTTAGCGATACATCACGCAGTGCCCACGGACTGCTGGGGTCGTTGCCCCAAAGGGCTTGCTTGTTCGATTTGCCCGCAACAGCTGAGCGCTTGTGCCAGCGACGACGCTCGCGGGCGCTCAGCAAATAGCTATACGAAAGGTGCGAAATCTCGATGACGGGCTCCAGCGCGTCTGCGCTATCGATTGCAGAGGAGACGTTGTCGGGAATACGAGGATCGGATGCGAAAGGCCGCCCGGCGATGTCTGTCCTACTCCGCTCGGCATAAGCCTGCGCTATATCGGCGACCATATCCGCCTCGCGCACCTGTGCGCAAATGGGCACGCCCTTCGCGCGAAGCGCCCTGCCAAGACAGCACGATGCCGGCATATCCAGGTTCAGCCGCGCGAGTTCGTCCGCCTGCGTCAAGATCTCCTCGGGCGCACCGAGCATGGCGACGCGGCCCGCTTGGAAGACGGCAACGCGATCGGCCTCAGCGGCCTCTTCCATAAAGTGCGTAATCATCACGATGGTCATACCGCGTTCGTGCAGCGCGTGGCAGGCCTTCATAAGGCCCTTGCGCCCGCGCGGATCGAGCATCGAGGACGCCTCGTCCAATATGAGCACGCGCGGCTCCATGGCGAGAACGCCGGCAAGCGCCACACGCTGCTTTTGTCCGCCCGAAAGCGCATGGGTCTCGTGGCGCTCAAAGCCCACCAGGCCCACGGCCTTCAGCGCCTCGCGAACACGCTGCGCGATCTGGGCCGATTCGACCCCTAAGTTCTCGGGACCAAACGCAACATCGTCCTCGACAAGCGTCGCCACAAGCTGGTCGTCGGGATTCTGGAACACCATGCCCGCAGTCGAACGGATGTCGTAGACCAGCTCGAGATCGGACGCGTCCATGCCGTTGACGCGCACCGTTCCCGCATCGGGCTGCAGCAGCGCGTTCAAATGCTTGGCAAACGTCGACTTGCCCGACCCGTTTCCGCCGAGAATGCAGAAAAACTCGCCATCCTCGATGTTCAGATCGATGCCATCGAGCGCCGGTGTGGCACCGTCATAACTAAAGGAAACGCCCCGACACTCAATCATGCGCGGCCTTTGACCTGGTCCTTCTTGGGTGTGATGAGGTTGGAGACCGCCTTGTACACCGCCAATGTCAACACCGAGTTGAGCACGGTCTTGATGAGGTTAAACGGCAGCACGGCAGGAATCATGAGCGGGGCGATCACATCGACCGAGCCATACCAGAACCAAACGCCGATGGTCAGATTCGCAACCATGGACAGCGCCGTGGCGGCAATAACGCCCAGCACCAGGCCAATCACGGCACCCTTATAGGTATGCATCTTTTGGTAGACGATAGCCGCAGGCAGAATATAGCCCAGCGTGGCAACCAAGTTCATAAGCGCACCGACCCAATCGCCCGTGGTAAGCGCATGGATAACGATCGCCATGGCGGCAACGGCAGTACCGGCACCAGGACCGTACGCAAACCCGCACACCATCGCCGGCACCAGCGACGGGTCATAGGTCAAAAACGGCGCCGAAGGAAGGATGGGCAGCTGCACATACATAAACAGGGCGCCCAAGGCGCACATGAGCGCCATGGTAACGAGCTGTTTGGTGCTCCACCTATTCGTGTTCTCAAAATGGATATGCTGCGACTGTTCAGACATAAGATCACCTGCCTCTTTCATCCGGACTCTAACCGTTGGTACTGGGATCTCACCAGTTCAGCCGGCATGCGAACCAACGCACACACGGGTCGCGGACTCATCGGCTCGGTCGCAGGCACTTTACCTGCGCCACGGCGCCCCTTTGACACCGCCCGATTTACCGCCAGTGGGGAATTCCACCCCGCCCTGAAACAGCGAGGAAAAGTGTAGCACGAGGGAAGACAGGTGCAAGTATGCCGAGGATAATTTATGACGGGGATCAGTTACCGCAACAACCACGTTCCCCACCCATCCCAAAGTAACGCGCCTTTCGCGCAAAGCGCGAAACAGCGACCGGGACACGTACCCCTATCAACCACGTCCTCCGCCCACGCCGACCTCAAGGCCGTAAACGCAGGGGATCCGGGGGCGTGACGGGGGTTTCTCTCCGGAACATTCCACACTGATATCTTCTGTATTGAAGACGTCGATGATGCACC
>NZ_QSBV01000007.1 GCF_003465825.1 Collinsella sp. AF02-46-1
CGCAGGGGGCGGTACATTTTGTAGCGCGAAGCGCGGATAAAAATGTACCGCATGCCCGAGGACGCGCTGGGAAGCTGCCCCCATTCCGACCCGGACATACAGATCTACCAGCGCATTTACAAATTCGTAAACTTTTTTGAAAAAAGTGCTTGCACAGTTCTCGAATCATAGGTTATTATCTTCCTCGTTGAACGCGCGGGTCCAAGAAAACGAACCGCGAATCAACAACATAGCATGTCGGAGTGGCGGAATTGGCAGACGCGCTAGCTTGAGGTGCTAGTGACCGCTTTTTGGTCATGCGGGTTCAAGTCCCGCCTCCGACACCATCGCATTTGAGAAGCCTCTTCGGAGGCTTTTTTGTTACCGATAGACGGTGAGGTCCACGATGGAAACGCTTGAGCGCAACGAGTGGGCAGACGTTGCCCAACTGGTCGAGATCACGAGCGATGCTGTCATCATTTGTGAGCTCGACGGAACCATTCTGCATGTGAATAATCGCTTACTTGGTTTGATGTGCGAGGAACGCGCCGACGTCATCGGTGGAGATGTTAAAGACGTCCTGTATTCGTCCGCTTTTGAACGTGCGACGGAACATCGTCTACCATTTGAAACTGATGGCTCCGAGAACGAACTGATGCTCAAGCTGAGTGACGGCTCTTTTATTCCCGTCTTGGTTCGTGCGGGCTCCGTAACGCCTCCACGCATCTTTGGGCGCCGCGCACCACGTGTCCTGGTGGCGCTTCACAGTATCGAAGAGCAGTATTCCCACGATCGTCAGCTCAAACGTGCGCTTTCGGAGCTTAGGGTGGCGAATAAACGCCTTTCGGGTACCCTTTCGGTCATTATGAGTACCGTGGGCTCCAATGAGCTCCCCAGCTTGCTCGATATCGTTTTGAATCAGCTCGTCGGAACGCTCGATGCCTCTGGAGCTGCGATTTATTTTTCTGAGAGCGGCGGCTTTAAGCTTCGCGGTGTTTCCAAGGAGCTGCATGATAGCTACCTGCCCGAGTTTTTGCCGTATGGCGCTGGCATTCCGACGTATGTTCTTCGCGAGTCGCGTGCCTGCCGCCTGTCGATTCAGCAGGACCTTGAGGGCGACCGGGTTGCTTCGGGTATGTTCATGGATTTGGACAATCGTTCCAAACACTTGCTGCGCGTGCAGGATATGCCTCCGTATCGCAGTGAGATCTGTCTTCCCGTGTTTTACGGCACGCAGGTGCTCGGTGTGTTGGAGGTCGGTTGGAAACGTCCACAGGCGCCACTCGCCTATGACCTTAACGTGCTCGAGGTCATCTGCGATTACCTGTCTATTCAGATGGTCGGCATGGCGTCGAGCTTACGTTCGCGCCGCACGGCAGAACTTGGTCGTTCGCTCAACGTGCTGCGCGATGAGCTTTTTACCTATCTTGATGATCCCGTCGTCGCTTCGCGCGCGGTATCGTCGGAAATTTGCGCTGTGCTCAACTGTCATTTTTGCCCCGTGGAGTATGATGCGGGTCTCGAAACCTATGTCATCGATTTTGAGGGCGGCAGTCGCGTAGCGTTGCCGGGCGATCCGGAGTCGCTCTTCTTTTCTGTCACGACGCCGGCAGCGCGCCTGGGATCAGCTTCCGATGGGTTCGAGACGTCGGTGCTGGGCGGGACGAGCGCTGACGATCTCAAGCACGTGCGCCTAACGCGCGTGGATGAATCCACGCCTATGGGTGCATGGCTGAGAGCACACGGCCTGCCGTGTCAGGGACTGTACGTCGACTCCGGTATCGAGGCGGGGCGCTATCGCTCGGAGACGGATGACAAGCGAAACAACGATGCGATCGTTCACGCTGATGTCGCCAAGGGACCGACGACGCGTTTTTTGCTGCTCCGCGATGGCAGCCAGGAGCCAATCGACGACCTTGAGTACGACTACATGGTGCATTTGGCCCACGATTTTGAGCTGATCTATGAGGGTGAGTCTCAAAAGCGCGAGGAGCGTCATATCGCTCAGACGCTTCAGATCGGCATGAGAAATTCGCTTGGTGACGTTCCGGGAATCGCCGCCGATTCGGTGTACCTATCGGCAACGAATTCGGCGCTGGTCGGCGGTGACTTCTATACGCTTGTTCGTCTTCCCGACGATTGCGCCGTTATGATTTTGGGAGATGTGTCCGGCAAGGGAATCGAGGCGGCGTCGATGTCGGCGCTCGTCAAGACGGCGCTGACGGCCTATGCCTGGGAGGGTGCGGGGCCTGCTCGCATGGCTCGCTCGCTCAATAGTATGCTCATGGGCTTTTCGAGGGTCGAGACGTTTGTGACGGCGTTTATCGCCAAGATCGATCTTAAGGCGGGCCGAGCTACCTATTGCTCTGCGGGACATCCTCCCACTATGGTCATTCGGCCGTCGTCGACGCCGCTTGGTGGCGGCGAGACCTGCGGGGGAGAAGTGGAGCTCCTTGGGTGTCAATCGGGCGTGATCGGTGCCTTTGAGAGCATGGTGTACGAGACGGGCGTCTTTACGTTCGCTCCTGGTGACATGCTCTTTATGTATACCGACGGAACGATCGAAGCGCGCGATCGCTCTGGTGCTTTCTTTGGCGAGCAACGCCTTCGCGATCTTTTGCTCTCTGTTTCGGGTGAGGGCGTATCGGGAATCTGCGGTAAGGTCTTGAGCGAGCTTGACCGCTTTACCGAGTCGGCGCTGGACGATGATATCGCGTTGGTGTCCCTTGAGTTTTTACGGGGCCGATCGTAGGCTGCGACGCTTGAGGGGCGAAACCTACGCGGTTGTAGATATGTGTGCATCGAGCGAGCTCTTTTGGGGAACCATGGTCGTATGAATGAGTGGAATGACATAGCGGTTTTGACGCCACCGGGTGATGTCGACATCGCCTCGGTGCCCGCGCTGCGCCGACGGTTGGATAATTTGATCGACCGGGGCGTGCGCCGCGTTGTCATCAATTGCCAGGCCGTGGGCTTTATCGACTCGACGGGTTTGGCGTTTTTGCTTACACGCGCCAGAGAGCTCATGAGGCGAGAGGGCCTGCTTTCGCTCGTTAACGCCTCCGATGAGGTCATTCGCTTTTTGGAGATTGCCCGACTTGTCGACATCCTCCATGTTGCGGGCTTCGCTCGGGAGTCGATTCCTGCCATTCCGGTGGGGGAATTGCCTCGCTGGAGCAAGAGTGTCGAGGTACGCCAGGGTATCGAGAACCTTCCATACTATCGTCATCGTATTGCCGAGCTACTCGAATCGCTTCCCCTGAGGCGTGATGAGCGCTATGACGTCGCATTGGCATCGGGCGAGGCGCTGGGCAACGCGTATGACCATGCGGGTGGTATCGGATGCATCCTGACGGTTCAGGCCTATGGCGATCGTGTCGTGATTGAGGTTGTCGACCGTGGGGCGGGCTATTCGATCGACGGGTCGAGTGAACCGGTTACGACTGAGGAGCGCGGGCGTGGAATCAAGCTCATGCGCATGTTGGTCGACAACGTGGAGGTTGCCCGTCGTACTGATGGTGCCGGTACGCGCGTTCGGATGGTAAAGCTGTTTAGCGGAACATTGGAATCGTGCGCCTAGTAAATCGTTTTGGCATGTATATCTGCCAAGAGCATGTGGCGAACAACTTTTTTGAAAAAAGTACTTGCGTCTTTTGGGCAACTCGCGTAAATTAATAACCCGCAAGCGGACATGGCTCAGTTGGTAGAGCACAACCTTGCCAAGGTTGGGGTCGCGGGTTCGAGCCCCGTTGTCCGCTCCATTGCATTTCCGGACCGTCTCAAGCGGTCCTTTTTCGGCGAAGTGGCCAAGTGGTAAGGCAGAGGCCTGCAAAGCCTTTACCCCCGGTTCGAATCCGGGCTTCGCCTCCAGGCAACATCCGGGCGCTCCGGCGCCCGTTTTGTTTTACATATGCGGACATGGCTCAGTTGGTAGAGCACAACCTTGCCAAGGTTGGGGTCGCGGGTTCGAGCCCCGTTGTCCGCTCCAAACGCAACAGCCCGACTACTACGGTAGCCGGGCTTTTTCGTACCCATCGTATGGGCTCGAACCCGAGAGGGAGCGAGCGTTAAGCAAACGCGGAGCGTTTGTAGCGAGCTGGCGAGGACGCCGACAGGCGACCGAAGCCGGTGCGGATCCGCGAAGCGGATACGCAGACGCCCCGTTGTCCGCTCCAACTATCTTACGCGGTTCTAACGAACCGCGTTTTTTGTTGACGCTGCGCGGGCCCCGGGCACCCCATCTTGCCCCTCAATCGTCGGTCGCGTACATAAAGTACGCTTCCCTCCTCTTTCGCGGCAACCTGGGGCACCCGGAGCCCGCTCGCTCATATGACCCAATCCACTGTCAAGGGCCACAATGGCCCCGCCGACCGCTTGCAATCGGTCGGCGGGGCCTGCCGTTAAACCCGTCCCGGTCCGCCCCCGGCATGTCATCGACGCCTTCGGCTCAGTCTCATATCCGCGGATACCGCTCCGGCGGCCCGCAATCCTCTCCTTCGGCGGGGTTCCCCTAGTCTGTCTTCGCGCATGCGGCGGCCGCCGCGCGCACAGCGAGAACGGGGGTGTCCCCGAAGGCTGCCCGGCTCGCCGGGACGGGGGCTTATGTCTATTCCGCGCCCTCCCGGCACATCGTGCCGAGGGCCCACAGCCACCTCACGAGCTCGGCCGCGGTGGCCGCGTTCGCCTTCGCCTGCGGCATCCCGCGGGCGATCATCTCCTCGCGGCGGCGCAGGAGCCTCTCGGACCCCTTCCTCCCGTGCATCCTTATCTCGAGGGGCACGCCGGAGCCCTTGGGCATCAGCTTCGGCTGGTGGCCGGCCTGGGCATAGCACCAGGACCCCTCGACAGCCAGCTTCCTGACGAGCGCGTTGCCGGCCCCGCTGATTCCGCCGAGGCGCACGGAGTCCGCGCTCGACCTCTGCTTCGGGGCGAGGCCGAAGTAGGACGTCACCTGCCTGCCGGAGCGGAACCTCGAGAAGTCGCCGACCTCGGACGCGAAGGCGGCGGCGAGCGCGAACCCGCACCCCTTGATCGACTGGAGCGCCTCGACCTCGGCCGAGAGGGGGCCCGCCGCGACGGCGGCCCTGTATTCGGCGAGGAGGGCCTCCCTCGTCTCGTCGGCCGCCTCGACCTCGTTCCTCAGCGCCGCAAGCGCCCGGATGCCGCCGTCGTCGGCGGGGTGTATGCCGTCGAGCCACCTGAGGAAGCCGTACGTCCAGTACTTCCGGGGGTTGCCGGCCGGCGTCGTGCCGCCGTAGACATAGCCGCGGCGGGCTAGGAACGCCAGGAGCCGCTGCTTCGCCGCCGCGAGCCTCGCGGTCGCGGCGTCGTGGGCGGCGGCGAGGTCCCTGAGCCCCTCGATCTCGGGGGACGGCACCCATACCGGGGTGACGTCGTGCGACAGTATCGCCTTGGCCATCCTGGCCGCGTCGTTGCGGTCGTTCTTGGACGAGAGGTCGGCAGCCGACCTCGGGACCTTGGAGACGGCCGCGACGACGCAGTCGACGCCGAGCCCGGAGAGCTCCCTTTGCGGGGCGAAGCCGAGGTAGCCGCTCTCGTAGGCGGCGAGCGACGGGCCGGGGAAGCCCGACATCCACTCCGCGACCTCGCCCCAGGGGTTGCCGCGGAACCTCCTCGTCACGGCCTCGCCCGTCTCCGCGTCGAGCGCGCAGACGGTGGTGGACCTGAGGTGTACGTCCATTCCGAAGGCGGTAGAATATCTAGGCACGGGAGCCTCCCAACCTCGTTGCGGCGCGGCTGCGCCTCTGGCACTTCAACAACATTGTCGCAGCCCCGACCCGCGGTCACGAGCGGGGGCTCCTGTCGTTTCCGTGCCCCTGGATTGGGTCATAGTGTCTGTCGTGGCCGGGGGAGTAAGTCTTCCGTTCTTTTCACTAATCGATCGATTCGTCCCAGGAGGCTCGAGCCCGAGAGGGGGCGAGCGTTTGGGGCGTGGCTGCGGCGTTGATTGCCGTGAATGTCAGCTTTGGGCGTATCATCGTGGGCATCTCACAAAACCTCGTTGCAAGGGAGACACACCCCATGGCTACAGAAAAGTCCTCCTCGCGCTCATGGATGTCCGATGCCGCGATCTATCAGATTTACCCGCGCTCGTTTAAGGACTCGACTGGTTCGGGTTTGGGCGATATCGCGGGCATTACCCAGCAGATGGACTATCTTGAGCGGCTGGGTATCGAGGCCATCTGGCTGAGCCCGTTTTACCCATCGCCTCTTGTCGATGGCGGCTATGACGTGGCGGACTACTGCGATGTCGACCAACGTCTCGGCTCGCTTGACGACTTCGATGACATGATCGCCGCGGCTCACGCGCGCGGCATCAAGGTCATCGTCGACATCGTGCCCAACCATTCGTCCAACCAGCACCCCTGGTTCAAAGCCGCTCTTGCCGCCGGCCCCGGATCGCCCGAGCGCGCCCGCTATATCTTCCGTGATGGTCGCGGCGAGCATGGCGAGCTGCCTCCCACCAATTGGAATGCCAACTTTGGCGGCCCCGCCTGGACGCGTGTTGCGGACGGTCAGTGGTATCTGCACATGTTTACGCCCGAGCAGCCGGACTTTGACTGGTCATGCCCCGAGGTTCGCGCGTTCTTTTGCGACGTCCTGGCGTTTTGGAGCGATCGAGGCGTCGATGGCTTTCGCATTGATGTGGCGCACGGTCTCGCCAAGGATCTCGACCGCGATGATCTCGACCAGTGGCATCTCGCCGAGGGCGATGACATGGTTGACGACGGCACCCATCCGCTGTGGGATCGCAACGAGGTTCACGAGATCTATCGCGAGTGGCGCCGCGTGTTCGACCGCTATAATCCGCCGCGCAGCGCTGTTGCCGAGGCGTGGGTGCTGCCCGAGCGCCAGTATCTCTACGCGCGCCCCAGCGAGCTTGGCCAGACATTTAACTTTGAGTTCGCCAAGGCCACTTGGACCTATGATGACATGCACGCTGCAATCGAGGAGGGCTTGAAGGCAGCCATCGAATCCGATTCCGCCTCGACCTGGGTACTTTCCAACCACGACGTGCCTCGTGTGGCGACGCGCTTCGCCCTGCCGCAGATCAAGGCGACGCCCTGCCGCAGATCAAGGCGACGCGCTACCACCAGATTGCGCTCGACTGGCTCTTACGCGACGGGTCGTCTTATGACGAGGACCGTGAACTCGGCGAGCGCCGCGCGCGGGCGGCCCTTTTGCTTGAGCTGGCGCTTCCGGGCTCGGCATACGTGTATCAGGGTGAGGAGCTCGGCCTTTTTGAGGTGGCTGACATCCCGTGGGCTGCACTCGAAGATCCCACTGCGACCAATACGCACGGATCGAAGCGCGAGAAGGGGCGCGACGGCTGTCGTGTGCCCCTGCCGTGGGTGGCGACGGACGATCCCGCGCAGGGCGGATCGTTTGGATTTTCGCCGATGGACGCCGATGCGGCGCCCCATCTGCCGCAGCCTGCATGGTTTTCCGATTACGCTGCCGATAGGGAAGAGGCGGACCCGACATCGATGCTTGCGCTCTATCGTGACGCCCTCTGGCTGCGGCGCAAGCTGCGCGGGTGCGCTAACGATCTTGCGTGGCTCGATCTTGACGGGCGCACCGGCCTTGCGGATGGTGCCGAGGGCGCTGAGGGCGGCGTCATCGCCTATCGCCGCGACAACGGCTGGGCGTGTGTGACGAACTTCGGTGCAGCACCCGTGGAGCTGCCGGCGGGCAAGGTCCTGCTCACCTCATCACCGCTTGCAGACGGCAGACTTGCGCAGGACAGCTCTGCCTGGATCATGCTCGCTGAGTTGTAGGGGGCCTCTTGCGGCGAGTTTGCGTTTGCTCGCGCTTTCCGTGGTGGCTGATGTCTTCGCGAGGTTCGAGAGGGCGTCGCAAAACTTTTCAAAAAAAAGTTCTTGCATAGGATGCGGGTATCACGTAAGATTAATCCTCGTAAGCGGACATGGCTCAGTTGGTAGAGCACAACCTTGCCAAGGTTGGGGTCGCGGGTTCGAGCCCCGTTGTCCGCTCCATTTGGGCGTTTAGCTCAGGGGGAGAGCGCTTCCCTGACACGGAAGAGGTCAGAAGTTCAAATCTTCTAACGCCCACCAAATGTTCGCAGCCCAGAGGCTTAGCCTCTGGGCTGTTTTGTTTTGCTCGCCAAATGGGTCGCCAAATACGTCACCAAATTTCGAGTTTTTTGATCTTCTGGGATGCTTCTCAGTAGTCATCCGAGAAAACTCTCATCTTCTCTGTTTGCATACACATATCTTTCAAGGATTCGTGCCGCGGTTACATGGGGCTCGGCAAGGCACGACCGCAACATGTTGGTCAAGCATAATCTTTTGGATTCTTTTGGCGTGAGCGGCTTGGTTTTGGTAGGATTTGTCAGCGGCTTGACTAAGGGGGTTTTATAACTGCCATGCAGGTAGCCGTGTTGGTAACGTTTTACCGACTTGCCAAGAACCCCTCATAATTAATGCGTCTGCAAAATGACCAATTGCTTTGACCTGCTGAAACACTATATGTTGTGTTTGAACTAAAAAAAGAATACAGGATATAGATGCCTCTTTGTCGTATGATAGATGGCGGACAGAGAACGAGGACCTTATTTGCCCCATTTGGATAGATCTTTGAGCCGCTTGATCGGCCGCGAGGATTGTCCGCATGAGGACCTATGGTTTATCGAGAACACAGATTGCGCGACGGCGCCGCAAGACAGGGGCAAGCCCTGCCGGGCATCGTTTGGCTCTGAAGCGCAATGAGACTACGACGCGAAAGAGGCAAGAGGATGAAGATCATCAAGCGCAGCGGCACCGAGGTTGTCTTTGACATCGATAAGATCGTCAATGCGATTCGCGCCGCAAACTTGGAGGTCGAGGAGAGCTCTCGTCTAACCGACCGCCAGGTGGTTTATGCGGCGCAAAACGTCGCCGAGGCATGCGAGAACGCGGGCCACACCGTTTCGGTCGAGGAGATCCAGGATTTGGTCGAGGACGAGATCATGCGTCTCGACTGCTACGAGGTCGCCCGCCACTACATCATCTATCGCTATGTTCAGAGCCTGAAGCGCCAGAAGAACACGACCGATGACAAGATCCTGTCGTTGATCGAGTGCAATAACGAAGAGGTCAAGCAGGAGAACTCTAACAAGAACCCGACCGTCAACTCCGTTCAGCGCGACTACATGGCCGGCGAGATTTCCAAGGACCTGACTCAGCGCGTGCTGCTGCCCCAGGAGATCGTGGATGCCCACAACGAGGGCCTGATCCACTTCCACGATTCCGACTACTTTGCCCAGCACATGCATAACTGCGACCTGGTGAACCTGGAGGATATGCTCCAGAACGGCACCGTTATCTCGGGCACGCTGATCGAGAAGCCGCATAGCTTCTCGACTGCCTGCAACATCGCGACGCAGATTATCGCCCAGGTTGCTTCTTCCCAGTACGGCGGCCAGTCTATTTCGCTGACCCATCTCGCCCCCTTTGTTGAGGTGAGCCGTCAAAAGATTCGCGGCGAGGTTGCCCGCGAGCTCGAGGAGCTCGGTGTTTCGGCATCTGCCGAAAAGGTCCGTGAGGTCGTTGAGGACCGTCTGCGTGACGAGATCCGTCGCGGCGTCCAGACGATTCAGTATCAGGTCGTGACCCTTATGACCACCAATGGCCAGGCGCCGTTCGTGACGGTCTTTATGTATCTCAATGAGGCCCGTACGCCCCAGGAGAAGCACGACCTTGCCATGATCGTGGAGGAGACGCTTCGTCAACGCTATGAGGGCGTTAAGAACGAAGCCGGTGTGTGGATTACCCCGGCATTCCCCAAGCTTATCTATGTACTCGAGGACGATAACGTTCACGAGAATTCCCCGTACTTCTACCTGACCCAGCTTGCTGCCAAGTGCACCGCCAAGCGCATGGTGCCCGACTACATCTCCGAGAAGAAGATGCGCGAGCTCAAGCTGTCGAAGGGCGAGACCGTCGGCAACGGCGATTGCTACACCTGCATGGGTTGCCGCAGCTTCTTGACGCCCGACCGCTCGGGCAACGGCTTTAACAATGTCGCCAACGCGCTGAACTATGACCCGACCAAACCCAAGTACTATGGCCGCTTTAACCAGGGTGTTGTGACCATCAACCTGCCCGATGTCGCGCTGAGCTCGCATCAGGACATGGACAAGTTCTGGAAGATCTTCGACGAGCGCCTTGAGCTGTGCCACCGTGCTCTGCTGTGCCGTCATGAGCGCCTGATGGGCACGCTTTCGGATGCCGCGCCGATTCTTTGGCAGTACGGTGCCCTAGCGCGTCTGAAGAAGGGCGAGACGATCGATAAGTTGCTCGTGGGCGGATACTCTACCATCAGCCTTGGCTATGCCGGCCTGTATGAGTGCGTCAAGTACATGACGGGCCACAGCCACACCGAGAAGGAAGGCACGCCGTTTGCCATGGCCGTCATGCAGCGCATGAACGACAAGTGCGCGGAGTGGAAGGCCGAAAGCGATATCGATTTCTCGCTGTACGGTACGCCGTTGGAGTCGACGACCTACAAGTTCGCCAAGTGCCTGCAGCGCCGTTTTGGTATTATCCCGGGCGTGACGGACAAGGGCTACATTACCAACAGCTATCACGTCCACGTGTCCGAGGAGATCGATGCCTTCGATAAGCTTAAGTTTGAGGGCATGTTCCAGCAGCTTTCGCCGGGCGGTGCTATCTCTTACGTTGAGGTTCCC
This sequence comes from Collinsella sp. AF02-46-1, assembly GCF_003465825.1. Classification (GTDB taxonomy): domain Bacteria; phylum Actinomycetota; class Coriobacteriia; order Coriobacteriales; family Coriobacteriaceae; genus Collinsella. The sequence goes on from NZ_QSBV01000007.1 coordinate 10,691, forward strand.
AACATGCAGGACAACCTCAAGGCTGTCATTCGCGTGATGCAGTACATCTACGACAACATCATGTACGCCGAGCTCAACACCAAGAGCGACTACTGCCAGGTGTGCGGCTACGATGGCGAGATCAAGATTGTTGAGGACGATGGCAAGCTGGTGTGGGAGTGCCCCAACTGCGGCAACCGCGACCAGGAGAAAATGAACGTCGCTCGTCGTACGTGCGGCTACATCGGTACCCAGTTCTGGAACCAGGGCCGAACCGAGGAGATCCGCGACCGCGTGCTGCATCTCTAATAACCATCCCAGGCTGCCCTGTAGCGAGGCCCCGGACCTTTACTCGCTATTTCGGACAGTCCTGGCTCACGACGGAGGCGCCACTGGCGCCTCCTGTTCGTGCGGAACTCATATCGAGCAAAGGTCCGGGGCCTCGCTACAGGGCAGCCAAGTTGATGTAGCTGAGATGCAGCGCGCAGTCTGCTCACTCCTCGAAGTTCTTAGCGGAAATAAGTCGAGTTGCAGCTGCGATTTACTTGCGATGGTGGTTGAGCCGCAACCCAGTTTTTATTGGACCTCGAACCCTATGCTCGATGTTCGCTTCGTTCATTGAGTTACCCTTTGCATGAGGCCGGGACATATCGTCCCGCCCGCAGTTTCGCAGGCCGCAGGCCGAGAATGTTTGAGGACGGGATGATATGTCCCGGCCTCCCGGGAGAGTTACCTATGAACTACGCGAACATTAAGTATTTCGACATTGCTGATGGAGAAGGCGTTCGTACTTCTCTGTTTGTAAGCGGGTGCCGTCGTGGGTGCAAGAATTGCTTTAACTCTGTTGCGTGGGACTTTGCTGCGGGTGAGCCGTTCGATCGTGCCGTCGAGGACAAGATTATCAAGAGTCTCGATCATCCCTTTATCGATGGTCTGACGATTCTGGGCGGCGAGCCCATGGAGCCCGAGAATCAGGCGGGGCTCGTTGAGTTTGTCGAGCGTGTTCGCGCGGCCTATCCAGTGGGGTCGGGGAAGACCATTTGGTGCTTTACCGGTGACGTGCTCGAGGAGCTTATGCCGGGTGGTCGTCATCATACCGAGGTGACGGACCGCATCTTTGCCTGCCTCGACATGTTGGTGGACGGCCCGTTTGTTCAGGACCTGTACGATATCACGCTGCGCTTTAGGGGCTCGAGCAACCAGCGCGTGATCGATATGAACGCTACGCGCGCCCGTGCTGAGCGCGAGGGCGTTGCGCTTTGTGATGCGGTTGAACTTTGGCGCGATGATCCGGTCTATTCGACCCATACTATGTAGCTTGTGGTCGATGCCGGAGGGCGTGGTACCATAGCGCAAACGTGAAATCGGAAAAGTGAGGCCCAGATGGTCGATCAGGAAAAAGTCGAGGCCGCCATTAAGCTGTTGCTTGAGGGCATAGGCGAGGATCCAACTCGTGAGGGCCTGCTGGAGACCCCGGCGCGCGTTGCCCGTATGTATGGCGAGATCGCCGGCGGTGTGGACCAGAGTGCCGAGGAGCACCTGTCCAAAACCTTTGCCGTCGCTTCGAACGATTTGGTTATCGAGCGCGACATCACGTTCTACTCGCTGTGCGAACATCATCTGCTGCCGTTTTATGGCAAGGCCGCCATTGGTTATATCCCTAACGGTCGGGTGGCCGGGCTTTCCAAGCTTGCTCGCACGATTGAGGTTTATGCCCGCCGTCTGCAGCTGCAGGAGCAGCTGTGTGCGCAGGTTGCCGATGCCCTCATGGAGTATCTCGCTCCCCAGGGAGCGATTGTGTTGATGGAGGCCGAGCATATGTGCATGACGATGCGTGGCGTGCAAAAGCCCGGCACCAAGACCGTGACGCTCGCTCGCCGCGGCGTCTTTGAGACCGATCCCGCGCTCGAGGAGCGTTTCTTTAGGATGCTGGACCGCTAACCATGAGAGTCGTCAACGACTTTACATCGAAGACCGATGAGGGGACGTCGCGTCGCGGCTTTATGGCTTCGGGCCTGGCCCCCTTTGGCGCCATGCCTCGCATTGATTACATTTGTACCAACGGGCTGTTCCGGCGGCACCTGGGCAACATTGCACAGTTGGAATCGGGGCGCATCTTCTGCCGCCACGGTATTGACCATCTGCTCGATGTCGCTCGCATTATGTGGATCAAGAATCTCGAGGAGCAGCTCGAATTTGACCGCGAGGTCATCTACGCCACGGCACTTCTTCACGATATCGGCAAAGATGAACAGTATGAATCGGGTATATCCCATGATGTTGCAAGCGAACGCGTCGCTGATGCGATCCTCGGTGGCATGCCCGATGACATGGCGTTTGAGCCGGCCGATGCCGCAGCCATTAAGACGGCCATTCTGGGCCATCGAAAGCTGCGCGTGAACAGCCAACCGCTTGAGCGTCTGCTCTATGCAGCCGACAAAGCGTCGCGCGCCTGCTTTGCATGCCCCGCGCGCAATGCTTGCAACTGGAGCGATGATAAAAAGAACCTGTCGATTCGCGTGTAGTTGATTTGCGCGGTCGGGGTTCTAAACGAAGGAGACGATCGCGATGAGTAACAAGAAACTGCCCGAGAATGCCACCAAGACTGAAGGCGCCGAGCTCGCTCGCCGTGGAAGGGGCGAAATATCCACCGCAACGGCGGTGCCTCACGTGAGCTATGACGATCTGCGCCATGCCGATCGTATTGCCATTGACGGCCTTGAGGTTTTTGCCAACCATGGCGTGTATCCCGAGGAGAACGCGCTGGGTCAGAAGTTCATCGTTTCTCTGGTGCTCTATGCCGACCTGCGCGCGGCGGGGGAGCACGATAACCTGGATGCCTCGATTGACTACGGCTCGGTGTGCCACGATGTTGATGGCTATCTGCGCGAGCATACGTTTAAACTCATCGAGGCGGCAGCCGAGGGGACGGCCCAGATGCTGCTGCGCCGTTATCCCTCGCTGCTTGGTGTGCGCATAAAGCTCGATAAACCGTGGGCGCCTGTCGGCTTGCCGCTGGCAAGCTGCGGCGTCGAGATCGAGCGCGTGCGCTAGTCGACGCTAGAGCTTGTTGAGGGGTGGCTGCTTGAGCCGCTGCGACAGAGCTCTATTGTTAGGGCAGTACGTGTCGAGCAGGGCGTGAAACCGCTGGTTGTGGCTTGGCTCGAGCAAGTGGACGAGCTCATGGGCGACAACCATGTCGAGGCATTCGACGGGGTAGGCGGCGAGCTCGCGCGCGATGCGAATGGCGCCGGTTTTGGGTGTGCAGGAGCCCCAACGCGTTTTCATGCTGCGCACGGAGACGCGGGCCACGGTGACGCCCATTGCGATTTCGTACGCGTGCACGATGTCGCGTAGCGCTGCGGTGACCTCGGACGCGTAGAGCTGGTCGATGTGGGCTTGGAGCTCGTCGGACGTTAGGCCGTCGAGGATTGCGCGCCGCTTGGCCTGTGGGCTTTCGTCCGATTCGTCGGTACCCATAAAACTTGCGAAGGTGGCCTGCTTGGGTCGCGGTGCGGGCGATGCAAAGTTGTGATCGAGTGCGTCCTGTACCGTGATGGGCTTGCCCCAAAGTGCAATGATGGACGATGGGCTGAGCGGCTCTCGCGCTGTCGCCTGACGTTGCTCACGTTGGGCAAGTCGGCTGATAATCCAGGCGCTGTTGCGCTTCACAAACGCTTCGATGCGCTCGCGACCGGCACCGAGCGGTGCGCTGGCGTGGACCTCACCGCTCGATGTGACGCGTAGGTTGAAGTTCTTGACGCGTTTTTTGGTAACGATGACGGGCAAGGCCGTCCCATCCGGTCGGGATACGGAAATCGTAAATTGCTGCGTCAAATGTGATCCTTCAGATTGGGGGGGGCGGGCCGGCATGTCGACCGCTCGGCATGCCGGCCCGCTCAAGGGATGCGAAAATAATTGCGCTCTTAATAACGCTCAAAGAAAGCAAGCGCGTTGTCGCTGCAGAGCTTCTGCATCACGGTCTTGCCAAAATGCTTGGAAAGCATGTTCTGGAATTCGGGCATCTTGCTGGCATCGGAGAGGAAAGCGGGCACCGTGGCGCCGTCCCAGTCGCCGCCGAGCGCGATGACGTCCTCGCCGCCCAGGTCGAGCCAGTGCTCGATATGTGCCGCCAGCTGGTCGAAGGTGACGTCTGCGGCGGTTTTGTCGGTTGCGTCGTTGGAAAGGAACTCGCTGCAGTAGTTGAGGCCGACGATGCCACCCATGTCGCGAATGGTGCGGAACTGGTCGTCGGTGAGGTTGCGCTTGACGCCGCAGACGGTGCGGGAGTTGGAGTGGCTGGCGACGAAGGGGCGCGTGGCATGGGCGACAACCTCGTCAAAGCACTCATCGTTGAGGTGGGAGACGTCGAGCACCATGCCGGCGTGCTCCATCTGCGTAAGCGCCTCGATACCGGCGGCGGTGAGACCGGCGTGGGTGTCGTGGCCGCTCGCGAGCGGTCCCTGCGCATTCCAGCTGAGTGACGACATGAGTACGCCCAGGCTCTTGAGCACCTCGATCAGCGCGGGGTCCTCGGCAAAGAACGTGGCGTTTTCGATGGTGTGGATGCAGGCGACCTTGCCGTCTTTGAGCGCGGGGCGAATGTCTGCGGCGTTGCGTACGTTGACCATGCGGTCGTGGTTGAGCATTGCTTGGCCGCTCATGTGTGCCATGATCTGCGCCTGGAAGCGCGCGGCGTGGGCGGTGGGAATCTCGTCGGGGACAAACGTGGCGAAGCACTGTGCCCACGGCGTGTTGCCGATCTTTGCGAGCGAGATGGCGCAGGCGTTGCCCTCGATGAGGTCGAAATCTTGCGGATGCGTTTCGTCGCCGGGGAAATAACCGTCGGTGCCGGCGGTAAAGCGCAGGTCGAGATCGAGCGTGGCCCAGCCGATGCGGTCGGCGGTGTCGCAGTGTAGGTCAAATACGGGATATGCCATGGTTCCTCCGGTTGCAGCGTTTCTTTGCAAACTGTCCTTGAATTGTATGACTAGGGTATAGTTAGCGCCATATGTTCACGGCGGCCCGCGTTGTGCGCCGCCCTTATCACGGAGGTTACCATGTCCAACCAGGGCAAGAAGGTCAAGACTCATTATCGCGGCACGCTCGACGACGGCACGCAGTTCGATAGCTCCTACGATCGCGGCGAGCCGCTGGAGTTCACCTGCGGCGCCGGCCAGATGATCAAGGGCTTCGACGCCGCTGTTGTCGACATGCAGGTGGGCGAGAAGAAGACCGTGCACATTCCTGCTGCCGATGCCTACGGCGAGCACAATCCCGAGATGGTTCTGACCTTCCCGGCCGAGCAGGTTCCCAACATCGAGCAGATCGAGAAGGGCATGAAGCTCTTCCTGTCCACGCCGAGCGGCATGCCCGTTCCCGCCGTCGTCATTGACGTGACGCCCGAGGCTGTGACGCTCGACGCCAACCACGAGTTGGCCGGCAAGGACCTCAACTTTGATATCGAGCTCGTTGAGGTCGAGGGTTAGAGTATGCCTGAACGCCTGGTTTCGACGACATGCTTGGGAAATCTCAACGATCCGTCCTATGAACTCCTGCTTCGCCGGAAGTTGGGCGGCGTCTTTGAAGTTGACGAGCTGCTGCTCGATTGGGACCAGGCCGATGTATGCGCGTTTGTGGGCGTGACGGAGCTGGGGCGCACGATTGATGTTCGGCTGGATGCTACCGACGGCGGTCGTCTTGCCGATGGCGACGTGCTCGCCATTGACCGTTCGGGCATGGTGCCCGTGGCGGTTGTCGTGCGCCTGCGCAGCGCCGAGGTTTATTTGGTCGAAGTCGACCGCATGGATCCGATTGCGCTCGCGCATGCGTGCTGGGAGATCGGCAACATGCATGCGCCGCTCTTCCGGGGCGACTCGGACGAGCATACCGTGCGCATGTATACGCCGGTGCAGCCTGTTTTGGGCCGTATGCTCCGGGGTGTCGAGAGTGTTCGGCTCTCGGTGGTTACCCGCGAACTCGATGCGGACCGACGCTTTGCATCGAGCGCGGCGGATGTCGTCGTGAGCATGGCTCCCGACTTTACCATCGTAAAAAAGACGCGCGGCTAAGCGCGCGTATGCGCAAGACGGGCTTTGAGGGGCGACCAATCAAAGTCCGTCTTGCTGTTGATAGGAGGCTTTGGGGGAAGCATATGGGTCTTGAGGGAATCAAGCTGATTGCATGCGATTTGGACGGCACGTTGCTGCATCCGGGGGAGCGCGAGCCGCGTTCCGAGGCCTTTGAGCTCATTGATGAGCTGCATCGTCGCGGTATCGTGTTTATGCCGGCGAGCGGCCGTCAATATGCGAGCTTGCGCTACCTGTTTGCCCCGGTGGCCGATGAACTCGCCTATGTATGCGAAAACGGAGCCCTGGTGATGAGCGAGGGGCGTGCCGTTGTCAAGCGTTCCATGGAGCGTAGCCTTGCTATGGATATCGCGAATGCCGTGGTTGCGTATCCCCATGCCGACGTGACCCTTTCGTGTGAGGGGCACCTCTACACCATGGGCGGCAACGATGCGTTTGTTGACCACCTGCGTTATGAGGTCCACTGCGATGTGGCGGTAGTCGACCGTCCCGAAGACATCGACGAGGACGTCATTAAGATTGCCTTCCAGACGCCCGAGGCGGAGCAGCAGGCGGCGCTGGAGTATTTCGAGCGCCACTTTAGCGATCGAGTCGATGTCATGACATCGGGAACCGAATGGACGGACTTTATCGGTTTCGATTCGGGCAAGGGCTCCGCGCTTGCCGATTACGGTCACGCCCTGGGGATTTCGCCCGATGAGATGATGGCGTTTGGCGACAATGAGAACGATCGTGACATGCTCAACGTGGTGGGCCATCCCTATCTGATGGAGAGCTGCAACCCCAGCATGCGCGGCATCAACGACCGCGTCCGCTACGCGCGCACGGTCGAAGAAGAACTGCGTCGTCTACTTGCTGTGTAGGCATGTCCCAAACATCTACCGGCAGTCGGGGCAGAGACCCTCGAAGATGGTGTAGTGCGATGTGACGTGCCAGCCGATTTGCTCGGATGCCTTGGCGTCGAGCTGGGCATCGAAGGGGAGCGGTACGTCGATGACGCGGCTGCACGAGGTGCAGATGATATGTGCGTGCGGCTCGATCGTGCGATCGAAGCGGCTGCCGCCCGGCGTCTTGATGGAGAGGATCTCGCCGGCGTCGGCCAAGAGATTGAGATTGCGGTAGACCGTACCACGGCTGATTTTGTCATCCTGCGCGCGCACGACGTTGTAAATTTCGTCGGCGGTGGGATGGTTATAGCTTTGGCGCACGGCGTCGAGAACCAGCTTTCGCTGCTTGGTATTCCTTCTTTGCACCGCCATGCGCCTCGCCTCTTTTCTATCAACGGTCGTAGGTAAATGATACCGTATTTAGCACACAATACTAATAACGAGGAATGAAACCGTCTTCATTGGCAAGTGGGGCTCGGGTCTGGGCGTCTACGAGGCGAAAACGCGTTCCCATGCGCTCGTAGGAGGCATGAAGCGCCTCGAGATGAGATAGGATGTTTGCCGGAGCCCCCTGTATCTCCATCTCGACTGAGCCGTCTTCCATGTTGCGCACCCAGCCGGTGAGTGCGCGTGCCTGCGCGAGGTTGGTGTTGGTAAAGCGAAAACCGACGCCCTGGACTTGCCCCTCCCAGCGCAGGAAATAGCGCAGGGGAGCGTCTTGAGTGGCCTCGTCGCTTGCGAGCACAGTAAGCCTGCGGCGCAGCTCGAGCTCGACGTTTGATGGTTTTTGAGGCTCTCGACTGCCGCCGGTGACGCTGGAGAAGAACGTTTCGAAGAAGCCCATCGCTAGGCCTGCTTGACTGAATCAGCGGGAAAGGTAATGCCGGCCTGCTGGCGCACGGCATCCATGATACGCAGCGAGACAAGCGTGACATCGCGATAGTGGCCAAGCTCATGGCGCCCGGCAGGCGTTTCCCAGATCTCGTCCTTAATGCTATCGATGCCGACGATGGCGGTGATAAAGTCGGCGAGCTCGTACTCCATGGTGTTGCTCGATTTGGGCAGGTTGAGCGCGCGCCCGTTGTCGCCTTGCTCGCGCGGCGCCTCGGTCGCCGATCCGCGCACGACGTCGCCGCGATAATCGATGCGTACGTTGCGGGGCGTGGACAGATGGTCAATCTGGATAGTGCCACGCTCGCCTTCGATCTGCGATGGCAGCAGGTCATTCGTAATTTTGGAGTGCGCAAGCTCGACGGAGATGCGGCCACCGCCGTAGCTGGCGAGGATGGAACCGCAGCCGTCGATGGGGCCGTGCGTGAGCTGTCGCGTGGTGGGGTCGAGCAGAGTAGTCATGCTCGTAAGGCCGGAGGGCATGCCGAAAATCTCGACCATGGGCTCGACGGTGTAGACGCCGATGTCCATGAGGGAGCCCGATGCCATATTGCAATCGAAGATGTTGCTGGCGCGTCCTGCGAGGATTTCGTTGTAGCGCGAGGAGTACTTGCCAAAGCGCAGTGAGGCGCGGCGAATGGGCGCAATTTCGCCCAGAGCGTCCTCGATGGCGTGGAAAGCGAGGTCGTGGAGCGGGCGCATGGCCTCGAGGGCCACGACACCTGCTGCCTCGGCAGCGCGGAAGACTTCCAGCGCCTGCGCTTCGGTGGCGCAGAAGGGCTTTTCGACGATAACGTGCTTGCCGCCGGCGATGCAGGCGAGCGCCTGCTCGTAATGGAGCGCGTTGGGGCTGCCGATGTAGACGGCGTCGACGTCGGCGGCGGATGCGAGCTCGTCGAGTGCAGTGAAGTTGCGCTCGCCGCCGCGCTCAGTGGTAAAGGCAGCGCCGCGCTCGGCGTTGCGCGAGAGCGTGCCTACGAATACAGCCTGGTCGTTTGCATTGACGACTTGGATAAAGTCGTCGGTGATCATGGATGTGCCGATGGTCGCTATGCGCAGCATGTGTCCCCCTCGTGCCGTTCGGTTTACAGGATGAGTGTAGCGCGAGGGGGCAGGAAATAGCGTGCGAAAACGCCGTTACAGGTCGCTCTCGTTAAAGCCGGCGTCGATATCGAGGTTGCTGCCGTCGGCCGCCGTGGTGGCAAGCTCGTCGCAGCGCTCATTGAGCTCATGGCCGGCGTGACCCTTAACCCAGATGAACTCAACCTTATGCTTGCTTTTGGCGGTGAGTAGGCGCTCCCACAGGTCGCGGTTCTTGACGGGCTGCTTGTTGGCGGTTTTCCACCCGCGCTTTTTCCAGCCGTCGATCCAGTGCTTGTTAAAGGCGTTGACGACGTACTGCGAATCGGAATGGACTTCGACCTCGCAGGGGCGGTTGAGTGCCTCGAGCGCCACGATAACGGCCATGAGCTCCATGCGGTTGTTGGTGGTCTTGGCGTAGCCGCGCGAAAGCTCGGAGGTAAAGGTCTTGCCGGCGGGGTTGGTGTATTTGAGCACGGCGCCGTAGCCGCCGCGTCCCGGATTTGATCGGGCCGAGCCGTCGGTATAGATGATGACCTTCACGGGCTTCCTTTCTTTGAGTGCATTTCATGTGAGTGACCATTGTAGCGCCATGCCCGCCGGGGGCCAGCAATCTACGATTTCTACCCCGTCTTCCGACTGTTAGCTGGCATGGATGATGCGGTTGAGCTCGTCGAGGTATTGCTGCAAGAGGAGAGAGGGCTTGCGCTCGTCGTGCATGATGTAGCCAACGTGCATCGTTGGGGCGTCTGCTAACGGGATCGATGCCATACCCCATTGCATTTCATTGGAGAGGACTCCGGTCGACAGGGTGTAACCGTTCGACGTGATAAGTAAGTTGGTAAGTGTTCCGCGGTCCGAGATTCGTATGTTGCGGTCGCAAGGGATATAGCTAAAAGGTTCCTCGGCGTAATAGAAGGAGTTTGAGGTTCCCTGCTCAAAGCTGTAGCGCGTATAGGGCGCGAGGTCGGCAAGGGACAGTTGAGGGCGGCGTGCGAGCGGATGGCGTTCGCTCACGAAGACGTGGACCGTCGCGTCGAAGAGGGGATGGAAGCTTGCGCGGGCATCGGCGAAGGCCTTCTGCAGAACGCGAGCGTTAAAGTCATCCAGATACAGAATGCCGATATCGCTGCGAAACGCACGGACGTCATCGATGATCTGCGATGTGGTGGTCTCGCGCATGATGAACTCGAACTTGCTGTCGCGGCAGCGCTCGACCACGTTGACAAAGGCCTCGACCGAAAAGGCGTAGTGCTGGGCGGAAATGGCGAGGCGGGCTTGCGGGGTGCCGCCGTCCTCGTAGCGTGCCTCGAGCATGTCGGCCTGCTCTACGACCTGGCGCGCATAGCCCAAAAGCTCGGTGCCGTCGTTGGTGAGCGTGACGCCGCGGCTGGAGCGCGTAAAGATCTCCAGATGGAGTTCCTGTTCCAGGCTTTTGACGGCGTTTGAGATGTTGGACTGAGCGGTATAGAGGCGCTGAGCTGCGGCGTTGATTGAGCCGGACTCTGCCACGGCGATCAGAAAACGAAGCTGCTGAAGGGTCATCGACGCCATCCTTTCGATAGTTATCTATAAAACAGATAACAAGTTAGCGCTTTTTAGTGATTGACCGAGGAAGACAATGCCCGTACTATTCAAAACACACAAAGGCGGTAGGTTATTAAGCCGACTACGGAATCGGGACGCGAAAGGAGGCCCGCATATGAATTGCTTACCAAGACGAATGCCGGGCTCCTGTTTGCGCCCGTCGGCGTGATCAGGAGACAGCGACTTACTTCTCTCTTTTTACTTACTTTCGTTCGATCAAGGAGATCATCATGAGCCAGTTCATCAACAACCCCGAGCACACCTTTGGTTTCGATACCCTGCAGCTGCACGTTGGCCAGGAGAGTGCCGATCCCGCATCCGACTCCCGTGCCGTGCCGATCTACCAGACCACGAGCTATGTGTTCCGCAACTCCCAGCACGCCGCCGACCGCTTTGGTCTTGCCGACGCCGGTAACATCTACGGCCGTCTGACCAACTCCACCCAGGGCGTCTTCGAGGACCGTATCGCCGCGCTCGAGGGCGGCGTGGCAGGTCTTGCCGTCGCCTCCGGCGCTGCTGCCATCACCTATACCCTGCAGGCTCTTGCCCAGGCTGGTGACCACGTGGTGGCTCAGAAGACCATCTACGGTGGCTCCTACAACCTGCTGGAGCATACGCTCTCCCAGTTTGGCGTCGAGACCACGTTTGTCGATGCCCATAACCTGGAAGAGGTTGAGGGTGCCATCAAGGACAGCACCACGGTCATCTATCTCGAGACGCTCGGCAACCCCAACTCCGACATCCCCAACATCGACGCCATCTCCGAGATTGCCAAGAAGCACGGTCTGCCGGTTGTCGTCGACAACACCTTCGGCACCCCGTATCTGTTCCGTCCGCTGGAGCACGGCGCCAACATCGTCGTCCACTCCGCAACCAAGTTCATCGGCGGCCACGGTACCTCGCTGGGCGGTGTGATCGTCGACGGCGGTAACTTCGATTGGAAGGCGAGTGGCAAGTACGCCCAGATCGCTGAGCCCAACCCCTCCTACCATGGTGTTTCGTTTGCCGAGGCTGCCGGTCCCGCCGCCTTCGCAACCTATGTCCGCGCTATCCTGCTGCGTGACGAGGGCGCCTGCATCAGCCCGTTCAACGCCTGGGTTCTGCTCCAGGGCACCGAGACTCTGTCGCTGCGCGTTGACCGCCATGTCGAGAACACCAAGAAGGTCGTTGAGTTCCTGGCTGGTGACAGCCACGTCGCCAAGGTGAATCACCCGAGCCTGCCTGAGCACCCCGATCACGAGCTCTATCAGAAGTACTTCCCCCGTGGCGGTGCCTCGATCTTTACCTTTGAGATTAAGGGTGGCCAGGAGGCTGCATGGAAGTTCATCGATCATCTGCAGGTGTTCTCGCTGCTCGCCAACGTGGCCGACGTCAAGTCGCTCGTCGTGCACCCGGCTACCACCACGCACTCCCAGCTCTCTGCCGAGGAGCTCGCCGAGCAGAACATCACGCCCTCCACGATCCGTCTTTCCATCGGTACCGAGAACGCCGAGGATATCATTTGGGATCTGAAGCAGGCCTTTGCCGCGCTGGACGAGTAAGGCGACTTGTGCAAGGACCCCTTGCGACTCGATAGGTATAACTGCATAAAATGCCTGCTCAAGGCGCCTGTGCGAACAATGGTTGCACGGGCGTCGTTTTTGCATAGAGAGGGTGCAAAAACAGGGTTTTTGACACGCTTTATGCAATCGAGATGTGGAAAACTCCTGTTGAGAGGATGTGAGTTTTACGCAATTGACGTGCGCCTTTTGAGTAAAACCGCAGGTCGCGATTTGCTCGGGGTACTATGCAGCGCGATTAAATCACACGCAGCTCAAACGCAGCAAAAACGCACTACGGAGGTTTCCAGCTACATGAGGATCGATTCACGAAAACCGAAAGCCGCCGCCCTTTCCGCCGCTCTGACCGTGGCACTTTTGGCGGGCGCCGGCGCAACTGATGCCCACGCGGCAACACTATCCGATACGGTCGGATCTGCGCCGTCCGAGGCGACGCTGGTGCAGCCCGTCGACTACCGCGGCGACGGTTATGGCTCTATGCAGGAGTGGAACGCCTCGATGGGGGCAAAGCGCGATTCCCTGGAGATGCGCGCTCAGATCATTATGAATATGTATGGCGACTATGCTACCGATGACGAGCGCGCTGTGTTGCAGGGTTGCATCGACGGTGCGGGTAGCCTGTTGACGATGGGGGAAGTCGACGCCAAGTCGACCGAGCTCGACGAGCTTCGCTCCACGCTTGAGGATGCCAAGCGCGAGGCGCTCGAGGCTGCCGCAGCCGAAGCCGAGGCCGCTGAGGCCGTTCAGGCTTCGTATTACAACGCCGGCTCCGGCTCGTCTTATACGTCTGCTGCGTATTACGCGAACGGCTCGGGTCTGACGCGCTCGAGCGGCGTCAATAACTATAACGGCCGCCGCGAGACTTATTACAGCAGCAACGTGTTGTATCACCACCGCACGGGCGAGTGGACGCAGGATTCCGAGGGCTTTTGGCGCGATTCCGATGGTTACTACGTCGTTGCCGCGGGCGATAAGGCCCAAGGCTCTACGTTTACCGGTTCCAAGGGCGAGTGCAAGGTCTATGACTCCGGCTGCGCTGCCGGAACCACCGACTACTACACTGGCTGGTAATCTGCCATAAGCCAATAGGACATGACGGGCGGGCGTCTTTACCGAGCCTTTGGGCAACGTAAGGGCGTTCGTTTTTTGTGCGTGCTTGAGTTAACAGAGCGCTTACCGTGGCAGTACGCCGCGCATATGGGCGCGGGGCACACTAGTTCATGAGAAATAAGGTCTTTCTCTTGGAGGAAGTGGTCTTGTGAACGCTCGAGATATCGCCGTTGCCGTCGTCGCATTGGTGCTTGGTTGCCTTGGTCCTACGGCCGCGCTCATTGCGGGCGTGCAGGGGTCATGCGGGGCTGCTCCAATCGTGGTCGGCGCGCTGATTGCGGCCGCGCTGCTGGGAAGTGCGGGTGTAGTCCTTTGTCGCGACGATGAGGGCCAGGCCTCGGAGTCGCAGCTCTGACCGTCGGGACATCGACTACTGGTTATAGATGAAGATGAAAGCCGCCGTAAGGGGAGTGCCCTTGCGGCGGCTTTGCTGTTGAGTCTGTTGACGTGGTGAGTCGGGCGCTACCAGCTTGCCTCGATATCGCGAATGCGCTGATAGAGCCATTCGTTCTGCGGTGCCTGGATATCGTGCTTGGCCGCCAGACGGCAGATGATGCCGGCGAACTCCTCGACCTCGGTTTTGCGCCGCGCGACGCGGTCTTGCGCCATCGAGGGCATGCCGGCGGGATCGATTCCTTCGATGAGGTGCACCATCTGCGTCAGGTCTGCCTCGGTCAGCTCAACGCCCTCGGCGTTGGCGACCGCAAGCGTTTCGCGCATGGCGGAAACAAGGCAGCGACGCTGCTCGGAGCCCGGCTCCGTGGCACTTCCGTACGTGCCGCCGTAGGCCATGCAGGTCTGGTTGATGCCGTCGTTGAGCATGAGTTTGGCCCACATGCGGTGCGCAATGTCGCTCTCGACGGTGTGTGCGATGCCGCAGCGCGTGTAGAGCTCGTCGATTGCGGTGATGGCTGCGGGATCCGTACCGGCCGCCGCGCCAAAGCGGATTTCGCCCGTGTTGGTAAAGGTGAGCTCTCCGTTGAGAAACACAGCGTCCATGCCCTGGCAAATACCAAGAACGGTATGCTCCCAGCCAAAGCGCTCGGCAATCTTTTGCTCGCTCGTGATGCCGTTGCACAGCGAGGCGATGAGCGTATTGGGTCCCACGACGCGCTCCATAGTCTTGAGTGCTTGGTCGAGACCGGTGGTCTTGACCGTCAGGATGACCAGATCGGCGGGCGTTGCCTTGCTGGCGCGGACGGACTTGAGCGCACAGGGCTTGCCGTTGACGGTGAGCGCATCGTTTGCGTGACGCTCAAAACGGGCGTCATCCATAACGTATTCGACGGCGTCATTGCCGAGGGCCTTGGCAATCATGCTGCCGCAGAGCAGGCCGACGCCGCCCTTGCCGATAAAGGCGATCTTGTTGATCTGCATGCGAATCATCTCCCCATATAAAAGGCGCCCGCGTAAGGGGCGCCTGATGGATTGTATGCCGCCGGACCATGCTGCGTGCACCGGATGGCCGTATTTGTTTGTTGCTCCTTTCATCGGGCTTTTTGCTGATGTTAAAGCGGTGTCGTGACGGCTCGATTTCTGCTGCGTTACGATACGTTCTCGATTGCGATTCCACGATGTTTCGGTCGCGTGACCATTGTGTTTCGTCTTGCCGGGGCGCTGATGGCGAAAGGAGGGGCCGTGCAATACCGCGTTGACCCCAAAAGTGGTAACCGAATATCTGCTCTGGGTCTGGGCTGCATGAGATTTCCCGGTGCGCCGGGACACCCCGATGCGAAGACGGCCGATGCCATCATTTCCCGTGCGGTGGAACAGGGGATTAATTATCTGGATACTGCGTATCTTTATCCCGGTAACGAGGTGTGCGTGGGCGCCTCACTTGAGCGCTTGGGGCTGCGTGACCGGGTGTTGCTGGCGACTAAGTTGCCGCACGCTTCGTGCAAATGTGCGGAGGATTTCGACCGCTTTTTTGACGAGCAACTGCACCGTTTGCGGACCGACCATATCGACTACTACCTTATGCACAACATTACCTCGCCCGCCCAGTGGGAGCGCGTGGTGGCGTTGGGCATCGAGGACTGGATTGCGCACCAAAAGGCTGCGGGGCGTATTCGCCAGATAGGTTTTTCGTATCACGGCAGTGCGGCGGACTTCCTGACGATGCTCGACGCGTATGACTGGGATTTTTGCCAGATTCAGTACAACTACGCTGGAGAGCGCTACCAAGCGGGAACGGCGGGACTTATAGCAGCCGCCGAGTGCGGGCTCGCGGTGTTTGTGATGGAGCCGCTTTTGGGCGGACGCCTGGCGGGCAAGCTGCCTCCGCGGGCCCGCGCCGTGCTCGATGACGTACGCGATCCGTACCTGAAGACGCCGGCTGCTTGGGGCCTTTCGTGGGTGTGGAACCATCCTCAGGTCACGATGCTGCTTTCGGGCATGACCGATACCGCGCAGGTGGACGAGAACGCGGCATTGGCGGATCGCGCACTGCCGAATTCGATGACGACAGAGCAGCTCGATACCATCGCGCGTGTGCTGGGAGAGTTTGAGAAATCGAATCGCGTGCCCTGTACGGGCTGCGGCTACTGCATGCCGTGTCCCAAAGGCATCAATATCCCTGGGTGTTTCGCCGCCTACAACGCAAGCTATGCGCACAGCTGGTTTACGGGCCTGTCGCAGTATTTTACGGCGAGCGCGGTGCGGACGAGTGAGCCCAAGTTGGTGAGCAATTGCGTCAAATGCGGCAAATGCGCACGTCACTGCCCGCAGCACATCGATATTCCTGAGCGTCTCGACGATGTGCGCCGACGTTTCCAGCCTGGCCTCGTAACGGCCGCGCTTAAAGCCTTTTGCAAAACGCGTTCCTGATGCCCCTTTTTATAAGTTGCGGTGGAATAGTTCCTGTTTGCGGCAGAATAGGGCATCGACAGGAACTATTTCACCGCAACTGATGAGGGGGAGCTGGAGATGCTGACGATTGGGTGTCATCTTTCGACGACGAAGGGCTATCGGGCGATGGGGGAGACGGCGCTATCCATTGGCGCCAACACCTTTGCATTCTTCACGCGCAACCCGCGCGGCGGCAAGGCGAAAGATCTTGACATGGATGACGTGGCGGCCCTGCGCGAGCTTATGGAGAAAAACGACTTTGGCCCGCTTGTGGCTCATGCCCCCTATACCTACAACCCCTGTTCTGCCAAAGAGCGGGCACGCGAGTTTGCCTTGGAGGCAATGGCCGAGGACTTGCAGCGTCTGGAAGCGCTGCCCGGCAACTACTACAACTTCCACCCCGGCGCGCATGTGGGGCAGGGGACTGATGCCGGCATTCAGATGATCGTCGACACCTTGTGTCAGGTGATGTTTGAGGGGCAGCAGACGACGGTGCTGCTCGAGACCATGGCGGGAAAGGGTACCGAGGTGGGCCGTAGCTTTGAAGAGCTGGCGCGCATTATCGAGGGTGCTGCCGCCAGGCGTCCAGAGCTATCGGACAAGCTGGGCGTGTGTCTGGACACCTGCCATGTGAGCGATGCCGGCTACGACATCATCCATGATCTGGACGGCGTACTCGACGAGTTCGACCGCGTGGTGGGTATCGACCGCTTGCGTGCCGTACACATCAACGATTCGAAGAACCCCAGTGGTGCCCATAAAGATCGTCACGAGTGCATCGGCAAGGGCTACCTTGGCAGCGAGGAGTTTGGCGGCGGTATGCAGGTTATGCAGAATATTGTATCGAATGGCCGCTTGCGCGCATTGCCATTCATTTTGGAGACACCGAACGAACTTGCAGGTTATGCGGCTGAAATCAAACTGTTAAGGTCATTGCAGCAGTAATGACTGTCATAAAGTGGAGTGTTCCATTCACGTTATGGGTTTGTTTCAATCAGTTTTCTAATTGCGGATTCTTCCAAACGGGCGCATAATATCCAACAGTTTTTGCAGACCTCTGAATCAAACGGGGTCACCGGAAGGAGACTGATTATGAAGCTGAAGAAGCTTGGCGCATTTGCCGCCACGGGCGCCATGGCACTCGCCCTCGCACTGACGGGCTGCGGCTCGTCCAACGCCACCTCTGGTTCTGATGCCGGTTCCAGCAGCTCTGACGACGCTAAGGTCGAGAAGGTCGACGGCTCCAAGGAGTACGCGCTCGTCAAGGACGGTACGCTGACCGTCGGCACCTCTGCCGAGTACGCTCCGTTTGAGTACAAGGATGACAACGGCGATTATCAGGGCTTTGACCTTGAGCTTATCAAGGCTATCGGCGACAAGCTGGGCCTGGATGTCGAGTACGTCAACAATGACTTTGACACGCTGGTTCCGGGTGTCGCTTCGGGCGCCAAGTATGACGTTTCCATCGCGGCTATCACCGACACGCCCGAGCGTGAGAAGGAAGTCACTTTCTCCGATTCCTACTACATGGACGATCAGGCTATCGTGACCAAGGTCGATAACACCGACATCACGGCCGACAACTACAGCGAGAAGCTCAACAACGCCGACGCTACCATCATCGTCCAGTCTGGATCGACCGCCGAGGCCTTTGCTCAGGAAAACTTCCCCAAGGCTAAGATCGTTCCCTACAAGGACGCCACCGAGTGCTTCAGCGCCCTGCAGTCCGATAAGGGCGATGCCGTAGTCACCAACCGCTCCGTTGCCAGCCAGCTGACCGCCGAGCAGTTCAACACCTGCCAGACCATCAAGCAGGTCAGCACCGGCGAGGAGTACGCCATCGCCATCAACCAGGGCAACACCAAGCTCAAGGACGACATCAACCAGGCCATCAAGGACCTGACCGACGACGGTACCGTTGACGCCCTCATGGCTAAGTACAACATCAAGTAAATTAATGCTTGATTGCGCGCGGGCCCTTTCCGTTTTGCGGAGAGGGCCTTTGCGCCTCTCTTGACGGAGAGCGTTTCCGTCTCGTTTTGTCGGCAACTTCTACGATAGGAGCCACCTTGTCTCGACTGAACAAAGGGGCCACGGAGCAGCGTTTTTCACTGCCCGCCTTGCTCCAAAAGCTATCCTGCGTCATGGCCGTGGCGCTCGCGCTGGTGTGCGCGGGGGCATATGCGCCCACGACCGCCCAGGCGCTTGAGACCGCAAAGATTACTGCCCGACCCAACACCGGTTCGGGCAGCGCTGTGGTCGGCGGCACCGAGACGCGCATTACCTGGGAAGTTCAGGCCGATGCCGACGAGGAGCTGAGCGGTCTTTCGCTGACGTTTGTCGACGGCACGACGTTTGGTACCGATGACACGCGATTGACGATGCTCTCGGGCGAGGACCTCATGGATCGTACGCCCATGAAGCCCACGTGCAAGGCTGACGGCCAGACGCTCAAGATCGACTTTGGCGAGACGGCGCCTGCCGGAGGCTTTTTCCGTGTCGAGGTTTACGGCGTGACGTTTCCCGTCGAGGGCGGCGATGAGGCCTTCAGCGGCACCTATACGCTCGCCGACGGTTCGACCAAGAAGATTTCTAAGATTCCTTCCGTCGAGATTAAGGGCGTGACGGCATTCGATAACTTCCTGGCCGACCTTAAGGAGCAGCCGTGGGTCGAGGCATGGAATTCCAACATGTTCCTTCGCCTGTTCCTGAACCCGGTCATTTTGGTCCAGAGCCTGCCGATCGTCTTCAAAGGCTTCCTCATGTCGCTCTCGATCGTGCTCGTGGCGTTTCCGCTGGCAATTCCCTTTGGCTTTGCCTTGTCGCTCATGCGCATCTCCAAGTCGCGCATCCTGCGTTGCCTTGCCGGCATCTATGTGAATATCATCCGCGGTACGCCGGCGTTCCTGCAGATCTACATCGCGTTCTTCGGTCTGCCGCTGGCCGGCGTCAAGGTTGACGACTATGTGCTGGGCGTCATCGTCATGGCCATGAACTCGTCCGCCTACCTGTGCGAGATCTTCCGCGCCGGTATTCAGTCGATCCCCAAGGGCCAGAACGAGGCCGCGCGCTCGCTGGGCATGAACGCCTTCCAGACGCTGCTCTACGTTATGATTCCGCAGACGTTCCGCAATGTCCTGCCTACACTGACCAGTGAGTTCATCCTGCTTTACAAGGATACGTCGCTGCTCGCGGCCGTGGGCGTGGTCGAGATCGTCATGAACGCCCGTACCATCGTGGCCACGACGGGTTCCATTACGCCGTATGTGGTTGCCGCGCTGTTCTACCTGGTCATCACCCTGCCGCTTGCTCGCTTGGTGAGCGGTCTTGAGGCGAGGCTTCTGGGGACGACCGAAACCAAGAAGAAGCGTCCCGCCAAGAGCGCTGGACAGGTCGTCGCGACGCCCGCCGACCACATCGCCGGTCTGTAAGGAGGTCCTATCATGAGCGAAACCAATAACTCGAACGAGGTCGTCGTCAGCATCAAGAACCTCCAGAAGGCCTTCGGCGATAACGTGGTCCTGCGCGATATCGATCTGGATGTGCACAAGGGCGAGGTCGTCGTAGTCCTGGGTCCTTCGGGCTCGGGCAAGTCGACGATGCTTCGCTGCATCAATCGTCTGGAGCATCCCACGAGCGGCTCGATCGTCGTTGAGGGCGTGGACGTTTGCGCCAAGGGCGTCGACCTTAACAAGGTACGTACGCATCTGGGTATGGTGTTCCAGCAGTTCAATTTGTTCCCGCACCTGTCAGTCAAAAAGAACGTCATGCTCGCACAGCAAAAGGTACTCAAGCGCAGCAAGGAAGAGGCCGAGAAAATCGCTATCGAGGAGCTGACCAAGGTCGATCTTGCCGAGCGCATCGACTTTATGCCGAGCCAGCTCTCGGGTGGCCAGCAGCAGCGCGTTGCCATCGCCCGCGCCCTGTCGATGAACCCTCACGTTATGCTCTTTGACGAGGCCACGTCGGCGCTCGACCCCGAGCTGGTTCGCGACGTTCTTGGCGTTATGCGCGATCTTGCACGTGACGGTATGACCATGATCGTCGTGACGCATGAGATGGGCTTTGCCCGCGACGTCGCCGACCGCGTCGTCTTTATGGACGGCGGCGTTATCGTGGAAGAGGGTACGCCGAGCGAGGTCTTCGACCACCCCAAGAGCGAGCGCACCAAGGCGTTCTTGGGAAATATCTCGTAGCCGCTTTATATGACTGACATAACAGAAAACGGGAGCCGGATGTGATCCGGCTCCCGTTTTTGTTGGGATGCGAATGTGTTTTGGTGCAGAGCTCGTTATGGGCGGAGCTCATTGCCGCTAGGCGAGCTCGGCTCCAAGGGCGCGGCAGGCCGCCTCGCCCTCGTCGTCGGGCGCGTCGTAGCAGATGGTGGAGTCCACGACGTTGACGCCGGTCTCGTCGGCGTCGGCCTTCCAGTTGTCCATCCACTCGCCTTCGGCCCACGAATAGGAGCCAAAGAGGACGACCTTCTTGTCGCCGAGAGTCTCCTTGACCTCGTCCCACATCGGCTGGAACTCATCGTACTCGAGTTCCTCGGAGCCCATGGCGGGACAGCCGAAGGCGAAGGCATCATATTCGGCGGCCTTGTCGGCAGAGAAGTCGGCGCAGGGGATGACCTCGGTCTCGGCACCCGCGGACGTGGCGCCTTCGGCGACGAGGTTTGCCATGGCCTCGGTATTGCCCGTGCCACTCCAATAGACGACGGCGATCTTGCTCATATGTTTTCCTTTCGGTTGTGCGGCGTGCGGCCGCGTTTTGTATGCTCTATCGGGTTGCCTGGACAAGTTGTCCCAGGGTGCAGCCCTGTTGATAGATGTACGTAAGGTATTGCGTGCATGCGCGATAGGAATCGAAGGTCGTGAGCGCCTGCTCAACGTTTGTGTATACCTTCCATGCGCCAAAGACCTTATAGTTTTCGCCGTGCTGGACGATAAACTGATGGACATCTTCGTAGGGATAGCCCAAAAAATAGCCAATTTCGTGGGGGAACTCGCACATGCACCCCGTATCGCAGTGCCTATTTCGCGCGAGTGCGCAGACGCTGCTGTCATAGGCGCTTTCTGCGGCATTGCTGCTTGCCAGCGTGATGCGCGCGGCGAGATGCACCAGGGATGCGGGCAGGTTGTGGACATCGTAACCTTCGGCGGTAAGCGCCGTCGTGGCGCGGGGGTCGGAGAGGTATCGCATGAGGTCCGCAGGGCGGTACACATAGATGAGCGCTCCGCAGGGGCGCCAGACCAAAACGCTCATATGGATCCCGAGTGGCTGGAGCTCGCGGTTGCATTGGGCAATGACCGCGAGCAGGCGAGAGCGTCGCTCTTCGATATGGGCGGCGCCGGGTTTTCCGCCTTGGTTGGCGTAAACGCCGGGATAGGTAAAGAGCGAGGCCGGCTTGATACCTGCGAGCGTAGGGGAGCAGTTGCGCACGACAGCCGTTTGGTATGTTGGGATGTCAATGGTTCGAGTCACGATGCTCCTTTCGGGTCCTCAGTTGTTAGCCTAGGAAAACTTATACACGAAAGTAAGCCAAGGTCAACAAAAAAGTTTGAAGCGGGAAACTAATTGACCGAACCGACACGAGTTTGGAGTAAGATGGGAACACCCCATGGGGGTATAGGTATAAGAGTTTGGAGAAAGGGGATCGCATGGAAGACTTGCTAAACCCTGCAAATATCATCGTGCTTGCCGCGATTGTCGTCGGCATGTTCTTTGGCCTGCGGCGTATTGTCGCTTCGACACACGGAAAGAGCTGCTGCAGCGATGGCACGAGCGGTAAGAAGGCCAAGAAGGTAGTGGTTGCGGATACCGATCCGTCCCACTACCCCTATAGCGATGAGCTGCTCATCGGCGGCATGAGCTGCGATGGCTGCGCTCAGAATGTGGCCAATGCCCTCAATGCGCTGAATGGTGTGTGGGCAACGGTAACGTACGCGGACCACACGGCGCGCGTGCGCTCCAAGCGGCCAATCGATCGCGGTGCTCTCGTGGCGGCCGTGAAGGATGCGGGTTACTACGTCATGACGCTGTAAGCGCCGCCTTGGATGCACTTCCTTGTCTAGGCTCGTCCGCGCAGTTCGATGTCAAGAATGTCATCGAAATCGATGGCGATGTCTTTGAGCTTGAGGAGCTTGAAGGCAGGGAGTACCTCGTCGAGGATGCCGGTGCGGGAGCGATAGCCGTACGTATCGTAATAGGTGACGCGGACTAGGTCGCCACGTTTGAGGCCCTCGAGCTTTTTCGAAAGCTCGAGGGCTTTTTCTTCCGTGAGTTCACATTTTGGTTCGGCGGTGATCTCTTGCTTGCGCACGAGTTCGTAATATCCCGTGAGGGCGGCAAAGGGCATAAACTGCGCGGCACGGCCGGCACGGACGGCGCCGTTAGCGGTGAGCTTGGGGTCGGCGGAGCGACGTCTTCCCTCGGGGTCCGCTAGGCGTTCAAAAGGTGTCGGTGGCCGCATCGGCTGCTGTTGGGGCTTAGGCACGGTGCCCTCCTACCTGATCGTTGCGTTCGCGTGCGGTGGCACCGGCGGTAAAGCTCAGTCCCTTAACCAGCGCGTTCTTGCCGTATTTGCCTTTTACAGCCAGCACGGCACGGGCCAGCTCGCGCTCGCGCTCATCGGCCTCGACATCGCTAAATAGATCGATGGTGGCAAACTCCTCCGGCATGAGGTTGCCAAATCCCAGGTTGATGCGCTTGACTGGTCGTTTGGGATCGACAGTCTGCGCCCAGAGCTCATCGAAATAGCCCATGATCTTCTTAAACGAATTGGTGCGCTCGGGCAGCTTGCGCGAGGCGTTGGAGTGCGCTAAGAGTGCGGCATAGCCACCGCGCGGTTTGCCGCCATGCTCTCCCACAAAGATGCCATCGATAGCCTGCGCCTCCCGCACCAGGCGGCGCCGTTCGTCATCGCGCTGGACGGGCTTGGGCGCACGGGGCGCGAGCTCAGGGCCGGCGGTTGCGGTGGGTTCGATGCTCGACGTGCTCGAGCGTAGGTGTCCGCATCCGTCCACATATTGCGCTGTACCGCTGGCGTCGAGGCGGCGTATGTCAGCTCGTTCGCTCGCATAACCCACAAAGAGCGAGATGCTGTCGCAGACCACGTGCTTATCGACTAGGTCCAACACGGCGTTGTCGACCATCTCGCGCAAGACGGTGTAGGCCTGCTCATAGGCATAGCCCTTCGAGAGCACCTGCCCTGTGGTGGTCGAGGTCGCTTGCGGGCGATAAGCTTGGATATCGGCGATGGTTGTCGGCTCACGCCCGAAGGCGTGGTCGATGAGATATTCGGCATTGACGCCGAGCTCGTCGTAAAGCAGGTTTTCGTCGAGCGCCGCGACGCCCATCAGATCGTAGACGCCGTATTTCTCGAGGCGGGCTGCCACGCCGGGACCGATGCCCCAGATATCGGTGATGGGACGATGGGGCCAGATCTCCTTGCGAAAGGTCTCGTCGTCGAGTATGCCGATGCGGCTGGGTACGTGCTTGGCGGTAATGTCGAGCGCTACCTTGGCCTGGAATAGGTTGGGGCCGATGCCGACCGTCGCCGTGATGCCGGTGCGCGCGAGGACCTCGTCGCGCAGCGTGCAGGCGAACCCTTCCGCATCGGTGTGATAGAGGTCCAGATATGGCGTCACGTCGATAAAGCACTCGTCAATTGAGTAGACGTGAATGTCTTGCGGACTGACGTATTCCAGGTAGATACCGTAGATCCGCGCCGACACCTCCATGTAGTGCTGCATGCGCGGTACGGCCTTGATGCAGTCGATGCCGTCGGGAATCTCGAACAGACGGCAGCGATTGTGTATCCCGAGGTCCTTCATAGCCTGCGTGATAGCGAGACAGATAGTCGTGCGTCCGCGCGATTCGTCGGCAACGACCAGGTTGGTGGTGAGCGGATCGAGCCCACGATCGACGCACTCGACGCTGGCATAAAACGTCTTGAGGTCGATGCAGATGTAGGTGTGCTGCTCGTGCGCCATCCGAGCCCTCCCATCAAACACATGTTCTTATCGAATACCTGTTCGATAATACCTGCTCGACCGGACACCGTCAAAATCTGTCCCTTTTTGGCAGGTATGGTCGTGCGGCTGCATCGGGTTTTAACGCAGCTCTAAAGAGTGCGAAACAGCTCGGAAAACCTCGCTTCGTAGCATGGGTCTAACGATTGATACCGCCTATACGCACGGAAGGGTTGTGGGAAAGATGGTCAATTATGGGTTTGGTATGCCGACGCGCCTTGTTGCGGATGGAGACGTGGCTCGCTGGTGCGGACGATTGGTCGCTCACTACG
The DNA here is from genome assembly GCF_003465825.1 of Collinsella sp. AF02-46-1. Classification (GTDB taxonomy): domain Bacteria; phylum Actinomycetota; class Coriobacteriia; order Coriobacteriales; family Coriobacteriaceae; genus Collinsella. The sequence continues at coordinate 35,025 of NZ_QSBV01000007.1, forward strand.
GTGGCACCAAGGCGCTGGTTGTGCTGGGTGGTGACAAGCACACGCGTGATGAGCTCGTTTCGGCGGCGCTCGGCTCGCTCGACCGGGCCCTGCTCGAGCGCGTACTCTTTCGCTGTGGCTCGGTTGGAGGCGATGGGGGAGGCGAGCTGGTCAACGAGGCCGTGGCCCTGGCGACCGACGAGGGCGTGGACTTTGTCCTGGCGATCGGTGATGCCGATACAGCCGGCTTTGCGCGCGAGCTCGCCCGCCGCATGGCGGCGCTCGATGCCGGTGAGGACGGTTTTGTCCCCTATGGATGCATTGTCTCGGAGGGCAAGGTGCCCGCTACGGTGGGAGCCGGCGAGGCTCCCGTTTTTGCCATCATCGCGCCCGAGCTGCTGGAGGGCATCGGGTCTCCCTTGCGCGAGCTGCTTGGTAGCGTGTGCGCCGCGGCATAATACCTGCCAGGAAGGGACAGGTTTATTTTGGTAGGTAAAGCGTTTGACCTGCCAAAATAAACCTGTCCCTTTTTGGTCGGTTGCCGTTTGGGGGCCGATTGGCAACGCTCGCTGATTATAGTCTTGACCTGCGCTAGAATAGTGGCATCTGAATGTCCGGGCGCATGGAGGCGTGCGCCCGTATGCTGAGGAGGACTCTATGGCAACTGTTGCCGCACCTATCGATGCTACGTCGACTGCCGCTTGGAAGGCGCTCGAGGCTCATCAGGAGAAGCTCGAGGCCGAGGGCATCGACCTCAAGGCCTGGTTCGCCGCCGATGCCGAGCGCGTGAACAAGCTGAGCTTTGACGCCGGTGACCTGCACTTCGATCTGTCCAAGAACCTGGTGACCGATGAGACCGTCAAGCTGCTGTGCGATCTTGCCCGCGAGGTGAAGCTCGAGGAGCGCCGCGACGCCATGTTCTCCGGCGAGCACATCAACACCACCGAGGACCGCGCCGTCCTGCACACCGCGCTGCGCCGTCCGGCAAGCGAGAAGGGCCAGCTTATCGTCGACGGCCAGGATGTCGTCGCCGACGTGCACGAGGTCCTCGATCGCATGTATGCCTTCGCCGAGCGCGTGCGCTCCGGTGAGTGGAAGGGCGTTACCGGCAAGAAGATCGAGCACCTGGTGTCTATCGGCATCGGCGGCTCCGATTTGGGCCCGGTCATGGCTTACGAGGCCCTGCGTCCCTATGCCGACGCCGGTATCGACTGCCGCTATATCTCCAACATTGACCCCAACGATCAGGCAGAGAAGCTTCGCGGCCTGGATCCCGAGACCACGCTCGTGATCATCGTGTCCAAGACCTTCACTACGCTCGAGACCCTCACCAACGCCCGCGAGGTCAAGACCTGGATGCTCGAGCAGCTCAAGGCTCAGGGCGCCATCGACGGTTCCGATGAGCAGAACGCCGACGCCGTTGCCAAGCACTTCGTCGCCGTTTCCACCGCACTCGAGAAGGTCGAGGCCTTCGGTATCGACCCCGCCAACGCCTTCGGTTTCTGGAACTGGGTCGGCGGCCGCTACTCCGTCGACTCCGCCGTGGGCCTGTCGCTGATCGTCGTGCTCGGCCCCGAGCGTTTCCAGCAGTTCCTTGAGGGCTTCCACGCCATCGACGAGTACTTCTGCAACACGCCGCTCGAGAACAACGCCGTCGCGCTGATGGGTCTGCTCAACGTCTGGTACGTCAACTTCTTCGGTTCCAAGAGCCACGCCGTGCTGCCGTACTGCCAGTACCTGCATCGTTTCCCGGCCTACCTGCAGCAGCTCACCATGGAGTCCAACGGCAAGCATGTCCGCTGGGACGGCAGCGCCGTGACCTCCGACACCGGTGAGATTTTCTGGGGCGAGCCCGGCACCAACGGCCAGCATGCCTTCTACCAGCTGCTGCACCAGGGCACCGTGGTGGTTCCGGCCGATTTCATCGCCTTCGCCAATACCGCCAACCCTGCGACCGATAGCGGTCAGGACGTGCACGAGCTGTTCCTGGGCAACTTCCTGGCCCAGACCAAGGCACTCGCCTTTGGCAAGACGGCCGACGAGGTTCGTGCCGAGGGTACGCCCGAGCAGATCGTCCCGGCTCGCTGCTTTGAGGGCAACCGCCCGACGACCTCGATCTTTGGCGACACGCTGACCCCGTTCGCGCTCGGCGAGCTCATCGCCCTGTACGAGCACATCACGTTTGTCGAGGGTACGGTCTGGGGCATCGACTCCTACGACCAGTGGGGCGTTGAGCTGGGCAAGCAGCTTGCCAAGCAGATCACCCCTGCCTTCCACGACGACGCCGCCAAGGCCGAGCAGGACGCTTCGACCCAGGCGCTCATCGAGTTCTATCGCGCGCACCGTAAGTAGGATTCGCTGCGAAAACTAACGCATAGCCGACAAGGGCCCGTATCCGTTGGGATGCAGGCCCTTTGCTATCTGGATAGAATGGAATGTATCGGGAGGCGCCTCGACGGGCATCGCAATCGTCGAAGGCACGCCGTTCATGTTTGGGACAATGTGACATTTTTCCCGTTGCAAACAGCGCCGCCGTGGGTGTTCTGTATGATGGCTCAGACAAGGTTGCTCAATGACAGGGAGGCACATATGGCAATCAAAGCCATCGCAATGGATATCGACGGTACGCTCACCAACGACCAAAAGGTCATCAGCCCGCGTACGCGCGAGAAGCTGCTCGCGGCGCAGGAGTCGGGCATTAAGCTCATCTTGGCTTCGGGCCGTCCCGCATGGGGGCTGCACGCCTTGGCGCAGGAGCTCGACCTTCAAAGCCATGACGGTCTGCTAGTTGCCTTTAATGGCGCGCATGTGGTCGATGCCCAGACCGACGAGGTGCTGTTCGATCAGGCTATGCCTGCCGACGAATTGCATCGCCTGATTGATCACCTGCGTAATTTTGACGTGATCCCTATGATTTCGCTTGGTCGCGATTTGCACGTCGAGGACTCGTACCATTGCATGATCACGCTGCCTGACGGCTCGCAGAAAAACATCGTCAAATACGAGCGCGATGCGTGCGACCTTAAGATTCGCGAGGTCGAGAGCTTGCATGAGGTCGTGGACACTTATCCCGTGGACAAGCTGCTGACGGCGGGCGATCCGGCCTACCTGCAGGCGCATTACGAGGAGATGTATGCGCCCTTTAAGCAGACGCTTTCGGGCATGTTTACGGCCGACTGGTACTTTGAGTACACGGCGCCCGGTATCGACAAGGCCCGTGCGCTCGAGGGTGCCCTGCCCAAGCTCGGCATCGATGCCAGTGAGGTTGTATCGTTTGGCGACGGCCAGAACGACAAGTCCATGATTGAGTGGGCCGGCACCGGTGTTGCCATGGGTAACGCCGTCGATGAGGTTAAGGCTGTAGCCCAGATGGTGACCGCCGATAACAACGAAGATGGCATTGCGGTGGCGTTGGATAAGCTGCTGGGTTAGAATCGCCGATTAATGCATGGCTCGGGCGCCTGCTCGCGGGCGCCCTTTTGTTAGGGAGGGTGCCGTGTCCGCATTTCCGTTCGACGCCGTTATCTTTGACATGGACGGCGTCATTGTCGATACCGAGTATTACTACCTGGGCGAGACTGCCGCGTTTGCCAAGGAGCTTGGGTTGAATCTGACCCAAAAGGAGTTGAACGGGCAGGTTGGTACCTCACATCAGTTCTTCCTGCATATGCTGGTCGATTGGTTTGAGCGCGCCGGTAAAGGGCACTTCACTGGCGAGGAAGCGTTGGCCCGTTGGGACGAGTGGGCGCATAAGCGTCCGCGTGACTACCAGGCTTTGATTAACCCAGGCGCCGTGGATACGATTCGAGAGCTGCCGCGCCGCGGCGTTCGCGTGGCGCTTGCCAGCTCGTCTCCCATGGTTAGCATCGAGGAAGTGCTCAACGCATGCGGGCTGTCGGATGCCTTTGAGTACGTGGTGAGCGGCGAGCAGTTTAAGGAGAGCAAGCCCGAGCCCGACATCTACCTGCATGCGCTGGACCTGCTGGGGCTGCCCGCGAATCGCTGCTGCTGCGTTGAGGATTCCGTTCCGGGCATTACCGCGGGTAAGCGAGCCGGCCTGACGGTCATTGCCAAGCGCGAGGAGCGCTTTGGCTTTAGCCAGGATGCCGCGGACAAGATTATCGACCAGCTGCCGGAGCTGCTCACGCTTTCTTAGGAGCGCGGTAGTTGCGCGTTTTTCGGGTCTGATGAGTAAATAGCCGACATTTTGGTGCGACACCTAGCATACTTTAAGATAATGCGGGCTTAAGGACTTGTTGAATGCCCCTAAGCCCGTTTTAGACGAAATTGTGCTTGGAGAGGGTATATGCCACCGACTGAAGGGCTAACTGACGGCAAAGCAGCGATACCGCTGTACCAACAGGTTATCGATATCATCAAAAACGAAATCAACTCCGGTGCCTACAAGGCAGGTGCACGGATACCCAACGAATTCGAATTGGCTGAGAGCTATAAAGTTGGCCGCGTCACCGTGCGACGCGCTATTGAGGAGCTCGTCCAACAGGGCTATCTAACGAAGCGACAGGGGAAAGGCACGTTTGTCAATGCTCCCAAGCTCAAGCGCAAGATTCGCCAGAAGGATGACGTCCAGAGTTTTTCGGACGCATGCCGCGTTAACGGAATGGAACCGGGGGCGCGTGTCATTTCGAGAAAAATACTGCCGGCGGATTCTACCGAAGCACGGTTCTTTGGTGTTCCCGTTGGAACTGACTTGATCTGCGTTGAGCGCGTGCGTACTGCCGATGGCGTCCCTGTCATGCTCGAGAACAACATATATGTTTACGAGGACAACGCCTATCTATCAACGGCACCTCTATCGAACCAATCCATTTTTGAGTTCGTGCGCAACCGGACGGGCCGCACGCCCGCGTTTACCGACCCATGCACGCTTGAGATCGCGTGCGCGTCGCCCGAGGTCGCTCGGTTGTTGGCAGTTCCCGTTGGCGAACCCTTGTTTTATATGGAAGCCTTCTTTTTCGATGAGCAGCGGCGGCCGTTTATCATCGGTCGTCAGCGGATCGTTGGGTCTCGCTACGTTTTTGACATCTAGGACATTGCGTATGGAAACGCCCGGTGAATCATCTCACCGGGCGTTTTCATACCGTTCACGGCGCAAACGCAACCGTTCAACCGCGTTGCGGCAATCAGTTTGAAATTATCTTGATGACGAGAAAAGCTGCTGGTAATCTATAGAACGTCATAGAACGTTTGCCTTGTGCAAACGTTGAAGCGAGATGCGATGCAGTCTCGAGTTCTTTGGAGGTATCTATGTCAGATACGAAGGCGAAGAAGACAAACAGACGTTTTAAGTTCAAATTACCGCATGTCTATACGATCATGTTCTTGCTGATCGTTGTCTTTGCGGTCTTGACTTGGATCGTTCCCTCTGGTCAGTATCAGCGCAAGATGATTTCGACAGCGGCGGGCGAGCGTGAAGTCGCCGTTGCTGGAACCTATGAACAGGTCGATAAGAACTACACCGATTCCGAGACCGGCGAGACCATCAATCTGGGTCAGGATATCTTCGCGGTCCTGCAAGCGCCCACTAAGGGCATCCAGGAGGCTGCCGACGTCGTTGCGTTCGTCTTATTGATTGGCGGATCGTTCGCAATCATCACCAAGACCAACGCTTTGAATGCCGGCATGAGCCGTGTGATTAAAAAGCTCAAGAACAAGGACATCCTCATCATTCCCATCACGATGACGTTGCTGTCCATTTGCGGCACCACGTTTGGTATGTCTGAGGAAGCCCTGCCGTTCTATGCCATCTTCATTCCCATCATGATGGGTATCGGTTATGACTCGATGACGGCATTCATCATCTGCTTCCTTGGTCCTAACCTGGGATATTGCGCTTCGACCATCGATCCGTTTAATGTTTTGATCGCCCAGGGCATCATTGGCATCGAGGGCAATCCGCAACTGTGGCTGCGCGCCGTTTCTTGGGTCATCTTCACTGCCGTCGGTATCGCATGGGCCATGCGCTACGCCATGCGCGTCAAGAAAAACCCCGAGTCGTCCATTACGTACGAGGACGATAAGCTCAAGCGTATCGAGTTTTCCGTGACCGATGCCTCCATCGAGGAAGAGTTCACTACCCGTCAGAAGCTCGTGCTTATCGATTTTGCTTGCGGTATGGGCATTATCGTCTGGGGTCTTGTTACCCAGGGTTGGTACATGAATGAGATTTCCGCCGTGTTCCTTGGCATGGGCTTGCTTGCCGGTATCCTGGGCGGTCTTGACCAGCAGACGATTGCCGAGGAGTTCGTTAAAGGTCTCGCCGACTTTGCGTACGCCGCCATCGTTATCGGTATCGCTCGCGGTATTCTGGTCATCGCCGAGGGCGGCATGATCATCGACACCATCCTCCAGGCGCTCGCTACTGCGCTCGCCGGTGCGCCCGCCGCCGTCTACACCACGTTTATGTATATCGTCCTTGGCCTGCTCTCTTTGCTGGTTCCCTCGAGTTCTGGCCTGGCGGCACTCACCATGCCCGTTATGGGCCCCCTGACCGAGCTCATGGGCCTCAATCCCGAGGCGGCCGTTACCGCGCTCCAGTTTGCCAACCAGACCATCAACACCATCAGTCCCGTGGCGGGCATGACGGTTGCCGGCCTTGGCGTGGCTAAGATTTCGTTTGGCCAATGGTGGAAGACCATTTGGAAGTTCTTCATCTTCATGGTCGTCTTTGGCCTGATCGTAACGGCAATTTCTGGCATGCTTCCGGCGTAGGTGGTTGTGATGTCTGATCGTTTGACGGTCCTGACGTCTAAGAGCGTCTTTACCGGTACGGGGGACCTGCCGTTTGAAGGTTTCGTAGCGGTCCGTGGCAATCGAATTGAGGCTGTTGGCACCAAGTGTGAGTTAGCTTCGTATTTGACCCAGGCGGACGAGGTAGTTGACCTGGGCGACCGCACCGTCATGCCTGGCCTGATCGATGTGCATACCTTCTATACAGGCTGGGCGCTGCGGACGTTGGGGCCTGATCTGTCCGGCATCGCTGATGCCAAAGAGGCCGTGTCGCTCTTGCGTGCATGGAAAGAAGATCATCCGGATTGCGCGGCGGCTTTTGGCCACAACCTACCCGAAACGTTGGCATCGGATGCCGAGAACGCAAATACGGCGGCTGTGTTTGACGATTGTTTTGGCGATATCCCTGTCGTCTGCTTTACACCGGGTGCGGAGACCTGCGTTCTCAATGCTGCCGCCAGTGCGCGATACGGCTTCACACCCCAGGCGTGCTATGCCGAGAAGATCTGGCGCATGATGAGCGATTTCCTCGCGCTGCCCGAGGTACGTGCGGGGTATTCGGACTACATGAGCATGCTTAACGAGCGCGGCGTTACCGCCATCAAGGAGATGGCGTTTGATGACTACTACGGTTTTGCCGACGAAATGGCTCGCCGTGAAGAATCTGGTGAGCTGACGGTTCGCGTCTCTATGATGTCGCAGCCGGTGGGTGCCGGTGCAAATCTGTCGTATGCTCGCGAGGCACGAGAGCGCTTTCGGGGACCGTTCGTTCGTTTTTCTGGCTTCAACCGTATGACCGATCGCGGCGTATGGGCGGGGCTTGCCGAGATGATTGACCCCTATGAGGACACGGCCGATGCGGGAGCTGCCGGCAAGACGGTTGTCGAGGAGCCCGAGTGGGATCTGATTGAGAACGAGCTGCGCGCAATTGATGCTGACGGCTTCCGATATTCCTTGCATTGCCAGGGCGATGGCGCCGTTCGTCGCACCGTGGCGCTCTATGCCTCGCTGCCTCGAGACGAGCATGGACGGTTGCTTCGCCGCCATGCGATTACCGATCTCGAGAACTCTGATCCGACCGATCTTGTCGAGTTTGGCAAGTTAGGTGGAATTTGCGAGGTCTATCCGCAGATTTTGACGCTGGACCGGCGCGAGGATTGCCTGTCGATGATGCGTCGACAAATTGGCGAGACGCGACTTTTGCACAGCTGGAATCGCCACGGCATGGAAGATTCCGGATGCACGGTGTGCTGTGGTACGGATTTGCCACTGCTGATTCCGAGCCTGGGCGAGTCAATCTACAGCGCGTGCGGTGGATACTTCGACGATGGGCTGCCCGTGAATGAGGCCAACGCGCTGACGCTTGTCGAGCTCTTGCGTGCTTGGACTGCCGGGGGCGCGTACGATCTGATGCGCGAAGACGAACTGGGTACGCTTGAGGTCGGCAAGCTTGCCGATATCTGCGTGCTCGATCGGGATGTGTTCGACCTCGATTATCGCGACGCACGCGATCTTTCGGTTGATATGACGATGTCGGACGGACAAATCGTGTTCGATCGAAATAAGGAGGCATAAGATGTCTGAATCCAAACCGACGCTGCGCCGCGAACAGATTGCGGGCATGAATATCCACTACATCATGTGGTCGCTCGATTACTTCCTTGATGTGCAGCAGCGTTTGGGCTTTGAGTCCATTGAGCTGTGGTGTGCGGAGCCGCATGTGACGCTCGACCACACGGGCTACTTTGAGGCTGAGGTCCTGGCGAAAAAGGCTGCAGACCGTGGGCTTAGGTATCGTACTCTGTGCCCCGAGAATGTTGTCTATCCTTGGCAGTACTGCGCACGCAAACCGCTGCATGAACAGCGCAGCCTGGCGTACTTTAAGCACGGCATTGAGCTTGCCGAGGTACTTGGGTGCGACCGTATGTCCGTCAACTCGGGCTGGGGCGACTGGGACGAGGACCGCGAGGAAGCCTGGAAGCGCAGCCGCGAGCACTTGTCCATTCTGGCGGAGTATGCCGGTGAGCACGGTCTGGTGCTTACGATGGAAAGCCTGCGTCCCGAGGAGAGCAACCTTGTAACGACGGTTTCCGATGCGAAGCGCATGATTGACGAGGTCGCGAGCCCGTACTTACAGCCCATGGTTGATACAACCGCGATGGGCGTTGCGGGCGAGACGCTCGAGGACTGGTTTGCCGCCTTTGGTGATGGGGCAATTCACGAGATGCACTTTATCGACGGTGACCCGTATGGCCATCTGGTGTGGGGCGATGGCAAGCACGATATGGACGCCTTCGTCGCCACGCTTAATGCCCATGGTTTCGATGGCATGCTGGGCCAGGAAATCACGGACGGGCGTTACTACGATGACCCGGCGGCGGCAGATGCCAAGAACATGGCCGCATTCGAGAAATATCTGATTGACTAAACCAACTATCGGCCACGCAGCCAACGTCATTGATTGCGGACCAAACAAGAAAGGAACTGGATATGAACGCACACGATCTGATCAAAGAGGCAATTGCCGAGAAGGGCAAGTTCGACAGCGTCTACTGGATTGCTTGCGGTGGCTCCATGATCGATTTGATCCCGGCTCATGAGCTTCTGCAGCGCGAGGCAACCACCTTCACTTCGTATATCTATACGGCTCGCGAGTTTGATATCATGCGCCCGCGCCGCTTGGGTGAGAAATCCCTGGTCATTGCTTGCAGCCACAGTGGCAACACCCCCGAGGTCGTCGAGGGCTGTGAGATTGCCCTTGCTGCCGGCGCTACGGTGATCGCCCAGACCGACAACGCTGGATCCAAGATTGACTCCGGCAAGTGGACCACGTGGGTCTACCCGTGGGGCGAGGGCGTGCCGCAGGCCGAGGTCCCCGCTGGCATTTCGCTGTCGCTTGCGGCCGAGCTGCTCGATCAGCAGGAGGGCTACGCCGATCTTGCCGATATGTATGCCGGTATCGCCGAGATGGATAAGATTCTTCCCCCGGCACGTGAGAAGGTAAATGCCGAGCTAGGCGATCGTTTTGCCAAGCTTTGCCAGGAGCACGAGTTCTTCTACATTCTGGGCAGCGGTCCCAACTTTAGCCAGACCTACGGTTTCGCTATCTGCTCTCTTATGGAGATGCAGTGGCAGCACTGCAGCTACATCCACTCTGCCGAGTACTTCCACGGCCCCTTCGAGGCTACTCAGGATGGCGTTTTTTACTTCCTGCAGATGGGCTCCAGCGAGTGCCGTGCCATGGACGAGCGCGCCCTTGCGTTCCTTAAGACGCATACCGATACGCTGATGGTGCTCGATGCCAAGGAGTACGGTATGGAAGCCGTGCCGGCGAGCGTCCGTGCCTATCTGGACCCGGTGCTGTTCTACGCCATGAACTGCGAGCTGCGTGCTGCACGCGGCAAGGTGTTTGATCACGATCCCGATTTCCGTCGCTATATGGGTGTTGTCGAGTACTAGAAGGGGCAAAGGCCATGGCATTTAACGTTAACGCGCTCGGATTTGGCGACAACGTCGTCGATCGCTACGAGCATATCCACACCATGTATCCCGGCGGCAATGCGGTGAACTTCGCCGTTTATGCCAAGAAATGCGGTGCCGCACGCTCTGCATACATGGGCATTTTTGGCAATGACGCCGCTGCCGAGCATGTCATTACAAGCCTCGAGGATGAGGGTATCGAGCTTGACAAGTGCGAGCAGATGATTGGCGAGAACGGAGCGGCTCGCGTGACCGTCGTTGACGGTGACCGTGTCTTCCTCGGCTCCAACGAGGGCGGTATCCGTGGCGATGCGCGCTATGTTCTCGATCGCTTTGACCTTTCGTACATGAAGCAGTTCGATGTGGTTCATTCGGGCAACTATTGCTTCACCGAGCGCGAGCTGCCCAAGTTGAAGGCTGCGGGCGTCACGGTCTCTTTTGACTTTTCGGACGACTCCACCGACGAGTACTACGAGCAGATTGCGCCCTATGTCGATTTTGCTTTCTTTAGTGCGGCGGATGCCGCGAGTGAGGACGAGATTCGCGAGCGTCTGGCATGGGTGAAGGATCTGGGTCCGCGTTTTGTGTCGGCTACGGCGGGCGCCGAGGGCTGCATCGCTTACGACGGCGAGCGTTATTACCGCCAGCTGGCTAAACCGGTAACGGACATGAAGGACACCATGGGGGCGGGCGACTCGTTCCTCACCTCGTTTTTGATGTGCTATCTCGATTCCGCCAAGCGTGGTGAGGGTGGCGCCGAGGCCATCGAGCGCGCGCTCGACTTTGCTGCCGGGTTTGCCTCGACCGTGTGCGGCATGGAAGGTTCTTGGGGCCACGGAGCACCAATCGTCGAATAGCTTAAGAAAGCGTACGGCGGTCTGGCTATGAGGCCTTGGACAGCCGATGCAAAACAATAAGCGAAACGCGAAAAGGGGGCTCGCCATGTGGTGGGTCCCCTTTTGAACATTGGAGAAGACCATGGGTATTAAAGCGTGTGCGGCTGGTTTTTGCTGTGCGGACGTCTATCAAAACATCGGCGTGTTCTATCCGACTGGTAATGGCATTGACTGGGGTATCCATCTTGCACGAATGGGCGTTTCGGTATCCGCCGTGTCGGTTGTCGGCAAGGACGAGTACGGAGACAAGATGAGAGAGGCGCTGGCCGCCGAGGGGTTTGATATCTCTCATCTGCGGGTGGAGGATGGCGACACCTCGGTGATGCTCATGGCATTGAAAGACGGCGTCGATCGCGTGCATCTCGAGGCAATCGATGGCGTAATGGAGACATATCGTCCGAATGAAGATGACCGGGCGTTTATCCTAGAGCATGACATCATTCATACCGACCTGTTTGGCAATTGTTTGGACCTCCTGCCCGAGTGGCATGATGCGGGCAAGACGGTGGTTATGGACTTCTCGGTGTTCAGCCAGGATCCCGAATATGCCTGCGAGAATCATTTTCCCTACGTTGACTACGCATTTATGTCGTTTGAAGATGACACTCCGGAGCTGCGGGACTGGGTACGTCACGCGCAGGAATTGGGGCCGCGCGTTGCGGTTGCCACGCTTGGCGAGAAGGGAAGCATTGCCTATGACGGTGAGCGCTTCTATGAGTGCGGGATCGTGCCGGCGGAGAAGGTCGTTAATACCGTGGGTGCCGGCGACTCGTATATCGCCGGGTTTACCAAGGGCGTGATCGATGGCCTTGATATTCCGGCGTGTATGAAGGCGGGCGCTGAGCTGTCGTCCCGAGTGATCGGTTCGTTTGAGCCGTACTAGGGTCAAATGCTTGGAAAGGAGTACGAAATGGTTATCGACATGTTGGTCCATCCTATGCTCTACGGCGAGATCTGTACGCCGGGTGATGAGCCTGATGGATTCGGTTTTTGGTCACGAGAATTTGGTATGGGGCATATGGGCCCCATGGATTGGGATGAGCTTCAAGTCGAGATGGACGTCTGCGATGTGCAGAAGAGCGTGCTCATGCCGCTCGATGTAACCACGGCATGCGGAGGGCACTTTGGCACCAATGACCAGATTGCCATGCTGGTTGCCGCACATCCCGATCGTCTGTGGGGATTTGCGAGCGTAGACCCGCAGGTGAGCGGTGCCGCAGACGAATTGGAGCGCGCCTTTACCGAGTTGGGGGCAAAGGGGCTTTGCCTGCATCCTGCAAAGCAGGGTTTTGCCCCCGATGATGCTGTGGCCGAGCCGCTTTACGAACTGTGCGAGCGCTATAACAAGCCGGTGGTTTTCCATGCCGGTATGTCTTGGGAGCCGGGCGCAGAGCTCTCGCGCAGTAACCCGCTTGCATTTGAGCACACAATCGCAACGCATCCAAATGTGCGTTTTAGTTTGACCCATTTTGGCTGGCCCTGGGTGCGCGAGACCGTGGCGATGCTGCTCAAGTATCCCAACTGCTACGCGGACACCTCTATCACTTACATCGATTCGCCCGAGGAGATGATGCAGCGTCTTTTCACGGTCGATATGGGGCCGCTGTGGTATGAGCGCGCGCTATCGCACCAAGTGATGTTCGCCAGCAATACGCCGCGCTTCCGTGCATTCAAACTCAAGCGGGCGCTCGATACCGTGCCCATGCGCGATGATGCGCGAGAAAGGCTCTACTGGGGTAATGCCCTGCGTTTTCTTGAAGGGGATGAGTGAACATGGTGACGCTCGAGACATTGAGCTATCTATCGACTGCTCCGGACCAGTTCATCGATATTACCGAGGACGTGCACGCTGCCATCGAACGCAGCTCGGTGACCAATGGCTTGGCGGCGATTATTTTGTCGCATACGACCTGCGGAATCGTGGTAAACGAGGGGCTGCCCTGCGTGGAGACGGATCTTATGGAGACGCTTGATCGCATCGCCCCGCTAGATGCCCCCTATGCGCATGCACACTTCCTGCCGAGCTATGGAGCCACCGGCAACAACTCCTGTGGGCATATCAAGAGCATGATTTGTGGAAACAGCTGCTTCTTTCCCGTCCAAGATGGCCACATCGTGTGTGGAGGTGCGCAGAACATCTATCTTGCGGAGTTTGACGGTCCGCAGAAGCGAAAAGTGTACGTCGAGGTGCTGGGGGAGTAACGTCCCTGCAATAACCCTATGAAGGAGCACGCTATGTCGTTTCTAACCTCGATGTTCAAGACCGAAAAGCCGGTTATCGGAATGCTGCACCTGCGTCCTCTGCCGGGCGATCCACTGTATTACCCGGGCGGAAGCGTGTCGCAGGTCGTGGAAGCCGCCAAGCGCGATCTCGAAGCGTTGCAACGGGGCGGTGTCGATGGCATTTTGATTACCAATGAGCTCTCGATGCCCTATGAGCAGCACGTTTCTCCCTCAACCCTTGCATCGATGGGCTATGTAATCGGGGTTCTGTCCCATGATTTGTCGACCCCTTGGGGAGCTGAAGCTATTTACGATGGTGATGCCACAATCGAGCTGTGCGCTGCCGTCGATGCGCAGTTCACGCGCTGCAATTTTTGCGGTGCCTGGGCCGGTGATCTCGGGCTGATTAACCGAGATTTCGCTCACACCATGCGTCGCAAGACGGCGCTGCGCCTGGACGACCTCAAGCTTTTTCACTTCATCACGAGCGAGGGGGAGGTTTATCTCAACGACCGCACGACTGCGGACATTGCCGATTCACTTCTCTTTAATTGCCTACCGGATGCGATGGTCATCGGCGGTTCGGCTGCCGGTCGTGGTGCTTCGGGCGAGCTTGCCGATGAGGTCCGCGAGCGTGTTGGCGAAGTGCCTGTGGTATGTGGCACCGGTTGTCGCGAAAATACCGTGGCTGACGTATTTGCTCACTACGATGGCGCGTTTGTCGGCACCTGCTTAAAGCGCGACGGAAAGCTGGATGCCCCGGTTGATGTTGAGCGGGTAGTTCGTTTTATGGCTGCCGCTCGTACGGCGCGAGGGGAGTAGGCACCTATGGCGTTCTATCTGGGTATTGATATTGGGACAAGCGCCTCTAAAGGCGTTTTAATCGATGATCGATGCAATATCGTTTGCCAGGCCTCTTGTGGACACGAGACGGACAACCCGCGTGATGGATGGTACCAGCATGATGCGGAGGCAGTTTGGTGGGGAGATTTTTGCCGCTTGTCGCGCGAGCTGGTGGTGCGATCGGGGGTTAATGCGGCGCAGATTGGATGCGTGGGCCTTTCCGCATTGGGTTGCGACTGCGTACCGGTCGATACCGAGTGCAACGCGCTGGCACCCGCGATTTTATATGGAGTCGATGCACGTTCGAAGCCGCAGATTGACGAGCTTCTTTCCGAATATGGGCCAGATCGCGCACGCGAGCTTTTCGGGCACGATCCCTGTTCGTCAGATATTGCTCCAAAGATCTTGTGGTTTAAGGAGAATATGCCCGAGGTGCACGAACGTGCCGCGAAGTTCCTGACGGCGTCATCGTTTCTGTGCGCGAAGTTGACGGGGCGTTTTACGGTGGACCGTTATTTGGCGGAGGATTTTCTTCCCCTATACGATCGCTACACTTGGAAGGTTGATGCTCGGGAATGTGCTCGTTTCTGCCGGCCTGACCAGATGGCGGAGGTAATGTCGGCTACCGATATTGCCGGGGTGATTACGCAGCGTGCGGCTGAGGCGACGGGGCTCGTGGCAGGGACACCTGTCTTGGTGGGAACGGGCGACTCTGGTGCCGAGGCCATTTCGACGGGTGTATTCCGTCCCGGCGATATGATGGTTCAGTTGGGGAGCACGGCGTATTTCATCTACTTAGCTGATCATATGGTCGATGATGCTCGCCTGTGGCCAGGGACGTTTATCATTCCCGGAACTTACGGGATCTGCGCGGGGACCAATACAGCGGGTGCACTCACATCGTGGCTGCGCCAAGAGCTGTATCGCGACGCGGTAGAGGCCGAGGGCCACGGTGGCCCCGATGCATATTCGGTTATGGCGCATGATGCCGCCGATGTGGCGCCGGGTGCCGATGGGCTCCTGTGTCTGCCGTACTTTGCGGGGGAGCGTACTCCGCTCAACGATCCCGAGGCGCGTGGCGTCTTCTTTGGCCTGACCGGAAGGCATACGCGAGCCCATATGGTTCGCGCCGCCTTGGAAGGCGTCGCGTATACCGTTGCATCCCATGTCGACATTATCGAGCGAGAGCATGGACTGCCAATTGGGCGCATTATGCTTGTCGGAGGTGGAACCAAGAATCCAATTTGGATGCAAGCTATCGCCGACGTATGCGGGCGCGAGGTCTCGGTTGCCAAGGTTACGGTGGGCGCATGCTTCGGTGATGCTATTATGGCAGCTCTCGCAGGTGGCGCCTATACATCATGGGATGAACTCGCCCGAGTCCTTGGCGTTGCGCAAACAATCGTGCCCGATATGACTGCCCACGAGCTATATGCGTCGCGTCGTCATATCTTTGACGAATTGTATACACGCAACCGTGATCTCATGCACGAATTGGTGTAATGCCGCCGAACTGTACCGCCTTCCAATAAGGACTGCGTTGTGCGATTCGCATGTCCCTTGGCATTTTTGCCCACAGGGGTTAGCGAAGGTCAAAAACAGAGCGCGCATTTGCTAAAACTGCCGATTCGATGTGCTTTATGTCACATTTTTTGAGCGAGGCGATGCGTTCTGAGGTCCTTGTGAGCGATCTGATGAGCGATTGCGCGCTTGTTTCTGTGTTTGGCTCGGCCGGCGCATCGGTCTCGAGCAGTAGACGGTCGAGTGGAATCTGTCGTGTGTATTCGCGTCCTCGTTTAGATGCGAGCATGCGTTCGTTGACGGAAAAATAGCAGCCCGCATTACGCGCGCGGACGAGTTCGTCCGAAGTGCCGCTAAACCAGTGGAAGATGATAACGGGGGAGTCGGAGTTTGGGATGAGTAGTCCATGCGATTCGAGGACGTCCAGTACGGTTCCCGCCGAACGAACGGCGTGAATTGATATTACGCGCCCGGTAAGAGGATGCTGCACGAGCGCATCGCAGAGCCGGTCAAATGTCTGTATTTGTAGCGGTTCGCTTCCGGCAAAGCGCGCGGAAAAGTCGAGTCCTACCTCGCCGATATAGCGCTCTTGGTCAGCGACTTCGCAAAGCAGATTGACTTCGGCAGGACCACATCGTCCGTCGGCGAGCCACCAGGGATGGAGGCCGATGCCGGCAAAAATATTTGAACGGCTACAGGCGCGCTTCTTGGCGCGTGCAAAGTCGTGCGGATCGACGCCGCAGTCAAATAGAACCAGGCCCAGCGCCGTTGCCTCATCGGCAACGGCGTCCGGGTGAGCCATTAAATCGAGATGACAGTGCACATCAAACAGCTGCAGCTTCATCGTGGCGCACCCTGCTAGTCCAAGCGCTGGCCATCGGCGCGCACGCGCTCGCACCCGCGCCCGCTAATCTGGCGGATAACCTCGCCGGCAATCATCTGACCCATGATGGGCGGCATAAAGCTGGCGGTTCCCAGCTCGGTGCGCTCGTGGATGTTGGAAGGATCGCGGGGCTGTGTCTTAACCGATTCCTCGCAGCTAAACAGTACGTGTAGGCTCTTGATTCCGCGCTTCTTACATTCTTTGCGCATAATGCGGCTCATGGGGTCACGTACCGTATCGAAGATGTCGGCAAAGCGGAGGCACTCGGGATGGAGCTTGTTGGCCCCGCCCATGGAACTAACCAAACGAATGCCGTGGTCCTGAGCATATTTGGCAATGGTGAGCTTGGCCGAGATGGTGTCGATGGCGTCGACGACGTAGTCGAGCTTGCCGCCCGTCTGCTCCAAAACGCTCGCGAAGAAATCATCGATGTTGTCGCTCAGCAGGTATTCGGTACGCTTGATGACGGTGGCGGCAGGATTGATATCGTGGATCATGGCTTCCATCACGTCAACCTTGCGCTTGCCGACGGTGCTATGAAAGGCGATGGCCTGGCGATTGATATTGCTGGGCGCGATGATGTCCTTGTCCAGAATGACGAAATGACCAATGCCGCCACGGGCAAGTGCCTCGCAGCAGTTAGAGCCCACACCTCCGCAGCCGAGTACCAGCACCGTGGCATCGGCGAGCTTGTCGAGTGCCTCGCGGCCCATGATGATTTCGAGCTTGGTGTCGCGTGTCTCGACGAGTGCAGCAGTTTCGGTCATAGACATCCTCCGATGGGGAAGCGAATCGTGTTTTAGCTATCGCCATTATAGGTATTATCGCGATTCCATTTGAGCCCTAGGGGCTTGTTGAAATGAGGCAGTGATTCGCATAAGATGAAGCAGATGGCACCCGTTGCAGCGGGTTGGCCAACTCCCAAACACGTTTGTAGCGTGAGAAGTGGCCGTCTTCGCATTACGCGGGGGCGGCTATTTCATTCGACCTCCAATGTGGATGCCGAGCTCCACAGCCGCGATTACAAGCAACAACAACGTCAGGACATCGTTAATACTCATAGTCCATCTCCTTCTTGGGAAGAGGGAGCTGGCCCATCTGCTTCTGGACCCATTGTATCTAAAAACGAACGAATGTTCTATACATAACATTGCTATTAGATAATTAGACAAACATCTAAATATCGAGTATAGTGTGCACGTCGCGAGAGATAGCGAGAGGAGGTTCTATGCCGGGAGAAGGTTTTAAGGCGCTGGCGGATCCAACGCGGCGGCGCATTTTAGAACTGCTGCGCGAGGGCAATTGCACGGCGGGGGAGCTCGCCGAGCATTTCGACATAAGCAAACCGTCGCTCAGCCATCATCTGGCAACGCTTAAAAACGCCGGGCTGGTGACCGATGAGCGCCATGGCCAAAACATCGTTTACAGCTTAAATACCACCGTCATGCAGGACTTGATTGGCTGGTTTATGGGCTTTACAAACACTGAAGGTGATAAGGATGAATAACGAAAACAAGGGCATTCACGTCACGGGGGTATCGTCGCGCGTGTGGATTGCACTGGTCGCTCTGTGCGTTGCCAATGTCGCAGCGCATCTGATAGTGATGCCGAGCCTGCCGGCGCAGATTCCCACGCACTGGGGCGCGAATGGCGCCGTCGACGGTTGGGGCCCTAGCTGGATGGCCTCCGCGCTCGGCGTGCTGCCTCTGGCGCTTCTCGCAATGTTCTGCGTGGTGCCGCGCATCGATCCCAAAGGTGAGGCATATCGAACCTCGGGTAAGTTCTATCAGGGCTTCGTAATTGCCTTCACCTTGTTCATGTGCGCCATAAGCTGGCTGGGAGAGCTTACGGTCTGGGGCGTGGTGCCGGCGGTCGGTTCGGTCAACGTGCTGATTTCCGGTGCTGTCGGTTTGCTGTTCATCGGCGTAGGCAACTACTTGCCGCGTGTGAAGCAGAACTATACGCTCGGTATCAAGACGCCCTGGGCGCTTGCCGATCCCGAGAACTGGCGCCGTACGCAGCGCTTTGGCGGTGCCTGCTTTATGGTGCTGGGTGTTGGCCTGATTGTGATGGGCGTGGCGGGCAGCGTGCTTTCGAGTGAAGTCGTCGCCGCGGTGATTGCGGCTCTGGCGTTTGGTTCGGCCGGAGCTGCCTACGCCTATTCGTATCTGCTGTGGCGTAAATCGCAGCGAGCCGTTCGCTAAGGTTGCGGAAAACTAGCGTACGCAGTTCATAGTATGTTCCGGGGGACTTTTCCCAGGTAGTATTAGGGGGTGTGGGCAACCATGCCCCTTTTTCGTTAAGTTTCAGAGCTGGTTTTCTCATTTCGTTTCCACTAAAGCGAATCAAGAATAGGGAAACAGCAGGTAGAAAGGATAGGACAGACATATGGCGGAGTTTATCTACCAGATGTATCAGGCTCGCAAGGCCCATGGCGACAAGGTAATCCTTGACGACGTGACCCTGAGCTTCTACCCCGGTGCCAAGATCGGCGTTGTGGGTCCCAACGGCATGGGCAAGTCGACCCTGCTCAAGATCATGGCCGGTATCGAGGAAGTCTCCAACGGCGATGCCAGGCTTACCCCCGGCTACACCGTGGGCATCCTGCAGCAGGAGCCGCCGCTCGATGACGACAAGACCGTCATCGAGAACGTGCGCATGGCGTTTGGCGATATGATTGCCAAGGTCGATCGCTTCAACAAGATCGGCGAGGAGATGTGCGACCCGGATTGCGATATGGACGCCCTCATGGCCGAGATGGGCAAGCTCCAGGACGAGATCGACGCCGCCGACGGCTGGGATATCGATTCCAAGCTCGGTCAGGCCATGGACGCCCTGCAGCTGCCCGATTCCGACATGCCGGTCAACGTGCTTTCCGGCGGCGAGCGCCGTCGCGTGGCCCTGTGCAAGCTGCTACTCGAGGCTCCCGACCTGCTGCTGCTCGACGAGCCCACGAACCACCTGGACGCTGAGTCGATCCTGTGGCTCGAGCACTTCCTGCATAACTACCAGGGCGCGGTGCTTGCCGTCACACACGATCGCTACTTCCTGGATAACGTTGCCGAGTGGATCTGCGAGGTCGACCGCGGTCACCTTTATCCCTACAAGGGCAATTACTCCACGTATCTGGAGACCAAGGCCGCGCGTATCGAGGCCCAGGGCAACCGTGACGCCAAGCTCGCCAAGCGCATGGAGGCCGAGCTCGAGTGGGTACGCAGCTCGCCCAAGGCTCGCCAGGCCAAGAACAAGGCCCGTCTGGCTCGCTACGAGGAGATGGAGGCCGAGGCCCGCGCAAGCCAGAAGCTCGACTGGACCGACATCCGCATCCCTGTGGGCCCGCGTCTGGGCAACAAGGTGCTCGAGGCCCATCACCTGCACAAGGAGTTCGATGGCCGCGTGCTCATCGATGACCTTTCGTTCACCCTGCCGCGCAACGGCATTGTGGGCGTTATCGGCCCCAACGGTGTCGGTAAGACCACGCTCTTCAAGACCATCGTGGGTTTGGAGCCGCTGACTTCGGGCGAGCTCGAGGTGGGCGAGACCGTCAAGATTTCTTACGTCGACCAGAACCGTTCCGGCATCGACCCCGATAAGAACCTATGGGAGGTCGTCTCGGACGGCCTGGACCACATGATGGTCGGCGAGACCGAGGTTCCGAGCCGTGCTTATGTGGCGAGCTTTGGCTTTAAGGGCCAGGACCAGCAGAAGCGCGCTGGCGTACTCTCCGGTGGCGAGCGCAACCGTCTGAACCTGGCGCTCACGCTCAAGCAGGGCGGCAACCTGCTGCTCCTCGACGAGCCTACGAACGACCTCGACGTCGAGACGCTGTCCTCGCTCGAAGCGGCGCTGCTCGAGTTCCCGGGCTGCTCGGTGGTCATTAGCCACGACCGTATGTTCCTAGACCGCGTTGCCACGCACATCCTGGCGTGGGAGGGCACCGACGAGAACCCGGGCAACTGGTATTGGTTCGAGGGCAACTTCGAGGCCTATCAGGCCAACCGCATCGAGCGCCTGGGCGAGGACGCAGCCCAGCCGCATCGTATCCACCGTAAGCTGACGCGCGACTAGATCGTTACGCGGTTTTCCAAACCGCGTAACTGCTCGACGCTGCGCGGGTCGCAAGCACCCCATCTTGCCGTTCAAGCCGTCGCTCGCGTACCGAAGTACGCGTCGCTCCTCTTTCACGGCAACCTGGGGCACTTGCGGCCCGCTCGCTGTTGGTTACGCAACATCAACAAATAAAAACGGCTCAAATCCTGATTTGGATTTGAGCCGTTTGTCGTTACTGCTCGGGTTCTTCGACTTTATCGATGGCCCAGGTGGATCCGAGGCCACCGGTGGTGTTGCGGCGGACGCGCACGGTAACTTCGTGGCGCTCGCCGGCCTGCGTGTAGCGCAGGGGGAAGCTTGCGCGGTTTCGCGCGGCCTCGATGGTACCGCGCTCGCGGGCGATCCAGTAGTACTCGCCGACGATGCCGAGGGTGTCGGCGCCGTAGGGGAGATAGGTCGACAGCTGGTGTAGCAACGGACCGGGGCAGAAGACCTCGGTTGCGAAATCGACGGGGAAGTCCTCGGGGATGGCGGGCGCTACGGGTGCGAGGGCCGGTACCATCGTCGGTGCGAAGGCCTGCTCATTGACGGGCGTCACCTCGATGACGGGCGCGGGTTCGGCGCCGAGTACTGATTCGGTGTCCGCTTTCGGCATCGCCGCGGAATCTGCGGGCTCGACGATGGCAGGTGCGTCTGCGGTCGCGGTGTCGAACTCGACTTGCGGAGCGCTCTGATTCTCGATGCTCGGCTTTGTCTCGACCGGCGTGGATGCCATGGTGGTGATGCCGGCGTTTGCGTTCTCGGGGTCATAGACGACCGTGAGCGAGATGGCGGGCTGCGGTGCCTCGGGCTCCGGCGTCGACTCGGTAGCGTCTTGATCTGCGGGCTCGTCGGACTGATCGTCCTCGGCCTTGTCACCAAAGACATCGCTGTTTTGGAATGCAGACGTCTCGGGCTGGTCAGCGGCTTCTTCGGTTGTCGACTTGGGAGCTTCGTTGAGCTCCGCAGTGGTTTCCTGCTCAGATATGACTTCGGGATCGTTCGTGGCGGTGATTTCGGTTTCTGCTGTTACCTCAATAGCGACTTCGATCTCTGCCTCGGGCTCGGGCTCCGGCACGGCTTCAACCATGGTTTCTGGCTTGGGATGTTTAACGTGCTTGGGACGCACGGCCTTGAGGTCCTTCTCGCCGCGCTTTTTCTTTTTGTAGGACTGCTTGGCTCCCTTGGCTGCCTTGGGCTTGTCCTCGCCCTTGGCAAGGGCGGCATCCCAAGCCTCGTTGGCGATGACGGTGGCATGCAGGCGACCGCCCTTAAAGACGGTCAGCTTAATGCAGTCGTCGAGCTCCTCGAGCAGCTCACGCGTGGACTCAAAGCCCAGGTCATAAGCGGTCATGTCGCCGGCGGCGAGCGCCTCCTCGACCTGTGTCATAAACGTTTGCTTGCCGCACCCAATCGCGTCGCGCAGCAGGCGATACAGATAGATGTGGTTGCCCAGCGAAAGCGTGGGCCTAACTATTGTCTTGCTCATGGCAAATCTCCTCTTTACACATGTAAAGCATCTTACCATCGCATAGCGTTCGCCATGGCGGCGCCCAAGGCAAACGGGCGCGAACCGCTTTCGATTCGCGCCCGTTGTACAGGTCGGTTATCTATGAGAGGCAAATGTGCTTAGTTGCCCGATGCCGTGCCTTGGCTCGAGTTGTCAGATGCCGTGCCGGACGCGGTTCCGCTCGAGCTGTTCGAGCTGTTGGTGTTGCTGCTGTCTGCTGTGCCCGTTCCCGAAGCGGTGTCGCTCGTCTGGCCGCCCGTGCTCGGCTGCGAACCGTCAGTCGTTTGGCTTGAGTCGGTCGTGCCGGACGGCGCGCCACTGTTGGCCGTAGAGGAATCGGTGCCCTGCGATTGGCTTTGGGTGTTCGAGGACGAATCGGCTGAGGTAGAACTGTCTTGCGTGCCGTCCGCCTGTGCCTGCTGATCTTGCGACTGGGTGTTGCCATTTGCATCGCTCTCGGTCGTGCGCGACGAAAGGATTGGCTCGGGGCGCTCGCCCAGACCCTCACCGGCGGTGGTAATAAGGATGGCGCCGGTACAGGCGATGACCGCGACGATGGCGATGGCGATCGAGAAGACGATGACCTTCTTTTGCGTCTGGCTGCGCTCTGCCGCCGCCTTGGCGCGCAGACTGTTAGGGGCGACGCGCGCCGTGGTCGCGCGTCCCGCAACCTGGCGCATTTCCTGCGTGGTCGCGGCGCCACCTAGGTGCTCCTCGACATCGGGTTCAACGGGCTCGTAGGCGCCGGCAGGGTAGTCGACAGCGGCATGCGTGCCCTTGATTGCTTCGGCGCTGGCAGAGATAAAGTGGCGGTAGACCTGCGAGGACACAACGGTGATGACCGAGCTCACGGCGGCGCCAATTACTGAACCAGCGATACCAATCTTGGAGGCAAGCGCGACGCTCGTGGCGGCAGCTGCGGCGCCGGCGATGATCTGGGGAATGGAAATGTCGTCAAACAGGCCCTTTTTGGGTGCGATGGCCATGGTCTGTCCGATGGAATGGTTCTCGTGCACGCCGTTGTTGAGCGATGCCGGCGTCATGACGCGCGTGCGCGGCGCGTCGGTATATTCAGTCGTCATACGGGGTCCTTCCGGTTCGTTTAGTGCTGCGACAGGTTGTTCAGCCCTCAGGGTACCCAGTCGGTGTGAACCGGAGATGGATTCGCCCGCAACACCATCAACTCACCAAAGCGCGAAATTTCTTCTCAGGCTGATCGAATGAAGACGGGGCGAATCGTTCGGATGTCGAAAGGAAGGTTGACCGGATTTGAAATCCCGTGGAATAATCGGGCTCGCGGCGCTGTTGCTTGCGCCGGGTAGGGAGCGTCATGAAAATCCTTAAGCGGATCAACAACAATACGGTTATCTGCGTAAACGCCAAGGGCCGTGAACTCGTGGCAATTGGCCGCGGTATCGGGTTTCCCAATGGCCCCGATGAGGTCACACTCGATAAGATCGAGCGAACCTTCTACGGTGTCGACTCGCGCTACCTAGCGCTGCTCGACGAGATCGATCCTCAGGTGATGGAGTTCTCCGCCCAGATTGCCGATATCGCTCGCTCCAACATCTCGCGCGAGCTCTCGGCAAACCTTCCCTTTACCATGGCTGACCATATCGCCTTTGCCATCAAACGCTGCCGCGAGCATATGTTTGTGCAGATGCCGCTCTCCTATGATGTGCAGCAGATGTACCCCATTGAGTACAAGATCGCCAAGTTCGCGATCGAGGGCATCAATCGCGGCTTCAACGTCAAGATGCCGCGGGGGGAGGCGAGCGGTATCGCGCTCTGTATCGTCAACAGCGTGGTCGCCTCGTCTTCAAAGGCCAAATCCAATACGGTGCGTAAGGACGAGGTGATGCTCGAGAGCTTCACCAAGATTATCGAATCCGAGCTGGGGGTTTGCGTGGACCGCGACGGCTTTGACTTTTGCCGTTATGCCACGCACGTGCGCTACCTGTTAGAACGCGTGCAGACAGGAGAGCCCCTCAACACGGAGAACGGCGCGCTTTACGGACCGCTCTGCGAGCAGCATCCCGACGTGGCCGTGTGCGTCGACCGCATGGCCGCGCTTATCGAAGAGCGCTTTGACGCCGGGCTCGCCGATGAAGAGAAGGTCTACCTGATGCTCCACGTCAATCGCGTCTGCGCGGGATCTAGGTCCTAATCGACCGCTCGCCGCTGAAGTTTGACCGTTGGCCGGTTTCGACTTTCGTAAAAGCAACTGTTGGATGTAGTTTCATAGTCACATAAGGTGTTATTCGAGAAGAGCCTCGAAGCATGACGTAGACAGTTCCCTGTCCGCTTTGTGCTTTGGGGCTCTTCTGTTTTTGTCTTCTTCTTGCTTTTCTCGATTTGCCTCGTGTCAGGCCTGCCGTAATCGGTTCTTCGCGTGTGCGCAAACGGGAAGACAGAAAAGCAAGGGAGTTCAGCTATGACTGACAATAAGAAAATCGCCGCGGACGTGCTCGAGGCCGTCGGTGGCAAGGAGAACGTGACGTTTGTTGCGCACTGTATGACGCGCCTGCGTTTTAACCTCAAAGATATCGATGCCCCCGATATCAAAGAAGTGAAGAAGATTGGCGGTGTGTTGGGTGCTCAAATCTCCGGAGGGCAGTTCCAGGTAATCGTGGGCCAAAACGTGCCCAAGGTTTATGACGAGCTCTGCAAGATCGGCGGCTTTGCCAAGCAGGACGCCATCGACGAGAACCTTGATGCTCCTAAGCAGAAGCTCACACCTAAGGTTATTGGCAATAACATCCTCAACTACCTGTCAAGCTCCATGGTGCCTATGATCCCCGTCCTAATGTGTGCTGGCCTGTTCAAGACCGTAGCGGTGGTGCTGGGACCTACGATGGCGGGCGTGCTGTCCGACACAAGCGACCTTTATGTTCTGATGAACATGGTTTATGACGCAGCGTTCTATTTTATCCCCATCTACCTTGGCTATAATGCGGCTAAGAACATTGGCGTAACGCCTGTCCTCGGTGCCTTTATGGGCGGCATTCTTATCGACCCGACCATGATTCAGCTTGCGACCGATGGAGCTCAGTTCTCCGTTTATGGCATTCCCTGCGTCGCCGCAAACTACACAAAGACGGTCCTTCCCATTCTTCTGTCCGTGTGGGCGATGAGTTATATCGAGCGCTTCTTCCGCAAATATGTGCCAGATACCCTTTCAACGGTTTTCGCGCCTTTCCTTACCATGGTCGTCGCTGTTCCTGTGTCTCTCTGCGCTCTCGCCCCTGTTGGTTCATGGGCCGGTAATGCCCTCGCCGCCGGTTTTGAGTTCCTTGGTACTTCCGGTGGTATCGCCGCCATTCTCGGAGGAGGTATTCTGGCGGGTCTTTGGTGCCCAATGATTATTACCGGCATGCATGTGGCGGTTGCGATGATTGCCATCGCTAACTATATGACTGTGGGAACCGACAGCTTTGTTTTGGTTGCGACGGGCGTTAGCCTTTGGGCGACCTTCGGCTGCGAGGTGGCGACCTGGCTCAAGCTGTGCGATAAAGACGAGAAGAGCATGGCATTCGGCTATTTGGTCGCAAACATTGTCGGAGGCGTCGGCGAGCCTTTCATCTACGGCATGATGCTGCGCTATCGCCGCGTGTTTGTCTGGAAGATTATCGGATCCTTTGTTGCCGGTGCGCTTGCAATCGCTCTCGGAGCCACGGTTTATACTGCCGGCGCGGCATCTAACTTCTTGGAGTTCCTCGCGTTTGCGGGCGGCGGGACCCAGAATCTCATCAACTTTGGAATCGCTGCTGGTGCAGGCTTCCTTGTGAGCGCCTTGGGCACGTATTTCCTGGGCTTTACGGCGGATGAGCTCGAGAATGGTCCCGTTTCCGAGCGTTAAGTTTTCTACGGCCTGCGTGTGGCAGGACGCATTGGAAGGGCGTCCATGACGCCCTTCTCTTTTTGTATTTCTATTTCCGATGTTTGGGCGGCGTGTGCCGCGAAGAGTTGGAGTTGGAATGAACATAGAGTTTGGAATCTCGAAGATTGACGTAACACCCCAGTCTCCTTGCCGCATGGGCGGCTACAACAGAAAAGGTGCCTGGACGGATGTTCTTGATCCTATTGAGGTCAACGCTAGCGCTGTCTGTGTTGATCTTGTCCCGTTTATTCTTATCGAGCTCGATTCAATAATGGTGTCGAAAGATTTTTCCCTTTCGGTCAAGAACGCCGTATCGTCAAAAACGGGCATCGATTCGAGCAATATCGTCGTCGCATGCATTCATACCCATTCTGCACCATGCTATTTTAAGCTTGCCTACGAGGACACGTTACCTGAAACCGAATTGACGAGTGATTTGATTGGCTTGGCTACCGAGGCGGCGGTATCTGCATGGGCGTCCAGGTCGAAGGCGACCGTATCGATGGAGATGTTAGGCATCGAGGGACTGTACGGGAATCGAAATGTTCAGGGCGGTCCGGCCGATAAACAGGTAAGTATTTTCTCGTTTGAGGACGCTCAAGGTGGTCGCCCAATTGGAAAAATGCTGTTCATGTCCGCTCATCCTACCATCCTTAATGGGAAAAGCGCCGTCCTCTCTGCTGATTTGATTGGGCATGTCAGGCAGCGTTTGGAGAGGAAATATGGCTGTCCTGTACTTTGCGTCAACGGAACGTGCGGGGATGTGTCGACGCGTTTCTATCGGCAAGGGGAGGGAGTTGCCGAACTCGAGCGTACGGCTAACGAACTTTGCGCTCAAATTGAATCCAAGCGTGAGCGCGCGGCACTCAGAGTTGATACTCCGCGTTGGGGCTCTATCAGCATGAAGAGTGTCTACGATGCAAAAACAGATCCGGATTGGATCGAGATGACCAATCGGATAGAGGCTATGGATGCGAGCCCGATGCGAGACTTTCTCCTTAAGCGGCAACAGCTTAAGCTCTCGATGGGGAAAATCGAGCTTGAGCTTCCGAGCCAGTTTGCGGTAATTGGTAACTGCATTTTTATCACGATGCCATGCGATACGTGTAGCACATTAGGCTTGGATTTTAAGAGGGCGTTTAGCCAATACAACGTCTTTGTTATCGGCTATGCGAACACGTACTGCAACTACCTTGTGCCTCAGGAAGACTACGGCAAGTATTTTGAAACCTACAACTCGCGAACGCCGCGCGGGGTTGCCGATGCGTTCGTTGCGCGAATCATTCAGGCGGTCGGTGCCGCGCTATAGCAGGCGCTATAGACCATCGTGGTAGATGAACCGGTCAGGATTATACGGAGCATGTATTGTGTCAATCATTGAACCTCTCATCCAACAAGTCCTTATCATGTTTTTGCTCATGGGAATGGGCTACGCTCTAAACCGCTTGGGCATATTGAGCGAGCAGGCTGCAATAGAATTCGGAAAGTTGCTCATCAACCTTGTGATTCCCGCAATCATTCTCAAATCATTTTGGATCGAGTATTCGTTTCAGAGGATGTATGAGTTGGGAATGACCTTAATGCTGTCGGCGGCGATGTTGTTGCTCGCTTGCGTTGTTGCCCGCCTGTTGTTCAGGGGCCGTCCCATCGACATTTTTGCTGCGGCATTCTCGAATGCTGGATTTGTGGGAATACCCCTTGTTGAAGCGGCGCTTGGAAAAGATGCCGTGTTTTTCATCACGTGCATGATCGCTCTTCTCAATGCCATGCAATGGACATACGGGCAGTATCTGCTGTCGGGGTCTAAAAAATGTATGAGTCCTAAAGCGATCCTGACAAGTCCAATGGTCATGGCTTTATTGGGCGGTTTCTTGATTTTTATCCTTCGTGTCCCAACGGTCCCTCTGGCACAGTCAGTGCTTTCGTATATCTCGGGGCTCAACACTCCGCTAGCAATGATGACTCTCGGTATCTATCTTGCTCAGTCTGATTTGATGGCGCTCCTGAGGGCGAAAAGCTTGTTTGCCGTCTCATCGGTCAGGCTGCTTGTTATTCCGATTCTTTCGCTCCTGTTCCTATGTCTCTTTCCATGTGATAGGTCAATTAAGATGGCGCTGCTGATTGCGGCTGCGACCCCCACCGGCGCGAATGTAGCCATCTTTGCCCAGCAGCATAATAAGGACTATCGATATGCATGTGGAACAGTCTGTGTTACCACCCTTCTGTCTATGTTCACTATGCCAGCGATAGTGTCCTTGTCTCAGCTAGTGTTCTAGGCGCTATGCCATGCACCTGCGGATGAACGCTTCGTGGCGGTCGATTATGGCCGGGGCCCAACAATCCGGACCGCCGTCGATCGTGCTGGCAACAGATGCCATCAACTCATCAAGGGGGCTTGCTATCATTGGTGCACTAGCTTGATGCTAAACTGAATTAATGATTGCGAGGTGGTTTACGTGATGTACCCGTATATGACATTCGAAGATGGTACCGAGGTCATTCATTCTGACCTGATCACAGATGGCGATATCGAAAAGGTCATCGTGCATTTTGAACGACCGACGGCAGAGGGTTTCGACTCCGCTCGTTGCGAGCTGCCTTCTTACAATTGGACCATGTGGGAGGGGCGTTTTACCGACGAGGAGAAGCGAGGTTTTGAGACTTTTCTGGGCAATAACGCCCATCTGCTGTATCGCTACGCCGCAAACGGAGGAGCTAAAGTTGCCTAGCCTTTTTCTTATTGGCGGCTATCGGGTCTTCTTTTGGTCCAATGAAGCGGGCGAGCCAATCCATGTCCATGTTTGCAAGGGGGCGCCTTCAGATAACTCGGCCAAAATCTGGCTGACTCGAAGAGGTGGCTGCATTGTCGCTAATAACAAAGCGAAGATCCCCCGGAGCACGCTTGATGACCTCTGTGAAATCATCGCCGCTCAGCATGAATTGATTTGCTCTAAATGGAAGGCATTTTTCCTTGTGGACGAGATCTCGTTCTACTGCTAAACGTCATCCCGGCTTCTCTTTTCCAATTTTAATCATGAGCTTGTCCCATCTGTGCTGATTGAACTTGACAGTACAATGGAGGCGGACTATATCGCCGCCGCTCGTTGCGGCTAACGGATGTGCTGGAGCTCGCATGAACGATTTTCTAAACGGTCAAGTTGATAACGACGGTTTTTTGCGCCTGGCAGCGGCCTCGCCCAAGATTCGCGTGGCCGATGTTGAGGGCAATGCCGAGGTTGCGCTGGCGGCTGTTCGCGAGGCTACCGAGCGCGGCGTTCGTGCGCTCGTGCTGCCCGAGCTTAACCTGACTGGTTATACCGCGGCTGATCTGTTCCATAACCGCACATTACTGCATGCCTGCGAGACCGCACTTGTGCACATCCTCGATGAAACCCGTGAGTTGCCGGTCGTCTTTACCATCGGTCTTCCCGTTGCAGTTGCCGAGAATATCTACAACTGCGCCGCCGTGTGCTGCGCGGGCGAGCTTTTGGGCCTCACGGCCAAGAAGTATTTGCCCAACTATGGCGAGTTCTATGAGCGCCGTTGGTTTGCTCCGGCGCCTGCGGATCCCGTGTGGGTTGAATTTGCCGGTCAGGGTCCGGTCCCGCTGGGTTCGGGGCTTGTCTACCGTTGCTGTGATGAAGGCGCCGAGGACCTGGTGCTGGGCGTTGAGGTCTGTGAGGACCTGTGGGTGCCGGCACCCCCTTCGACCGAGATGGCGCTTGCCGGTACGACGGTGATTCTCAACCCGTCGGCCTCGGATGAGATTATCGGTAAGGCAGACTACCGCCGCAGCCTTATCTCCAATCAGAGTGCGCGCCTGTACTGCGCCTATGTCTACGCCGATGCGAGCGAGGGTGAGTCAACGACCGACATGGTCTTTGCGGGGGAGAACCTCGTCTACGAAAACGGCTCCAAGCTCGCCGCGACCAAACTGCTTACCTGCGACATGGCCATCGCCGACGTCGATCTTGACCGCCTGGTTGCCGAGCGCCGTCGCTCGACGACGTGGACGCGCGCGGACGATGCGCCGGAGGCCACGACCGTTGATTTTTCGTTTGAGGGCGTGCTTGCGAAGGATCCTGTTCTGCGCGATGCGCTCGGCATCGACCGTGTCTTCCCCCGCGCGCCCTTTGTGCCGGCCGACCATGGCGACCTGGCCGAGCGCTGCGAGACCATCCTCGACCTGCAGACCGCCGGCCTCAAGACCCGCCTGGCCCATACGGGCACCAAGGCGGCCGTCATCGGTCTTTCGGGCGGCCTTGATTCTACACTGGCACTGCTCGTGACGGTGCGTGCCTTCGATGCACTGGGGCTGCCGCGCACGGGTATCACGGCGGTCTCCATGCCCGGCTTTGGCACGACGCATCGCACTAAGTCCAACGCCGAGTCGCTCGCGCGCGACCTGGGCGTGAGCTTCCGCGAGGTTTCGATCCACGCGGCTGTGGAGCAGCACTTCAAGGACATTGAGCACGATCCGGCCGTGCAGGACGTGACCTACGAGAACAGCCAGGCCCGCGAGCGTACG
This sequence comes from Collinsella sp. AF02-46-1, assembly GCF_003465825.1. Taxonomy (GTDB): domain Bacteria; phylum Actinomycetota; class Coriobacteriia; order Coriobacteriales; family Coriobacteriaceae; genus Collinsella. The sequence goes on from NZ_QSBV01000007.1 coordinate 65,607, forward strand.
CAGATTCTGATGGATCTGGCCAACCAGGCTGGCGGTTTTGTCATCGGCACGGGCGACCTGTCGGAGTTGGCACTCGGCTGGGCTACCTATAACGGCGACCACATGAGCATGTACGCCGTCAACGCGAGCGTGCCCAAGACGCTTGTGCGCCATCTGGTGCGCTATGCGGCCGATGTCTTTGGCGGGCGTATTGCCGAGGTTTTGCTCGATATCCTCGATACGCCGGTGTCCCCCGAGCTCCTGCCGCCTACGGGCGACGGCGAGATTGCGCAGAAGACTGAGGACCTGGTGGGCCCGTACGAGCTGCACGACTACTTCCTCTACTACTTGCTGCGTTTTGGCTTTGAGCCGGGCAAGATCTACCGCATGGCGCTCAAGAGTTTCGAGGGTGTCTACGACGCCAAGACCGTCCACACGTGGCTGCGTACGTTCTATCGTCGCTTCTTTGCCCAGCAGTTTAAGCGCAGCTGCCTGCCCGATGGCCCCAAGGTTGGTTCGGTGACGCTCAGCCCGCGCGGCGATTGGCGTATGCCGAGTGACGCCAGCTCGCGTCTGTGGCTTGCGCAGATCGACGCGCTCAATCCAGTTGACTAAGGTTGGCTAAATTGAACCAATACGGGGGTTGCAAGCGTTACACTTTTGCAATCTGATGGCCCGTATCGCGCGGCGCTCTTGTCGGAGCGCCGCTTTTTTATATCGGAAGGTGGCACCATGCAGGCATCGCAGCGTCTCGACCGCTTTGGCGCGGAGGTCTTCGCCTCGCTCAACAACAAACTGCTTGCGCTGAAGGCTCAGGGCAAGACCATTTACAACATGAGCGTGGGCACGCCCGACTTTAAGCCGTACGACCACGTGGTCGAGGCGCTCACGCAAGCGGCCCAGGACCCCGAGATGTGGAAGTATGCCCTGCGCGACCTGCCCGAACTCAAGCAAGCCGTGTGCGATTACTACGAGCGTCGCTTTGGCGTTTCGGGCATTACGCCGTCTATGGTGCAGTCGTGCAACGGCACGCAGGAGGGCGTTGGCCATTTGGGCCTTGCCCTGCTCGATCCGGGTGACACCATTCTGGTTCCCGATCCGTGCTACCCGGTCTTTGAGGCAGGTGCCAAGATCGCCGATGCCAAGCTCGAGTACTATCCGCTGGTGGCGGAGCACAATTACCTGCCCTATGTGGCGGGTATCGATCCCGAGGTGGCCGATCGTGCCAAGTACATGATTGTGTCGCTGCCCGCCAACCCGGTGGGCTCGGTGGGCACGCCCGAGGTCTACGAGGAGATCATCGCTTTCGCCCGCGAGCACGACCTGCTCATCGTTCACGACAACGCATACTCCGATATCGTGTTCGACGGCGAGCCGGGCGGCAGCTTCTTGCAGTATCCCGGCGCGCTCGAGGTGGGCGTTGAGTTCTTCTCGCTCTCCAAGTCGTTTAACGTCACCGGTGCGCGTATCGGCTTTTTGGTCGGTCGCGAGGATGTGGTCTCGGCCTTTGCCAAGCTGCGCGGCCAGATCGACTTTGGTATGTTCTTCCCGATCCAGAAGGCTGCTATCGCCTGCCTGAACGGTCCGCGCGATGAGGTCGAGGCGCAGCGTCTGAAGTACCAGGAGCGCCGCGATGCCCTGTGCGACGGTCTTGAGGGCCTGGGCTGGGAGCGTCCCAACGCGCATGGCTCTATGTTTGTGTGGGCCAAGCTTCCCGGTGGTCGCACCGATTCCATGGCGTTTTGCGAGGAGCTCATGGAGGAGGCCGGCGTTGTGGTGACGCCGGGCGCGAGCTTTGGTCCTTCGGGCGAGGGGCACGTGCGCATGGCGCTGGTCTTGCCGCCCGACCAGATTGCTTTGGCTGTCGAGGCCATCCGCGAGGCGGGTCTGTATTAGAAACCTGTTTCGACTCGTCAATAGCTCGAAACCGATTTCGTGCAGTTATTTTACGAATCCTGCAAACAATTTCGGTAAACGGTCGATTTTTGGCTGCGAATAGGAGCATAATCAAAGTCCCGATTGGATGTATTGGGATTACGACAAGCCGCTCGGGTCGTTCCCGGGTGGCTTGTTTGTGGAGAGAGATGGGAGTTTCTAATGGTTAACGAGAAGAAAGTCGCTATTGTCGGTTGCGGTTTCGTCGGTTCGTCTTCGGCGTTCGCGCTGATGCAGAGTGGTCTGTTCTCCGAGATGGTCCTCATCGACGTGGACAAGAACCGCGCCGAGGGTGAGGCCTTGGATATCGCGCACGGCATGACGTTTGCCGAGCCGATGAAGATCTACGCCGGCGATTATTCCGATGTCGCCGACGCCGCCATGATCGTCGTCACCGCTGGCGCTGCCCAGAAGCCCGGTGAGACCCGCCTGGACCTGGTCAACAAGAATGTCAGAATCTTTAAGTCCATTATCCCCGAGATTAAGAAGTCCGGCTTCGATGGCATTCTGCTCATCGTCTCCAACCCGGTCGATGTTCTGACCTACGCCGCCATCAAGATGTCCGGCCTGCCCGAGGGCCACGTCATCGGTTCCGGCACCGTGCTCGACACTGGCCGTCTGCAGCAGATGCTTGGTGCTCATGTCGAGGTTGACCCGCGCGATGTCCAGGCTTATGTCATGGGTGAGCACGGTGATTCCGAGTTTGTCGCTTGGTCCAGCGCTCAGGTTGCCGGCGTTCCGCTGAACACCTTCTGCGAGCTTCACGGCCACCTGGAGCACGAGGCCGCCGAGAAGCGTATCGCCGAGGACGTCAAGAACTCCGCCTACACCATCATCGAGAAGAAGCACGCTACCTACTACGGCGTCGCCATGGCTGTCAAGCGCATCTGCACTGCCGTCATGCGTGACGAGCAGACCGTGTTGCCGGTCTCTTCGCTCATGGTGGGCGAGTATGGCCTGTCCGATCTGGCCATCTCCATGCCGACGGTCGTTGGTCGCGACGGCGTTGTCTGCCGCGTTCCCGTGCCGCTGAACGATGGCGAGCAGCATGAGCTCACCGCCTCTGCAAAGGCTCTCAAGGACATCATCGACAGCGTCGATTTCTCCTGCTAAATCAAGCTCGCTCGAGCGAAAAGCTACAATGAAGGCGTTCGGGTCCACACGGCCCGGGCGCCTTTTTGGTGCAAAGTAACCTGACCCCAATGCACCATCCCAATGCACCCTAGTTGATGGGAGGGCCATGTCGGATTCACCTAATTTTTTGACCTATGCCCAGACGGCGTTTGATTCGTTTGAGGAGCGGTCGTTCTGCGCGGTGGATAGCCTGGTCTTTGCGTGGTTGTCCTATTTGCGTTTGCCGGGTGATATGGCGGAGCTGACGAACTGGCAGGGCCTAGACGTGCGCGAGCTGCTGCGTGCCGAGTGCTACCGGGACATGATTGACGACTTGTGGGACCCGGAGGGGAGCAGGGCCTTGTTGGAGGCCGTGGCAGCAAGTCCTCGTTACCGTGGCGTGCACGTTTGCGGCTATCGTGCTGTGAGCGATATGGTGACGACAGAGCAGTTTGCAGCCATGGCGTTCCGGTTTCCGTCGGGGTTTGGTTATCTTTCCTTCCGGGGGACCGACAGCACGATCGTGGGCTGGAAAGAGGATTTTAACATGGCGTTCCGGTGCCCTGTGCCGGCCCAGGAATCCGCAGCGCGCTATGTAGACGAGGCGGCGGATGCGATTGACGGGCCACTTTTGTGCGGAGGTCATTCCAAGGGTGGAAACCTTGCGGTGTACGGTGCGGCGATGTGCTCCGATGTCGCCCGTGAGCGAATCGAACGGGCGTATTCCCATGATGGTCCGGGCTTCGTCGAGGAGTTTCTGAGCGGAGACGCTTTTGCGAGTCTTTCCGGTCGTATCGATAAAACCCTGCCCCAGTCGTCGATCTTCGGCATGATGTTCGAGACGCAGGAAGACTACGCTATCGTCGAAAGCACCGAGTTCAGCCTGCTGCAGCACAATCCCTTTAGCTGGGTAGTTAGCGGCTGCGACTTTGTGTATTGCGAACGCCTGTCTGCTGGCGCGCGATATGTTGACGGTTCCATTCGCGAGATGCTGCTTGCGGTGTCACCTGGCGAGCGCGAGCGTTTTGTAGATGCGTTGTTCTCCGTGTTTGAGGCTACGGGTGCTGAGCGGTTTGCGGATATCGCTGGGAATCTGCGCGAGAGCCTGCCCGTGATGCTCCAGGCTGCGCAAGGCTTTGGCAAGGATACGCGACGCCTTGTCTCGCAGACCATCGTGGCAATCCTTAAATGCGCGCTGTTGCCCAAACGACCCCAGATCGACATGCCCGCTGCCGGCAAGAGTTGGGCAGAACAGCTCGAGGCTTGGCAGTCCGAACTCCTGCGCTAGCCATTGGTGCAAAGCAACCTGTCCCCGATGTACCAATCTTCGATGCGCCTGGGGCGGGCTCGACCGCTATACTGGTTCGTGCCGAAATCGATCTAGAACGGAACGCCGTATATGAAAATCAATCACGCGATTCTGCATATCCTGGACTTTGACTCTGCCGTCAACGTCATGAGTCAGCGCGAGCTCGATATCGAGAGCCGTACCGTGCGCAACTTCGTGACCACGCATCTGCGCCGCGCCCGCACTTCGGCCGACAACAAGCGCGCCACGTTTGCCGAGAACTCCGCATTCGGCGGCGAGCTCAAGGGCTATTTCTTTGGCGAGCGCGAGTTTGTAGACCTGTCGCAGCAGATTGCGGAGTTTATCTCCTCCGAGCTCACCAAAGCCGAGAAAGCCGAGTCTACCGACGTGCTCGTGGCCGATTTTGACGACGATGAGGATGCCCGCTGGTTTGCCGTGATGCTGCTGGGCTCCAAGCAGGCTTTTATGCACGAAGTGGGCCGCGAGGAGGGGGAGGTGCGCAACGATATCGCGCGCCACTACGCCATTCTGCCGAACCCCTCGCAAAAGGTGCCGAGCTATGCCATCGTGCGCGCGAGCACTATGGAGATCGGCTACGTGGACAAGAAGCGCAAGATTGCCGGCGAGGATCGCATGCTCATTCCCGACGGCCTGCTGCAGTGCGACACCGGTGTATCGGGCAAGGAGGTCATCGACACGGTGACGCGCGTGGTCGAGGAAGTCGCCGAGGAGCACGGCGTCAATACGGCCGTGGCGCTCGCCAAGGTTAAGGCCGCCGTCGCCGAGAAGGTTGAGGATGACGAGGAACTGCCGCCGTGGGACATCGTCGATGAGGTCTTTGAGGACGAGCCGGTCATCAAGGAGAGTGTGCGTGCGGCGCTGACCGAGGAGAAGGTGCCCGAGCGCGTGCCCGTGGAGCGCAGGCAGGTTGAGCGTGCGGCGGTGCGCAATCATAAGATCCGCACCGATACGGGTATCGAGATCAGTTTCCCGGCCGAGATGGGTTCGAACTCCGAGTACATCGAGTTCGTCAACGAGCCCAACGGCCTCATCTCCATCGAGCTCAAAAACATCGGCAGCATCGAGAATCGATAGGGCTTTTTACTTTTGAATAAAAGTCTGGACTATATTTTGAAGTATACTTTGAAATATAGTCCAGATTATTTTTTGGAGGTCAAAATGTCCCCACTTGTTCTGGAAAAACCGGTGTTTACAAAAGACCAGGTTGTTTCTGCTACCGAAGCAAGCAAGTCTTTGTCCGCCATTCGTAAACGCGCAAAACGCGCACCACAGTTCATTGCCGATCATAACGATATCGATACCGTGATTATCGACTATGCCGCCTATGAGGAAATGTACGGCGCGCTGCAGTATCTGCACGAACTTGAGATAAATCGCATCGCTGCGGATCGAGTCAAGCATGGTCCGCATGAATTTGTTTCGTTTGAGGACGCCCTAACTACCGAGGAGCTCGCGGAGTTTGAATCGATGGATCCGGACGCGATCCCCGATGAGGTTCTTTTCGAATGAGTGGGCATTTTGTCGTCGGCTTTTTGAATCGAGACGTCGAGAAGGAATATCAAAAACTAGATGGATCTCAGCGAAGACTTGTCCGTATTGCAGTCGCGAAATTAAAGACGCGCGCTGATGAAATTGGAACGCCGCTTCACGGCGAGCTTGCCGGCTGCAAAAAGATCAAATGGCGCAATGCAGGACTCCGAATGGTTTTTCGAATCCGGGAGGACGGAACGGTTGAGATTGCCGAGATTGTGGCAATAGGGCGGCGGGATCGTTCCGAGGTCTATAAGACGGCCGCGGAGCGTATGTCAATACAACCTGCCATGGTTGAATACGACGGAACCCTGAGATGAAGAAGGCCGAAGTCCTTTGGGGCTTCGGCCTTCTTTCTTGGGGCTGAATTGCACCACAGGTTGAGCATACGTCAGCGAAAACGCCCCAGAGCGAGCAAGGTGACGTGAAAGAGGAGGGCATTGACCTTTTGGTCATGCCCGACGATTGAACGTCAGATTGCCGCTCTGGGGCGTTTGCAGCGTCGACTAGTTACGCGGTTTAGTAAAACCGCGTAACTCTACAGCTGGCGCAGGCCCTCTTCCAGGCCGGTCTTGCTGTCGGTCTGGGCATCGCGCATCTTGATGACGCGGGCGGGAACACCGGCCACGACGGCACCGGCGGGGACGTCCTCGACGCACACGGCGCCGGCGGCAACGACGGCGCCCTTGCCCACGCGCACGCCCTCCAGGACCACGGCGTTGGCGCCGATCATGACATCATCCTCGATGATAACGGGCGTGGCGCTCGCGGGCTCAACGACGCCTGCCAGTACGGTGCCGGCGCCGATGTGGCAGTTCTTGCCCACGGTTGCGCGGCCGCCCAGGACGGCGCCCATATCAATCATAGAGCCCTCGCCAATAACGGAGCCGATGTTGATGATGGCGCCCATCATGATGACGGCGCGGTCGCCGATCTCGACGCGGTCGCGGATGATCGCGCCCGGCTCGATGCGGGCGTTGATGCCCTTAAGGTCGAGCATGGGGACGGCGGAGTTGCGGCAGTCATTCTCCACGTCGTAGTAGTCGATGGAGTCGGCACTGGCATCGAGGATGGCCTTGAGCTCATCCCAGTCGCCAAAGACGGTCTTGCCGCGACGACCGCCGTAGACATGTGCATTGCCCCACTGGACCTTCATGCCCGGCTTCTCGCGCACGTACAGCTTGACGGGCGTCTTTTTGGGCGCTGTGGCGATGTAATTGATAATCTCCTGTGCATCCATCTCGGCTGCGTTACTCATATGCTGTTTCTCCTTTGCATGGGTACGGTAGATACCTGGTTAGGCGAACATGACCTGGTCGAAGGTGTAGAAGCCAGGGTCGCGGATGACGAGCTTTTGAGCGGCGGCCAGAGCGCCGTTGACAAAGATTTGGCGACTCGTGGCACGATGGGTAAGCGTAACCTCCTCGTCCTGGCCAAAGAAGCTCACCTCGTGCACGCCGGCGACGGTGCCGCCGCGCAGCGAGTGCATACCGATTTCCTTGGGGTCGCGCGCGCCGCACATGCCCTCGCGGCCATAGACGGGGTGGTAGCCCGCCTCGGGCTCAGCTTCGACGATGGCGTCGAGCAGTAGCTTGGCAGTGCCGCTCGGGGCGTCAACCTTTTGGTTGTGGTGCGTCTCGACGATTTCGCAGTCAAAGCCGGGCAGCTCGCGTGTGGCCTGTGCTACCAGATGACGCAGGGCTGCGATACCGATGGAGTAATTGCCGGAGTGCATGACGCGGGCGTTCTGACCTAGCTCGCGCAGGCGATCCATCTGCTCGGGTGTGTAGCCCGTGGTGCCCGAGACCAACGCGGCGCCCGTGCGCTCGACATAGGCGACGACGGCACCGAAGGTCGCAACGTTCGAGAAGTCGATGATGACGTCGGCTGCCGGGGTGCTCTCGAGCTCGGACAGATCAAAACCGATCTGGGCGACGATATCAAAAACGGGCTGACCGGCGGCGTCGACAACGCCCTCGGCGGTGGGTCGGATGAGCGAGCCCATGCGGCCCGTTCCCATGATGACGGTCTTAATCAAGCAGACCAGCTCCCTTCAGAGCATCGGTAAGTGCAGCGCGCGTGTCGTTGGCCATGGGGCATAGCGGCATGCGGTAGTTTGCTTCGATCACACCCATCTGAGCGAGCGCTTCTTTAACGGGGATGGGGTTGACCTCACTAAAGAGGGCGTTGATGAGCGGCTGGCCGGCAATTTGGATGTCGCGGGCACGTGCCACATTACCGTCCAGATAGGCACGGCACATGTCATGCACGAGCTGCGGCTGAACGTCGGCCCACACGCTGATGGTGCCCGAGGCGCCCAGGCTCATGAGCGGCACGGTGAGCGCGTCCTCGCCCGAGTACATGCGGAAGTCGTCGGACAGCAGGTGGGCAATCTTGGCCGCATAGGCGACGTTGCCCGAGGCTTCCTTAATACCCATGATGTTGGGGTGTGCGGCCAAGCGCTCTACATTGCGCTCGCTGATGCTGCAGCCGCAGCGGCCGGGGATGTTGTACAGGATGCAGGGGATGTCCACGGCGTCGGCGACGGTCTTAAAGTGCCGATAGATACCCTCTTCATTGGACTTGTTGTAGTAGGGGGTAATGAGCAGCAGGCCGTCGGCTCCCAGGCCCTGGTAGGTGAGCGACTTGGTGAGCATCGTCTGCGTGGAGTTAGAGCCCGAGCCGGCAATGACGGGGACGCGGCCTGCAACTTGCTTGACCACGGCGGCGACAACGGAGTTGTCCTCGTCATCGGTCATCGTGGCGCTCTCGCCGGTGGTGCCCAGGGTGAGAATGGCGTCGGTGCCATTCTGCAGGTGGAAATCGACCAGGCGCTCGAGCGCGTCGAAGTCGACGCTGCCGTCCTTTTTAAACGGCGTAACCAGGGCGACGATCGAGCCCTCGAGGTTGCGGACATCCATATTCTTCTCCTTCGCTTCTGCGATCTGGATGCGTTTGTTCCATTGGGCGGCGACGGCCAAGCGTTCGTCCTGGGCGCGACGACGGGCGCTTTCGGCGCGTGACTTTGCCAGCAGCTCGCGGCCGCACGGCAGCACGTCGAGCGTGGCAAAATAATCGCCCGGGCGCTCGGCGCGACGAATGAGATCTGCCGAGCCGTCGGGGCGCAGCAATACCTCGGCGGAGCGCAGACGGCCGTTGTAGTTGTAGCCCATGGAGTAGCCATGCGCGCCGGTATCGTGGATCACGAGCACATCACCCATGTCGATCTGCGGCAGCTCGCGGTCGATGGCGAACTTATCGTTGTTCTCGCACAGATTACCCGTGATGTCGTAGGTGTCCGTAACGGGCGCTGTGGTCTTGTCGGCGCCACCCGGCTGGCCCATCACCGTGATGTGGTGGTAGGCACCATACATGGCAGGGCGGATCAGGTCGACGGCGCTTGCGTCGACACCGATATAGTCCTTGTAGATCTGCTTCTCGTGGATGGCCTTGGTGACCAGGCAGCCGTAGGGCCCCATCATAAAGCGGCCCATCTCGGTGCAGATGGCCACATCGCCCATGCCGGCAGGAACCAGGATCTCGTCGTATGCCGCGTGTACGCCTTCGCCGATGGCGTGAATGTCGTTGGCCTGCTGCTCGGGCAGATAGGGGATACCGACGCCGCCGGACAGATTGATGAAGGCGACATGTGCGCCGGTCTCGCGCTCCAGGCGCACGGCAAGCTCAAAGAGGATGCGCGCGAGCTTGGGGTAGTAGTCGTTGGTGACGGTGTTGCTGGCAAGGAATGCGTGGATGCCAAAGTTTTCGGCGCCCTTGGCCTTGAGCATGCGGAAGGCCTCGAAGAGCTGCTCGGTGGTCATGCCGTATTTGGAGTCGCCGGGGTTATCCATGATGCCGTTGGAGAGCTGGAACAAGCCGCCCGGATTAAAGCGGCAGCTGACCGTCTTGGGGATGGGGCCTGCAACGCGCTCAAAGAACTCAATGTGGCTGATGTCATCAAAGTTGACGATGGCGCCCAGCTTGTCGGCGAGCTCAAAGTCCGCTGCCGGCGTGTCGTTGGACGAGAACATGATGTCGTGTCCCGTGATGCCCAGCGAGCGGGCGATCATGAGCTCGGTATAGCTCGAGCAATCGCAGCCGCAGCCGTATTCGTTGAGAATGGAGATGAGCGCCGGGTTGGGATTGGCCTTGACGGCAAAGTATTCCTTAAAGCCCGGGTTCCATGCAAAGGCGTCGCGCACTTCTTGCATGTTGCGGCGGATGCCCGCCTCGTCGTATAGATGAAACGGCGTAGGGAACTGCTCGACGATATGCTCGAGCGTCTCCTTGTCCACAAACGGCCGCTTGGCCGCATATGCCTCGTTGGGGGTCAATGCCATGTCCCGTAAACCTCGCTATCCAGACGGCGCCATCGGCGCATCGAATCCGCATAGCGTGGACCCCATGTCCGGATAGCGCTCCCGCATTGCTGCAGACAGTCCTGCGGGTGTTTCCCACAGGCCCACCAGGCTTTTCGTGCCTGAAAAACCCAGTTCGGCGGGTTTCGCCTCCCCACGGGGTCAAAGCCTGCCGGCTCGCCCGCGGCTCTTCGTGCCCGCGCCTCTATCAAGTGGTAAAGACCCTACCACGTTGCACTTTACCAAACAAGAGTATTCGTATATAACGTTTAAAAAATGCAGGGATATGCTGGAAACAAGGGCGTCATAATTCTGCATCAAAATAGTGTGTGAATGGATATGCCCCATGAAAGGATCCTTTATGACCGAGCTCCAAGAACTTCGTCGCTATCGTCGCGACCTGCATCGCATTCCGGAGCTCGATTTCGATCTTCCTCAAACCATAGCCTATATCGAGGGCGTGCTCGCCTCGCTTGCCTGTGAAGTGACCCATCCCTGTCCCAGCTGTGTTTGTGCTTTCTTCGACGCTGGCACAGGCGCCGCGCATGCCACGGCGATTCGCGCCGATATGGACGCGCTGCCCATCGCGGAGGCGACGGGAGCGGCCTTTGCCTCGACGCATCCCGGCAAGATGCATGCTTGCGGCCACGATGGACACATGGCCATGGCGCTTGCCGCCGCGACGTATGTCGACCGTACGATTCGCGAACAGCCGGGCGCCATTAGGCGCAATGTTCTCTTTGTGTTCCAGCCGGCCGAGGAAACGACCGGTGGTGCCAAGACGGTATGCGAGAGTGGTGTATTCGAGCGCTATGGGGCCGACCGCATTTTTGGCTTCCATGTGTGGCCCGATCTGCCTGCCGGCACGTTGGCGAGTTGTTCCGGTCCGCTGCTGGCGCGTTCGAGCGAGACGCATATCCATATTCACGGTACGAGCATCCACATCGCTAAGACCTATGGTGTGCCGGTTGGGGAGTCGCACGATGCCGCGTTGGCGGCAGCAAAGTTTTTGGTTGCCGAGCGCGAGCTGATGGACGAGCTGGGCACCGACGAGCCCTGTATCGGTAAGTTTGGTCTGCTGCAGGCCGGTACGGTTTGTAACGCGGTAGCGGGGGAGGCCCATGTGGCCGGAAGCCTGCGTGTGTTTACGGACGACATGTTCGACCGGGCGCGCGAAGGCGTGCGTCGTGTGCTGGACGATGCCTGTGCCGCAACGGGCTGCACGTACGATCTCGACTTTGCCGAGGGCTATCCGCCGGTCGACAACGACCCCGAGTTGTTTGCTCGAATCGCGCCTGCTCTGCCCGACTTACAGCTCGTGGACGAGCCGCTGCTGATTGCCGAGGACTTTGCCTTCTATCAGCGCCATCTGCCGGGCGTGTTTTTCCTGCTGGGCACGGGCGCGCCTGCCGGCCAAGATAACCCGAGCGATTCGGATGGCTGTCCCGCCTATGCCACGAGCGCCCTTCACACTGATACCATGCTCTTTGACGAGGAAATCCTGCTCAAAGGCCTCGATGTCTACAAACGATTACTTTCGCTTGACTAAGGCGTGAAGGACTATTTGTTCTAGAAAACACGAACAAACGTACGATATAATAGAGATATAAGTCTATAGAAACGTTTGACGTTACTAACGTAAGGCGATACTATGATTGCATCGTATAAAGATGAGGATACCGAACGCTTTGCCATGGGTGTGCGGGTCAGGAGGTTCGTGCCCTTTGAGCGCGTTGCGCTGAGGAAGATTCGCCAACTGCAGGTTTGTGCTTCGCTTGATGATCTTCGCGTTCCGCCGGGCAACCGCCTGGAAGCTTTGAAGGGCGATCGTGCCGGTCAATATAGCATCCGTGTTAACGAGCGCTATCGGGTCTGTTTTGAGTGGAGACAGGAGATGGCTTGGAATGTCGAAATCGTCGATTATCACAAGTGATGAGACCTCGTCCGATTTGCTGTCGCCAGTGACTCCTGGTGAGCTTCTCAAAGAGGAGTTTCTTGTTCCCATGGGCATTTCTCAATATCGCCTTGCGAAAGAGACCGGGATTCCGGCTCAGCGTATCGGGCAGATTGTCTTGGGAAAACGTCGCGTGACGGCCGACACCGACCTCCGTCTTTGCCGTTATTTTGGCCTGACGGATGGTTATTGGCTGCGCGCTCAGGTGGCGTTTGACCTTGAGGCCGAGAAAAGGCGGATCGAACCGGAACTCGATAAGATCGTTCCTGTTCAGCAGGCCATTGCGCTGTAGTGCTCAGAGATGATGGGGGTGGCGTGACGATGGAACGACGCCGACAGTCTGCCGTATATAGTCCGGGTGGATGCGGATGCGGTTTGCTGCTGCTTCCGGTCATCGCTGTGAGCATTGGCGTGATGTTTGTGTTTGCTGGGCTGGCTGCGGCGGCACTCGTACTGTTTATCACTGCCATCGGCGTGACGATTTGGCTCTGCCGCAATCGCGGGCAACGCCGTGCCGACGGTAAAACCAATGTCGGCTGGGTCGTATTCCTGATCATTGCGTACCCGCTGAGTGTCAGCTACCTGGTGTTCTTTGCCCTGTTGATGATCAGTGCCTTTACCGGGAAATCCGTCACGGTGGGTTGATGCGCTGCCAGCAGACGGTCACGCAAAGTGCGTTTGCTCGGCGTCTGGATAGCTGCATTGGCCGTTTACCGCAACCTTAGCTCTCAGCTAATGAATTCAAATTCAATCCTTCCTACGATGTGCTGTGTGCCGGCACGGTAGCCGGATCGTAGGAAGGATGAATAATGGCAAAAGAGGGAAAGAAGCCGATCGGCAAGATTGTCCTAGGCGTCATCGTGGTGCTGGTTATCGTCGGTGCCGTGGGCTCTATGGGTGGCAATTCAACCGATTCGTCTGCGAGCGATTCGGCAAAACCTGCCGAGGCGACACAGCAGGCTGAGGAGCAAAAAGAATCGCAAGAACCGTATACCATTGCTGACGAGGCTGAAGACACCTCCAGTCAGTTTGCCTATAAGATCACGGGCACGCTGACCAATAACACGGACAAGGAAAAGAGCTACATTCAGATTGAGTATGTTCTGTATGATGCCGATGGCAACCAGGTTGGAACGGCTCTTGCAAACACCAATCATCTGAAGGCGGGCGGCTCCTGGAAGTTCGAGGCGCTGGGTACGGTGTCTCCCGACCAGGTTGCTAGCTGGGAGCGTTCGGACGTAAGCGGTTTCTAGCATGTTGCATGCACTTGGGGGAGGTGAAGTCGTATGCCCGATAAAAAGCTGACCGAGGAGCTGCTCAATGAGCTTCTCGATGCGCCGAACATCGATGGCTATATCAGGGAGCACGACTTTGCCGCCCCGTCGCTTTCGGACTACCTGAAGCAGCTGCTGCAGGAAAAGGGCTTGGAGCGCTCGCGCGTGGTTCGTATGGCCGATCTCAATGAGACCTTTGGCTATCAGATCTTTACCGGTGCGCGTCACCCGAGTCGCAATAAGGTGCTGCAGATTGCCTTTGCGATGGCGCTGACGCTCAAAGAGGCCAACCGTGCACTGGCGGCTGCCGGGGTAAGCGTCCTCAACTGCAAGGATCGCCGTGATGCGATTATCATCTTTTGCATCGATCGCGGGTGCAGCCTCCAAAAGGTCAACGAGGAGCTGTATCGCTTTGGCGAGGAGACGGTGAGTTAGCGGCTGATATCTGAGCCGGCGGAGCTGCCGAACAACGATGCAAGCGAACGGGGCGCGGATGCCATGGGGTGTCTGCGCCCTGCGCTATGATGGAGGCTATGGATACTCAGACCACAACATATTCCGATGACGAGCTGACCGCAGCGCTTGCCGAACATCTGGCGTCGCTCGATCGCGACGACAGCTATCGCGTGGAGCGTGTACTTAAGCGCTCGTCCGTTGAAACAACCGAGCTCGTGTACTTTGAAGGAACCGGCGGTGGTTCGCTCGGCCCCTTTGTCCGTAAACGCATCGATGCTTCGGCTCAAATCGGCGGGGCATACGAGCGTCTGTTTGCCGCCCAGCGGGCAGGCAGGCGTTTTGAGCACCTGCCCAGAATCGTCGATTGTCGTCGTGTGGGCGACGAGCTCAACGTGGTTATGGAATACATCGAAGGGGAGACGCTCGGGGTGCTGGTGGACCGTCTGGGAGCCACCCCCGATTATGCGCGTGAATTGTATCCTGCCCTATGCGATGCCGTGGGCGAGCTCCACGCCGGTTTTGCAATGGCGGGGGAGACGTCGGCGCCGGTGATCCATCGCGACCTCAAACCGTCGAATATCATCGTGACGGGTGCGAACTGTACGCTCGATGAGGGCCTGACGTTTTCGTCGCTGGTGATTATCGACTTGGGGATCGCGCGCGTATGGCGCGATGGCGCCGATGCCGACACCGTCAAGTTTGGCACGCGACCCTATGCGCCGCCCGAGCAGTATGGGTTTGGGCAGACGAGTGTGCGCAGCGACGTCTACGCACTTGGCGCCCTGTTGTTCTTCTGCTTGACGGGAGTCGACCCTAAACCAGGGCTCGACATGCGCGAGCAATGCGAGGCGCGTGGCATTCCCACTCCACTTGCCGATGCCGTCTGCATGTCGATGGCGCTCGACCCGGCCAAGCGTTTTGCGAGTGCGGAAGCGTTGGGACGGGCGACGCGCTCGGCATACGATCTGAGCCGCCCCGTGCGGCCTTCTACACCTGCGCCTGTCCGTACTCCGGCCTCGGAGACGGTGTTGACGCTCCAAGGGCTCCAGAACCCCGCAGGGCTTCCTAGGCCTGCCGCCTCCGCTGCATGCGGTCCGCTCTCTCGCGTTCCGGAGTCTCTGGGGCGCATTTGGAATACGCTCGTCTGCTTCTCGCTACTTGTGTTCTTTGCCGGAAGTCACTTTGCCGTCTTTCACCCCACGGGAGCAAACCAAAGCTACCCGACGTGGTTTCTCATAATCGAGTATTTTTTCTTTGTCGATGGCCTTATGGTGCTTATGCATTTTGCGCTGCTCGATAAGCGCCGTCTTCGTCGGCGATTCGCACTGCTCGACAGCTATCGCGGCAAGAAACTCGCGAAACTCTGGCTCAAGGCATTGGGTGTGCTGCTCCTATGCATGATCGTCATAGTCGCGATTGCCAATGCGACCGGCGTCGTCGATACCTCCGCTACCTAAAAGAAAAGGGCCCCATTGGGGCCCTTTGCAGTTGCGCTTAGATGCGGTTCATCTGAGCGGCGACTTTGTTGTACCAGTCCTGCCACGTGGGCGGGCAGTACTTTTTGGCCGCTGCCGGGGTAAGGGTGGAGCCGTAGTTGGCGCCCAGATAGGCAACGTGAGCGGAGATGCCCTCGCTCCAGCTGCCAAAGCTGCGCCAACCGCCGCCACGGGCACTCCAGCCCCAGGCGTTGTAAGAATTGGCGCAATAAGCACCCTTGGTGCTCTCGATGCAGGCGATGGCGGGGGACCAACGGGGGTCGACACCGGTATTCCAAGCGGCGACGGCAAAGTTATAGCCCTGGCCTGCCATGGGGGAGCCGGCGAGATAATTGTCGATGCGGCTCGTCCACTCATTAATGAACGAATCGTAATCGGAGCTACCGGTATTGGCGTTGTTCACCGTGGTGTCGATGGTGGTGTTGGTGTTGGTGGCCTGGCTGCTGGAATTGCTGCCGCTTACGCCCTCGCCCGAGAGCTTCTCGGCGGCAGCGGCCTTATCGGCCTCAAGCTTGGCAAGCTCGGCGGCATTTTCCTGCTCGGCTTTTGCCTGTGCCTCGCTGCGGAGCTGCTGGGCCTGAGCCAACGCATCCTCGGCGTTTTTCTGCTCTGCCTCAAGCTGAGACTTGGCCTGCTGGAGCTCAGCCTTGTTCTGCTCGAGTTCGGTTTGCATGTTATTGAGCTGTTCGATCTCGTCGACGCTCGAGCTCGTGATCTGGTTGGTGTATTTGCAGGTCGTGATGAACTCACCCAGGCTCTGCGCGTTGACCAGGAAGCTCACGATGGGGTTGGTGCCCTTCTGATACTTGTACAGATCGCGCATGGCGGAGCTTGCCTTGGCCTGCTGCTCGGGAAGCTTAGCCTCGATTTCCTCGATGCTTGCCTCATTGGAGTCAATCTGCTTTTGCAGGTCATCGAGTTTGGTGCGGGCGTCGTTGTAGGCGCTCGTGGCGGCTTCGATCTTCTGCTGGGCTGCGGAAAGCTGGTCCTGCGTTGCCTGCGAGGCGGCATACGCCGCAACGGGGGAGAGCATCGGCGTGGCCGTCAGCGCAACGGCGAGCGCGGCGCTCGTGATGATACGAGCCGGCTTCGACGCAATGAGCGCTGCGGCGCGATGATTCGAATGCTGCATCCAGTCCCTCTGCAATCAATCGTAGGTTATGGTTCGAACGGTATTCTACTACTGCTTTCGACCTCAACTTGAACCTTAAAGGTTCCAAAGGGTCAAGTTGAACTTGAGGCTTTGGCTTTGACCTGCAGTTATGATGAATTGTTGAGAAACCATAGAGTTCAACTTTAACGTTACGGGGGCCTGTTTAAGAGGAGTTTAGGGCTGTAAAAGCTATCTCAACAGGGGGTTTGCAGCTACAAGGCTTCATCGCGGTGAGTGCGGCCTTTATGCTGGACGATTACGTCGATTGCCATAGATACGGTGGAGCTTTGGGCGCCGGCGGCTTGGCACGCTAGAATAAATCAGTTGCGCAAAGACCGCCCCGTTGTGTGGGCAGTTCATGATAGGAAGTTTCCATGGCATTGCAGTTTACAGAGCGCGAGTTTATTCCCGTGCTGCTCGGTGGCGACATCAACGCCTATTCGGTGGCGCGCGCCTTCTATGAGGAGTACCAGGTCAAGAGTCTGGTCTTTGGCAAGTACCAGACGGGCCCCGCGTACCGCAGCCAGATTATCGACTACACGCCCAACGTGGATATCGATACCATGCCCGTGATGCTCAGGACCGTCAACGGCATCGCCCAAGCGCATGCCGATAAGACGATTGTCCTTGTGGGCTGTGGCGATAACTATGTTGCCCTCGTGGCTCAGGCCAAGGATGCCCATGAGTTGGCGGATAACATCGTCGCGCCTTACGCTCCCTATAGCATGCTTGAACAGTGTCAGAAGAAGGAGATCTTCTACGAGCTGTGCGAGAAGCATGGCGTGCCCTATCCACATACCTTTACCTTCACCATGGCGATGCTGAACGCCAAAGGCGAGGCACCTGCCGAAGTGCTCGACCAGATCGATTTTCCCTACCCGATGATTCTGAAGCCTTCTGACGGCATCATGTGGTGGCAGCACGAGTTCGAGGGCCAGAAAAAGGCCTATGAGATTGCCGACCGTGCCGAGCTGGAACAGGTCATTCGCGACTCGTATGCCAGCGGCTACACCGACGACCTGATCTTGCAGGATCGCGTGCCCGGCAACGACGAGTACATGCGCGTGCTCACCAGTTATTCCGACCGTAACGGCAAGGTGCGTATGATGTGCCTGGGTCACGTGCTGCTCGAGGAGCATCAGCCTCACGGTGTCGGCAACCACGCCTGCATCATCACCGAGCCCAATGACGAGCTTATGGATGGCGTGCGCAAGTTGCTCGAGGACCTTCACTTTGTGGGCTATTCCAACTTTGACGTTAAGTACGACGAGCGCGACGGCTCGTTTAAGTTCTTCGATTTCAACACGCGCCAAGGTCGCAGCAACTACTACGTTACCAACAGCGGCTTTAACGTCGCCAAGTATGTGGTGGACGAGTATGTGTTCAACCGTCCGTTTGAGCCGGAGTTTGTGACGGCACAGGACGAGGCACTGTGGATGGTCGTCCCCATGGGCGTCGTCGACAAGTACGTCAAGGATCCCGAGTTGCGCGCGAAGGTGCATCGCCTGGACAAGGAAGGCAAGGGCGCCGACCCTTCGTTTATGAAGGGCGACTTTGTCTTTAACCGCTGGCTGCGCATGTGGCACACCAAGCTGCGCCACTTTAAGCTGTTCAAGACGTATTACAAGTAGATGAGTGCGGCGCCCGTCCGGTTTACATCGGGCGGGCGCGGGTATGATACGCGCAATTGCGCAAGCGTCACCAAGGAGGCGGCGATGGAAAAGCTGGGAGTTATCGGCGGCATGGGCGCCGAGGCCACGTCGTATTACTACGACCAGGTGGTGCGCCATACGGCTGCTGCCTGCGATCAGGAACATATCGACATGGTGGTGCTCTCCAAGTCGACCATGCCCGACCGCACGCTTGCCATTAAGACCGGCGAGCATGCCAAGCTGCTGGCGACCATGAAAGAGTGTGCCCAGGCACTCGAGTCGCTGGGCTGTGCGCACATTGCCATTCCCTGCAACACGTCGCACTACTTCTACGACCAGATCCAGTCGTTTACGAAGGTGCCGATTATCCACATGCCGCGTGAGTCGGTGCGCTATGCCCTTGCGGGTGCGGTGATGGGGGAGTGCGAGTTCGACCCCAACCTGAGTATGCCGGCCGAGCCGGTGCACAAGATTGGCATTATGGGCACCGACGGAACCGTGGGCGCGGGCGTCTACGGCCGCGAATGCGAGGCTGCGGGTGTTGAGGTCGTCTATCCCAGCGAGAAACGTCAGAACGATGTGATGTCGCTTATCTACGATGATGTGAAGGCCGGATGTGAGCCCGATATGGATAAGTTCGACCGCGTGATGTGGGAGTTCGCCCGTAGCGGCTGCGACCGTGTCATTCTGGCCTGCACCGAGCTATCGGTGCTGCAGAAGTATCGAGAGATGCCCGAGATCACCCTCGATGCCATGGATGTCCTGGTGCGCGAATCCATCATCCGCAGCGGCGCTCCCTACCGCCTCTAGCTTCCGACCTGCCAAAAAAGGGACAGGTTAATTTTGGTAGGTTTTATCTGGTGAAACAGTAAAGGCCTCGGCTCGTTTGGTGCGAGCCGAGGCCTTTTGCGTTGGGTGGTTGCTGTCGGTGGTGAACTAGAACAGGAAGCCGATGGCGATGAGGGCGATGCTGACGATGAGCACGGCGATGTCCAGGCCCTTGATGGGGTAGCGCTTGTACGAGCTGGCGCGTGTACGCAGATAGAAGCCGCGCTGTTCTGCCGCCAAGGCTGTGGCATCGGTCTTGCCCACGCTCGAGATGAGCAGTGGCACGCACAGTGGCAGCATGAGCTTAAGCTTCTTGATGGGGTTCTTGGTGTCGTACTCGACGCCGCGTGCGGTCTGCGCTTCCATGATGGCGTTCATCTCCTGACCAAACACCGGCACAAAGCGTAGCGCCGTGGTAAAGGTGAAGGCATAGCGATACGGCACGTGCAGCACCTCGACGCAGGCGTTGGCAAGGTCGTTGAGCTTGGTCACCATGAGCATGAGGATGAGTGGTAACGCCACGCCCAGCAGGCGCAGGCAGGCCTTCGATCCCGTGATGAGGCCCGTGTCGGTGATAAAGCCCCACACCACGTTGCCATCGCGCATAAAGGCTAGCTGGAGCACCAGCATGATAAGCGCGAGCGGAATCAGCAACTTGAGCAACGAGAACAGACGGTCGACGACGCCGGCATAGGCACCCAGCGCAAGGGTGAGTGCCAAAAAGCCCAGCAGCGCCACGTAGGTGTCGGACAAGAAGATGCCGACGATGATGGCGGCGGCGAGGCCCAGTTTGACGATGGGGTTCAAACGATGCAGTAGCGTATCGCCCGGCATGTAGTCGATGACGTTAACCACGGTGGACCATCTCCTTGGTAATTCGAACGACATCGGTGACCTCGCTCACCTGCGCAAAAGCGGGCGAGACGGAAGGTGCCAGACGGCGCGAGAGTTCAATAACCTGGGGAGGCTCCACGTAGGCACGCCGCATGAGATCGATGTTCGAGAATAGCTCGTGCGTGCGGCCGCGGTCGAGGATGCGACCGTCGGCCATTACTACGATACGCTCGGCAAAGTCGGAAACGACTTCCATGTCGTGACAGACCATAATCACGGCGCAGCCGCGCTCGGCCATGGTGCGCACCGTTTCCATGACGGTCATGCACTCGCGGTAATCAAGGCCGCTCGTGGGCTCGTCGAGCACGACGATCTTGGGCTCAACAACTACGACGGAGGCAAGCGCCACCATTTGTCGCTGGCCGCGCGAAAGCGAGAAAGGTGCCTCATCGGCAGGCAGGCCAAAGCGGTCGATAACGAGTCGAGCGCGACGCAGAGCCTCGGCACGGTCGATGCCGGCAAGCTCCAGGCCAAAAGCGACCTCGTCGAGTACGGTATCCTTGCAGATCTGGCGGTCGGGGTTTTGGAAGAGGGTTGCGACTTCGCGGGCGATGCGGCTCGTGGGAACGGCTGCGGTGTCCAGCCCCGTAACGCGCACGCTGCCCGAGGCGGGCTTAAGCAGGCCTGTGAGCAGCTTGGTGAGCGTGGTCTTGCCGGCACCGTTCTGGCCGACGATGCCCACGAGCTCGCCGGGATAGAGGGTCAGGTTGAGGTCGTGTACGGCGGCGCCGCCATTGGGATAGGCAAACTCAACGTGATCGAAGGTGAGCACGGGCTCGGCGTCCTTGGCGTGCGGGCGCAACGACGGTGCATGCGGGGAGCCGGCGGGCGCCTGGGCTTCGCTGGCCGCGTGTGCGGGGTCGACGATGCCCGAAATCAGGCGCCCGGCCTCATCGACATCCAAGCAAGGGGTACCGCTTACCAGGCCATCGGCCTCGAGGCTATTGAAGATACGCGTGACGCGAGGGCAGTCGACGCCGATGGCACGGAGCTCGTCGGTATGCCCGAAAACCTCGTGTGGCTCGCCCTGCAGCGCGATTTCGCCATGGTTGAGCACGAGCACGCGGTTGCAGTACTCCGAGAGCAGGGCGACCTTTTGCTCAACGACGACGATGGTGATTCCAAGCGCGCGGTTTGCCTCACGTAGCGTCTCGAAGACCAACGTGGAGCTGGCGGGGTCGAGTGCCGCGGTGGGCTCATCGAGCACGAGCACGCGCGGTCGCATGGCGAGGATGGCGGCGATGGCTACCTTTTGCTTCTGTCCGCCCGAGAGCGTGGCGATCTCGCGGTCGCGCAGGTCGACGATACCCACGGTCTCGAGGGTTTCGGTGACGCGCTGCTCGATCTGGTCGTGGGGAACGTCAAAGTTCTCGAGGCCAAAGAGCATCTCGTCCTCGACGACCGAGGCGACCATCTGCGTGTCGATATCCTGCAGCACGCTGCCGACGATTTGCGACACGTCGGTGAGCGAGGCTTCGCAGGTGTCGTGGCCGTCAACCATGACGGACCCAAAGAACGTGCCGGTGTAGTGGTGGGGCACGGCACCCGACAGGCAAGCGGCAAGTGTGGACTTGCCGGCGCCCGAGGGCCCGATGATGCCGATGAAATCTCCCTTGTTCACGCTGAGCGAGATGTGGCTGAGCGCCTGCTCGGTCTGCGTGCCATAGGAGAACGAGACATCGTCGACGTTGATGATCGTTTCCATGGATACCTTTCATAGTCATTGGGGACGTTCTTACATGACTAGTCGTTTAAGAACGTCCCCAAAAGCTAGTCGTTTGGGACAGTCTTTGTTGGTGGAGTGCGGAGACGGCTTTACGAGGGGCCCCAGGTTGGCGCGAAAGAGGAGCGAAGCGTACTTGGGTACGCGAGCGACGAATGAACGCCAAGATGGGGTGGCTCATAAAGCCGAGCGGGTTAGTTGAGCTTCAGGGCCTTCTGAATGGGCAGATAGAGGGCGCCGACCAGAATGGCGTTAAAGACGGCGGTCATGGCGACGACGGGCAGCATAGCGGCGGCGAGCTCGCCGACCACGCCAAGCATGGCCATCTTGATAACCATGAAGATGACGCCGGAGACAAAGGTGGTCACGAAGGTAGCGACGATGGCGACGGCAGGCTTGACCTGACCGTTCTTGCCGGCGGCGTTGACGATGCCGGCCATGAGCATGGCGGCGATGCCCTCGGCGGCAAAATCGACGAACGGCGAAGTGGTGGTGATCTGGATCACGGCAGCCGAGATGAGGCCAATGACGAGCGCCTGGCCGATGTTGGGGCGAACGACCAGGATGGTGAGGCAGAAGGCCGAGATGATGAACTCGGGGCTGATCATGCCGCCCGAGATGCCCGAGATTGCCTTGCCGACGGTGAAGTTGAGGATGAAGCCGGCGGCGAGCAGGATGGCGAGCAGGACGAGGGCGCGGACATCGAGTTTGCCGCGGTCGGCGGTCTGGACGGTGCGGGGCTGGGCGGCGGTGTTCTGAGACATGGTGAAAATCCTTTCGGAATGGGAGTGCAAGAGAAAAGCGGAGGCGCGTGATGCGAATGCGATCGGGCTCGAGATAGAAAAAGGCCCCCGGTCGAAACCGGAGGCCTTCCAATCACCTAGAGCTAAAAAACAGGCGTGAGGGACTCACTGTCGACCGATCGTATTCGCATCACGCCACCACCAGTTGTTGAGAGAGTTCATCGTGTTCTTCATGTTGGTGGCTCCTTTCGTGATGCCGTGGCGCGGTCGCACCTAGTTGCTGTTGCGCTGCACTATAGCACAGCGAAGTGTGTGCGGGGAAATCTTTTTTAAAAAGATTTCAGGCGGGTTTCCCGCCGGTCAAAAGAGCGGGCTAAGCGGGCGAGGCTGCCATTGCTGCCTTGCCCGCTCAGCTAGGACGTTACTCCTTGTTGCGACGGTAGAGGAAGTAACCACCGGCGGAGATGACGGCAACGCCAGCGATGGCGAATGCAGCCACCATGCGGCCATCAAAACGATCACCGGTGGTGGGCAGGCCGCCCTTGGTGTTCGTCTTGTTGGTGGTTACTGTGGTTGTGGTGTCCGACTTGCCAGGCTTCTCAGGCTTGGTGGTGGGCTGCTCGGGCTTAGCGGGCTGCTCGGGGGTGCCGGGCTGCTCGGGGGTGCCGGGCTGCTCGGGGGTGCCGGGCTGATCCGGGGTGACCGGATCGGTGGCAAGAGCATCCTTGGCGTAAGTGATGGACACCTTGAGGCCGTTGGTCTCGGTGTTCAGGTCGCTCGGGGTGAAGGGCTCGTCAAAGTTTCCGGCCTTCTGATAGGCGCGCATCTCCTGGAGCAGGGCCTTGCACTTGACGTAGGTGTTCTCGGTGGCAGCCTTGCCGGCCTTGTTGGCCAGAGCGGTGCGGCCCTCGGTGGTCGTCTCGGCCAGCATGGCGGCGTCGACTTCCTTGTTCTGTTCGATGAGCTCGTTCTGGAGTGCATCGAGGTAGGAGCGGACGCTGATACCAAGGGTATCGGGATTCTCAAAGCAGAGGGAGCTGATGTCCATGAGGACGTAGTTGATGGAGTTCTCGGGCTCCTCGTTGTTCACGATGTCCGTCTCTTTGCAGTGGTCGAAGGAGACGGTCTGGTCGCTGAAATACGGGCTAACCTCGGTAATCAGCGCGGAGTAGAAGGGGATGGCGACGGAGTACGCGGCGCGGGAGAGCATTTCCCACTGGATTGTTGCAACCTGGGGATCAAGACCGTTGCGAACCTGGAAGACGTGAATCTCGGTGTTGCGCTCGGTGCCGATGGCATAGGCACCGTCAGTGTTGGCGTTAAGGCCCGGGGTATTCTCGCCACGGTTACCGAGAGAGCGAATCATCTCAAAGGTAGTCCAGTCTTTCTTTCCGGGCTGGAAGAACAGCGGCTGCATCTCGTGGACCAAGGCGCCGGTCGTGGCGCGAGCCTCTTCGCGCTCGTCCTTGACGATCTCGTAGTCGGTGCCCTCCTGGAGCTCGTTGCCAAAGTAGTTACGGCCCTGGACGTAGCGGGTCCACTGGTGAATACCGGAATTCTGAATGGTCTCGCCATAGGTTGCGGCGACGTCGAACTTGCCGTCGGTGTACTCGGCAAAGCCCTTCTCCTTAGGCATGGACTCGATGCCCTCGGAGTGCAGGCAGTTCTCGGGGTCGTTGAGGTCGACATCGTAGTTGAGGTTGCCGATGTTGGGGTTGATCGAGGCGACGTCGTCGGCGAGCTTCATGCCGATCCACTGGTGACCGGAAAGCGCGGCAAATAGCCAGGTCTCGTTGTTGTCGGCGATGATGATCTGGTCGTTGGAGCAGACGCCCTGCTCGTCAATCAGGCTGCCGAGGAGCTCGACGCCCTCGCGGGCCGTGGCGCTCTCGCCCAGGATGACGCTGGCGTAGTTGTACTCGCCGATGCCGGTTTTAGTCAGGGGGTCTGCTGTCTCGGCATCTGCATTCATACTGGTGCTTAGCGTGGCGGAGCAGGATACGCCCTTCTCGTTGATGCCTGCTTCAGAGTAGGCATCCCAGCGGTTGTCCCACTGGGAGGGATGGTCGCGTACATAGGTGTAGCGATACGTGGTCTTGGTCGAGGTGTACATGAACGAAGACTCGTCCGAGCTGTACGTATGTCCCGGGCCGTGAGAGGGCTCAATGCCAAAGTGCTTAAGATAGCGCGGGCCATAGTCCTCGGAACGGCCGTAGTACGTGTTGCCGTCGGCCGTAAGGTTTTTGCCCATGTAGACCTGCGTGCAAGCGAGTGCAGAGGTCGGCATGGACATGATGGTTGCAGCTCCAAATGCAAGGCCTATGCCAAGCTTCTTGAGCGCGTTGACGGGGCGAGTTTTCCTCATTTTCCCTCCCAGCGTGCGAAAGCCCTCTGTCGCCAGAGGGCTTCAGCCAATAAAGACACCTCATTAGCGTAACGAACTGGAAACAATATTCATCTATGAAAGAAACTTACTCGATAAGCGTGATGAAATATGCGATGAGCGGTTAATCGTACTCAGTTTGCAGCTTTACTTTAATAAAGACGCCCTGTAATTACTGTAGCCGAATAAAGTAGCTGGGAATGCCCGAAATGAAAATCCCCCGCTGTTTGACGAATGCATAAACAGCGGGAGAGGCGATAACTGGATGAATATCATACCAATGTGGATTTACTTCTTTCGGCGGTGAATCACGTTGATGGCGTAACCGACGAGCATGGCCAAGACGATGACAATAAAGCCGATCAGGGGATTGTCGTTCATGGGGTCCTCCTATTTTCCGAGCGGTGAGAATTCGTCGACGATGAGGTCGAGGCATTGCGGAAGCGCGCGGGCTCCAAAGACGCCCGAATTGCTGGAGATAATCTCGCCATCGAACTGCATGCCCAGCGACGGGGTGCAGGTGATCTTGGCTTCCTTGGTCTGGATGATCTTGAACTGCGGGCGCCCGAGTACCTTGCCGGCGGGGTCAAGCGCAGCGGTGATCACAGTAGGCAGCAGCTGCACGGTGCGCACGGGTTCTATGACCGCAATGTCGACCATGCCATCGTTCATGCGGCAGTCGGGGAACAGGTTGATGTCGTTTTGGATGACCGAGGTGTTGCCGGCCATGCAGCAGATGCCGTCGAGCTCCTCGACAATGCCGTCATGCTCAATCGTAAAGTGCGCCACCGTGGGGTTGGGCGTGGCGAGCGCAGAGAGGAAGTAGGCGATCTCGCCGATGTCGTTTTTGGTGGGAGCGGCCTTCATCATGATCTCGGCGTCGAAGCCCGAGCCGGCGATGATGATAAAGCCGTGGCGCTTCTCGTTGCCGTCCTCGTCGAGCCAAAAGAGCTCGCCCATGTCGACTTTGACCGTGCGACCGGCACGGCAGGCCTTGGCGAGCGCCGCCGCCTCAGGGGCATTGCCGATGTTGTTGAAGAACAGGCAGGCCGTACCGGAGGGGAAGATGAGCGTGGGGACACCGCATCCGCGCATCTGATCGAGCACGTTGGAGACGGTGCCGTCGCCGCCCGAAACGACCACGCGATCAAACTCGCGCACGTCTGCCACGGCGTCCTCGGGCTCCATGCCATCGCCGATGAAGCGCATCACGACCTCGTCGCCGCCTTGCGCGAGGGCGTGCGTGAATGCGTAGATTTCATCTGAGCTGGGGCCCGATGCCGGGTTGTGGATGATAAGGCAGCGCATACTTACGTTCCCGTTCTGTGACTAACCGAGTATAGTTGTAAGGCAATGCCGATATCCTACCCGTGTTTTTCGGGCCTAACCTTATTCGATGGGTTGATATGTACATTTCCACACATCAGGCTCTACTCGACTTTTGCCAGCGCGCCCGTGAGTTTGACGCGATTGCCGTCGATACCGAGTTTTTGCGCGAGCGCACGTTCCATCCGCGCCTGTGTTTGGTTCAGATTGCCACCCCTGCCGAGAGCGTCGCGGTCGACCCTCTGGTGATCGACGACCTGTCGCCGCTGGCCGAGCTTATGGCCGACGAGAGCGTGACCAAAGTCTTCCACGCCTGCTCGCAGGATATGGAGGTTATGCTCCATACCGTGGGCGTGCTGCCGCGTCCCATTTTTGACACGCAGGTGGCCGCCGCCTTTTTGGGCGAGCGCCAGCAGATTTCCTACGGCGCGCTCGTTCAGACGTTTTGCGGCGTCTCATTGCCCAAGACCGAGTCGCTGACCGACTGGTCGCGCCGCCCGCTGACCGATAAACAGATCGAGTACGCGATCGATGACGTCAAGTACCTGATCGTTGCCTATACCGAGATGATGAGCCGCCTGCGCGAGCTGGGCCGTGTGGACTGGGTGCTCGACGAGCTGCGCCCGCTGGCTGATGAGTCGCACTATCGCGCCGATCGCCACGAGGCGTTCCGCAAGGTCAAACGCATCAATTCGTGCAGCCGTCACCAGTTGGGCATCGCGCGCGAGCTCGCCGCCTGGCGCGAGGACCGCGCCGAGCGCCGTAACATCCCACGCAAGTGGGTCATGTCCGACGACACGCTGCTTGCGCTCGTTAAGCGCAATCCCGTGCGCGTTGAGGAGTTCCGTAGCATTCGCGGTACCGATCAGTTGGGGGAGCGCGACGTGGACGGTGCGCTCATGGCCATCAAGCGCGGCGCGAGCTGCCCGCACGATCGCCTGCCGCTCATGGTGCGCGGGCATCGTCAGATCTCGCCGGAGCTGGAGAGCGTGACGGACCTGATGTATGCGCTCATCCGCCTGGTTGCCGAACGCTCGGGAGTGGCGACCTCGGTTATTGCCTCGCGCGATGACCTGGCCGACTACATTGAGCATCCCGAGCAGAGCCCCCTGCGTGAAGGCTGGCGTTTTGAGCTTGTGGGCTCGCGTCTGGACGATCTGCTTTCCGGCAATATGGGACTCACCGTGAAGGACGGAAAGATTGAGTTGTTATAGGTATATAGTTACGCGGTTTTACCAAACCGCGTAACAGCTCGACGCTGCAAACGGCCGAGAGCGGCAATCTGACGTTCAATCGTCGCTCGCGTACCAAAGTACGCGTCGCTTCTCTTTCACGTCACCTTGCTCGCTCTCGGCCGTTTTCGCTGACATTGCCAAAACATCGATGTTGATTTGCCTGCTGGGCGAGTGGGTAGAATGCCTCCAACGTGTAACTCGATTCGGAGGAATTCGTATGCCCTACTACTATGGATACGGCTTTGGCATCGACCCGCTGTACCTGCTGGTTGTGCTTGTCTGCACGGTGCTTGGCCTTGCCGCACAGAACTATATCAATTCGACGTACAAGACGTGGTCCAAGGTTCGCTCGGACGGCGACACGGGCGCTGCGGTCGCGCGCCGCATGCTCGACGCCAACGGCTGCAATGCCGTGGGTATCAAGGGCGTCGCTGGTGAGCTTACCGACCACTACAACCCGCAGGACAACAATCTGTATCTGTCGGATTCCAACCGTTCGGGCGGCTCGGTCGCAAGCGTTGCTGTCGCTTGTCACGAGGCAGGCCATGCCGCTCAGCGTCAAAGCGGCTATACCATGATGAAGGTACGCACCGCCCTCGTGCCGGTCGTCAACTTTACCCAGAACACTTGGACCATCGTGCTGCTCATGGGCCTGTTTATGAACATCGCGGGACTCACGACCCTCGCGCTGATCTTCTTCTCGTTTAGCGTGCTGTTCCAGTTCGTTACGCTGCCGGTCGAGATTGACGCCAGTCGGCGCGCCGTGGCGTATATTGAGCAGTCGGGTATGAGCTCCAAGCAGGTCAACGGTGCCAAGAAGGTCTTGACGGCAGCCGCGCTTACCTACGTGGCGGCGGCACTCACCTCGATTATTCAGCTGCTCTATCTTATGGCTCGCTACAACAGAAACTCCAACCGATAACAAATTGGGTCGCTGGGCGCCGCGGGGATTTGTGTCCCCGCGGCGCTGTACTATGTGTTGGACTTGAATTTGCGCAGGGCCAGAGCCTTTGTGCACGATAACGAAAGGAGGTTGCGTGGCAGGTTGGAATCTAACCGGCAATAGCGTTTCCGCCGAGTTCGACGGTTCGGACGAGCAGGAGCGTAAAGAGCTCAGCGTGAGCCAGGCGGTAGAGATCGCCGCCGGTGCGCTCGATGCTATTCCGCAACTGATCGTCCTGGGCGAGGTCACGGGTTTCCGTGGTCCCAATGCCCGAAGTGGCCACTGCTACTTCCAGATTAAAGACGACTCGGCCGCCGTCGACTGCATCATCTGGAAGGGCGCCTATCTCAAGCGTACCTTCGATCTGCGTGACGGCATGCAGGTGAGCTTTAAGGGCAGCTTCAATCTCTATAAGGCCACGGGCCGCATGAGCTTTGTCGCTCGCTCGTTTTCGCTGGCGGGGGAGGGTCTGCTGCGTCAACAGGTGGCGCAGTTGGCCGAAAAGCTACGCCGCGAGGGCCTGATGGACGAGTCCCGCAAACGCCGCATTCCGGTGTTTTGCTCACGCGTGGCGGCCGTCACCTCGCTTTCCGGTGCGGTAATCGACGACGTCAAGCGTACGCTGCGCCGTCGCAACCCGCTCGTCGAGCTTGTTTGCGTGGGCGCCAAGGTCCAAGGCGAGGGTGCGCCGGCCGAGCTCATTGAGGGCTTGCGCCGCGCCGCTTCCATTACGCCGGCGCCCGACTGTATTTTGCTGGTGCGCGGCGGCGGCTCCTTTGAGGACCTCATGACCTTTAATGACGAGGAGCTTGCCCGCGCGGTGGCGGCTTGTCCTGTGCCCGTGGTGACCGGCATTGGCCATGAGCCCGATACCTCGATTTGCGACATGGTGAGCGACCGACGCGCCTCCACGCCCACGGCGGCGGCAGAATCGGTGGCGCCGGCTATGACGGAGTTGGCCGATGTGCTCGAGGCGCGCCATCAGCGTCTGGGTGCCGCGATGGCATCGATGATTGGGTCGGCCCAGGTCGACCTGGAGATGCTCGATCAGCGCGGTCGCCGTGCCTGGGATACCTATACGGCTCGCTTGGGTGATGCGCTCGATGCCGCTGCGTGTCGCCCGTGCCTCAACGACCCCACATTTATGGTCGAGCGTCGCGAATCGGAGCTTGCACTGACTGCCGATCGCCTGTCGGGCGCCATAGTACGCTCAGTCGGGGTCTTCCGCTCCAACTTCGAGCGTCTGCCCGAGCGTCTGGTTGCAAGCACCTCAGGGCTCGACGGCAAACGCCATGCGCTCACGCTTACGAGTTCCCGTCTGGAGCATCAGGGGCGCACGATGCTCAGCAAACCAGCGTCCGACCTGGGCCGTGCAGCGGCTTCGCTCGATGCCCTGTCGCCGCTTAAGGTACTTGCCCGCGGCTATTCCATCGCGTACAGCGACGATGGTGTGGCTATAAGTGCCCAGACCTTTAAGCCGGGCGACGCCATCCGCGTGCGCATGGCGGACGGTAACGTGTCGGCAACCGTCAACGCGGTCGAGTAGACCGCGTTTCGCAGTGATAGACCCTTAGGAAAGGAAACAGATATGGCAGAGAAGACCCCGGTAGAGCAGCTTACGTACAAGCAGGCCTCGCAGGAGCTGGAGCTCATCATCCGCAGCCTGGAGTCGGGCGATATGGAGCTCGAGGAGTCGCTCGAGAGCTACACCCGCGGCGTCGAGCTCCTCAAGAGCCTGCGCACCCGCCTGTCCGATGCCGAGCAGAAGGTCTCGGTGCTCCTTAAGGACGTCGACGGCAACGACGTGCTCGCCGACGGCGAAGCCGCCAACACGGACGACAACCTCTCGTTCTAAGCATCTCGACCAAATATAATTACCTTGGTCTGTGAGAAAGGAACCAGCTATGTGTGATTGCATCTTCTGTAAAATTGCCAACCACGAGATCCCCTCGACCGTTGTCTATGAGGACGACCAGGTCATCGCCTTCGATGACCTCAACCCCCAGGCGCCGGTCCACACGCTCGTGATCCCCAAGAAGCACTACAGCGACATCGCCGACAACGTGCCTGCCGAGACCATGGGCGCCATGGCTCACGCCATCCAAGAGGTCGCCAAGGCCAAGGGTTTGGAGGACGGTTTCCGCGTCATCTCCAACAAGGGCGTCAACGCCGGCCAGACCGTCATGCACTTCCACATGCACGTCCTCGGCGGCAAAAACCTGGGCGAGAACCTCATCTGAGGGCGCTTGGTCCGTCGACTTGGCTGCCTTTGGAGTAATCTATGCAGCTTTCTCAACTCGAATACCTTCAAGCGGTGGCGAACTATGGCGGCGTGCGCAAAGCAGCTCGCGCCGTTCATGTGAGTCCGCAGGCCGTTTCGTCGGCAATCAAAAAGTTGGAATCTGAGTATCAGATTGTTTTGCTTGACCGATCGGCGGGGGAGGCTGTTTTGTCTCCGGCGGGCAGAGAATTTGCGCGTCGTGCACGCGTGATCCTGGCACAAGTCGACGATCTCAAAAAGTACGCTCAATCGAGGGGCGACGGCGTTTCGCCCGATGGCCACTTTCGTCTTTACGCCCCCTGCCTTCATGGGCGGGGGCGCCTTTTTGCCGAAAGCTGGTATGACTCGTTTGAACGCTCGCACCCTCAGATTCACCTTGATGTGTGGCATCAGCCAACGGCTACATGCTTTGAATCACTTGTGCTTGGCATTTCGGATGCGGCTATCTCATTCGAGGAACCACGGGACAGCGTCCTTTCTTCAAAATATTTGGGTGAAAAGGAGCTCAAGGTTCTTTCATGCCCAGCGGGTCATCAATCTGTGGGCGCCATGACCATTCGCGAGTTACTGGGCGGCAGGCTCGCTGTTCCCATTAATTTGTCACCCTGTCTCAATGCAATCAATCAATGTCCCGAAGCCCAGCTCGTCAATTTTCGCTTCCGTGATGTTGAATACGGAAGCAGGGCTCAGACTGAGTTTCTTCAAGCCGGGGGATTGATATTGAGTTTGTCTGGGTCCTCTCTCGCATCGGATGGGTCAGAAGTGAGTGAGTGCTCCATTGAAGGTTCGCGTGATGTAACCTTGCCCATCTACTTTTGCTATCGGCAAAATTCCTGGACTGATCGACACCAGACGGTTTTTCTGCACCTATTGCGTCATCTTGCTTCGTGAGATTAATTGGCTTCGAGGCATCAAGTGATTATTGACGCCTTGTAACACATAGCTGACAGCTTTGCCCTCATGCTTTTCCAAGATTCCGATTTAGATTGCTGACTCTTGGAGGGCGGAGCATGAAAAACCGTACGGTTTTGCTTTATATGACGTTCGTTTTTCTGTCGAACTTCAGCACCATCTTGTATTTTCTAACTGTCTACCTTGAGTTCGTCGGACTTTCGATGGTATCGATTTCTAGCATGATGATTGCATATCAAGTGAGCAAGTTCATCCTTGAAGTTCCCACTGGCTATATTGCTGATAGGTTTGGACGAAAGACAAGCGGTCTCGTTGGCGTCGTGGGGATGCTTGGATACTACGCCGCCCTGCTTCTCGTCCGTTCTCCCCTGCTTTTAGTCGGTGCGTTCGCTCTCAAAGGTTTTGCCGTTGCGTGTGTGAGCGGATCCATCGAAGCGATTTACATTGACAGCGTCTCTCAGGACCAGCTCGTAAGACTTAATGTCGTTGAGCGATTTGTTTTCTATGCCTCTTGTGCCATCTCCGCTTGCGTGGGCGGTTTCATTTCGTCCGTCGGTGCATATCTCATTGGTCTTTCGGCAGATATCATCGCAATGGTGTTGACGTTGGTTGTCGTTGTCTGCATTCCTGAGATGCGAAGAGGGGGCATTGCGACGACACCTGAACATGGGATTAGCCCGAAGATGATCGGTGCCGCTATTGCGGGTAATGGCATTCTTCGTTCAGCGTTCATCATGGACTGTTCTCAGGCATTTGCTTTTGTCGCCCTGGAAGACTTTTTCTCACTGCTGCTTGCGGGTCGCGGAATGAATGCCGTCGCTTCGGGTGTCACCATTGCGGTCCAGCTCCTTGCCTCGGCCTCCATGGGACTTATTGTGCCCTGCGCGATTGCTCATGTCGACAAGGGCCGCTTTGCGCGTATTTGCGGCATCGTGCGCCTTTTCCTGACAGCTTTGTTTTTGATTCCCCTTACTCCGGCTAATTTGCTGCCCGTGTTCTATGTGCTGCAGACGGTTGCGTACTCGTTATTTGCTCCAATTAAATACTCAATTTTTCAAAAAGTAGCCGATTCTTCGATGCGCTGTTCACTGATTTCGGTTCAAAGCCAGATGGTGGCGGTGGGCGCCATCCTTTTCTATCTGTTCAATGCTGTGTTGAGCAGCATCGCGGGCATTCGAGTCATATTGCTTGTCGCACTCGGAACCTCTTCTTTGGTGTATATCCCCGCGCTCTTTCGTCTTACAAGCCAAAGGACATGAGTATTTGGGCACCGATAACTTATATATCAACGCAATAAACCCGAGCGCGAGGGCGTTTGGGTTTATTATTGAAGCGTATGTAACCTGGCGGCGCCACACCGCCTGTTAGTAGGGAGACACATGAACGTTCTGGTCGTCAACGCAGGATCTTCGACCCTTAAGTATCAGGTCATCGATACCAAGTCCCATAAGGTGTCCGCAAAGGGCTCCTGCGAGCGCGTCTGCTTTACCGGCGGCACTTTCACCCATGCTGCCAACGGCTCCAAGAAGGTGACCGAGAACATCGAGTTCCCCGACCACAAGGTCGCCATCGAGGTTGTCCTGAAGGACCTCGAGGCCAACGGCGTCAAGATTGAGGGTATCGGCCACCGTATCGTTCAGGGCGGTTGGTACTTTGGCGATTCCTCCCTCGTCGACGAGGATGTCCTCGCCAAGATCCGCGAGGTCGCTCCGCTCGCCCCGCTGCACAACAACCCCGAGGCCAACGTTATCGAGTACTGCCTGGAGCAGTATCCCGACCTGCCCAACGTCACGGTTTACGACACCGCTTTCCACTTCAACATGCCCGAGGTCGCCAAGACTTACGCCCTGCCCAAGGACGTCTGCGACAAGCTGCACATCCGTAAGTACGGCGCCCACGGCACCAGCTACCGCTACATCTCCAAGAAGGTCGCCGAGATGACCAACGGCGAGGCCCGCAAGGTCGTCGTGTGCCATATCGGCTCCGGCGCTTCCCTGTGCGCCATCGAGGACGGCAAGTGCATGGACACCACCATGGGCTTGACGCCGCTCGACGGCGTCATGATGGGCACCCGCTGCGGCTCCATCGACCCGGCTACCGTGTGCTACCTGCAGCGCGAGGGCGGCTACACCTTCGACGAGGTCGACGAGATGATGAACAAGAAGTCCGGCCTTTTGGCTGTGACCGGCGGCAAGACCAACGACTGCCGCAACGTCGAGGAGCTCGCCGCTGCCGGTGACCCCGAGGCCCAGCTCGCCTTCGATATGTTCGTCTACAAGATTGCCGCCAAGGCTGCCGAGATGGCCACCTCCATGTGCGGTATGGACACCCTGGTCTTCACTGCCGGCATCGGTGAGCACGCTCCTGCCGTCCGCGCCGGCGTGGCCGACCGCCTGGCCTTTATGGGCGTCAAGATGGATCATGCCCGCAACGCCCTGCGTGGTGACGGCGCATGGTGCCTGTCTGCCAAGGATTCCAAGGTCAAAATCTTTGTCATCCCCACGGACGAGGAGTTCATGATCGCTTCCGACGTCGAGCGCATCGTCAACGGCAAGTAATTGCAAGAGGGGAGGGGCTGGACGACCGAGCGCCGTTCAGCTCCTCTTTTGTACTCGTTGGGCGATATGCCTGATAGCTATTTATCAAGTTGTGATAACTTCTTATTAACATGCGGCCGCCTTAAGGGGTCTGCGCCGACCGTATCGCACTGCAAAGGAGTCTCATGAACGTACTTGTTGTCAACGCCGGCAGCTCGAGCCTTAAATATCAGCTTTTGGATACCGATACCCGCGAGGTTTTCGCCAAGGGCAACTGCGAGCGTATCGGCTCGGAGATGGGCATCTTTGGCCACTCCGAGAACGGTGGTGCCAAGCAGACCGAGGAGATTCCTTTTCCCGATCATCGCTGCGCCATTGCGCGCGTGCTCGAGGAGCTCGAGAAGACCGACTTTACGATCGATGGCATCGGCCACCGTATCGTTCAGGGTGGCTGGCACTTCGATGATTCCGCGGTCGTCGACGATGAGGTCATGGCTAAGATCCTCGAGGTTGCTCCGCTCGCCCCGCTGCACAATTACGGCGAGGCCGCGGCAATCGAATATTGCCGCGAGAAGTATCCGGAGCTGCCCAACGTGGCCGTCTTCGACACCTCGTTCCACATGACCATGCCCGAGGTCGCCTACACCTACGCGCTGCCCAAGGACGTGTGCGACAAGTACCACGTGCGCAAGTACGGTGCCCACGGCACGAGTCACCGCTATGAGTGGATGATGGCCAAGGAGATCCTGGGCTCGCGCTGCCACCGCCTGCTCTCGTGCCATTTGGGCAACGGCGCCTCGCTTGCCGCCATCGAGGACGGTGTATGCCGCGATACCACGATGGGCCTCACGCCGCTCGACGGCCTGATGATGGGCACCCGTTGTGGTTCCATTGACCCGGCTACCGTGTGCTACCTGCAGCGCGAGGGCGGCTACAGCTACCAGGAAGTCGATGACATGATGAACAAGCAGTCTGGTCTGCTTGCCATCTCGGGCATCTCCAACGACGCCCGTGACATCCGTACGCGCGCCTCCGAGGGCGACGAGCGTTGCCTGCTCGCCTTCGATATGTTCGCCTACAAGGCCATGCAGCAGGCCGGCTCCATGATCGCTTCCATGGCGGGCGTGGACACCATTACCTTTACCGCCGGCATTGGCGAGAACGACTGGTCGATCCGCAAGGCCTTCTGCGACTGCTTCGAGTGGCTGGGCGTGCGCATCGACAACAACAAGAACCGCGAGGCCGTGGGTAACGGCCCGCAGGTCATCAGCGCCGCCGGCTCTTCCGTCACGGTCATGGTCATCCCCACCGACGAGGAATACATGATCGCCCACGACGTCGAACGCCTGACCAAGAACAACTAACGCATTCGTCTGTAATTGAAAAAAGGCCTCCAGAGCAACAGCTCCGGAGGCCTTTTTACTAGCAGGCGGTAATTCCAGTCCCAAAGTGACCATCGCCGGCAACGCCTGCGCTTTCAGCAACGGCATCCATTCGTTCAGATCCTAAGCCCCAGCTCGTAGCCAAGCCGCCGCCCACTCCAGATTCCCTGACTGCTGCGTGACGGCAGGGACCCTGCAGGGCAAAGCTCTGAAAACATTCCGCACTGATATCTTCTGTATTGAAGACGTCGATG
>NZ_QSBV01000008.1:0-95623 GCF_003465825.1 Collinsella sp. AF02-46-1
TGAATGTGGGAGGTGTTCGGATAAAGTCGATAATCAAGGTCGCCCTCGATGGCGAGCTTTGAGGCCTTGGAAGGCGGGCTGCTGCGGCGGCTATGGTTTATACTAAGGCGGTTGCTATCGAGTAATTCATACTTGGTTTGATTCGATTGTGAATGCGTAACTAGGATGGAAAGCAAAGGAAACTCTATGGAAACAGAGGATGCTGTTTGCTTGATGACTTCGATTGCCTTGATTGTCCTTTCAATCCAATACCGAAGAGGAAGATGGCTCTGCTCAATTGCTGGATATGATGTCACAAAAAGGGAGAGCGAGATTGATATACGCCCTTACGCAAAGCTGATTTCTTCTGTGACGTTATGGATGGGGCTGCTGTTTTTCTTGTGGGCGGTAGAGGGCTGGGTACGCGATTGGAATACCAGCGTTTTTGAAGTTTTGGTTCTACTTCTGTTCAGCTTGGCCTCTTTGTCGTTCGTGCGGCTCGTTAGGTTTGTGTTTATGAGGCGATAGCCAGCGGAAGTGGCTGGACGACAAAATGGACCAATGCAGCCAATTGTCAATAGAATTTGATAGGCTTGGCTTAACAGATTTACTCGAGGGCATATCCGTGGCGGGGGATAGGTTCTATCTTGTTGAGCACTTATTTGCATCAGGCAAAGTAAACCAAGAGTATCGAAACGGTGCCCCCGGGCCCCGGGAGGGACTGAGGGGACGTTCGGCTAACTGCGGGTACGACCTATTTGCCCAATGTGTTCGGTTGAGATCGGAAATTAACCATCATGCGCCCCATAACGCTAGTCCAGCTTGGTGCCCGGTACCTGCGGCGCCTCTTTAATCAGCGCATTAAGTTCGTTCAAAATGGAAACGGGCTGTCGGTCGACGGCGTCCAGATGAAGCGTCGCCACACGAAGGGGCGGCTGATATTCAAATGAGCCAAGGAGCACGGGCGATCCCAAGAACCGTTCGATTTCGTCTGCAACCGCGTCGGTCTCTTCGGGATCAAAGTCGTCGAAGAGCGCCACGAACATCGGTCCGGTCGAGCGGAACAGACGACCCTTGCCGCGCGAGCAATCCATGAGGCAGGCGGCGCTTTCTGCCAAAACGCGGTCGCCTGCATCAAAGCCAAAGCGGGCATTGACCTGTGCGATTTCGTCGATTTTAATGGCGATCAAGCCCGCGTTTCGTGCCACGCGACGCATCTCGCCAATGGCGTTGACCAGGGCGTGGATATCGCCCAGACCGGTCACGGAATCGGTCGTATCTGCCAAGCTTCGGTTGGTGACAATGCCCACATACATGTTGGGCTCGGTATCGGTGCCGTCCAGGCGGTAACCCGTGCAGTCGCAAAGCGCGTATTTTCCGGCGGTATTCATGACGCGATACTGCATGCAGTGGAAGTGCCACGTGCCGTTTACCACCATATCGAGCTCGGCACGTACGTTGTCGCGGTCCTCGGGGTGAACACGGGCAAGCCATATATCGAGCGAGTTGTAGGGATGCTGGGAGGGTAGGTCAAAATCGCGCACGGCATTAACCGACCATTGCGATTCGCCGGTGTCGAGGTTAATGATGAACGGATAGCGTGTTTCGGAGCTCATGGAGATCGCTTGAAACACTCGGTCGTTGCAGGGGGGGGGTTGTTCGGTGATCGGGCGTTGCAGCGCATCGCCTTCTTCCGGTTGTTGCACACGGTACATGAGCTTGTAGCGATACATTTTGCGGTCGGCGTCCTTTGTCATCTGGCGACGCGTATCGCCTGCAAGCGGGTCGACGCGCGAGCAGCCAAAGCTAAAGCTGGCGATCATGGGCGCCTTGCCGTCCGATGTTGCCTCGATAAGATTGGCACGCGTCCACTCTAGGCGCTGCTCGAGCTCGGCTTCGTTTGTCGTGGGGGATATAAGTACAAATTCGTCTCCACCGATACGGAACAGCAACTCATCGTGCTCCATTGTCTCGGTGAGTGCGCGGCAGATGCTCAGAATGTAGCGATTGCCCTCGGCGTGGCCAAACTTATCGTTGCAATGCTTGAGGCGATCGATGTCAATATAGGCACAGGTGAAGGGGGTGCCTTTGCGCCAGAGCTGATCGACATGGCGGTCGAGTCCGCCACGGTTGCCAAGATTGGTGAGCGAGTCGATATAGGCGCCGTGCTCAAGCAACTCACGTTCTTGTTGCAGGATGGCGAGCGTTTTCTGCAGTTGCTCACCGATGGCACGCAGCTCCGGGGGCAGCGCGGCAACATCGAGCTCGGTGGTTGAGGCCCCGTTCGCAAGTCGCTGAAGATGAGCGATGATTGATTGCTCGCCCAGGCGATACGACTCGTTCATGATGGATTGCCTCCTTGGATGGAACAATGGTTTGTATCTTACTCCCAATTCGGTTTAGATTGGAGTATTAGTTAGCTCATGGGAACAAACGCTCCCCTCGACGGTGGCGTTTTGCGTGCGAGCGTATTAGTTGTCGTTGCCACCATCGAGCAATGCCTCAAAATCCTCCGCCTGCATGGGGCGGTAGTAGAGGAATCCCTGAGCGTAGCGGGCGCCCATGTGGCGCAGCATGTTTGCCTGCTTGTCCGTCTCGACGCCTTCGATCACAACGGGCAGATGGAGTGACTGCGCCATCTCGAGCATTGATGAGATGATTTGCACGCTGCGGCCCTCATCGCCGTTATCGGGCACAAACGTGCGATCGAGCTTGATGACGTCGACGTTGACGTTCTTGAGCATCGCGAGCGTGGACTGGCCGGTGCCAAAATCGTCCATATAGGTCGAGAAGCCGCGGGTGTGCAGGTCGGCCGTTAGTTTATCCACGGCCTCGGACTCTCCCGTATAAGCTGTCTCGGTGATCTCGATGCGCATGAGCTCGGGCGGCAGGTTGTATTGGGCGGCGAGCGCTCCCATATGCTCGGCAACGTTGCAGGCGAGGATATCCACGCGCGACACATTAAGCGAGATCGGAACCACGCGAAGCCCCCGATTGATGCGCTCGCGCAGCCACAAGGCAACGCCCTGCCAAACGTATTTGTCGAGCGTCACCACAAAACCGCTTTCTTCGAGAGCGGGGATAAAGGTGGCGGGCGAAATGAGGGAGCCATCCTTGTCGATCCAGCGCGTGAGCGCTTCGGCGCCAATGATCTCGCCGGTTTCCATGTCGACCTGGGGCTGCAGGTAGTAGGTAATACGGCCGTTGGAGAGCGCGTACTGGAATTCGGTCAGCGTGCGGTGGAACGCGATTTCGCGCTCGTACTCCTCGGGGCGGAAAATGGCAATGCGCTCCTTAAAGTCGTTTTTTGCGCGCCGATTGGTAAACATGGCCTTGGCCTGCGCATCGATGGTGATTTTCTCGTTGGAGTCGATGGGGTAGACGCCCATGGACGGCCAGAATCCCACGCCGTCATCATACTTGGCCACGGCCTGGCGAACGCGGCTATAGATCTGATGGACGGTGTCGTGTTCAAAGGGGATGAGTATGCAAAAGTCGTCTTGGCCCCAGTACCCTGCGACGCCCATGTTGGCATTCTCGATGTCCTTGAGGACCGTGCCCACATCGGCGAGCATGCGGTCGCCCTCGGCCTGTCCGTGCCATTCGTTGAACAGTCGCATGTGTCCCATATCGACGGTGGCGATACACCAGGCGCCGTTGCGCCTTGTCTCGAGAAATTCGTTGGCGCGGCGCATAAACACGCTGGGTCGATAGAGACCCGTGAGCGGATCGATGCGTTCGGCGATGGCGCTTTTGCGCTCCACCTCGGGTATGGGGAGGCTGTCGTTGGGAACAAGCCCGCCGGCCGTGCGAATGCGACGGTCGAGTTCGCCTAAAACGGCGGCCGTTTGATTGGTCAGGTGCTCGTAAAAGGCCGGAACGACAAGACAGACGGGGGTAATGGTGTCGTCCGCGATTCGAACGGGAGCGAAAACGGCCTCTTTGAGATGTTGGATCAGTTGCTCGAATGCTTCGTGATCCAAATTGTTGCTAAGCACGACGAACTGGGCGTTGCGTGAGCGGAAGACGCGACTCCTGCCGCGAGTAATCGACAGCATGCGGCCTGCGTATTCGGCGAGCATGTTGTCGACGGCCTCGGCCCCGTAGAGCTCGTTGAGCTTTGCCGTGCCGCGAACGCGCACTGCTATAAGCCCCGTCTTGCAACGGTCGCGACGGCAGGCATCGATAGCGTTGATCAGCGTGCGCTGCGTTCCGAGGCCCGTGGCGGCGTCGACGGTCTCGGCAAGCGAGTGGTTGACGAGCTCGCCGACATAGAGCGAGGGGACATTTCCGTCGCCGTCGATACGAAACCCGCGAGCACGGCCGAGGATGTAGTCGCCGGCGGCGTTGCGCACGCGGTACTGCATGACGTGGCGATGTTTGGAGCCGTCATAGATTTGGTCGATGTCGTTGGTATAGGCCTCAAGGTCATCGGGATGGACACGCGTTTTCCAGTAATCGTGGCAGTTGTCTATATGCTCCGAAGGAAGACCAAGATCGCGCAAGGCGCCTTGTGACCAAAGGGTTCGATGTTTGTCCAAGTTCTCGATAAAGAAATATCGGCCTTCGTTGAGCATCGAAAGGGCGTCGAAAATGCGATCGCTTATTTCGAAGTCGTCGGTGTGGGCTTGTGCGATATTGCGTCGATCAAGGTGCACGGCATGACGTAGCTTGTAGTCGTACATGCGATGATCGGCATCGTTCGTCAAGCGATTGGGGGCTTCGCCCAGGGCGGGGTCGGCGTGTGCCACTCCGTAGCTAAACGAGTGAGGCATCTTGGAAGCGTTGTTTTCGAGCAGTACCGTTCGGCAGTGTTCCAGACGTTCGGCAAGGTCGTCCTCGGTCGCAATCGTAGATAGGATGGCGAACTCGTCGCCCCCCAGACGAAATGCCGCCTCGTCCACCTTCATATACAGTTTGAGATAGAGGCTCACCTGCAAGATATAGCGGTTGCCCTCGTCATGTCCAAAGATGTCGTTGCAGTGCTTAAGGTTATCGATGTCGATAAACGCCATGGTCACGGGCAGTTCCTGCTCCCAGAGTTCCTCTAAGGAACGGGTAAAGCCGCCGCGGTTGCCAAGTCCGGTGAGCTCGTCGGTAAAGGCGGTCCTGATCAGATCGTCCTGACGCTCCAGAAGGTCACGGATGGTCTTTTCGAGCGTTTCGGTATTATTGCTGGCGTTATCCATACTGTAAGCGGCTTTCTGAGGTCGGGGCGGATTGCGTCGGGCGAGCTCGTTGTGCACATGCGTTGCTGCTCAACGCCTTGCGTGTTTCCAAGCCCCCGCCTTGCTGCGTCGTTGGGTTTATTTGTCGGCTGACGTTCGTTGCTGATAACTACTGAGTAGTATAAACAAGTGTATGGAATTATGTAGGGGTGCCCATGTTGCGGGCGGCCATTATTCGCCATTATTCGCCAAACGGTAACGCGACGATGTTCGATGAAAATGCGACTGAGGCGATATATGTTGACGGGTATACTTGTTTCGTTTTAAAACGCAGGAACGGAGATGGTCGCATGGCACAGCCAGATACGACGCCCACGGTGGGGCTTGCGCTCGAGGGAGGCGGCTACCGCGGTATGTATACGGCGGGCGTGCTCGACGTATGGATGGAGTGCGGCCTGACCTGTGACCATATGGTGGGCGTCTCGGCGGGCGCGGCGTTTGGCTACAACTTTAAATCGCGCCAGATCGGCCGTGCCATTCGCTACAACAAGGCCTATTGCGCCGACAAGCGCTATGCGAGCGTGACGAGCTGGCTGCGAACCGGCGACATGTTCAATGCCGAGTTTGCCTATCACGAGGTTCCCATCGATCGCGATCCCATCGACCTGGAGGCTTATCGTGCCTGCCCCATGCGGTTTACCTGCGTGTGCACCGATCTTAAGACGGGGCGGGCCGTCTACCATGACCTGCCTTACGGTGATGAGCATGATATCGAGTGGATCCGGGCGTCGTCGGCGATTCCCGTGGCAACACGACCCGTTGCCATTGAGGGGCACAAGTACCTGGATGGCGGCGTTGCCGATTCCATTCCCAGCGCATGGCTGTTTGCGCAGGGCTATGACCGCAACGTGGTGGTGCTGACGCAGCCGGCGGGCTTTGTAAAGCAGCCCAATAGCGTGATGCCTATGCTGCGTCGCGTGTATCGTCACTATCCGGAGTTTGTTGCGGCGCTTGAGCACCGGCACGAGGTATATAACGCCACGCTCGACGACCTGGCGCGTCGCGAGGCCGCTGGCGAGATCTTTGTGGTGCGGCCGAGCGAATCGGTGAAGGTGCCGTCGCTGTGCCGCGAGCCCGAGGAACTCGAACGCATCTATCAGATCGGCCGTCGCGATGCGGAGGCGACCTTGCCGGCACTGGAGGCATATCTGGCAGGGTAGAGGCTGCTGCCGCCATCTCGGCGGAAAGCGCATCCCAGAATGGACGTCCAAACTGGGATGCGCTTTCCGCTGTCGAAGGTATGAGGCTGCGGAGCAGCTGCTCGGCATAGGCCTATGCCTGCTGCCAGGTGTCGACGAGCTCCTTGGCCGCGGCGTAGGGATCATCGGCGCTGCAGACGGCGCTCACCACAAAGAAGCCGTCGACGCCGGTGGCCTTAAGCTGCGGCAGGTCGGCCGTCTTGACGCCGCCGCCCACCACGATGGGCACGGGGCTTGCCGCGTGGAGTGCGGCCAGGTCCTCAAAGCTTTTGGTGATGATAGAGCCATCGGCCGCGCGTCCGCAGTCGCGCTTGGTCTCGGTCTCGTGGAGCGGGCCGATGCCAAGGTAGTCGACCAAACTCATGTCGGCGGTCTTGACG
Source organism: Collinsella sp. AF02-46-1 (assembly GCF_003465825.1). Taxonomy (GTDB): domain Bacteria; phylum Actinomycetota; class Coriobacteriia; order Coriobacteriales; family Coriobacteriaceae; genus Collinsella. Next base: position 6,787 of record NZ_QSBV01000008.1, read on the forward strand.
TACTCGAGCATCTCCTCGCAACGGGCCGAAAGGCCCACGATGGCATCGGGGCCCAAAAGTTTGCGGCAGACCTCGACGGGAATATCGCTCTGGCCCACGTGCACGCCGTCGACAGCAATGCCCTGCTCGCGCGCGGCGAGTACGCAGTCCAGGCGGTCGTCGATCAGCAAAGCGACCTGACCGGTCTTGCCAGCCTGTGCGATTGCCTGCGCGGCGCCGCCGGTCAGCGCGATGATCTCGCGGGCGCTTGCCACCTTGGAGCGCACCTGGATGCAGGTAAAGCCGGCATCGAGTGCCTGGGCCACCACATCGCCCACGGGGCGCCCGAGCGTGTTTTCGGGGCCGAGTACCAGATAGGCCGAGATATCAAGGTTGTCGCGGATGCTCATCGTGCTTCCTCCTGCTTTTTGATCTGTGCTTCCATGCGCTCGAGTTTGCCGGTCATGGTGTCGGTAAATCCGGGTCGAATATCGGCTTTGAGCACGACTTCGGTGCGGATGCCCTTGCTCGCCAACACAAAGGTCGCGTCGCGCACGACCTGCATGACCTCGTCCCAGTCGCCCTCGATCTCGGTGAACATCGAGGTGGTGCGGTTGGGAAGGCCGCTCTCGCGAATGACACGCACGACCTCGGCGACCTCGGCGGACAGCTCATCGCCGGTACCGCATGGGGCGATGGCCACGGCGACGAGTGTGTTCATGCCGGCATCGGTTGCGGGCTCGGACATGGCTTATGCCTCCTCGAGCTCGAGTCGGTTATCGGCAATGTCCTGGGCGGTCGCGCGGTAGAGCTCGTCGATAAAGGCGACCTTAAAGCTTGCCGGGGCATCGGCGACGGCGGCGGCACGCGTGCCGGCAACGTTGTAGACGGCGGCACCGCAGACGGCTGCCGTAAACGGATCGGCGGCGCAGGCATACACGGCCAGCACGCCGCCCTGCGAGCAGCCGCAACCGGTGATCTTGGACATGAGCGGGCTGCCGCCGTGGGACTTGGCCACGGTTGTGCCGTCGGTAATCAGGTCGACTTCGCCCGAGACCACAACGGCGCCGCCGGTGTAGCGGGCGAGCGCCACGGCGGCATCGCGGGCAGCGTCTACCGTGTCGGTGGTATCGACACCGCGCACGCGGCTCAGATCGGCCGCCTCACCCTCAAGACCCCACAGGCCGGCGAGCGCGATGATCTCGGAGGCGTTGCCGCGCACGATGGCGGGCTTGTACTGCTTGAGTTCGTTTACCAACTGGGTGCGCAGGCTACCGATGCCCAGGCCAACCGGATCGAGCACCCAGGGCTTGCCGGCGTCGTGTGCCGCCTTGGCCGCGCGGGGAATCGTCTGCTCGTAGATGGGGAAGAGCGTACCCATATTGAGATAGATGGCGCCGCCGCCGGCAACGAGTGCCTCGCCCTCGTCGGGCAGATAGACCATGGCGGCCGATCCGCCCACGGCGAGCTGTGCGTTGGCGACAAAGTCAATCGTCACCGTGTTGGTGATGGAGCCTGCCATCGGATTGGTGGCGTGAATCTCCTCCACGGCCTTGATCACGTTTTGCTTAAGCTGTTCCGAATCGATCACTGCACATGCCTCCTTGGCATAGAAAAGGGGCGCTGTGCATAGACAGCGCCCCTAAAAAGGCGGCATGCTCCCTACGCCAGCATTAACTGACAGGTTCAAAGGATTGGGCCCCATGCCCTCTCAGCCTTGTGGTTTGCACCGCCGGCACTCCCGCATCGAATCTGTTGTTCCCTATACTAGCGCATCGGTACAATGGTTACGATGAAAACGACTGGGGGACCCTATGATCAAACTTGTGCTGACCGATATGGACGATACGCTGATTCCGGCCGGGCATGACGGCGCCAGCGACTATGCCATCGAGGGCATTCATGCCATGCAGGCGGCGGGTCTGCACTTTGGTCCGGTTTCGGGTCGTCAGCCGTCTGCGATGGGCTGGATGTTTAAAAATCGTTCCGAGTGCTATTCGACCGGCGCATTCTGTAACGGCCAGGTCATGTTTGTCGACGGCGAGGCGGTCGCCTCGCGTGCGACCGATAGCGACGCACTAATGCGTTTAGCCGCCTATCTGGAAGAAGAAACCGACGATACCTATCTGAAGGTCTACAGCTTAGGTGATGACTTTTGGGATAACGATGCCTATTGCGTGACACGTGATGCCGAGCGTGTGCGTCGCGCTATGGAATCGGGCGGCAATGCGTGGCTCAAGGGCGAAGAGGCCCCGTGCCGCCCTGTCGTCGATGATGCGCCGGTGTTCAAGGCGAATATCTGGAGCGCCCGTTCGCGTGAGGAGCTCGCGGAGCTACGCGAGCGCGTTGCCGCCGAGGTGCCGGAGCTCTCGCTTGTGTTTCCCAACAACCGTGTGCGCCTGTTCGACATCCTTCCGGCTGGTTGGGACAAGGGCTGCGCTGCGCTGGAGCTGGCGCGCGCTTTGGGCCTAACGCCCGACGAGGTGGCCGTATTTGGCGATTCCGATAACGACCTGCCCATGATCGATGCCGTTCCCAACTCCGTTGCGGTCGCCAATGCCAACGAGGCCGTCACGGCTGCCGCACGCTGGCATATCGGCGCTGCGGCAGACGATGCGGTTGCCGCAGCGCTGCATCAGATTGCCGCCTGCGCCGCGACGGGGGAGATGCCGTCGTTTATGCGTCAGATGAGCACGACGGGTTTCGACGTCACGAACGTCTAGGGAGAAGGCTATGAAGCTTCAACAGCTCAGGTATGTCGTCAAAGTTGCCGAATGTGGCAGCATCACCGAGGCCTCGCGCCGGCTCTTTGTGTCGCAGCCTTCGATTACCGCGTCGATCCGCGATCTCGAAAACGAGATGGGTGTGCACATCTTTGAGCGCACCAACAAGGGTGTCATTGTGTCCGAGGAGGGCGAGACCTTCTTGGGCTACGCGCGCCAGGTGCTCGACCAGGCGGATCTGCTCGAAGGCAAGTACAAGGGCGCGTCCGAGCAGGTGCCGCACTTTAGTGTGAGCTGCCAGCATTATTCCTTTGCCGTCAACGCGTTTGTCGACGTGATCCGCGAGTTCGATGCCGCGCGCTACGACTTTACCCTGCGCGAGGAGCAAACCCACGAGATTATCGAGGACGTCGCGCACATGAAAAGCGAGCTGGGCATCCTATATCTGTCCGAGCACAACCGCGAGGTCATCGAGCGCATGCTGGTGGCCAACGAGCTCGTGTTCGAAGGGCTCTTCTGCGCCACGCCGCATGTCTTCGTCTGCGCCGACCATCCGTTGGCGGACCGCTCCAGCGTGACGCTAGAGGATCTGGAAGACTACCCGTTCCTGTCCTATGAGCAGGGCAGCTATAACTCGTTTTATTATTCTGAGGAGCTGACCTCGACCTTTGAGCGTCGCAAGAATATCCGCGTGCGCGACCGTGCGACGCTGTTCAACCTAGCTATGGGCCTTAACGGCTACACGGTGTGTTCGGGCGTGATTAGCCACGAGCTCAATGGCCCCGGTATTATCTCGATTCCGCTCGATGTGGACGAATACATGGAGATCGGCATTATCACGCGCAAGAACACGACGCTCACGCGCTATGGGCAGGCCTATATCGACGCGATTCGTCAGCACATCTAGACTGCTGCGTTCTGCGCGGGTCAAATCTCTTTATGGCAGTCCAAACTGATATAGGAAGCATCTATATCAAACTGTTATAAACATATATTTTACGATGTCCATATGAGCGCTCATACTCTGTCCCAGTAAAGCAACCAATGCAAAGGGAGATATCTATGAGCACTTCGATTCAACCGAACGCGCCGTTTCGCGCTGATATCGTCGGCAGCTTTCTTCGTCCGCAGGCCGTAAAGGACGCTCGTGCTGCCTATGCGGCAGGCACGCTTGATGCCGAGGGGCTTAAGGCCGTCGAGGACGATGCCATCCGCGATTTGGTGGCAAAGCAAAAGGCCGCCGGCCTGCAGGTCATCACCGATGGCGAGTTTCGCCGCAGCTACTGGCACCTCGATTTTATGTGGGGCCTTAACGGCATTGAGCGCCGCACCTCGCGTACAGGCTATATGTTCCACGATGAGGAGACTACCGCCGACACCGCCGTGGTAACCGGTCCCATTGGCGGCAAGAATCATCCGTTCGTCGAGCATTTTAAGTTCGTCAAGGCGCTTGAGGGGGAGGGCCAGGTCGCACGGCAAACCATTCCGGCACCGATCCAGACGTTCTCCGAAGTCACGCTCGACCGTTGCGATGGCCAGCAGGAGAGTCTGCGCGCCGTCTACAAGACCGACGAAGAGCTCGCCGATGCCATCGCGGCAGCATACCGCACCGTGATTGCCGACCTGTACGCAGCAGGCTGCCGCAATATCCAGTTTGATGACTGTACTTGGGGTATCTACTGCGACACCGATTTCGTGGCAAAGACCGGCATGAGCCCGGTCGACCTGCAAAAGGTAAGCGAGCTGGGCGTGGCGCTCAACAACGCCGCCATCGAGGGCAAGCCCGACGATCTGGTCATCAACACGCACGTGTGCCGCGGCAACTATCACTCCACGTATGCCTTCGAGGGTGGTTACGATCCCATTGCACCGTACCTGTTTGCGCACGAGGATGTCGACGCGTTCTACCTTGAGTTCGATACGCCGCGCGCCGGTGGCTTTGAGCCGCTCAAGTATGTTGCTCCCGGCAAGAAGGTCGTGCTGGGCCTGGTGACCACCAAGGCCGCTGAGCTCGAGGACGAGGATGCCATCGTCGAACGTATTCACGAGGCCGCAAAGTATGTGCCGCTCGTGAACCTGTACCTGTCGCCCCAGTGCGGCTTTGCCAGCTGTGAGATTGGCAACAAACTGACCGAGGACGAACAGTGGGCAAAGATCGCGCTGGTCAAGCGCATTTCCGAGCGCGTTTGGAAGTAACGCTACCGTTTGCAGGTGACGGCGCGTGCGAGACATGGCATATCACGTACAATGGTTCGGATCGTATCGTTCGGGCAGGTTATCCGATATGCCTGATCGCCCTTCCATCATGAAAGGACTTCCATGTCCCAATCCTCGACGCCCGCCGTCGCCGATGCCATCTACGATGCGTCGTCGCTCGGTCGCCCGCGCATGTTCCTACTCGGTCTGCAGCATCTATTCGCGATGTTCGGTGCCACGGTGCTCGTGCCTGTGCTCACCGGCCTTTCCGTTTCGGCGACGCTTCTGTTCGCCGGCATCGGCACGCTGCTGTTTCATTTTCTATCGCGCGGTAAGGTGCCCGCGTTTCTGGGCTCGTCGTTTGCTTTTATCGCGGGTTATGCCGCCATTGCACCCAACGGCGAGGCCGAGCTTTTGCCCTACGCCTGCCTGGGCGTTGCCTGCGCCGGTCTACTCTATCCGGTACTTGCGGCACTCTTCCGCGCATTTGGCGCCAAGCGTGTCATGCGCTTCTTTCCGCCGGTGGTGACCGGTCCCATCGTCATTTCCATCGGCCTGATCCTGGCGAGCTCTGCCATTGCCAACTGCCAGACCAACTGGCTTGTCGCCGTTATCGCTGTGGCCGTGATCGTCATCTGCAACATCTGGGGCCGCGGCATGATCAAGATCGTGCCGATTTTGCTGGGCGTTGTGGTGAGCTATGCCGTTGCGACTGCGCTCGGCGAGGTTGATTTCTCGGGCGTCGCAGCCGCTCCCTGGGTTGGCTTGCCCGTCGTGTGGGATAACACCGTGTTTGCGCTCTTTGGGCCGCAGTTCGATAGCGGTCTTGCCACGACGGCCATCATCACCATCATGCCGCTGGCCTTTGCGACCATGATCGAGCATATCGGTGATATCTCGGCTATCGGCTCCACTTGCGAGCGTAACTACATCGCCGATCCCGGCCTGCATCGCACGCTGCTCGGCGATGGTCTCGCCACGATTCTGGCGTCGCTCTTTGGCGCTCCGGCCAACACCACGTATGGCGAGAACACCGGCGTGCTCGCCCTGACGCGCGTGTTCGACCCGCGCGTGATTCGCATTGCCGCCTGCTGCGCCATCGTGCTTTCGTTCTGCCCCAAGTTTGCTGCCGTGATCGCCGCCATGCCAGCGTGTGTAATCGGCGGCGTGTCGCTCGTGCTCTACGGCATGATCAGCGCCGTGGGCGTCCGTAACCTCATCGAGAATCAGGTTGATTTCCAGAACAACCGCAACGTGCTGGTGGCGGCTCTGGTGCTCGTGCTTTCGCTCGGCATTGCCTACAGTACCGCCGGTGCCATCGTGCTGGAGCTGGGCGGCGTGACCATTTCGCTCTCGGGCCTTGCCGTGGGTTCGCTGGTGGGCATTGTGCTCAATGCCATCCTACCGGGCAACGACTTTGAGTTCGACGTCTCTGAACTCGAGGAGGCCGCCGAGTAAGGCCGGCTATCGATAAATCTAAAAAATGGCTCCCATGCGTGCAGCTACGCGTGGGAGCCATTTTTAGTGCGTGAGTATCCAGTGGATGCCGCGGGCCATGCGCAAGTCGGTTTGGGCAAAGTGATTGCCGGGGTTGAGCTCCAGCGTTGTTGGAATGTCGCGCTCGACGAGCAACGCTTCCATCGCGCGTGTGTCGTCGAGTACGTGCCGCATCATGCGGTTGGGCGTCTTGGTTTCCTTTTTGCCGAGTGACAGATAGACGGCTTGCGGGCTGCCGGCAAATGGCGCCGTGCTGGCGCGATCGACAAAGTCGGGAAACCATAGCGACCCCGATGCGCTCGCGGCGCGGTCAAAGGCGTCGGTTTGCCAGAGAGCCCAAAGCGAAAAGAGGCCTGCCAGCGAGTAGCCAGCAACGCCGTGCCAGGTGGGCGGCTGAGGAAGCGACGACTCGACCTGGGGGATTATCTGATTCAGCAGCTCATCAAGAAAACCGGCAGCTTGGCCGCCGAAAGGCTCGGCATCGCGCACGGTTCCGTCGCATGCCCAGGGGCTCAGCTCGCGATTCCAATCGAGCCCGCCAATGGTGACGAGGGCGAATGGCGGACAGTCGAGCTCTCGGCAACACTTATAAACCTCGCTGCCGTCGCCCACGACCACAGGAAGGTAGATGACAGGCGCGCTTTCCGTATGATTCGAATAAACGGTTATCTGCTTTTGATGCGCTTCCATGACGGGCTTCTCTCGGTGTTGTGATATCGACGGCCCCCATTGTCGCACGCCGGCTCATGCAGGTTGGGCTAGACCAAAGACAATCTCGTGCATACCCTGCGGACGCATATGGAAAACGCCACCGCCGGAGGGGGCTCGGCGGTGGCGTTGCTAAACGGTGCTCGGGCTAGGCGCTTTCATGGGTGCCGTCCCGTGCATCAAAAGCGTCTATGAGCGCTTGCGGCTCGCCACGGCGCCCGCGGCGATAGCGGCTGTTCCCGCAAGGACGGTTGCCACGATGGCCGCACCCGAGGTGTCGCCGGTTGCCGCGAGCACGCCGGTAGTCTTGGCTTTCGTGGTTGAAGCCGCAACGGCCTTGGTCGGCTTTGAGCCCTCAGGCTTGGGGTTCTGCTTGGACTCCGCGGGCTTGCTTTCTGCGGGCTTGGTCTCGTCGCGCTTGGGGTCTTCCGGCTTGGCTACCTCGGGAGGTGCGATGACCATGCTCTTGGCGACAGCTTCGTTATAGGGGGAGTCGATCACAGCGTCGCTCGTGCCGATGGCTTGGCCTGCCTCGTAGATGCCGTCACGGAGCTTGCGATAGTCAATGACCTTGCCGCCTTCGGGCGTCTGGATGGCGGCGTTCTCAATCTTGATGGTGCCGATTGTCTTGCCGTCAGCGCTCATGGCACGGGCAAAGATTGCCGCTGTATCTCCTTCGGCCGTTACCTTGCTGCGGATGATCGAGATGACTGCGGGTGTGACGCCCTCGCTGGTCTGGGCGATGATGCCGATGTTCTCGCCTTGGGGCTCGGGGCTCGTCTCACCATCTTGGTTTTCGCTGTAGGGGATGGGGCCGTCGCCGTTCTCGACATAGCGGGCTATGGCCTTGACAACGGAGTCGCTGATGTAGATGTGACCACCCTCCTCGTTGGGTCGATCGTTTCTGGTGGAGAATGCAGCCGAAACCTCGCCTCCCGCAAACGCGTCCACGGTGGAGCCGTTCTTGACGACGATGTCGTCCTGGTAGGTGAAGAGGGCGATGGCGCCACCGTATCTGCCTTTACCTGCACGGACCGTCACGTTTGCATGATCGAGGGTGATGCCCTTGTGGGCATAGACGCCATATTCAACACCGTTTGCGTTGAGGGAGGCGTTTGTGGCTGCGAGGCTGCCCTTGGCCTCGACGGCAGCGTCTTTCTCGGAGCTTGCCTCGACTGTGCCGCCACCCTTGATGGTGAGGTTCTTGTCGGTTCCGATACCCTTGTCCTTGGTAGCCCTGGCGGTGACGGCCCCGCTGTCGTCAATCGTGATATTGCCGTTTGCCCTGATGCCATCCGATACGCCCGTGGCGTTGACGTTGCCCGAACCTTTGATAGCGAGATCGCCCTCGGCGTCGATGGCATCAAACCCAGCGCTCGTGGCGTTGACGGATCCGGCTCCGTCGATGTTGATATTACCCGTGGAGAGGATAGCGTCCTCAGTAGATGTCACGCTGAGCGTGCTGCCCGCGTCGCCTTGGATATTGAGCTCGGCGTTCTCATTCTTGCCATGAGAAGCCTTGATGCCTTCGATCCAGTCGGCAGTGACGATGTTGTTTCCCGAGTAATTCACGTTGAGCTTGCCTGCGGCCTGGATCTCGCCGCCGTTATAGTTGTTGAGCTTCAAGTCGTCGGCGCCGTCCCACGACCAGGTGCCGGTCTCGTCGCCCGCCGCAGTGCCGGCGTTGTATTTGGTTTCGCCGACCTTGACCCATTCCGCCGCGAGCGAGACGCTCGGCATGAGCAGCGAGCTCACCGTGAGCGCGCACACGGCGCCTACGACGATGCGGCGCGTCACGCGGCGCCAGCTGCCGTGCGCGAGTCCTATGCGACGGCGAACGTCGGGTTCGGCAACATGGGTTCCGGCGGTAGTGTCATTGCGTTTGGGGGTCGTGAACAAGGCTGCCATGGTTGCTCCCGTTCTCATAGGGCCTATACGGCTAGGTTCAGCGTATCTGCTGGATGTTGCCGGCGGTAGTGCCGTTTGGAGGGCAAAATGGCCAAAATGGGGGAGAAATAGGCCGCACGCCGGCGCAGGGACCGACGCTAAAAGAAAAGCGCGGGGCCGCATGGCGACTCCGCGCTTTATTGTTCAGCTTTTGCAGCCTTGCCCTTACGCTACGAAGAAGTAGACGGGGAAGGCAAGGGCTGCGATCCACCCGTCCTGTGCGAAAAAGTGTTTACGAACGTTTGCGACTCGCCAGGGCGCCTGCGGCGATGGCGGCTGTTCCCGCAAGGGCGGCTGCCACGATGGCTGCGTTCGAGGTGTCGCCGGTTGCCGCGAGCTTGCCGACGGTCTTGGCTCCCTTGGCTGCAACTGCAACGGTCTTGGTTGTCTTCGTGCCCTCGGACTTGGAACCCTCGGGCTTGGTCTTGCCGTGCTTTTCCTCGGGCTTGGTCTCCTCGGGAGGCACGATGACCGTGCTCTTGGCGACAGCGGCGTCATAGGGGGAGTCAATCGTGGCATCGCCCGTGCCAATGGTCTGCCCCGCCTCGTAGACGATGCCGTCGCTGAGCTCTTCCTTGTTGCGATAGTCAATGACTTTGCCGCCTGCAGGCGTCTGGATGATGGCGTCCTTGATTTCGATGGTGCCGATCGCCTTGCCGTCCGCGCTCATGGCAAGGGCGAAGATAGCCGCCGTGTCTCCCTCGGCCGTGACCTTGCTGCGGACGATCGAGATGGTCGCGGGCGTGATGCCCTTCTCGGTCTGCGCGAAGATGCCGATGTTCAGGCCCTCGGACTCAGGGATGATTTCGTCGTTTTGGTCTCCACTGTAGTGGTCGGGGCCGTCGCCGCCGGTCTCGGCATAGCGGGCTATGGCCTTGACAACGGAGTCGCTGATGTAGATATGGCCACCCGCTTCGTCGGAGTAGAAATTACTGGTGGAGATTGCAACCGAGAACCTGCCTTCTGCGAGCGCATCCACAGTCGAGCCGTTCTTGATGACGATGTTGTCCTCATCGGTGAAGAGTGCGCTGGCTTCCCCGCCATCTGAGCTTGCGCGGACCGTCACGGTCGCGCCATCGAGCGTGATGCCCTTGTAGACATAGATGCCATACCCAACGCCACTTGCGTTGAGGGAAGCGTTCGTGACCGTGAGGCTGTTTTTACCGTCGATGGCGGCGTCTTCCTCGGAGCTTGCCTTGACCTGGCTGCCACCCGAGATCTCGATGTTGCCGTCGGCCCAAATCGCATTGTCTTTGGTAGAGCTTGCCTCTACCTTGCCGCCGCCCTTTATGATGAGGTTCTCGTTAGCATCGATACCCTGATCCTCGGTGGCCTTGGCGGTGACGGTTCCGCTGTTGTCGATCGTGATGTTGCCGTCGGCCCTGATGCCATCCGAATCGCCCGTGGCGTTAACGTTTCCCGAGCCCTTGATGGTGACATCGCCCCCGGCATCGATGGCATCGTGCTCGGTGCTCGTGGCGTTGACAGTGCCAGCGCCGTCGATGTTGATGTTGCCGACGGAAGTGATGGCGTCACGAGAAGATGTCACGTTGAGCGTGCTGGACGCGTCGCCCTGAATATTAAGCTCGGCGTTCTCGTTCGCGCCATCCTTAACCTTGATGCCGCGGCCGTTGTCGTTAGTGACGGTGTTGTTGCCCTCGTAGCTCACGTTGAGCTTGCCCGCTGCCTCGATCGCGCCGCCGTTATAGCCGTTGAGCTTCATGTCGTCGGCGCCGTCCCAGCTCCAGGTGCCGGCGGCGTCGCCCGCCGCGGTGCCGGCGTTGTATTGGGTGCCGCCGACGTCCACCCACTCGGCCGCGAGCGAGACGCTCGGCATGAGCAGCGAACTTACCGTGAGCGCGCATACGGCGCCTACAACGATGCGGCGTGTCACGCGGCGCCAGCTGCCGTGTGCGAGCAGCGTGCGACGGCGCACGTCGGGCTCGACAAAATGGGCTCCAGAGGTTTTGTCATTGCGCTTGGGGGTCGTGAACAAGGCGGCCATGGTTACTCCCATCCTCATAGGGCCTATGCGATTACGCCCAGCATATCTGCAGGATGTAGCCGGCGGTAGTGCCGTTTGGAGAGCAAAACGTCCAAAACTTGCGAAGCAATACATCGCGCGTCCGTGTGGCGCCTGGCTTTAAAAGCAAAGCGCGGAGCCGCTCGATGCGACTCCGCGCTTTGCTGTTTGGTATTGCGAATCTTGCGCCTACGCTACAAAGAAGTAGACGAGGAAGGCAAGGGCTGCGATCCACATGAGCGGCTTGATCTTGGATGCCTCGCCCTTAAAGAGCGCGACGACCACGTAGGCGATAAAGCCCAGACCAATGCCGGCAGAGATGGAGTAGGTGAAGGGCACGCCGGCGACAATCATGAACGCCGGGAAGCCCTGCGACACGTCGGACCAGTCGATCTCGGAGGCCTCGCTCATCATGAGGTAGCCGACGTAGACCAGAGCACCGCAGGTGGCGGCGCTGGAAACGATGGTGACGATGGGGGAGAAGAACGCGGCGAGAATGAACAGCACGCCGGTGGTGACGGAGGTGAGGCCCGTGCGGCCACCGTCGGCAGCGCCAGAGGTGGACTCGACGAAGGTGGTGATGGAGGAGACGCCCATAAAGCCACCGGCAGCAGCGGCCACGGAGTCGACGACCAGGATGGGACGGATGTCCTCGACATTGCCGTCCTCGGTCAAGAACTCGCCCTGCTTGGCGACGGCCATCGCGGTGCCCATGGTGTCGAAGAAGTCGCTCATGAGCAGCGAGAAGGCAACGACGAGCAGCATCGGGTCGGTCAGGACCTTCACGATGGCAAGGTTGCCGTCGGCAGTGCTGGCAAACGGGGCGCCGAAGGTCGAGAAGTCGAGCGGTGCGATGAGGCCCTCGGGCGCATGGGTGACGCCCAGCGGGATTCCGGCGATAACGGCGACGATGATGCCGATGAGCAGCGAGCCCGGCACGTTGCGGGAAGCCAGGGCAACCGTCACGACGATGGAGATGATGCCGACGATAAAGGTGGGGGAGGCGATGTCGCCCAGGCCGACGAGCGTACCGGCGCCAGCGGTGATGATGCCGGCGTCGCACAGGCCGATCATGGCGATAAACAGGCCCAGACCCACCGAGATGGCGTGGCGCAGGACCACGGGGATGGCGTCCATGATGGCCTCGCGCAGGCCGCAAAGGACGAGCAGCAAGATGACGATACCCTCGAGGAAGATAACGCTCATGGCGACGTGCCAGTCACCGCCGCACATGGTGGTGGTGATGCCCGCGATCATGGCGTTGATGCCCAGGCCTGAAGCGCAGGCGAGCGGGCGGTTTGCGAAGATGCCCATGCAGATGGTCATGATGCCGGCGCCCAGGCAGGTGGCGCAGGCGAGCGCTCCCGCATCAATACCAGCGCCCGAGAGCACTGCGGGGTTGACGGCGATGATGTAGGCCATCGCCAGGAATGTTGTCAGTCCAGCGCGAAGTTCGGTCCCGATTGTGGACTTGCGCTCACTGACGTGAAAAAGTTCGTCCATGCATACCCTTTCCTTGTTCGGCCCCGAGTTTAGGCCGATTGACACGAACTCATTTACTATATCGCCTTTACAACCTTGCTGTTCCTCGCATGTTGATGTTCGGCGCTTTGTAACAGACGGACGGTATTTATCGCATGAAAATGTGTGGGTACCGTATACTTAAGCGGTTACAACGACCCCTATGGAGGAACGTATGATTAAAGAGCTTTGCCACGACGAGGCTATCCTGTCCCAGCGTTGCGAGGTTGCGACCGTCGAGGACGAGTCGGTTGCTCAGGACCTGATCGATACCATCAAGTCGCTCGATGATGCCGGCTGCTTGGCCGCCAACCAGATCGGCGTTACCAAGAAGGTCTGCGTCTACCTGGACGACGCCGGCGAGCCCCACGTGCTCTACAACCCCCGTCTGGTGTTTGGCCTGGGCGCCAGCAAGATGGAGGAGAGCTGCCTGACGCACGAGGAGGTCACCAAGTCCACGCGCTATATCAAGTGCAAGGTTGCCTTTGACCAGATCGTCGATGGCAAGATGCGCGAGCGCAAGCAGGACTTTGTGGGCTTCGAGGCGCAGATGGTCCAGCATATGATCGACCACTGTCTTGGAAAGTTGGTCTAAGGGGACCAAAGCACCGCACTTCGTCTCTTTTGGTCCGGGCGTGACATTGTTGTCATGTCCGGGCTTTTGTGTTTAGCGCCTTTTTGTTTGGTGACAATAACCTTAGCAGGACCGTAAAGCTAGGAGGCGCTATGTGCACGAGCATTCGATTTACCGATAATTCTGGCCACATGTATCTGGGCCGCAACCTCGACTGGAGCTTTGACTACGGCCAACAGGTTCGCGTGATGCCGCGCGGGTTCCACATTCCGTATTCGTTTATCGACGATGCGTCGGCGGCACACGCGGTAATCGGCATGTGCATCGATTACAAGAACTATCCCATGTTTTTCGACTGTGGTAACGATGCGGGTCTGGCTGTGGCGGGGCTCAACTTTCCCGGCTATGCCGAGTATGCCGAGGGCCCTGTCGACGGCAAGAACAATATCGCGGCCTATGAGTTTCCCCTGTGGGTGGCAGCGACGTTCTCGACGGTCGATGAGGTCGAGGCCGCGCTGCGCGACACGGTGATTGTCGCCAAATCTGCCGGAGAGGGGCTGGGCGTGTCGCTGCTCCATTGGATTATCGGCGACAGCCAGCGCAGCATCGTGGTCGAGATGATGGCTGACGGCCTGCATGTATACGACGATCCGGTCGACACCCTTGCCAACCAGCCGACCTTCCCGTGGCACATGGAAAACCTGCGCACCTATATCACCGCCACAAGCGATTTTCCGCAGACGGCGACATGGCGTGGCGCCGAGCTTAAGCCCTATGGAGCCGGTGCCGGCATGCGCGGCATTCCGGGCGATTGCTATTCGCCGAGCCGTTTTGTAAAGGCGGCGTACCTCAATGCCAATTACCCGCAAAAGGAGAGCGAGACCGAAAACGTCGTTCGCATGTTCCGCTCGCTCGAGGGCGTGGTGATGATTGAGGGGGCGTCCAGGATGGGCGATGGCAAGTTCGAGAAGACTATCTATACCGGATGCTTTAGCGCGCGCACGGGCAATTATTACTACGCGATGTATGGGGATCCGTCGATTCGTTACGTGAGCCTGATGGATGCCGAGGGCGCGAGCCCCGATAGGCTCGTGGTTCCCGAGCCGCGTCGTTCGTAGCCCATAGCTTTACTGCAGTGCAAAGCGCCCCTGCATCTCCTGTGAGGTGCAGGGGCGCTGCGACCTGGGCTTTATCCCGCATGCGCCCCGAGAAAATGTCCCTTAAGCGCGTGCTGTCTGGGCGATGCCAGCCTTGGCGTTTGCGCGTTTGCCGGCGAGTTCGCAAAAAATCGCGCCGCCGATGATAAGCGCGGCACCCATCAGGCGGACCGGTGTTATGGCTTCGCCCAAAAGGACGGCCGAGAACACGACGGCCGAAAGCGGCTCGAGGTAGCCGACGACCGCGACGGTCTGGACGGGCAGCTTGGCGACGGCACTAAAGTAGAGCAGGCAACCGATGCCGGTGTTGACGACGCCGAGCATGACGACGGCGCGCCAATCAATACTGGCGGCGACGCCGGCGGACAGGAATGAGGGAGCGCCCTGCGTGATGAGCGTGAGGACCAGCGCGGTCACAAAGGCGGCGCTCACCTGGAGCGTGGAGTTCTCGAGGCCTTCGATGTGTGGCGCACCCTTGCTAGCGATGACCATCAGCGCATAGCAAAATGCCGAGGCGATACCGCAGACGATACCCGCAATGGGCATATTGCCGCCTAGACCTTGTGCTGCAATGAGAAAAGCACCGCAAGCAACGGCGATAAAGCCGGCGATTTTGCCGCCGGTCAGTTTTTCGCTAAAGATAAACGGCGAGAGTGCCATGACGATGATGGGGCCGCAGTAGTACAGCAGGGAGGATACGCCGACGCCGATCGTCTGGTAGGCGCGGAACAGAAAAATCCAGCTGGCGCCCAGCGCGGCTCCCGAGAGGAGGAGGGCTGCGGCTTCGCGGGGGCGAGACGGCGCCTGCAACTTATGGCGTTGGGTGATGACGAGGATGATGACAAGCGAAAGTGCGCCCAAAAACGTGCGCAGGAGCACGATATCGGAGCTGGGCAGCGCGATGGCAGCGGCGATGATGCCGTTGGAGCCAAACAATAGCAATGCTGCTAGGTACGTAAACAGTCCGTTGTTCATGCGCTGACATCCCCTCTATATCCGAGCATGTTCACTATGGGTGAACTGGCTTTAGAAGAAAAGCGAATATAATGCATGGATAACATGACAAAAACTCATGCAAAGGTGGGGACGTGCCGTGGAGACCAATATTCAAAAGATGCAGGTGCTGCTCGAGACCGTGCGCGCCGGCAGTTTTACGCGCGCTGCCGAGCGCCTGAGCTATTCGCAGTCGGGCGTGAGCCGTATGGTGGCCGATCTTGAGGCCGACTGGGGTTTTAAGGTGCTCGACCGCAGTCGCGAGGGCGTGGCTCTTTCTGCCGACGGGCGGCAGGTCATGCCGGCTGTCGAGGCGCTCTGCGAGGAATTCACTCGCTTGCAGCGACGGGTGGATGAGATGCGTGGACTCATGCGCGGCAAAATCTGCATCGGTACGTTTTCGAGCGTGGCGACCCACGTGCTGCCGCCGGTGATTGCGCGCTTTCGCGCCGATCATCCGGATGTCGATTACGAGCTGCTGATGGGTGATTACTCAGAGATTGAACAATGGGTGGCGGAAGGCCGCTGCGACCTGGGTTTTATCCCGCGTGAGCCCCGAGAAAACGGCATGGCATCGCGGTCTTTGGTGCGCGACGAGTTGATGGCGGTAGTGCCGGCAGATTCTTTGCTTGCCACGGCGGAGGTCGTTTCTCTTGCCGATTTAGCCAACGAGCAGTTTATTCTGCTAGAACGCGGCACCGATGACGAGATTACGCCGCTGTTCCGTCGGGCGGGGCTGACGGTGTGCTCCAAGCTGTCGACCTGGGATGATTATGCGATTATGGCTATGGTCGAGGACGGCCTGGGCGTTAGCATTCTTCCCGCGCTCATCTTGCGCCGTTGTCAGTTCGATGTTGCTGTGCGTTCGCTCGAGGGACATCCCCATCGGCAGATCAACGCCATATATCGAACGGCCGATGTTTCGCTTGCCGCCGCCCGTTTTCTCGAATACCTCTAAACGTGTACACGCCATTGTTTGCTTTGGGCAGATCTCGGAGTCCGATATATTTTCTTATGAAATTGAACTTTCGAATGAGGCGCCGCGTTATACTGCTTGCTAAATTGAACCATGGTTCAATTCGTGTTCTATAAATTGAACTTTGCCAGCAAGGAGGTTCTAGTGGCCCAAGAGACGTTTAGCGATCGCCTGCGACAGGCTATGTCCGATCGCGACGTTCGCCAGTCGGACGTGATCCGCGCATCGGAGATGCTCGGCAAAAAACTCGGCAAGAGTCAGATGAGCCAATATGTGAGCGGCAAGACGATCCCGCGGCGCGATGTGGCTGAGCTGCTCGCCCGTATTTTGGAGGTCGATGTTACCTGGCTGCTTGCCGGCGACGCCGATCAAGGCGAGGCATCATCACCCCGCAACGATTCCAAGCCCGAACCCCATCCCTCAGCTCAAATTGCAAGGAGCACCACCATGCGCACTTTTTCTAAATCCACCAAGCTCGATAACGTCCTGTATGACGTTCGCGGCCCCGTCGTCGACGAGGCCGCCCGTATGGAGGACGAGGGCGAGCGTATTCTCAAACTCAACATCGGCAACCCGGCGCCCTTCGGTTTCCGCACGCCCGACGAGGTTATCAAGGACATGCGCCAGCAGCTGCCCGACTGCGAAGGCTATTCCAACTCGCGCGGCCTGTTCTCTGCGCGCAAGGCGATCATGCAGTATTCGCAGATCAAGGGCCTGCCCAACGTTCAGATGGAGCATATCTACACGGGCAACGGCGTGTCCGAGCTCATTCAGCTTTCGATGAACGCGCTGCTCGACAATGGCGACGAGATTCTGATCCCCAGCCCCGACTATCCGCTCTGGACGGCGTGCGCAACCCTTGCCGGCGGTCATCCTGTGCACTATCTGTGCGATGAGCAGGCGGATTGGTATCCCGACCTGGAGGATATGGAGTCCAAGATCACGAGCGCGACCAAAGCCCTCGTTATCATCAACCCCAACAACCCCACGGGCTCGGTCTACCCGCGCGAGGTGCTCGAGGGCATCGTCGAGGTTGCACGCAGGCATCAGCTGATGATCTTTGCCGATGAGATCTACGACCGCCTGTGCATGGACGGTTACGAGCACGTCTCGATTGCCTCGCTCGCTCCCGACCTGCCCTGTGTCACCTTTAGCGGCCTTTCCAAGTCGCACATGATCGCGGGCTATCGTATTGGCTGGATGGTGCTTTCGGGCAACCAGCGTTGCATGAGCGACTTCATCATGGGCATTAACATGCTCTCCAACATGCGCCTGTGCTCCAACGTGCCGGCTCAGTCGATCGTCCAGACGGCACTCGGTGGTCATCAGTCCGTCAACGACTACATCCGTCCCGGCGGCCGCGTCTACGAGCAGCGCAACTTTGTGTATGAGGCGCTCAACAAGATTGACGGCATCTCGGTGGTTAAGCCGCGCGCGGCGTTCTACATCTTCCCCAAGATGGATGTGAAGAAGTTCAACATCACCGATGACGAGCAGTTCGCCCTTGACCTGCTGCACGAGAAGAAGATCCTGATCACGCGCGGCGGCGGCTTCAACTGGGCTGAGCCCGACCACTTCCGTATCGTGTACCTGCCGCGCATGGAAGTACTCAAAGAGTCCCTCGAAGACCTCGCCGACTTCTTCGATCACTACCGCCAGAGCTGTTGGGATAGAAGTTCCGCACTATGAAAAGCTCCCTGCAGTTGTTTTGCTGCAGGGAGCTTTCTTGAATCGGCGGAACTAAATAACGATTCCGCAACAGTGGTCGATTTCGTGTTGGATGATTTCGGCGGTGTAGCCCGAGAAGTTTTTGATGCGGTGGACGAAATTCTCGTCCAAATACTCAACCTTAATGCGGCGATAGCGAGTACAGGGGCGCTCGCCGGAAAGCGAGAGGCATTCTTCGCTCGTCTGATAGGAATTGACCTGCTCAAGAATTTGAGGGTTGTACATCAGCAGCGCCCTGTTGCCGTCCTTTACGCAGATGATGCGTTTGCGCACGCCAATCATGTTGGCGGCAAGGCCCACGCACTCGTGCTCATGCTCATGGAGCGTATCCAGGAGGTCCTGCCCGGTCACGGCGTCATCGGGGCCCGCGTCTTCGGAAGGCAGGCGTAAAAAGAACTCGGATTTCATGATGGGTTTGATCATGGCGGGCTCCTTAAGGTGGACACGTTTGGTTCAGGTCATGATACCGCGACATGTCGCATTAATGTGTGCACATAGATTCTGCAGCTAGATTGGATGGCGACACCATAAACTAATGGACGTTTTGCCGAGAGGCATGAATGTTTAAAGCGCAAAGAGTGCGCGACGGGCCCCGCGAATGGGGCGATGATGCCCGAGAGGGCCAAGAAGGAGTCTCATGTCCGAGAACGAAGAGATCATGAACGAGACCGAGAACGAGACCATGGCTGCCGAGGTTGAGGCAGTCGAGACCGTGGAGACCGAAGCTGCTGAGGTTGAGGCTGCTGATGAGGTTTCCGCCGAGGAGGAGGCCGAGGTTGTCGAGGCCGCCGCTGATTACGATGACGAAGAGCTGATGGACAAGATGCAGAAGGCCGCTCGCCTGCTGCGTAGCCGTCGCTTTGCTATTTCCAAGGAGGAGGAGGCCAAGGCCGAGCGCATGGCGAACATCGAGCGCGCCATCAAGCTTCTTGACCTCAAGCCCAAGATGGAGCAGAAGGAAATGTCCGACCTGCTGGGCATGCGCCTTCGTGAGCTCGATGGCCTGATGGCCGAGGCCGAGGCTGCCGATCTGGTCGGCCGCATCGACGACGCCGAGGGCGATATGCGCAAGATCGTCGTCTTCGCTGCCGAGGATGCCGCCGAGGGCCTGGTCGAGCTTGCCAACAAGAAGGAGAAGCTCCTGCCCGAGCTTTCTTACGAGGAGGCCACCGAGCTGATGGCCGCTCTCGATAAGGTTATCGCTCCGCTCGTCGCCATGGGCCTGGACGAGGACCGCGGTCCTCGCGGCGGCCGTGACGATCGCGGTGGCCGTGGTGGCGACCGTGGCGGCCGCGGCGGCTTTGGCGATCGCGGTGGCCGTGGCGGCGACCGTGGCGGTCGCGGTGGCGATCGCGGTGGCCGTGGCGGCTTTGGTGACCGTGGCGGCGACCGCGGCGGTCGCGGCGGCTTTGGCGGCAACCGTGGTGGCTATGGCGATCGCGGTGGCAACCGTGGCGGCTTCGGCGGCAACCGTGGTAACGACCGTGGCGGTCGCGGTGGCGATCGTGGCGGCCGCAACGGCGGCGGCTTCCGCGGCAACCGTTTCTAGGTTAGCTACGCCGTTCTACCGAACGGCGTAACAGCTCGACGCTGCGCACCCACCAGAGCGACAACTTGTCATTCAAAGAGGACGGCATGACCAGAAGGTCTATGCCGTCCTCTTTTCATGCCAATTTGTTCGCTCTGGTGGGCGCTCGCTGCCGTTGCCAAAACATCGGCGTCGCCCTGATCAAAACCTGCCAAAAAGGGACAGGTTTATTTTGGTCGGTTTTATCTGGGCAAACGTGGTCGTCTATCGCAATGTAGTCGTTGGGGACGTTCTTGTTTGACTAGTCGTTTAAGAACGTCCCCAACGACTACATAGCGTGAGAGTGGATAATCTCCCGGTTTGAGCCCATATTCATGCTCAAGGTGGGAGATTATCCGCTCTCGTTTCGTTTGTTGATTTCGATGCCTACATTTGTAGGAACAGTTCGTGGAGGCGGGTGTCTTCGTCGAGTTCGGGGTGGAAGGTTACGCCGAGCTGGTTGTCTTGGCGAGCGGCGACGATGCGCCCGTCGACTTTCGCTAGGGCCTTGGCGTCGCCGTGGACCTCGACGATGCGGGGCGCGCGGATAAACGTCAGCGGCACTTCACCGTCGATGCCGGCTACCTGCCCCTTGGTTCGAAAGCTGCCGAGCTGCCTGCCGTAGGCATTGCGCTCGACAACTACATCCATGGTTGCCAAACGCGGCGTGCCCTTATCGTCATGGGCGGCAAGGTCGCGCGCCAGCAGAATCAAGCCGGCGCAAGTTCCCAATACAGGCATACCTTCAACAATGCGGGTGCGAAGCCCCTCGAGCATATCGAGTTCGGCAAGCAGCTTCCCTTGAACGGTAGACTCGCCGCCGGGAAGTACCAGACGGTCAAAGTCCTGCTTCAAATCAGCCGCCTGCCTCAGCTCAATACAACGTGCGCCCAGCTCGGACAGCCTTGCCTCGTGCTCGGCAAAAGCACCTTGGACCGCCAGCACGGCGACCGTCTGGTCTGCATAATCGCTCATGTGCGATCCCTTCTGCTGGACTAGCGCCCGCGTTCCTCCATGATGATCTCGATTTCGTCGGCGTTGATGCCCACCATGGCCTCGCCCAGGTCTTCCGAAAGCTCGGCGATGAGTTTGGCATCGGTGAAGTTTGCCACGGCCTTGACGATGGCGGCTGCGCGCTTGGCGGGGTCGCCGCTTTTAAAGATGCCCGAGCCGACAAAGACGCCTTCGGCGCCCAGCTGCATCATCAGCGCGGCGTCGGCGGGGGTCGCTACGCCGCCGGCGGCAAAGTTCACGACGGGAAGCTTTCCCGTGGCATGGACCTCGCGCACCAGCTCGACCGGAACCTGCAGTTGCTTGGCTGCCTCAAAGAGCTCGTCGTCGCGCAGGGCAACAACGTCACGGATCTGCTTTTGGATCTTGCGCATGTGACGCACGGCCTGAACGACGTCGCCCGTACCCGGCTCACCCTTGGTGCGAATCATCGTGGCGCCTTCGGCAACACGGCGCAGCGCCTCGCCCAGATCGCGGGCACCGCAGACAAACGGGACGTCAAACTGGGTCTTGTCGATGTGGTAGACATCGTCGGCGGGGGAGAGAACTTCGGATTCGTCGATGTAATCGATCTCGATGGCCTGCAGGACCTGCGCCTCGACAATGTGACCGATGCGGCACTTGGCCATAACGGGGATGGAGACGGCCTCTTGGATGCCCTTGATCATCTTGGGGTCGCTCATGCGCGACACACCACCTGCGGCGCGGATGTCGGCCGGGATGCGCTCGAGAGCCATGACGGCGCAGGCGCCTGCCTCCTCGGCGATGCGTGCCTGCTCGGGCGTGGTAACGTCCATGATGACGCCGCCCTTGAGCATCTGCGCGAGCTCGCGATTGAGCTTGACGCGATCGGCCTTGTTGGTCTGTTCTGCCATGGTTGCTCCCTTGGTTGGCATGTGCATTGCTTGACGGAACATCCTATCGGGGAGCTGGGTATGGCGAAATAATCAGTTTTCGAGATAATTACAAGGTCAGACTAATACCAGATTGAATGACTTAATAAGGTCAGGTGACAAATTCATGCTTGACTACAATTTGGAAAACCGCGGCGAGGCATCGCTTTATGAGTATGTTTACCAGCAAATTCGAGATGATATCGTTGCTGGACGTATTGCGGCGGGGGAACATCTGCCGTCTAAGCGAGCCTTTGCCAGTCATCTGGGAATTAGTGTCATTACAATCGAAAATGCATATAGCCAGTTGCTTGCCGAGGGCTATATTTGCTCAAAGCCGCGCCGTGGTTACTACGCGTGCGAGCTTCCCGATGCACCGGTTTTGGCTTCGGCTGCGGAGGGCATCGACCGAGATGACGCCTCCGTGGGCCCCAGCGCGTATGATGTCAACGGACAGGTCGAGCGATTCGATGCGCTCTCTCCTTCCGCTTTGGAGGCGGCGCGGCTTTGGCAAAGCGCGCTACGGGCGACGCTGGCATCCGAAGACGAACGCGAAATCTTTTCGACCGCGCCGGCACAGGGCACCGCTCGGCTACGACGCGCAATTGCTCACCATCTGCGCGGGACAAGGGGCATGAATGTCGACCCCGACAACATCGTTATCGGTGCGGGCGCCCAGCTGCTCGATACCATGTTGGTTCAGTTGCTTGGCGCGGACAAGGTGTATGCCGTCGAGGATCCAGGCTATTTGCGCTTGACGCGCATCTATCAGGTCATGGGTTGCGAAGTGCGGCATGTCCCGTTGGATGCTGAGGGCGTGGACTTGAGCGCGCTGCAGAAAACCGGGACCGATGTCCTTCACCTGATGCCGTCTCATCAGTATCCGACCGGTCTTGTGACGAGCATTGCGCGTCGCTATGCGCTGCTGAGCTGGGCCGCCGAGCGGCCAGGTCGGTATCTCATCGAAGATGACTTTGATTGTGAGTTTCGCCTTGCCGGCAAGCCGATTCCCGCGCTCGCGTCGATCGATGCCGCCCAGTCGGTTATCTACACCAACACGTTTTCGAAGAGCCTTTCATCGGCGTTACGTTTGGCGTACATGGTGCTGCCCGATGAACTAATGGAGAGGTTTAAACGCAACCTTGGTTTCTACGCCTCGTCGGTAAGTTCTGTTGATCAGGTTGCCTTGGCGCGTTTGCTGGAATCGGGTGATTACGAGCGACATGTGAACCGCGTGCGCGTTCGTGCTCGTGGGGCGCGTGATGGCCTGGCGGCGCTTGTACGGAAAACGTTTCCGGCAGGGGAGGTTTCGATCGATCATGCAGACGCGGGCCTTTACTGCGTCGTGGCCGTGGAGCGTGACGCGGGCGGAAGCTCTTTTGCACGGGCCCTCACGCGCTCGAGCATCCCTTTTATCGATATCGGTGACTGTTTTTGGTGTGCCGATGGCGCATCTGTCCCTGAAAACTCAACTCAAATTCTTGTTCAGTATGACGATCTGAGTCCAAAAGTACTAACTACCTTGGAATTGCAGCTAATGGGGGCACTCTGCAACCTAAGTGAGTAGACTTTTAGCACTTTGGCGACCAGGCAGTTTTGTAACAAGCTATCTACCTGCGGTTTTGAAAAGCAGGATGACCGGCCTGCTCGGGATGTTCAAAAAAGTCTACTCACTTGCCGCGCAAAGCTCCTGCATGAGAAAAAAATGGGGTTTTCAACAGGGCTTCGTCCAGCTCTCGGCAAGCTTTTGGCCAGTTGGGGAGGGCTGTTGAAAACTTGGCAGTCCGTTCGGCGCCATTTTTGGTGCGTTCGCGCCAATGCGTGACTGACTGGGTTGAAATTCGGGTTTTCCTGTGCCTATGAAGGATCTACTTTGTGACATATCAGCTTTTAGGTACTGGCGTTTGCCTCCTCAAGTCCGCGCTTTGTGTCCGCCGCTTCCACGACCGGAAGAAGACCGGCAGCGATATGATCTCGCCCGCAACCCGACGGCTGCGGTCGCGCTCGGTTTTCCGTTGTATACATTGGTTCGGTCGAGAAACAAACGGACTTGTCCTGCCAGCATTAGGCAGCGGCTGTTTCTTGGTGAGCTTCCCAGGGAATCCGTGCTGGAAACGGAACATGGGTTTTTGGTTACGTCTCCTCTGCTGACGGCATTCATCATGTCGCGGCATCTGACGGATCTCCAACTTCTTTTGGTATTGGCGGAGATGTGCGGCTTGTTTGCGGTTTGTGCCTTGCCGGCAGCACTCGAGGCGGAGCTTTCGCGTGCAATTGAGTCAGGCGCGATTCCGGCAACCTTTGGTTGGGCACGTTGCCCGTCCGAGGACGGTGCCGCCTCAAATTTGTGGCGGCGCGACGCTTTGGTTTTGGACGGAGATCTTGACCGTTTTTGTTCAGATGTTTGCGGGATGCGTTACGGCAATAGATTTATAGCGGTATCGCAACTCGTTCCATTGGGTGCCGCGTCGCCTTTTGAGGTCGAGGCGTATTTGCTACTTGCACTGCCGCGATCCCTGGGAGGCGAAGGTTTTTGCGGCATAGAGCTTAATGTTGAAGTGATGCTAAGCACGAGTGCTCGAGCGATTGTGGGAAAGTCCCGTGTATATATCGACCTACTTCTTTCTTCGCCGGACGGCAGGCGACAGGTGGCCATTGAATGTCAGGGAAAGGCCTCGCACGGACGCACAGGGGATGGCTTGCGTGACGCTGACCGCATGACGGCCCTTCAGGCCATGGGCTACGATGTACTTCTCCTGACGCACAGACAGATATCCGATGAGGGTAGATTCCACGCGATCGTTAAGGCCGTATGCAGGATGCTCGATGCTGAATATCGTGATAAAAGCTCAGATGAGCAAAGGGCTGAGACATTACTCCGGTCTGAACTATTCGTTGACTGGACAAAATTGGGAGTAATTGACGGAAAGATGCCCGTTAGACACAAAACAGCTCGATCGTGGACGGCTGCGGTTCTAAGTGAGTAGGCTTTTGGCACTTTGGTGACCAGGCCGTTTTGTAACAAGGCATTTACCTGCGGCTTTATAAAGTGATATGGATGGCCTGCTCGGCAAGTTCAAAAAAGTCTACTCACTTAGTTTTGACGAGAAGCCGATGCCGAAGGCGGTCCTATTTCAGGGCGTTAACAAGTTCGTGAGGCACGAAAAAGGCCCGAACCATGCAGTCCGGGCCTTATGAAGCTAGAGATTATCTCTCAGGCGGTTGGCTTAGCCAAAGTAACGCTTGAGCAGGCCGGCGAAAGCCTTGCCGTGGCGAGCCTCATCGCGAGCCATCTCGTGCACGGTGTCGTGGATGGCATCGAGGCCAGCGGCCTTGGCGCGCTTGGCAAGATCGGTCTTGCCGGCGGTGGCGCCGTTCTCGGCCTCAACGCGCATTTCGAGGTTCTTCTTGGTGGAGTCGGTCACGACCTCGCCCAGGAGCTCAGCGAACTTGGCGGCGTGCTCGGCCTCCTCGTGGGCAGCCTTCTCCCAGTACAGGCCGATCTCGGGATAGCCCTCGCGATGAGCGACGCGAGCCATGGCCAGGTACATACCGACCTCAGAGCACTCGCCCTCAAAGTTGGCGCGCAGATCGGCAACGATGTCCTCGGAGACGCCCTCCATCTTGGCGACGCCCACGACGTGCTCGGCAGCCCACTCGAGCTGGCCCTCCTCCTGCTTCAGGAAGCGAGAGCCGGGAACGCCGCACTGGGGGCACTTGAAATCCTCGGGCAGCTGGTCGCCGTCGAACTCTTCCACATAACCGCAAACGGGGCAAACAAACTTCATGATTCGATCCTTTCGATCGATGGCGATGGTGCGCTCGTCCGGTCCCGTAAGGGCCCTCTCCGGACGTGCGTCTTGACGAGTTCTATTATCCATAAATGAGACCGAATGTGAAGCCTATTAGGAATGATTTTTAATAAAACAATTTTGGGCATGTGTAGATGTTGATTGATTAACGATTGCTAGACCTCGTGCGACCTCCGATGAGTACAATCGGTCGAGCAAATGTTGACCTATCAACAAATGAAGGAGTTTCCTTTATGCATCTAGCCCGTCGTGCCTGGTGCCGAACATATCAGACGGTTTTTCGCATCGCATTGCCGATCCTGCCCTATACCGAGCCGCGCATTTTGGAGCATGCCGAGGACGTGCCCGCGGTGCTTCAAAAGCGCTCGATACAGCGGGTTCTTATCGTGACGGATCCCGGCATTGCCCGTCTGGGGCTCACGGCGCCGCTCGAGACGGCGCTCGCGTTCAAGGGAATTGGCGTTACGGTCTATGCCGAAACGCGTGCGAACCCCACGGTCTCAAACGTGGAGGAAGCGGCGTCCCTGTATCGGGAGAACGCCTGTCAGGCCATTATCGGCTTTGGCGGCGGCTCGGCCATGGACTGTGCCAAGGGCGTGGGCGCACGCATCGCACAGCCAAACAAGCCCATCAACAAGATGCGCGGCCTGCTGCGCGTTCATCGTCGCCTGCCGCTGCTCATCGCCGTTCCCACCACGGCAGGTACGGGTAGCGAGGTCACGCTCGCAGCGGTCATTACCGATGACGAGACGCACTACAAGTACCCCATTAACGACTTTGTGCTGATCCCGCGCTTTGCGGTACACGACCCCGAGTTTACACGTGGCCTGCCCGCCTCCATTACGGGGCAGACGGGTATGGATGCCCTGACGCATGCCGTCGAGGCCTTTATCGGGCGCAGCACCACGCCCTACACGCGCAAGATGGCGCGCCAGGCGGTGCAGCTCATCCACGACAATTTGCTCGAGGCCTATGAGTATGGCGACGACATACGTGCGCGTCGCAATATGCTTTCGGCGGCGTATAAGGCGGGCGTTGCGTTTACCCGCTCCTATGTGGGATACGTTCACGCCATCGCGCACAGTCTGGGCGGCCGATACGGAATTCCGCACGGTTTGGCCAACGCGATCATCCTGCCGCACATGCTTCGCGCTTATGGTGACGCCGCCGCCCCCATGCTTGCCGATCTTGCTCGCATGGCAGGCATTGCGCCGGCTAACGCGCAGGACAGTCTTGCGGCCGAGGCATTTATCGATTGGGTCGATCGCATGAACGTTGCCCTGGGTATCCCCAAATATGTGACAGGCATTCGCCGCTCCGACATTCCCGAAATGGCGGCACATGCCGACGCCGAGGCCAATCCGCTATACCCCGTTCCGCTTTTAATGGACCGTCTGGAGCTCGAGCATATGTACGAGGTCGTTGCGGGTGGTATGTTTGAAGACGAGAATTAGGAGGGTCCATGAACACCGAGGAAATTGCGCGCATCGTTGCCGATCAGCGCGCCTATTTTAAGACGCACGCCACGTTTGATGTCGACGCTCGCCGCCGTGCGCTCGTGCGCCTGCGTGATGCGGTTCGTGCGCACGAGGCCGATATCGCCCATGCGCTCAAGACCGATTTGGGAAAGTCGCATGACGAGGCCTATATGTGTGAGATCGGCACCTCGCTTTCCGAGATTCGACATCAGATTGCGCATGTGGCCCGATGGAGCCGTGCCCACTTGCGCCCGTGCGACCTCGCCAATGCTATTAGTGTGTGCAAGACGCAGTCCGTGCCCTATGGCGTCACGCTCATTATGGCGCCCTGGAACTACCCGTTTTTGCTAACGCTCGAGCCGCTTGCCGGCGCCCTTGCCGCGGGCAATACCGTGGTCATCAAGCCGAGCGCTTATGCTCCGGCATCGAGCGCGGTGCTCAGGCGAATCTGTGAAGAGGCATTTGATCCGCGTCTGGTAACGGTTGTCGAGGGCGGCCGCGCCGAAAACGAAGCGCTGCTCGACGAGTGCTGGGACAAGATCTTCTTTACCGGCAGCGTTCCGGTCGGCAAGCTCGTCATGGAGCGCGCGAGCAAAAACCTTACGCCCGTGACGCTTGAGCTGGGCGGAAAGAGCCCCTGCATCGTGGATGCGACGGCAAACTTGAAGGTCGCAGCACGCCGCATCGCCTTTGGTAAATGGCTCAACGTGGGGCAGACCTGCGTGGCGCCCGACTATCTGTTGGTCGATGCGCGCGTGCACGACGAGCTGTTGGGCCTCATCAAGGAGGAGGTCCGCCGCATGTTTGGCGAGCATCCGCTCGACAACGAGGATTACGGCCACATCGTCAACGCCAAGCATTTTGCGCGCGTGCGCGGGCTGATCGATCCCGACAAGGTTGTGCTGGGAGGCACGGCGCGCGAGTCGTCGCTCAAGATTGAGCCGACGATCCTAGACGGCGTGGCGCCTGGGGACGCCGTAATGCAGGAGGAGATTTTCGGCCCCATCTTGCCGGTGCTGACGTTTGAGAGCCTAGACGAGGCCGAGACATTTATTACGGATCGCCCGACACCGCTGGCCTTATATATCTTTAGCCAGGACCGCGCAGTTCAGGAGCGCTTTGTGCGCTATGTGCCCTTTGGCGGCGGCTGCGTCAACGACACGATCATGCATCTGGCTACGAGCCATATGGGCTTTGGCGGCATGGGCGCGAGCGGTATGGGGCAGTACCATGGCCGCGAGAGTTTCGATACGTTTAGCCACAAGAAGAGCATCGTGAACAAGGCAACCTGGCTGGACGTGCCATTCCGCTATGCCCCTTATGCAAGCTGGAAGCACAAGTTCGTGCGTATGTTTGTGCATTAGAAAAGATCGCGGGTAATACGAACAAGTGTTCCTATTACCCGCATTTTGCGTTAGACTACTGCTATGGAGCACGGATGGGCCAACTCCCTTTAGAAGGGATTTGGTATGAACGTAAGCGATGTTATTTCGTTATTGGCGTTGTTGATCGCGGCTATCGAACTCGGCCTGTTTATCGGCCGAATGAAATAGCCGCCCCCGCGTAAGCGAAGACGGCCACTTCTCACGATGAAAACGTGTATCGGAGTTGGCAAGACCCGCTGCCACGGGTGCCATCCGTGTTCCTATCTTATCTGCAAGCGTCCCGTCGCGCAAGCGTTGCGGCAAGCGATTGAAAGACGCAGACAGGATGAATTTGTGTCCGCACGGGCCCGTAGACTTCTCAATAAGGTTAAACGCCGGGTATTCCGGCCGGTAGAGGAGCTGCCATGTACGAGCCTTCACGTGTTCTTTTGTCGTTTCATATTGCAGGATTTCAGTATGCCGATGGCGCCTTGGTCTTGGGCGATCTTAAAGCGGGCGATAAGCTGACGCTGTGTGCCGAGCGCGATAATCCCCATGATCCCGAGGCGGTTGCGATCTACTACGGCAACACCAAGCTCGGCTATGTTCCGGGAAACGAGGCCGGCCCGCTGTCCTTGATGATGTATTACGGCCATGGGTACGTATTTGAAGCCCGTGTGCAGCAGGTTGCTCCCGAGCGCAGCCCGTGGCATCAGGTGCGCGTTGGCCTCTATGTGGTGGATGCCCGCTAATCGGTGAGGGGGGCTGCCATGTTTGATGACGATGATCTGTTTAATCTGACAGATGATCCGTTTGAGTGGGATCTGCTGCTCGATGACGATGAGCTGGTGCGGGACCGTAAAAAGCGGCAGGACAAGAACGCCCAGGGTGACGCGTCGAAAAAGAAAGACAAACGCCGCCGAGGTCCGTTCGGTGGGCTCTTTGGCTAACCGACGCGCCAAAGCGTCTGTATACTAGGCACGTGTTAGACACGTTGCGAAATGAGGATACAGACGATGATGTGGTTTACCGCCGACCTGCACCTGGGCGATACGAATATCTTGCACGATATGGATCGGCCGTTTGATTCGGTCGAGGAGATGAACCGCAAGGTCATCGATGCCATCAATGAGTGCGTGGCGACGGACGACCGCCTCTATATTCTGGGTGACTTTACCTATCGTTTGCCCCTGGCGGAGGCGGTTCGCCTGCGCGAGCGCATCGAATGCCAGAATGTAACGCTCATCCGTGGTAACCATGACGGCGATTGGGAAGATCCGGACGCGCCGCACATTTGGGATGAGGTGCGCGATTACCTGGAGGTTGCCCCGGGCTATGCCAAGGGCCATCGTCTAGTTATGAGCCACTACCCCATGCTCAGCTGGAATGGCAAGGCGCGTGGCGCCATCATGCTGCACGGGCATATCCACAGCAGGGGAGACCGCGCCAACGCGCGCAACCGCGATCGCGAACGTCCCATTTACCGCTACGATGTGGGCCTCGACGCCAACAACTACAAGCCCGTAAGCCGAGACCAGATCCTGAATTTCTTTGGCCTGTAGCTCGCAAACCGCCACAAAGGGGACAGTCGCCTTTGTGGTGGTTCTGGCGCCGTTGCCATTATGGCGGCGGCGTCTTTTTTGTCCGTGCGGCGCGGTAGAGTGTAGGCGGTTGAAATTTGCGTCCATCGAGGAGCTGCCATGAACGAGATCAAGTGCCCGCATTGCGGCGAAGTTTTTAAGGTCGATGCGTCCGGTTATGCGGATATCGTCAAGCAGGTGCGCGATGCCGAGTTCTCGCGCGACCTGGATGAGCGCGTGAAGGCGGTCCAGCGCGAGGGCGAGCAGGCACTGGAGCTTGAGCGCTCGCGCTCGACGGCTGCTTTGCAAAAGGCAGAGTCTCAGCGCGACGCTCAGCTTGTCGAGCAGAAGAATGCTGCAGCTCAGCAGCTGGCGCAAGAGGTTGCCAAGCGCGACGCTGAGCTTGCCGAGCTGCGCGCCAAGCTCGAAGGCGCTGCCGCAGAGCGCGAGAGTGCAAGTCAGCGCGCGGCGGTTGAGGCCCGCGCCGATGCTCAAAAGGAGAATGCCGAACTGCAGCGCGAGATCGACAACCTGCGTGCGCAGTTGGGGCGCAAAGATGATGAAGCCAAGCTTGCCGAGGCAGCGGCACGCAATGCTGCTCAAAACGACCTGTCCGCACGTGATGCCCAGATTGCCGAGCTGCAAGCCAGGCTCGCCGCGGCGGACAAGGCCCAGGAGATGGCGCTTGCTGCTGCTGCGGCCGAATCGCAGCGTGAGCTCGAGGCCGCTCGCAGCGAGGCCGAACGTACGCTTGCTGACTATCGCGCGAAGGTTCAGGAGAAGTTTTCCGTCGCAAAGGCTCAGTCCGAGCAGGAGGCCGAGGGTCTGCGTGCTCAGCTGCGCGAACAGGAACTGACGGCCAAGATGAACCTATCGGAGGCGGTCGCCGCGGCGGAGCGTGAGCGTGACGAGGCCCGCGCCAAGCTCACGAGTGAGCTGGCGGTGCGCGATTCACGCGAGGAGCAGGCCAAGGCGGCACACGAGCTCGAACTTGCGCAGACCAAGCGCGCGAACGAGGAACTGATTCGCTACAAGGATGAAGAGATTGAGCGCCTTAAGGACATGAAGGTCCGCCTGTCCACCAAGATGGTGGGCGAGTCGCTCGAGCAGCACTGCGAGACCGAGTTTAATCGTCTGCGCATGACGGCGTTTCCCAACGCGTACTTCGAGAAAGATAACGATGCGTCCGAGGGCACCAAGGGCGACTTTATCTTCCGCGAGTGCGACGCGAGCGGCAACGAGATCATTTCGATCATGTTCGAGATGAAAAACGAGAACGACGAGACCGCGACCAAACACAAGAACGAGGATTTCTTTAAGAAACTCGATCACGATCGCCGCCAGAAAGGCTGCGAGTATGCGGTGCTCTGCACCCTGCTGGAGCCCGAGAGTGACCTCTATAACGCGGGTATCGTCGACGTGAGTTACCGCTATGAGAAGATGTACGTGATCCGCCCGCAGTTCTTCATCCCCATGATTACGCTCCTTCGCAACGCCGCTATGGGTTCGCTTCGCTATAAGCAGGAACTGGCGGAGTACAAACAGCAGAATATCGATGTCACGAACTTCGAAGCCAAGATGGAGAAGTTCAAGGATGGCTTCTCGCGCAACTACAACCTGGCGAGCAAGCAATTCGAGTCGGCAATCAAGGAGATCGATGCCGCCATTAAGCAGCTCGAGAAGACCAAGGACGACTTGCGCCGCAGCACCGAGAACCTACGCTTGGCCCACAACAAGGCCGATGAGCTTACCATTCGCAAGCTCACATGGGGCAACAAGACCATGAAGGCAGCGTTTGACGAGGCGCGCGAGGCTGCGCCAGAGACAAACGAGGAGCCAGCCGAGGCGGATTCGTATGAGGTCGAGGATGCCGAGTAAGGCATAGCGGATAGTGAAAAAGCGGGGCTGCTGGCGATGTTGCCAACAGCCCCGCTTCGTTTCGTCCCAATATGCTTGGCTAATCCTCGAGCAAATCCTCGATAAAACCGACGCGGTAGTTCTTGAAGATGACCTCGCCACCGTCTTGCGTGGCGTCCAGATCGACATCGCCCATGATGCCAAAGTCGTGGTCGCCGTCCTCGTCGGCAAAAATCTGGTGCACGTGCCACACGTGGAGCGCCTTCTCGTCGGACTCGTCGATCGAGAACATAGCAGAGGAGCGCGCGTCGCCGTCGGTGAGAATCTCCTCGTGCTGCTCGTGGTAAGCGTCGAGTGCTTTTTGCCAGCGGATCTCGCTCATGCCCCAGTCGTCGTCGAGTTCGCCCAGGTCGCGCACATGCTCGCGGGCGGCAAGAGTCACGCGGCGGAAGAGCGCGTTGCGCACCAACAGCGTGCAGCCGCGACGGTCCGCCACGACCTCGTCGATGCCCTGCGGCGGCGTGGCGTCGAGGGCTGCCGGGTTGCCAGCGTTCTCCCACTCGTCTACCAAGCTCGAGTCGACCGAGCGCACCACAAAGCCCAGCCACGAGATAATGTCGCGCAGGCGCTCGTCGCGCTTCTCGATGGGTACGGTGCGGTCGAGCGAACGGTAAGCCTCTGCCAGGTAGCGCAGCAAAATGCCCTCGGAGCGGGCGATGCCGAGCTTTTGAATGTAGCCCTTAAAATCGCTCGCGCTCTCCAGCATATCGCGCAGAACGCTCTTGGGAGAGAGTTGGTAGTCGTTTGCCCAGGGTACTTCCTGGCAGTACTTGTCAAAGGCGGCGTCGAGCAGGTCCTCAAGCGGCTTTTCGTACGTGACGTCCTGAATACGCTCCAGGCGCTCCTCATACTCGATGCCGTCGGCCTTCATCTCGGCCATAGCGCGATCGCGCGCGGCACGCTCCTGTGCGCGCAGCACCTGTTTGGGGTCCTCGAGCGTGGCCTCGACCATCGAGATCAGATCCATGGTATAGGTCTCGCTCTCGGGATCGAGCAGCTCCAGCGCGGCAAGCAAAAACGGTGAGAGCGGCTGGTCGAGCGCAAAGTCCTCGGGCAGGTCGACCGTCAGCGCGTAGTCGATGTCCGGCGCGGCATCAGCCGGAGCGTCGGGTGCGGGCGGTACCTCGGTGCGCACGACGACGCCGGAGTCGATGAGCGTGGCGAAGATTTCGTCGGCGCGAACCTCGAGCTTAGCCTTTTCTTCGGGAGTCTGCAGGCTCGTCTCGATGAGGTCGTGTACGCGGGCGCGGGCGTCGCCGCCCTGCTCGACCACGCTAATCACCATGGAGTGTGTGATGCGAAGGCGCGGCTTGAGCGTTTCGGGCTGCGTCTCGATCAGGCGCTCAAAGGTCTGCTTGTTCCAGGTGACAAAGCCCTCGGGGGCCTTCTTCTTTTTAATCTTGCGGAGCTTCTTGGGGTCGTCGCCCGCCTTGGCCATGAGCTTGGCGTTCTCGATCTCGTGCTCGGGTGCCTCGGCAATCACCATGCCCTCGGTATCGAAGCCCGAGCGGCCGGCGCGACCGGCAATCTGATGAAACTCGCGGGCGCGCAGACGACGCATCTTGTAGCCGTCGAACTTGGTGAGCGCGGTGAGCACCACGGTATGGATGGGCACGTTGATACCGACGCCGAGCGTATCGGTGCCGCAGATGACGGGCAACAGGCCCTGTTGTGCCAAGCGCTCGACCAGCAGACGATAGCGCGGCAACATGCCAGCATGGTGCACGCCGACGCCGCATCCGAGCAAGCGCTTAAGAATCTTGCCAAAGGCCGTCGAGAAGCTCGTGCCCTTGGCCGCCTCCTTGATGGCCCCACGCTGCTCCTTGCTGGCAATACCAAAGTTGGCGAGGGATTGCGCCGTCGCAAGTGCGGCGTCCTGGCTAAAGTGCACGATGTAGAGCGGGGCCTCGCCGCGGCGCATTGCGAGCTCGACCGTGCCCTCGAGGGAGGTCGTCACGTAGTCGTAGCTCAGCGGCACGGGGCGTGGGGCATCGACGACCAGATCGCACGCGGCGCCGGTGTGCTCCTCGAGTGAGGCGGCGATCGCGGTGACATCGCCGAGCGTGGCGCTCATGAGCATGAATTGTGTGTGAGGCAGGGTGAGCAGCGGTACCTGCCAGGCCCAACCGCGATCGGGGTCGGCAAAGTAGTGGAACTCGTCCATGGCGACGCAGCCCACATCGGCATCTTCGCCCTCGCGCAGTGCGTCGTTAGCAAGGATCTCTGCCGTGCAGCAGATGACGGGCGCTTTAGTATTGATATGCGTGTCGCCGGTGATCATACCGACGTTATCGCGGCCGAGCACCTGTACCAGGTCGAAGAACTTTTCGCTGACCAAGGCTTTGATGGGGGCCGTGTAATAGCAGCGCTTGCCCTGCGCCATGCCCATAAAGAGCATGCCCAGCGCGACGAGCGATTTGCCCGATCCGGTCGGTGTGCCCAAAATGACGTGATCGCCGGCAGCCAGGTCCATGAGGGCCTCTTCTTGGTGATCCCACAGCTCGATGCCGCGGTCGCTCGTCCATTCAAAGAAGCGTTCGAAGGCCTGATCGGCCGTGAGCCACGGTTCGGGCTCACTGCCGTCTTCGGGCTCCCACCAGGTGGGGGAGAGCGCGCCGAGCGAGCCGAACTCGGCCTCGGTTCCCGTGCCGCCCGAGAATGAGCTGGCGGCGCCGGCGCCCGAGACGGTGCTGGCGGCGGTATCTGTCGTGGTCTGTGCCATGTGTGGTTGCTTTCTCTCGCGATTGTCCGCCAACTATTATGGCGTAGCGGCGGCGCGGGGTGCCAGCGCGCGAGAAAATGCAGGAAATGGGCGTTCTGCCCAGCCGTTTGGTGCAGTAGCCAGCTAAGTGAGTAGACTTTTTGCGATATCGCGAGCACATGGCTTTTGCGCAAGGGCTCTACCTGCGGTTTTAGTTTTCGCTATGCGGGTTGTGCTTGGCTATTGCTAAATAGTCTACTCACTTAGGTTTGAGGACCGTTCGCTGGCGCTTATTTGCGCTTGTTTGCCGATGCCGCGACCATCAGAAGCCCCTAGGACTTCTGCGGTAAGCGCTTCTTGCCCTTGCGGGCGCGGTTTCTAAAGTTCTCGACGGCTTCTTCCATGCCCAGAGGCACATAGGTGAGCTCATCGAGGTTATCGGGCAGGTAGCAGGCAAGACTTTGCTCCTGCATGTGACCCGCCGTGAGCACATCGTCACTGGGATGTGCGCCGGGTGTGGCGCAAATGCCATAGACGACGGCACCCATCTCGCGCGTGCGGCGCTCGTATTCGGTCTCGGGGTGCTCGGGATGGTCGCGGCGGACGTCGTCGCTTACCCAAAGCGTGTCGTAGCCTGCCGCAGCAAACTGCCCCAAGGCGTAGTCGCGCAATGGCTTACTGTCGGTTCGCAGTGTGACGGTGGCACCGGCTGAAAAGAGCGGACGGTACAGCATTAGGTGGTCGACATGGACGAGTCGCTTTTTGGCGTACTTGGCCTTGGGCTGCGGCGTGGGAAAGTTGATGGTGATGGCATCGAGCTCGCCTGCGGCAAATAGCTGCGACAGCGATGCGGCACCTCGGGGCAGGACGAGTGCGTTGGACAGCCCCTGCTCGCAGATTTTCTGTGCGGCATAGGCGATGCAGATGGGCTCCTGGTCCATACCGATAAAGAGCGTGTCGGGCTCGTGGGCCGCGCGCTCTACAAGGTACGTTCCCTTGCCACAGCCAAGGTCCAGGTGAAGGTGTTCGAAAGGCTTGCTGCCTGCGGGCGCACAGGCCTTGCGCCAATCTCCGGCATAGGCCTCGGGGTTCGTCTCAATCGCATCGGCATAGCGCTCCAAGCGCTCCTCGAGCACAAAGTTCTTAGGGGTGCGAGCGTGGACGGCTCCCATGAGGCTCCTTGGTCATAAGTATGGAACGCATGGCTGCGCGTTCCGGCGATGGGTTAGAAGGGGGCGATTTGCCCGAACGCTGCGGTGCGGCTCGGCGGCGAGTCGTCGGTGCCTACAGACGCTTGAGAATCACATAGCGGTTGAGCTCGCCGCTGCGACCGTCGGCGTGGAAACGCTCGAGCTCGCGTACGGGAACCTCGCCGCTCTTGTAGAACGTACGGACGCCGCGCACCAAGTCGGTGATCTGCTGATCGTCAAAGTGATGGCAATAGCGGTAGGCGTGGCGGTCGTTTTGCCAGCCAATGAGGTGGTCGCCGGCTTCAAACTGCGCGGAATCGTAACCCTCAAACGGCGGGGTGAGCTCGGCGCGGGCTTCGGCTCGAACGGCCTTGCGCGCCATGCGCTCGTCATTCATAAACTCCCAAAAGCTGATGGCGATGATGCCGCCCGGGTGCGTCTGGCGCACCAGGGCGTCGAGCACGCGTACGCGGTACTCGCATGACGGCACGTGGTGCATAAAGCCAAAGCAGACCGAGATGTCGGCGAGCGGGGCGTCGAAAAGCACGTCGGGTGTCTCGGCGGGGTTGAGCTTCATGAGGGCGTCGAGCACGTCGAGTTCCTGGAAGTGCAGGTTGGGAATGCGCAGGGCGTGGCCGTGGGCGTCTATTGCCAGATCTTGGCACGAGTCGACACCATAGAACTCAAACGGGCAGCTGGCATCTGCCGAGGGGTTTGCGCCGTCGACGCCCTTGGCGGCAAGTGCCCCGCCGGCGGCAAAGTTCTCGAATCGCATATTGCCGCAGGCAAGGTCGAAGACGCGGACGGGATGCTCGATCGTGGCCACATCGAGCTGATCAAGCGCGATGTCCATGGTGCGCACCCAGCCGGGCCACGGGGCCTGGCGCGTATCGGAAAAGGAAGCGGAGTGCTCGCGATAGAACGTATTGTTGAGCTGGATGAGCGATGATGCGAAATCGCGGTTCACGGCGCGGAACTCCCTCCGTTGGCGGTGCGGAATAAACAGTACGACCATACTACCGTTAACGCCGCAACGGGGACAACCGAGCTGCGGGTCATTGCTTTGTTTGGACACATTTCCGCAGCTCATATGCGCCCGCAACCTCCGGCTGTCAAAAATCTCACTAGAATAGGTGGCATGCTTTTGGCGGTGGCGGATAGATTTTTAACTGTGCAAGGCGCCTTAAGAACAAAAACGGTCCGGCGGCACGGCTGGCATCGCATAGGAGGAACCATGAATGTAGAAACTGCTCAGCGGCTCGCCGACCTTCGCCGCAGCAAGGGCTTTAGCCAAGAAGGATTGGCGCGAAAGCTGGGACTGTCGCGCCAGGCGGTCAGTAAATGGGAGCGCGCGGAGAGCTCGCCTGATACCGAGAACCTGATCTCGCTTGCCAAGCTCTATGGTGTGAGTCTGGACGAGCTACTCAATCCGAGCGACGAGATCGAGGACGATATCGA
This sequence comes from Collinsella sp. AF02-46-1, assembly GCF_003465825.1. GTDB lineage: Bacteria > Actinomycetota > Coriobacteriia > Coriobacteriales > Coriobacteriaceae > Collinsella. The sequence continues at coordinate 43,780 of NZ_QSBV01000008.1, forward strand.
GTTTGAGAACGAGGACCGTGCTCGCCAGCGCGAGGCCGAGGCGGCCGAGCGCGCCCGTACCCACGAGGCGGCAGCGCGCGCTACCGAGGCGGCAACACAGGCGAGTGATGCTGCGGCCAAGGCGGCGCAAGCTGCAAGTTGGAGCGCACAGGCGGCTAACGCCGCGACGGCGCAAGCGACGAGCGCTGGCGCGGTCAATCCGACTCCAGTGAAAGGTCCGTTCCAGTCGTTTCCGTATTGGGCCGTGTGCTGGCTGCTGTTCTTTTTACTGATGTTCCTGTTTGGTGGTGCCCCCTTTGCCGCACTGATCTTCTTTACGATCCCCATCTATCACTGGGTGGCGCGTGCGCTCGACGGCGATTGGGCGCGCGGGAATATTCAGGTTGGTCCGGCGCCGGTGGCATCCAGGGCTCAGGATGATTCCCCTGCGGTTGATACCGACGTGGCTACCGCGACCCCCGTTGATCCGAGCGCCAAAGAAGGTGATGAATAATGAAACTCTCGCATGAATCGAAGGTGCGTCTGGGCGTTGGCATCGGAGCGTTTGTGCTTATTGTTGGGCTTGTCTTTGGCGCTTCGCGGACATGGATTCATTTTGATGGTCCGTGGGATCTCGGCACTATTGCATCCGGCTTGTCCGGTAGGGACGATGCGGTTGACGCCGATGTTTTGAACGATGGCGGTAAGTATTCCGCTCAGCCTCAGCAGCTTTCGAGCACGACTTTTGATGCCGATGAGTTCCGCTACCTCGATTTCGATATCAATGCGGCTTCGGTGGACGTCAAGGTTGTTGATGGCAACAAGGCTCGCGTTATCGAGCGGGGGCGCGTTGCCGAGGGTATGGATGCCTCCAAGGCCGCGACGCAAAACATCGCATCCGTCGAGGACTCGACGCTCAAGGTTTCCCAGTTTGGAAGTGACGACGGTAAGGCAATCGATCGCTCAGTTACGGTCGAGCTGCCGCGCCGTGTTGCCGAACATCTGAAGGGAGTCAACGCGCACGTGGGCTCGGGCGATCTGCAGATTGCCGGTGTCATCTGTGATGGTTTCGATCTTTTCCTGGGTGCGGGAGATGTAGAGTTTACGGGCAGCGTGACTGATGCGCTCAGCGCTGAGGTCGGTTCGGGTGATGTGACGTTCGAGCTTTACCAGGCCCCCGCGAAGTCGATGGACGTGAGTGTGGGCTCGGGCGATGTGGAGATGACGGTTCCGAACTCTACGGGCTTTAAGGCGAGCCTCACCGTGGGCAGCGGTGACTTTGAGAGCGATTTCCTTCCGCTTGGCTACGATGGCGAGACCATATTGAATGCTGAATTCGACAACGGTGACAAGTCTGCAACGTATCGTTTTAAGGTCGGTTCGGGCGACATGTCGTTCGAATCGGTGTGACATGCGGTTTTCGGAGATCGGTGCATATAGGCATGCTCTTTGATGGAGGCGTCGGGGCCGTGACGGGTTCCGGCGCCTTTGCCTTTACAATGGGGGCATGGAACAGATTATTTTGAACATACTCGAGGCTCTGCGTCGCGGCGAGACCGTGGACGACAAGGCACTCGTCAAGCTGATACATGCCGAGGCGCGCCGTGAGGGCGCCGACAAACGCGATTTGGCCAAGCGCCGCCTGCTGCCGTTTTACCAGCGGGTGAAGCGCGAGGAGCCGGCTCGTTGGGCTGGATGGAATGTCGATGCCGATCTGGAACGCCAACTGCTGCAGGTGCTGCGTATGAAGCCGCGCCGAACGGCCTCGGGCGTGGCGACCATTACCGTCATCACCAAGCCCTGGCCATGCTCGGGCGATTGCTTGTTTTGCCCCAACGATCTGCGCATGCCCAAAAGCTACCTGCACGCCGAGCCGGCGTGCGCCCGTGCAGAGCAAAATTGCTTTGACCCGTACCTGCAGGTGAGCGCCCGTTTGACGGCGCTTTCGCAGATGGGGCATGCGACCGACAAGATCGAGCTCATCGTGCTCGGCGGTACCTGGAGCGACTATTCGCAAGGGTATCAGGCATGGTTTATGTCGGAGCTCTTCCGTGCGCTCAATGATGATGCGGTGGCGGGCGTGGCGGCAAACCCCATGTTGGCGCGTCCGGGCATCAGCCGTGCCGAGGCGGGGCGCCTGCTCGACGATGCGCCCGCCGATGCCCTGCCGCCGGTGGTGGCGGAGCGTCGCGAGCGCTATCGGGCCGCCGACATTGCGACCGATGAGGCCGAGCTCGCTGCCGGCGCTGCCGACGAACAGAGGCGTGTGGATGCCGCCGTGGGCGGTTATAACCGTGCGGTGCGTCGTCTGTACGGCCCTGGCACGCCGTGGGGTGAGGTCGCCGAGTGGCAGACGGCGACGATGGAAGAGCTTGAGCGGCAGCAGCGCATCAACGAGACGGCGAAGCATCGCGTGGTGGGACTCGTTATCGAGACGCGCCCCGATGCCGTAACGCCGCAGGCGCTCACGCTCATTCGTCGCCTGGGCTGCACCAAGATCCAGATGGGTATCCAGAGCCTCGACCAGCACCTGCTCGATATCAACGAGCGTCGCATTTCGGTGGCGCAGATCGAGCGGGCGTTTTCGCTTGCGCGCCTGTTTGGCTTTAAGATCCACGCGCATTTTATGCTTAACTTGCTGGGCGCCACGCCCGAGGGGGACAAGCGCGACTACGAACGCTTTATGACCGAAGGGGCCTTTATGCCCGACGAGGTCAAGGTCTACCCGTGCGCGCTCATCGAGGGCTCGCGTCTGGTGGGCTGCTATGAGCGTGGCGAGTGGCGCCCCTATACCGAGGAAGAGCTGCTTGATGTGTTGGCCGATGACATCGTGGTGACGCCGGCGTTCTGCCGCATCAGTCGCATGATCCGCGACTTTAGCTCCGACGACATCATGGTGGGCAACAAGAAGCCCAACCTGCGTCAGCTCGTCGAGAATCGCTTGGCGGCTCGTGGAGAAGGCGCAGTGGTGCGCGAGATTCGCTATCGCGAGATCAGTACCGCGGGTGCCGACTTGGATGAGCTTTCTCTTGATGAGGAAGTGGCGTACGAGACGCCGGTGACTTACGAGCGCTTTTTGCAGTGGGTGACGCCGCGGGGCAAGATCGCGGGCTTTTTGCGGTTGTCGCTGCCCGACCATTCGTTTGTTGCCGCGCATGCGGACGAGTTGCCGACGACGCCGGACGAGGCGATGATTCGCGAGGTGCACGTGTATGGCATGGCGGCACGCGTGGGCGACCAGGGCCAGGTGGCGCAGCATCACGGGTTGGGGCGTTTGCTCGTAGAGCGTGCGTGCGAGATTGCCCGGGATGCCGGCTATGCGCGCATCAACGTGATCAGCGCGATCGGTACGCGCGAGTACTATCGCCATCTTGGTTTTTATGACCATGGCCTTTATCTGCAAAAGGAGCTCTAGATGAACAAGCCGAGTGTTTCTGCCGGCGTCGTTGCCGGCGTTGCTCTGGGAGCCGCGGCGCTTGGTGCGGCCGCTGTCGCTGTTCGTGCTGCCTGTCTGCAGGTTGCGCGAACCCGCAATGGGTTGGCGCGCGTGAAGCGCATGTACGACGAGAGCGGTGACGAGGTCCGTGTGCTCGTGCAAGGCGGCGTCTACCAAAGTGCGAGTTACGTTGGCGAGCGCTGGGCGGAGCCCGTCTTTGCGTACTATCGCGCGTTTGACGACGTGTTTGAGGCCGAGGACGCGATGCGCGACGTTTATGGTCACGGTATCAGCCGCATGCTCATGCTGGGCGGCGGCGGGTTTGCCTATCCCAAGTTTGCGCTGATGTCGCACGAGGGCTTGCGCATGGACGTCATTGAGTACGATGCCGAGATTACGCGCCTGGCGCGCCGTTGGTTCTACCTGGATGAGCTGGAGCACGCGGTGAGCGATCGCCTGCGGGTGATTACCGCTGAGGCTCGCTCATATCTGGGTGTGACGAGCGTGGGTCATCGTCGCTACGACGTGGTCGTGAGCGATTGCTTTGGCGGTGCCGAGCCCGTACGCGAGCTGGCGACGGTTGAGGCGTTGCGTTTGGTGCGGGGTAGCTTGAACTCGGGCGGCATCTACGTGGCTAATATCGTGAGCTCGAACGAGGGGAGCGACGTGACGTTCCTGCGCGACTGCGCTGCCACGGCACTCGAGGTATTCGCCCACGCTTGGGTGGTCCCATGTGGCGATGCGGAGTTCGGCGGCGAGGAGAACTACCTGCTCATCGCCAGCGACGGCGACTACGCTTTTGCCGAAGCCGTGCCCTTCGACACCGACTTCCTCGGCACCGTCCTCCACGACAAGTAAGTCTCCCCGTCCCAAAAAGACTGGTTTTATGTGTGGTCGCGCCAGCTGCGGACACGCTGCTTCATGCCCTCTATGTCGAGCACGCCTTCGGCGAAGCCCTTGCGCACGAGCTCCTCGGGAACGTACTCGTCGTAGCGATCAAAATAAGGCACCTCGCCGGGATAGACGAGCTCGATGGGATTGAAGTCCTTCTCGGCCTCGGCGGCGAGCACCTCAAAGAACGTCTCCTCGTCGGCCTTCATCTTAAACTGCATAAAGTACGGGCGTGACGGGTCAAGTCCGCGAAGGCCCAGTTCCGCGGCACACTTAATTTTGAGCATGCGCTCGAGCGCCAAAAAGGCGTAGCTGCCCAGCCAGGGGAAAAGTGCCCAGGTATCGCCGCCCAGGTTGATGAGCGGCTTAGTTCCCGCACCCGAAATATCGGCCGTATGACGAGCCTGCGCCAAGCGGGCTCTCGCGTTGCCCATAAGGTACGGATATGTCGCGTGCTCGTTGAGCGCCTTGCGCATGCGCTCGAGTACGTGTGTATTGATGTCACCGGGGCAGTCGCCAAAGTAGGCCGGCACCCGGCCCTTGACCTGCGTGGCAAAGACGGTATGACGCTTCCAGTCCACTTCCTCGACAATCCAGCAGTGTCCGGCGATGGCGATGCGCTCACCGGGCGGTGGCGGATTGACGATCGTGCCCAACTCGGCCGACTCGCTGCGAACGGTGAACTCCTCGTTTTCCTGGAATACGGCGTAGAACTTAAAGTTGTTAATGATGCGCTCGCCCGCGAGACCCACGATGAGCCCGCCACCCTCGGTGACTTGGATATGGTCGATGGTAATGAGGTGACGCAGCAACACGCGATAGTCATCGGCCGAGATGCGATGGAAATAGCTGAGTGTGAGCACGCGCTGGGCAAGCTCTGCCGGCGTGAGTTCGCCGGTGCTGGCAAGCGTCGACATAGTCTGGTGATAGAGCAGACTGTAGGGGAGTCGATCGAGCTCGGGCGGCTCGACCCACTTTTCCTCGCTATAGAGTTGTACGAGTGCGATGCCCTGGAGGAGCTTCCAGGGAATGGTCTCGGGCATCATCGTGCGCGGCTCGGGTTCTTCCTCGCGCATGACGAACCACATCTCGGGCGGAAGATCGCGGCGTCCCGTGCGGCCCATACGCTGCAAAAAGGAGCTGACGGTAAACGGCGCATCGATCTGGAACGCGCGCTCCAGACGGCCGATATCGATGCCGAGTTCCAGCGTAGAGGTGGTGACGGTTGTCTGTGCCTGCTCCTCATCGCGCATGAGTTCCTCGGCCGTCTCGCGCAGCGATGCCGAAAGATTGCCATGGTGGATGAGGAAACGGTCGGGCTCGTGCCGGCTCTCGCAGTAGCTGCGCAGCATGGAGCACACGGCCTCTGCCTCCTCGCGCGAGTTGGCAAAGACCAGGCATTTGCGGCCGCGCGTATGCTCAAAGATATAACCCATGCCGGGGTCGGCGTTGTCGGGCGCCGTGTCGGTGGGGTTGAGAAGCGCCTGCTCGGTCGCACGTGGGATGTCGACTTCGCCCTCGGGGGCCGAGGAAGTGCGACGGTCTTTGGGAGCGGCCTTGCCCCGCGCCTGCTCACGACGTTGACGGTGTTCTTCCTGTGTAAGCTGTCCGCTGTGGCACATGTCTTGTCCGGATGCGGGCAGCGCCGCGGGCGCCGCCGTCTCAATACGCTCGCAAGCAAGCACCTCGGCTTCTTGTGGACCTGTGCCTACGAATCCTCGCTGCTGAGCCTGGGGGCCCGAGTTGTAGAAGTGCTCCATGGAGATGCGCCACACGCGGCGCGGTTCCTCAAAGCGGGGGATGATGCAACCGCGTCCCGTTCCCTGTGAGAGAAAGGCGCCCGTGCGCTCGGGGTCGCCGATGGTGGCAGAAAGGCCAATGCGGCGAGGCTGCACGCCGGCCATGCGCGAGAGTCGCTCGATAAGACAGAGCGTCTGACCGCCGCGGTCGCCGCGCATGAGCGAATGAACCTCGTCGATAACCACATAGCGCAGGTCGCAAAACATGCGCGGGATTGCCATGTGCTTATGGATCAGGAGCGCCTCGAGCGATTCGGGCGTAATCTGTAGGATACCGCTCGGCTTTTTGATGAGTTTGGCCTTGTGTGATTGTGAGACATCGCCATGCCAGTGCCAGACGGGGATATCGGCTTCTTCGCACAGGTCGTTGAGGCGGACGAATTGGTCGTTGATGAGCGCCTTGAGGGGGCCAATGTAGAGGGCGCCCACGCTTGCGGGCGGGTTCTCCCAAAACTCGGTCAGGATGGGAAAGAAGGCTGCCTCGGTTTTGCCGGAAGCCGTTGACGCCGTCAGGAGCACATTGTCCTGTGTGTTGAAGATGGCATCTGCCGCCGCAACCTGGATAGAGCGCAAGCTCTCCCAATCGTGGGAGTAGATGAAGCCTTGGATAAACGGGGCGTAGCGGTCAAAGGCGTTCACGGGGCCTCCTTTCAACAACGAATTTCTCAACGCGGCTGGCAACGGCTTGCTGCATTACTGCTTCAACGTTTGCCCAGATAAAACCTGCCAAAATAAACCTGTCCCTTTTTGGTAGGTTAGATGGTGAACTCGGCGAAGTTGCGGTCGCCGCCTGCGGTGCCGGTGTCGCCTGTTGCGGCTGCCGGCGCCAGCGCGTCGCCGCCGACGCTTTGCAGCAGCTCGGCCACGTTGGCGTCGGGGTTTTGGCATAGGATGTCGAGCAACTCGATAAAGTCACGAATGACCTCGCGCGGCGTCAGGTGCGTGTCGGCTCCCACACGACCGAACTCAATCTTGAGGAAGTCAACCAAGTCGTTTTCGGTCAGCGTGGGCGTCCAGCCAAAGTAGCCGGCGTGAATTTGCATGAGTTTTTCGATCAGCACCAGCAACTCCTCGTAGGTGAGTGGTTGCAGGCGGATGATGGGCGCAAGCATGTCCTTAAGGTCCTCGCGCGCAAAGCGGCCCTGGGCGAGTCGGCTGCGTAGGGCCTCGTAGGAAAACACACCGCGGCGGCGGTCCTCGATGGAGGTCGGCGTGCCACCCATGATCATGCCCAGGTACTGCGCCTTGCCCTGAAGTGTGTCGTTGTACATGGTCAGGATCTTCTCGTAGTTGTACTGGCGCGTGATGGCGTTGGGAATCTTATACAGATTCACGAGCTCGTCGATGAGCACCAGCATGCCCTTGTAGCCACTGCAAACCAAAAAGCGCGCAATGAGCTTAACGTAGTTGTACCAGTCGTCATCGCTGATGATGGTCGAGGAGCCCAGCTCGGCGCGTGCCTCGCTCTTGGTGCGGTATTCGCCGCGAATCCATTTGGTCACGCGGCTCATGGTCTCTTCGTCGCCCCCGGATGCGGCCATGCGATAGCGGCGGAGCATGCGGGTGAAGTCGAAGCCGTGGACCATCTCCTCGAGCGGGGCCAGTTGGGCATTGACGACCGACTCGTCGACGTCGGCACACGAGGCGACCCAGCGATCCAGAATAAGGTTGAGCGCACCGCCCTCGGGGCGCGTCTTGGTCGATATATTGCGGATGAGCTCGCGGTAGGTGGCAAGGCCCTGTCCCTGACCGCCCTGCAGGCGGCGCTCGGGCGACAGGTCGGCATCAGCGACGACGAACCCCTCGCCCATGGCGTGCGTGCGGATAGTCTGGAGCAAAAAGCTCTTGCCGGCGCCGTAACGACCGACCAGAAAGCGGAAGCTCGCGCCACCGTCGGCGATGAGACTCAGATCGGTGAGCAGGGCGCGGATCTCGACCTCGCGCCCTACGGTGATGTAAGGAAGGCCGATGCGCGGGACCACGCCGCCCTTGAGCGAGTTGAGAATGACGGCAGCGACGCGCTTGGGCACGCGAGGTGCTGCGGATGCGGTATCACTCATGGTCTAGGTATCCTCTCACGTCTGCTTCGTAGTCCTCGATAATCTGCGGCCCTGCTGCGCTAAATTCAATTACGGTGTCGCCCACCAGGTCAAAGAGCGCCTCGTTGATGGTATCGACGAGCATGTCCTCGCTCTGCTCCGATTGCACTACCGCCGATTCCGCCTGTACTGCGTTGTGCTCGAGCAGAGCGCGGAGATAGGCGTTTGCGGCGGGCGCGAGTTCGTTTGTGGCGTCAGCGGGCGTAGCAGCTGCGAACGCGGGCGTCGGCGCGAGAAGCGGTGCCACGACACCAAACTGTTCGGTGGATATGGTTGGCTCGTCGGACTCGTCCTGCCCTGCGGCCGCCGCGACCGCCTCGACCATCGCGTCGGCTACGGGCTCGGCTTCCGGTTGCCCTGAGTCCGCTGCCTCGGCTTCTGCGGACGCGCCGTCCTCGCGTTCCTCGTCGATCAAAAGCGCTTCGCGCGTTTGTGCGGCAGCGCTCCGAATGTGCCCCAGCTGGCTCAAATCGATATCGATCTTGACGGGCTGGTGTGCGGCGTCCCACGAAAGCCATGCCACAATCTCGTCATCGATAATCTTGGCCAGATATTTGGGGACCTTTTCTTCCTTAAGGGGATGGGCGGGGTCCAGCGCCAGGCGCAGGCGTTGGTCGCAGGCGCGCATCATTTCACCGAGCTTGCTGCTCTTTTGCCTGCTACCGTGAATCCGCATGCATTCCCAAAAACCGTTTTGGCAACGGTAGATATGGATGGGGTCCAGACGGTATTCGCAGTCCTCGTGGCGCTCGGGCGCAAAGAATACGGCCGAGGCAAACATGGTGTAGGGCATGGCCGTCTCCTCCCCAAATAAACTTGCCACGATGCCGGTCTTTCGGTGCGTGTCATAGTAGCGCGCCATGCGGACATACACGGCGCACGCCACGTGGCGCAGATCACGGTGGTGGCTGCGGTCGAGCCGCGAGCTACTTAGGTTGTACGTGGAGAGGGCGTTGATGGCGGCCATGAGTCGCTCCTCGCGCACCTCATCGGGCGGAAGGGGGAGCGTGGGCTCGGAGGTTTTGCGACGCTTAGGGGTCTGGCCGGACGGTGCCGGTACAAGGTCTCGTGCCGCGCGCCGCAGTTCGATAAGGGCGTTATCGAACATGACGGTTTTAGAGTCGCGAAGCAGCTTGGGGTCGAGCCCGTGGAACACGGCGTAATCTTGCAGCCACACGCGCGCAAACCGGTCGATGCCGGGCTCGAAGGCGCGATAGACATCCCAAAAAGCCTTGATCTTGTTAAAACCATCGAGTGGATTATCTACGCCAATGCCGCAGATCAGCTCATAGAGATACAGAAAGGCAAAGGACGTAGACGTTTCCTCGACGGTTCCGCGGCGCACTTGGGCACGCCAGGTAAAGTAGCCGCGCAGTTGCCGGTCGCTCATGGCGTTGTAGGTGGGAAAGTACGACTTAAAGGTGCCGTTGTAGGGACAGTCGTCCTCAAAGTCGGCCATCAGCAGGCCCTGGCGGTAAAAAAGCTCGGCTTCCGAAAGCCAGCGGCCCGCACCGCCCTTGGGGTCATCCTGCCAGCGCGATATCTCGCGCATTTTACGGTACTGGTCGGGGAGGAAATTCTGCATCTGTCGGCCGGTTTTGAGAATCGGCTCGTCTGCGTAGGTTTCGTTTGAGAAGCGGGCGGACTGATGGGTCCGGGCCTCGGCCATAATGCGCTCGATGAGCATCTTGATGTCCTGGTCGGCCACCGCTCCTCCTCTCGAACGCAGCTACGGTGACCTCATATCATAGCACAGCATCAAACAGATGTTCGAGATACCGCTGCGTTGCTAGATTTAGAACAGGAGGGCGTATATGACGGCGATGACGACGGAGGGAAGCATATTGGCCGTGCGGAAGGTCTGAGGACGGATGAGGTTGACGCCGACGCAGAAGATGAGCATGGAGCCTACGAGCGAAAGGCTGTTGAGGGCTGCTGTGGTCATGATGGGGGAGAGCGCGCCGGCAAACAACGTGATCGTCCCCTGGAACACGGCGACGGGCAGGGCGGAGAAGATGCAGCCGCGGCCAAGCGAGGCCGTCATGGTGCAGACGATGATGCAGTCCAGTGCGCCCTTGAGGGCAAGCGTTGACCAGTCGCCGAGCAGGCCGTCCTGGATCGATCCCACAATGGCCATGGCGCCGATGCACACGGTGAGTGAAGTCGAGACAAAAGCGTTGGTGAACTCGTTATCGCCCTCACTGCCAGTCTTGCGCTTGAGCCATTCGCCAAGGTTCTCGATGGCGGCCTCCAAGTTGATGGCCTCGCCGATGAGCGAACCGAGCGCAAATGAGACGATGAGCATGGTGGTACCGGTGGTCGCTAGCGCCTTTCCATCGATGATGAGCATCTTTTGCATGGTGCCGCCCAGGCCGATAAACAGGACGCACAGCCCCGATGCTTTCATGAGCGTGTCTTGGATGCGCGGTGTAATGAAGCGGCCGCCCGCTAATCCCAAAAGACCGCCCGCAACTAAAAGCGCAACGTTGATGATTGTTCCCAAGCCCGGCATGAGCCCTCCTGTATTGATGCCAACGTGGCAATCGTAGCAGAACGAAATGCGAGGCACATCGCGACTCATCTAATACGTTATATAAGTGGTATTAGGAATGATGCGCAGCATTTAAGCCTCAGGTGGTTGTCGGGACATAGGGGTAGTAGTCAAAGCGCAGTGTCATAAGCCGCTGCGGGGATTCAATAGCCGCGGCGATGATATTGGCATCGCGGGCACGATCAAACCCTTCGAGTTCGATCTGATACGAGACGTCTTGCATAATGTCCAGACGTCGCCAGGCTAGAAGTGTGTCGCCATCGAATTCCAAGGTCTTGCCTCCGTCTGGGGCAACGGCGTATAGACGCAGTTTAGCGGTGGTTGCAGGGTCGACAACCGTGACCTTTTTAATTTCGTTTCGAGTATTCTTGGCGCCCAACAAGGTGAGCAGTGTTGGGGCCACGACCTCGCCCGATGGCAAAAAGACGACTTCGATGGATTCGGGAAATGCGATGATGGCCGACTTGCGGACGGGCTGATTGGCGGCGGCAACTTCGATGTTTGCAGCATCGATGACCTCTGTGTGGTCGAGGGCGGCAAGCACGCAGCAGTTACCTTCATCGATCTCCTGAGGATCAGCAAGTCCCAGACTGTCCGCGAGCTCGGGATCGTTTGGACCGGTAGCGGGCTCATTCGGTGCTTCGAAAGAAGCTGGGACGCTGTTTGTCGGCGACGGCGTGTCGCCCGCACCTGCTTCTTTGTCCGTGCTCTCTTCTTGTATGGTTGCGTTGATGGGTTCGTCGTTTGAGGGGAGCGTCTTGGCGTCAAGCGCGGAGGGGACAATCCCGATGGCTCCGGATCCGTTCCACTCCATCTCGAGAAGCGCCGGGTCGGCAAGAATGCGTTGCCTGCCTAGCGTGTGGGTATCGATCGCAATAGGGCCTGCCTCCGTCCCGCGCGTAAGGCTGAGCGATCCGGCCGGCTTCTCGAAATGAATGTCTGTGTCTTCGGTACTGGCGGCGTAGAACAGCAGGGATGCTTCTCCCGCCGCGATGGCATCGGTGCCCGCCTTGGTCAGCCGCAGCGATGCCGTGAATGAGAGGGTGGGCTGCACATCGTCTGCATTCGCGGCGGCGCAGCCCAGACATATACCGCCTCCTTTCTCGAAAAACGCACCGTCGAAGGCGACCTTCGCTCCGTTCGCCGAGTCATCGACCGAAGCGATATCGATGCGCAACCCCAAATCGCACGGATCGCCATCTGCATCGAGCACAATCGAGCGCCATGTGCAGACGGCGCACCCCGCCTGGGAGCCGTTTGCCTTGTTCGAACGATTGATATCCACGACTATCGAGCCGTCCGTATTACGACGAAGGCATCCCGAGGTTGAGATTGCGGCCTGTGCGAACGAAAAACGCTTGCACGCAATGGCGCTCGACGGATTTGGTGCGGAGCTTAGGGCTGCTGGTAAGGAGTCTGCCATGACGGGAGTCGCCCAAGCGGCGACAGGCGTTCCGGTTGCGAGCGCGCCGCAGAGTGCGACGACGGGCAAAAGGTTCTTCGATGCCATGGGGTCTCCTTAGCTAATTTAGTGCGGCCTGTCCGTGTTTCGTTTCTGGCTGCGTTTGATGTGCAGACCGAGGCCGGCGGTTCCCGCACCTGCTGCCGTGGCGCCTGCTGCCAAGAGCCATCGTCTGTCGTCTGTCTGTGCCAACGGTTCCTTGCAGTTGCCGCGGTCGAGCTCCGAGAGGTCGACCGTCACTTGCGTGGCGGCCTGCGCCTGTTCTTGCTGGGCAAAGGCCATGGCTGGCCCAAACGCTAGGATACTGACGGCGGCCAGGGCGACGGCCTTATGCCGTGTGCGCACCGGGCTCGACCGTCCAGGTGATCGTTGCAACCTGATCGCCTTCGCCGGTTACGCGGAAGATGTCGCGCGTGACGCGGGCGACGTTTCCGCTTGTCTTGAGCTTAATTTTGTCCGTGCCGCCGGCAATGCCCTGGTAGCCCATGTCGAAGGCTGCATTCTTGGAAAGATCGAGGCCCGTCTCCTGCATTGCGGCGCTGGCGTTCTGGAGTGCGCCGTCGGGGCCGACCTTAAAGTCGATGGAATTCTGCGCGGTTCCGGCCTTGGCGTCGGCGGCAATGGTCCAGGTGTTCATGGCGTCGATCTTCATGTTGGTGACATGGATGCCGTAGGCCGAATGATTGTCGATGGTGGTCGCGTCTTCTGAGGGGCCCTGAAGCGTGCCGTCGGCCTTGGCGACGAAGGGAATAACCGTCGGAACTTTGAACTCTACGTTGTCGATCTCGGTCCTGACCATTACTTTCGTGGTTCCAACGCGCCCGGCTGCCAGAGCTGGCGTCGGGGCGGCGCCCATTGCGAGCGCGAGCGCGAGCCCTGCGCCCACGACGAGCGCTCTGGCTCCGTTCATGTTCCTGGTGATGTCCATGGTCGTTCCTTTCTATTCGCCGCGGGCCGTCCCCGCGATGATTGGACGAATGCTGGTGAATTGCGTGCGGTGTCGCGTCGGCCGAAAAAGCTAGTTCTCGGCTTGCTCAACCCGTACCTTGACACGTGTCGGATTGCCGTGGCTGTCGAGGGTCTTGGCATCGAGTGCCTGGATCTCGATGTATGCCTCTCCTTCTTTGATGTCGCCGGCGGGGCACGTCTCGATTGTCTTGCCGGTCTCGACCACACCGGATTCGTACATGGTCTCGTCGTTTTGGATGACGCGGAATCGCTGGGGAAATTTATTGTCTTGGACGTTTTGCACGTTGACGCGCAGCTTGCCGTCCTCCTGTAGCTGAGCGACCGGCGCGACCGAAATCGTCATCATGTTGTCGCGGACGATGGCATCGAGCTCATCTTGGATTTCTTGTCGCGATTTACCCTCTGCCGTCGTGACTGAGGCGCCCGCTTCGGGCACGGGCTGCGACTGCCAGGCGTATAGCCCTACGGCGATGAGGGCGCAGGCGATAGCCAGGCAGACAACGACGAGTTTCTTGCGACGCCCCAGTCCTGCGAGGCGGGGCGGCTTCTTCGCACTCATGCGGCGTCCTTGGTGGTGTAGACACGTGCGAACGTGGACGGGTCCGCTCCAAAGAGCATGTGAAGCATCAGGCGGCGCGAGTAGATGAGCTCGTCAAAGTCGTGAGGGAGCTCGATGTCGTGGATACGCGCGATGTGGTGGGCGAGCGCCGAGAACGACTCGGGGTCGCAGATAACATCGGTGGTGACGTGGTAGACCGCCGTATCGGGGAACGCCTCTTCGTCGAAAGGCAGGAGATAGGGATCGTCGTCGACCTCGATGGCGACGCCGTACTGGGGCCAGTAATATGCCATGGGAACCTCCCTGCTTCTGGGGCCAAAACTTCTATCGGTTTTGGCTGTCGACGCCGACCGTATCAGCCGCTACTTGACCAATTTCTGACCAAATGCTTGACGGATTGACATCTCCGCAGGTAAAAGGTGGAAAAATTACTTCAACTTTTTTCGAGCGACAATCGAGCGGTCGGCGACGGCGGGGCGATATGTGTCAAAAGCATCGTCTGCCGAGGAAGCCTTGCCGTTCGCCGAATTGCACAAACGTAAAAATCGCCAATTATGGAGACGGTCTCGAACACGTCGACGAAACGATGCGGTAACATCTCCCTGCAAACACTGTAGTTAGCTAAAGGGGGAGTTCGCGTGTCTGCAACCATTAAACCCTTCACCGATGAGTTCGAAGAGTATGGCCGCGATGAATCTCGTGCATCGGGCGAAGCATCGAGCATCTCGTTTCCGACAACGGAAGACGAGGTCCGTGCCATTTTGGAAACGCTCCATGCCGAGCGTGTCCCGGTAACGGTTCAGGGCGCCCGAACCGGCCTTGCCGCCGGTGCCGTGCCCCACGGTGGGCATATCCTCAATACTTCCCGTATGAATCGCTACTTGGGCCTTCGCCGCGATGAACAAGGCCAATTTCTGCTGCGCGTGGAGCCGGGCGTTGTGCTCTCGGAGCTGCGTAAGCAGCTGAGCAAGAAGGTACTGCCGACCGCTGGTTGGGACCAGGCATCGCTTGAGGCCTACGAGGAGTTCCAAGAGTCCCCCGAGCAGTTCTTTCCCACCGATCCCACCGAGGCATCTGCCTGTCTGGGTGGCATGGCGGCATGCAACGCCTCCGGCGCCCGCAGCTACGCTTACGGCCCCATGCGCCCGCATATCACGGGACTCCACGTCGCGCTGGCTGATGGCGATTTGCTTGAGCTTCAGCGCGGCGAGGCTTTTGCCCAGGGCCGCCACCTGTCGCTCGTGACGGCAGAGGGTCATACATTCGAGCTTGATCTTCCTGACTACACCATGCCCAAGACCAAAAATGCCTCGGGGTATTTTGTTGCGGACGATATGGACGCCATCGATCTTTTTATCGGTGCGTGCGGCACGCTCGGCGTCATTACCGAGCTCGAGATCGCCCTGCAGGCGGCACCTTCGGTCGTATGGGGTGTGAGTTGCTTTTTCGATAGCGAAGACAAGGCCGTGTCCTTTACCGATTCCGTGCGTCCCGTGCTGTCCCATGCCGCCGCTATTGAGTATTTCGATGCTGGCGCCCTGGATATCCTGCGTCGCCAGCGCGAGCAGTCGACAGCGTTTGCCTCGCTGCCGGCGCTCGACGACGAGGCAAAGGTCTGTGTCTACGTGGAGCTCGACTGCGATGACGAGGCGCAGGCGACCGAGGAGCTGTACCACCTTGGATGGGTGCTGGAGTTTGCGGGCGGCCGCGACGATGCGACATGGGTCGCCCGCACCGAAGTCGATCGCGAGTGCCAGCGGTTCTTCCGCCGCGCGGTGCCCGAGAGCGTCAACATGCTCATTGACGAGCGTCGCCGCACCGACCCCACCATTACCAAGCTGGGATCGGATATGTCGGTGCCCAATGCACGCCTTGCCGATGTCATGGCCCTCTATCGCCGCACGCTGGCCGAAAGCGGGCTTGAGTCTGCTGCCTGGGGACACATCGGGAACAACCATCTGCATGTGAACATCCTGCCGCGCGATGCGCAAGACTACCGTCGTGGTGGAGAGCTCTTTGCCCAGTGGGCTTCCGAGGTCACGGCCATGGGCGGTGCCGTTTCTGCCGAACACGGCGTCGGCAAGATCAAGGCGGGCTTCTTGGAGACGATGTACGGCCACGAGGCCATGGTCGAGTCGGCGCGCCTCAAACTCCAGCTCGATCCTGCCGGCCAGTTGGGTCGCGGCAACCTGTTTACGGAGAAGCTCTTGGATGAACTCGTCCAGAAAGGGGGCGCGTGAAGATGAGTGATTTCCATATGGTGGTGTGCGTCAAGGCGGTGCCCGGAAGCACCGAGGTCAAGATGGACCCCAAGACCAATACTATCGTGCGTGATGGCAAGCAGGCGGTCATTAATCCCTTCGATGCAAGTGCCCTCGAATGTGCGCTAGCGCTGAAGGACGACTTTATCGGCTTTGGCATGGACGTGCGTGTGACGGTGGTGTCGATGGGCATCCCCGCGACCGAATCGCTGCTGCGCGACTGCATCGCCCGCGGTGCCGACGACGCGCTGCTGCTGACCGATCGCGCCTTTGCGGGCGCCGATACCCTAGCCACCACCTATGCCCTCAAATGCGGCATCGAGGCACTCGATGAGGACTTTGACCTGCTCATCTGCGGCAAGATGGCGGTGGACGGCGATACGGCCCAGATCGGCCCCGAGCTGGCCGGCGCCTTTGGGGTCCCCTGCGTGACCGACGTGAGCTGTGTGCAGAGCGCGGGATTTACGACGTGTGGCTCGCTGGCGCTCGTTCACGGCTGCGATGCCGGCGAGGAGACGGTGTACCTGGAGATGCCGTGTGCGATGACGACTGCCAAGGAGATTGGCCAGCTGCGCATGCCGAGTATTGCCGGTATTCGCGCGGCCGAGGATGCAGACGTGCGTGTGGCCAGCGCTGCCGACGTAAACGCCGATCCCTCGCGTTGCGGCCTTGCCGGATCACCGACGCAGGTCGTGCGCTCGTTTGTGCCCGACCGTGACCAAACGTGCGAGGCCGTTGAGGGAACGGCGTCCGAGCAGGCGGTAAAACTTGCCAAGATTATCGAGGGGATGGCATAGATGAGCGGGCTGATTATCGATGGCGAAGCCTGTATCGGCTGCGGTCGCTGCGTTCGCGCCTGCGCCTCGGGCGGCATTGTGGTGGAGGGTGAGCGCCCCAATCGCTGTGCCCGCGTAACCGACGGCTGTATCCTGTGCGGTGGGTGCGTCGACGCCTGCCCCGTCAACGCCATCTCGATTGAGCGCGACGAGGCCGCCGGCGCGGCAGACCTTGACGCATATCGAGACATTTGGGTCTTCGTGCAAACTGACAAGCACGATGCCGTGGCATCCGTGGCCTTCGAGCTCATGGGCAAGGGGCGCGAGCTTGCTGATGCACGCGGCTGTCGCCTGGTGGCGCTGATCGGCATAGGTTCCGAGGGCTCGCTCGAGGACCTCGAACACCTGGTTTGTGCCGGCGCGGACGAAGTTCTGGTCTGTCGTGACGAGCGCCTGCGTCAGAACGACGCGGAGGTCTATGCTCGCCTGATCTACGATTTGGTGGCCGAGCGCAAGCCCGAGGCCATTCTGTACGGCGCGACCGCCTTTGGTCGCGAGCTGGCGCCCGGTGTGGCCGTGCGCTTGCAGACGGGTCTTACAGCCGATTGCACGGTGCTTTCTATGGATACGGAGACGGGTCTGCTGCAGCAGACGCGCCCGGCGTTTGGCGGCAACCTGATGGCCACCATT
This sequence comes from Collinsella sp. AF02-46-1, assembly GCF_003465825.1. Taxonomy (GTDB): domain Bacteria; phylum Actinomycetota; class Coriobacteriia; order Coriobacteriales; family Coriobacteriaceae; genus Collinsella. Next base: position 61,252 of record NZ_QSBV01000008.1, read on the forward strand.
ATCTGCCCCAACCACCGTCCTCAGATGGCAACGGTGCGCCCCGGCATCTTTAAGGCGCCCGAGTTTGACTATAGCCGCTCCGGCACGATTACCCAGGTAGTGCTTGCGGATGACGTTAAGGCCCGCGTCGAGATCTCGATTCCCGCCGAGGAGTGGGGACAGCAGGCCTCAATTGCCGATGCCGAGCGTCTGGTCGTGGTGGGCCGCGGCATCGGCTCCAAGAAGAATCTGCCCCTGATGCGAAAGCTCGCCGATGCCCTGGGTGCCGAGCTTGGTTGCACGCGTCCCATTGTGGAGGCAGGCTGGTTGGAGTATCGCCACCAAATTGGCCAGACGGGTGTATCGGTCTCGCCCAAGCTCCTCGTGAGCATCGGTGTCTCGGGCGCTATCCAGCATCTCGCCGGCATCGGTGGGGCGGAGTGCATTGTCGCCATCAATGAGGACCCGGATGCCCCCATCTTCGGTGCTGCCCAGTATAAGGTCGTCGGCGATGCCGTTGAGATCGTTGAGGAGCTGCTGGCTCAGCTTGAGCGCTAAGCGCGCGTCAGCCAGTCGCGCATCTCGTCCTTTAGGCGGCTCCAGGTTGCCTGCGTGGCGGGGTTGGTAAAGGGCCGCGTAATGCCAAAGGGCGCATCGAGCAGGCGGTGGATATCGCCCTGTTCGCGCGCCAGCGCGCGGCTCGCTGGATAGACGAGCTCAAACATAAAGCAGATGAGTCCCACCAGGTAGTCTGCGGGCTCATCGCGCTCATCGCGTGCGACGCAGCGGTGCTCGTCAAAGGCGGTAAGCGCCGGTGCCGAGAAGTGGCTGGCGAGAAATGCGTCCTCATCCACCTTGAGGATGGTCTCGACGGTGCTGTCGGCGATGGTGCGCATAATGTCGATCTTGTCACCATCGCGCACGATATCGCAGAAGCTCCGCGTACGCTCGTCGAGCTGCGCGGGTAGACGAAAATCGCTGTGATAGGCAATGCTCGCTCGGATGAGCTCATCTTCTGCCGGGTCATCGATAAAGTCGCGGATGCTCGTTACGGCGGGTGCATCGGCGGGATTCTCGCCAAAGAGGACCTCGATGCCCAGCGCTGCATGGCTCATGCTCTCGGCGTCCTTAAAGGTGTCCCAGCGCCGCAACTGCTCAAAGCGGCCCATATCGTGTAGCAGGCCGCAAAGCCATGCCAGGTCAATATCTTCTGACGACCAGCCCTGCTCGCGTGCTACGGCATCGCATGCCTCGGCCACGTGGTACGTATGCTCGAATTTGAGCGCGATGCGTGGGTTAGTGGCGTCGTAGGCATCGGTGTAGCTTTTGAAGGCCGCGCGCGCCCGGTCTCGATCGATAGCTGTCATAATGACTTCCTAAAAAGTTGTGTCTTTCGATCCGGTGGCAATTGTAGGTGAACTCGGTTGCTGTCGGATGATGATTCTGCCGTGTCGCTACATGCGGCTCGGAGACCTTGTCAGGATGAGAAGCGTATGGTGCTCAAAATCGTTAGAACCGTCTGGCCAGTGATGCTTACCTATGTTGCAATAGGCGCGCCGTGCGGAATGATCATGGGGCAGACGGGAATGGAACCCTGGATGGTCTTTGCTCTGAGCAGCACGTTCGTGACGGGCAGCGGGCAGTTTATGATCTGCAATCTGTGGCTGGCAGGTGTGCCTGCGGCGTCGATCGTCGCGAGCGTTGCTGCCATCTCCTCGCGCTTTGCGCTTTACTCGGCATCGATCACGTCGCATCTGACGGGTGCCTCGAAGAGTCAGACGCTGGCTGTTGCCGCGACACTTACCGAGGAGGCATATGGCATCTCGCTTGCCAAGTTGGTTGAAGGGGAGGATTGGGGCCCGCGCGAGTCCTTTGTGCTCAACGTGATCCTTATCGCAACATGGGGCGTATCGTGTACGACGGGCGCCATCGTCGGCGCCGTTGTCGATGTTCCCACCGCCATTGCAGCCTTTGTCTGCACCTCGCTCTTTATCTGCCTGCTCTTTTCGCAGCGGCTGTCGCGCGGCAACGTTGTCGCGGCGGTTTCGGGCGCGGTGTCCGTCGCCGTATGCAAGTTCTTGGGCCTCGTGAATATTGCCGTGCCGGCAAGCGTCGTGGTCGGCATTACCATTGCGCTGGCGTGCGATGCTGTATTTGACGGAAGAGGTGCCCGCGATGCCCGTTAACGAGTTCTTGGTTCTGTGGCTGTCGTCGTGGGCTGCTATCGCGTTCTTTCGCATCGCGCCGGCGTTCGCCTTGCGCGGGCGGACCCTGTCGCCCCGTATTACCGAGGCCCTGGGCTATATCCCGCCCGCTGCCTTTGCCGCGCTGGTCGCCAACGACTTGGTGAGTCCCGGCGCGTTCGACGCGGGGCTCTGGCCTGCCTTGGTTCCCTGGATTGCGGCCGCCGGCGTCGTGGTCGTGGCGGTCAAGACAAAATCGATGCTGTGGTGCTGCGTCTCGGGCATCGTACTCTATATCGTCTTGAGCCTTATATAGGGGTGGCGTCGCGGGCGCCGAATCTCGTTCCATCCCAACTTGTCGAGTTTTTCACCGAGCTGGTCTATTTCTTCTGGTACCATGGTCAAACTTTACTGTAGCAAAGCGTGACGTGGGCTTTTGTACCCCGTCAGCGGAAATGGGGGTTTCATGGCACAGGAAGCAACCGCCAACGAGCAAAAGAAATTCAAGGTCCCGCGCATCCCGGGCGACATCATGATTTATCCGATGATCGTCGGTCTTTTGCTCAACACCTTCTGCCCGCAGGTTTTTGAGATCGGCGGATTCTTTACGGCTGCCTGCCGCGGTGGCTCCAATACCATCGTCGCCGCGATCCTGCTGTTTGTGGGCGCCGGCATCAGCTTTAAGTCCACGCCGGGCGCTATCAAGACCGGCATCGTCGTGCTGATTCCCAAGCTGGTCGTCGCAGCGGCTCTCGGCCTGGGCGTGGCATATTTCTTTAACGACAACTTCCTGGGTCTGAGCTCCGTGTCTATCATCGGCGGCATCACGTTTTGCAACATGGCGCTCTATACGGGCATCATGGGCGAGTTCGGTGATGAGTCTGAGCAGGGCGCCGTCGGTATCCTGTTCTTTACGGCCGGCCCCGCCGTCACGATGATCATCCTCGGTGTTTCCGGCCTCGCCAACATTCCCATTGGCACCATTATCGGCTCCATCTTGCCACTCGTTATTGGCATGGTTCTGGGCAACCTGTTCCCGTTTATCAAGAACCTGCTGGTTCCCGGTGCCAATCCCGCGATTGCCGTCATCGGATTTCAGCTCGGTGCGTCCATGAGCCTGTCGAGCTTTATCACCGGCGGTATTTCCGGCATCTTGCTGGGCCTTGTCACGCTGTTTGTCGTCGGTCCCATCACCTTTGCGTTCGAGCGTCTGTGCGGCGGCAATGGCAAGGCCGCTGTGGCTTGCTCCACCATTGCCGGCACGGCTATGACCACACCGGTTGCCCTCGCCGAGGTCGCACCGCGTTACGCCGAGCTTGCGCCCACCGCGTACGCTCAGATCGCCACCGCCGTTATCATCACGGCGATCATGGCTCCGATTCTGACTGGCTGGGTCGACAAGAAGTTCTGCCAAGGCAAGGAGGATCTGTCGCCTGTCGGTGTCGAGGCCATCGAGGAGGCCGTCGCGACTGACATCGATGGCGAGTAGCAATCGATACCCATCAATGATGCCGGCGTGTGCAATTCGCGCCGTATGGGCGCCCGAACAGAAACTGTTTTGCAGTGATGTTCGGGCGCTCTGCTATTATCCCCTTTACCCCTGCGGAGTAAAGGGGTGTTTATTGCCCTGATTCGAATTGGGCGATTCTGACCACTTGGGTATTGAAGGGATGGCGCTAGTGGTTAAGGCACTCAAGATTGAGATATTCGTGCTATGCATGATTGTTCTTATCGGGCTTGCCGTGCGAAGTCGTCGCTCCTTGTTCTCGAGCACCCAGCAGCTATTGTTTAGCATGCTTGGCTACACCTCTGCCGCGTACATATTATTCGATATGATCTGGACGCTTTCGGACGGTGTGGACGGCACGTTGGGCATTGCTGCCAACTGGATTTCCAACGCGGTTTCGTTTTCGCTCTTTGCTATCGCGTGTCTCATTTGGTTTATCTATTCCGAGACGGTGCAGGGTTCTCGCCTTTTGACCTCGCGCTATAGGGTGGTGCTTGTAGCGTTGCCTACGGCTCTGGTGGTCGTGCTGGCGTTTACCAGTTACTGGACGCACGCCCTGTTCTATATCGATTCGCAGGGCGTGTATCGTCGCGGCTTTGCCTATATGATCCAGCCCATCGTCAGCTACTGTTACGTTATACATACGTCCCTGCATGCGTTTGTGCAATCTCGCAGGGTCGAGAGCCTGCAGACGAAGGCCATCTATCGAACCTTGGCATTTTTCGCCATTCCGGCCCTGGTGGGCGGTACCTTTCAGGTCGTATACTCGGTGCCCGGCCTTTGTGTCGGCATAATGATTAGCATGTTGCTGCTTTACATCATCTACCAGGAGCAGCTCATCTCGACCGACCCGTTGACTGGACTTAACAATCGCAACCGTTTTGAGACCTATATGCTGTCGCTCTTCTCAAATGTGGATCAGGCCGAAGATGTATATCTGCTTATGATGGACGCCGACGGCTTTAAGCAGATTAACGATCGCTATGGGCATGTGGAGGGCGACCACGCTCTTCAGGTCATATCCGCTGCGCTCAAAGAAGTCTGCTCGGCGTCTGGCGGCTTTATCGCACGTTATGGCGGCGATGAGTTCGTGGTGCTCCAAAAGGCGACGGCGGAGCAGGACATCATAAGCCTGTGTGCGGCAATCAACGATGAGCTCGCACGTGCCGACGTGCCGTATCTGTTGCGGATGTCCATCGGCTACGCACGGGTTGGTGATGGCGTCGATACCTGGCAAGACTTGCTTCGTGCTGCCGATGCGGAGCTCTACCGCGTCAAGGCCGAGAAAAAGAAAGCCGGCGTCCAGATACGCTAGAAAAAGGGGCGCACGCTTGCGTGCGTGGTGGCCTTCAGCTCACCGATGTACTCCATTAAACTAAAGTATGTGAATCTCTCTGCTAAATAAGGGCAGTTCGCTAGGCTTTTTTGGGTTTGTTGACGATGATGATGCCGCTGCAGACCAAGAGCAGGGCAACGATGACGGTAACGGGGCTCGTGCCGGCGCCCTCGCCAAGCAGCAGTGCGCTCAGCAGTACGCCAAAGACCGGGTTCATAAACCCAAAGACCGAGACGCGGCTGACGGGGTTGACGGCAAGCAGGCGCGACCACAGCGAGTAGGCGACCGCGGAGATAAGCGCCATGTAGATGATGAGCACGATGGCGGGGACAATCGCCGTGGGGGAGAGCGCGCCACCCATCAAAAAGCCGATGGCGGTGAGGACCAGGCCGCCGACCAAGAACTGCCACCCGGCGAGCAAGACGCCGTCATGCTTGCGCGAGAAGATGCCGATCAGGCAGGTCGAAAGAGCACCCGCGACAGTGGAGGCTAGGATAAAGCCCTCGCCATCGAGCCTGAAGCCAAAGGTGCCATCTGCGCCCGAGAGGTTGACGAGCGCGACGCCGGCAAAGCCCAGCGCACAGCCAAGCACCTTGGCCGTATTGAGCTTCTCGGTGTGAAATGCCAGGGCGGCAAAGAGGATTGCGAGGAAGTTGGCGCTGGCCTCGATGATGGAGCTCGACATGGCACTGGCGCGCGAGAGTCCCAGGTAGAAAAAGAAGTACTGCCCGATAGTCTGGAAGAGTGACAGGATGCAGATGGGCTTGATATCGCGTACCTGTGGGACGAGCGGGCGGCGCTGAGCTGTGCTCATACCGACGATAACCAGGATGCCGGCAAGCGTGAAGCGCAAACCTGCAAAGAGTAGCTGCGACGCGCTATCGTGCGCCGGGATCCCAAAGAGTGCGTAGCCGATCTTGATGCAGGGAAAGGCCGATCCCCAGAGTGCACAGCAAACAAGACAGCCCAGGATGAGTCCGGGCAGGGTGGCGAGATACGGCTTGCGGCTTTCCATGATGTCCTTCTCCTATACGCGCAAAGCAAAAAAGAACCCGCCACCGGGCGTGCCGGTGGCGGGTGTTGTTACCCGAGGGGATTGTACCCGATGGGAAAGGCTTAGGCGAAGTAGGCTACGCCGCTCTCAAAGATCGGCATGAACTTGTCGCCGGGGACATGCTCGGGCACGTTGCGGTACAGGTTGTCGCCGCGACGCTCGGCATGGCCCATCTTGCCCAGGACGCGGCCGTCGGGGCTCGTGATGCCCTCGATGGCGAGTGCGGAGCCGTTGGGGTTGACGGAAAGATCCATGCTGGGCTTGCCGTTCTCGCCCACGTACTGCGTGGCGACCTGGCCGTTGGCGATCAGCTGGGCGAGCACTTCGTCATTGGCGACAAAGCGGCCCTCGCCGTGGCTGATGGCGACGGTGTAGGGGTCGTCCAGGCTGCACTGCGACAGCCACGGGGACAAGTTGGACGAGATGCGGGTGCGCACCAGACGGCTCTGGTGGCGACCGATGGTGTTGAACGTCAACGTGGGCGCATCGGGCGTGGCGTCGACGATGTCGCCGTAGGGCACCAGGCCGAGCTTGATCAGGGCCTGGAAGCCGTTGCAGATGCCCAGCATCAGGCCATCGCGGGCCTTGAGCAGGTCGCGGACTGCCTCGGTGACCTCGGGAGCGCGGAAGAACGCCGTGATGAACTTGGCGGAGCCGTCGGGCTCGTCGCCGCCCGAGAAGCCGCCGGGGATCATGACGATCTGGCTTGCACGGATGCGGCGGGCAAGCTCGTGGGTGCTCTCGGCGACGGCCTCGGGCGTGAGGTTGTTGATCACGAAGGTGTCGGCCTCGGCACCGGCGGCACGGAAGGCGCGGGCGCTGTCGTACTCGCAGTTGTTGCCGGGGAACACGGGGATGATCACGCGCGGGCGGGCGATCTTGGCGCCGCCGTACACGTGGATATCCTTGGCGCGGAAGTCGATGGTCTCGACCTCGGGGGTCTCGCCGGCGCTGCGGTAGGTGAAGACGCCCTCGATGCCGCTCTCCCAGGCCTCCTGGAGCTCGGAGAGCTCGATGACTTCGGAACCGGTGTCGATGACATAGCCCTCGACGGTGGTGCCCAGGGGCTCGACGACAACGCCGTCGGCGACCTCGGGCAGCTCGGCATCCTCGGCGAGCTCGACAATAAAGCTGCCGTAGAGCGGGGTGAAGAGGCTCTCCACGTCTACATCCTCGGCAAGCTCGATACCGATCTGGTTACCGACGCACATCTTAAAGAGGCTCTCGGCGCCGCAGCCGTAGCCGGGCGTGGAGATGGCCAGGGCGTTGCCGGTAGCAGTGAGCGCCTCGACGGCGTCAAACGCGGCGAGCAGCTGCTGAGCATCGGGGCGGTAGTCCTCGCCATAGGTGGCGGGGGCGATGCGGACGACGCGGTGCGTGAGGCCCTTGAACTCGGGCGAGACGGCGCGGGCGGCCTTGCCCACGGCCACGGCGAAGCTGATGAGGGTCGGCGGAACGTTGAGCTCGCCGGCCTCGTCCTCAAAGGAGCCGCTCATGGAATCCTTGCCGCCGATGGCGCCGGCGCCCAGGTCGACCTGGGCCATAAGGGCGCCCAGGACGGCTGCCATGGGCTTGCCCCAGCGCTCGGCCTCGGTGCGCAGGCGCTCGAAGTACTCCTGGAAGGAGAGGTAGGCGCGCTTGTGCTCAAAGCCGGCGGCAACGAGCTTGGCGATGGACTCGACTACGGACAGGTAGGCGCCCGCAAACTGGTCGGCCTCCATCAGGTAGGGGTTGAAGCCCCATGCCATAGCGCTCGCCGTGGTGGTCTCGCCGTCCACGGGGAACTTGGCGACCATGGCAGAGCTCGGAGTGAGCTGCGTCTTGCCGCCAAAGGGCATGAGCACGGTCGCGGCGCCGATGGTGGAGTCGAAGCGCTCGGAAAGGCCCTTGTTGGAAGCGACGTTGAGGTCGGTGACAAGCGAGGTCATACGCTCGGCAAGCGTGGTACCGGCCCAGCTGGGCTGCCACACGCTGCGGGCACAGACGTGGGCGACCTGGTGCTTGGGCGCACCGTTGGAGTTGAGGAACTCGCGGGACAGGTCGACGATGGCGACGCCGTTCCAGGCCATGCGCATGCGCGGCTCGGCGGTAACCTCGGCGATAACGGTAGCCTCCAGGTTTTCCTCGGCGGCGTAGCCCATGAACTCCTCGACGTCACTGTCGGCGACGGCGCAGGCCATACGCTCCTGGGACTCGGAGATGGCGAGCTCGGTGCCGTCCAGGCCGTCGTACTTCTTGGTCACGGTGTCCAGGTCCACGTACAGGCCGTCGGCAAGCTCGCCCACGGCGACCGAGACGCCGCCGGCGCCAAAGTCGTTGCAGCGCTTGATCAGGCGGCAGGCGTCGCCGCGGCGGAACAGGCGCTGCAGCTTGCGCTCGACCGGGGCGTTGCCCTTCTGGACCTCGGCGCCCGAGGTCTCGATGGACTCGGTGTTCTGAGTCTTGGAGGAGCCGGTGGCGCCGCCGATGCCGTCACGGCCGGTGCGGCCGCCCAGCAGGATGATCTTGTCGGTGGGGGCGGGGCACTCGCGACGCACGTGGTTTGCCGGGGTAGCGCCTACGACGGCGCCGACCTCCATGCGCTTGGCCACGTAGCCGGGGTGATAGAGCTCGTTGACCTGGCCGGTGGCAAGGCCGATCTGGTTGCCGTAGCTGGAGTAGCCGGCGGCGGCGGTGGTTACGAGCTTGCGCTGCGGCAGCTTGCCCTCGAGCGTCTCGGACACGGGGACGGTGGGGTCGCCGGCGCCGGTGACACGCATGGCCTGGTACACGTAGCTGCGGCCCGACAGCGGGTCGCGGATGGCACCGCCCACGCAGGTGGCGGCACCGCCGAAGGGCTCGATCTCGGTCGGGTGGTTGTGGGTCTCGTTCTTAAACAGGAACAGCCAGTCCTGGTCCTCGCCGTCGACATCGACCTTTACCTTGACGGTGCAGGCGTTGATCTCCTCGGACTCATCGACATCGGTCATGACGCCGGTCTTCTTGAGATACTTGGCGCCGATGGTGCCCATGTCCATGAGGCAGACGGGCTTGGCGTCGCGACCGAGTTCGTGGCGCATCTCCATGTAGCGGTCGAAGGCCTGCTGCACCACGGCGTCATCGATCGTCACATCATCCAGGACGGTGCCGAAGGTGGTGTGGCGGCAGTGGTCGGACCAATAGGTGTCGATTACGCGGATCTCGGTGATGGTGGGGTCGCGGTCCTCATCGCGGAAGTACTGCTGGCAGAAGGCGATGTCCGCCTCGTCCATGGCAAGGCCGCGCTCGGAGATAAAGGCGGCAAGGCCGGCTTCGTCGAGCTCGCGGAAACCGTCGAGCACCTCGACGGGCTGGGGCTCGGGGGTCTCCATGTACAGCGTCTCGGGCAGGTCGAGTGAGGCGATGCGCGCCTCGACGGGGTTCACCACGTAGTGCTTGATGGCATCGATGGCGGCCTCGTCCAGAGCGCCCGAGATCATATAGACCTTGGCGGAGCGCACGGCGGGGCGCTCGCCCTGGCTGATGAGCTGCACGCACTCGCTGGCGGAGTCGGCGCGCTGGTCAAACTGGCCAGGCAGGAATTCGACGGCAAAGACGGCGCCATCGCTTGCGGGGAGCTCGTCGTAGGTCACATCGACCTGGGGCTCGCTAAAGACGGTCGGCACGCAGGAGCGGAAAAGCTCTTCGTCGATGCCCTCGACGTCGTAGCGGTTTATGATCCTCAGGGCCTCGATGCCCTTGATGCCGAGAATTTCGGTCAGCTCGCCCTTGAGCTGCTGAGCCTCGACGTCGAACCCGGGTTTCTTCTCCACGTAGATACGAGAGACCATTGGTTCCTGCCTTCCTGATCGGTTGGGCGTACGGTACGGTATGCGGCAGCGGTCGGTTTGCGGGGCCTGCCCTGCGGTCGCCTTGAGCCACATGTTTGTAAACCTCACTATGATACGACAGCTCGCGGCGCGTTGAGGACGGCGAGGGTGCTACAGTGAAGCGCAAACAAGAGAAAGGCATCACATGGCATTCGTTTCACTCGCCATCATCGCACTCGTGGCCTTTGCAAGCCCCTTCATCGCCTCGGCGATTCCCGGAAAACCCGTTCCCGAGACGGTCTTTTTGCTCGTGTTTGGTGCGGTGCTGGGACCTCATATGCTCGGCATTATCCATGTAGATGCCGAGGTCTCGCTCGTGTCCGAGCTCGGCCTGGCCTTTTTGTTCCTGCTTGCCGGCTTTGAGATCGATCCCAAGAACATCACGGGCATCGAGGGGCGTTACGGCATGGCGACGTGGGTCGTCACGTTTGGCATCGCCTGGCTTGCCGTGCGCTTTACCCCGTGGTTTTCGGTCAGTCATTTTGATGGCATCGCCGTGACGCTGGCGTTGACCTCGACGGCGCTTGGGGCGCTCATGCCCATCTTGCGCGAGCGGTCGCTTGCTGGGACGCGCGTCGGCGATTCGATTCTTGCCTATGGTACGTGGGGCGAGCTCGGGCCCGTGCTCGCCATGTCGGTGCTGCTGTCTGCCCGTACGGGTGTCGAGACGCTGTTGATCTTGGGGCTGTTCGCCGTGGTGTGCGTGCTGCTTGCCGTGGTCCCCAGTCGCTCCAAGCGTATTGGCAGCCGCTTCTTTGCCTTTATTCAGGAGCGCGCCGATACGACTTCTCAGACGTTCGTGCGCCTCACAGTGCTCATCCTGGTCACGCTCGTGGCGTTTTCCGCCATTTTTAGCCTCGATATCGTGTTGGGCGCTTTTGCCGCGGGCTTTGTCCTGCGCTATATCATCCCCGAGGGCAACCATACGCTCGAACTTAAACTCGATGGCCTTGCCTATGGCTTTTTGATCCCGGTGTTCTTTACCGTGTCGGGTGCCAAGATCGACCTGACTGCTGTAGCATCGCGCCCCGGCTTGCTCGTGGGCTTTATCGTGGCGTTGCTGGTTATCCGCGCCGTGCCCATTCTTATTTCTATGAGCATTTGTCCTGCGACGCGCGATGTGTCGGCGTATGGCCGCATTACCGTGGCCCTGTACTGCACCACGGCGCTGCCGATTATCGTCGCCGTGACGAGCGTCGCTGTCAACGCCGGCGCATTATCACAGGGCGTCGCTTCGGTTATGGTGGCGGCCGGCGCCATCACGGTGTTCCTGATGCCACTGCTCGCGCAGCTCTTCTACCGCGTGGTCGATGCCGCGCCGGTTGCCGCCGTGGCAGAGGTTGCCGAGCATCCATCCGATGCGCTCGACATCTTGCGCGCCCACCACGACCTAGCGAGCTTGCTCGCGCGCGAGCACGAGCTGCTGACCTCGCATGGCCATGGTCGCGTATTCGACGGCCTGCCTACGCTCGATACGATTGCCGAGCGTCTTTCCGCCGAGGCAGCGAGCGGCCACATCGATGCGCGCATTGTGGACGCGGCGCACCTGCTTGCCGATAAGACCTATGGAGACGAGGTCGACCCGTCCGAGCTGACTCCGCGTGAGCGCCGCCGCCTGGAGCGCGCCAAGCTCGCTGTGCGCGAATACCGCCGCCGCATGCTGGAGCTCTATGCGCGCGAAGAAGCCGAAGACGACGACGGTAAGTAGTCGATACTTTCTCGGGGAAGCCGCGTCCCGCTTCGAAGGCTCGGAACGGGATGTGGTTTCCGAAACGGGGAGCGTTGGGAAACTGTGTCCCGGAATGGGCGCTCAGAGTGGGATGCAGTTTCCGCGAGAGGCTCGTTAGGGAAAGCGCATCCCATTCTGAGCCGGAATTATGGGACGCAGTTTCCTTTTCGAATAGAAGAAGGTGCGCTGCCTGCGGTTGATGCAGGCAGCGCACCTTCTTGCGTTGAGCTCGGTTGAGGTTTAAAGCTGTGGCTTGCGACCTTTAAGAGCGAGCAGCTCCGTCGACGGGGAGCACAGCGCCCGTAACGTAGGCGGCCATGTCGCTCGCTAGGAAGACAAAGGCGTTGGCGACATCCTCGGGCTCGCCCATGCGGCCGAGCGGGATGGTAGCGATGATGGGCTTGATGACTTCTTCGGGCAGGTTGGCGACCATGTCGGTCCTGGTTACGCCGGGGGCGACGGCATTGACGCGAATGCCCACGGGGGCGAGCTCGCGTGAGAGCGACTGGACCATGCCGTTGACGGCGAACTTGGACGTGGGATAGCCAACGCCGGAGGGCTGACCGTACTTAGCGACCATCGAGCTCGTGGTGGTGATGGTGCCACCGTGGCCGGCTTCGGTCATGATCTTGGCAGCGGCCTGGTGACCATTAAAGACGGCGACGACGTTGAGGTCCATGACCTTGGCGAACTCCTCGGCCGTGTAGTCCAAAAGGGGCGAGCGCTGGGAGATACCGGCATTGTTGACGACCGTGTCGAGACCGCCCATGTCGGCTGCGGCCTGCGTAAAGGCCTCGGTTACGGCCTCGAGTGAGGTGAGGTTGCACGAACGCCCCCAGATCTTTGCCTCGGGATAGGCGGCGGCGAGCTTCTCAACGGCCGCGTCGGCGGTTTCCTGACGCGAACCAAAGACGGTGACGGCGGCGCCTTCCTCGATAAAACGGCAGGCGATGGCATAGCCGATACCGCGCGTGCCTCCGGTGATGATTGCTTTCTTACCCTCGAGCAACATGGTGCCTCCATTCTTCGGGGGTTGACATACGCAGCACAGCATAACGGCGCGCAAAATCAACTTCGTTCGCATATCGGTAAACGGCACCCTCGGTTGTCAGCGAATGGCCAAGTTGTTCAAACTTTTGCTTGATGAACGCAATGGGCGGTTTCAAACAAAGGGGCTCCCATCCAAACGGACGGGAGCCCCTCAGGTGCTATGTTGTGTGCCAAGGACTGGACTAGTTCGCCATGACGCCTTCGGTCCAGGCCTCGACGTCCTCGATGCGCAGGACGTTGGCGACCTCGGCCACGCAGTCGACGCTGGCAAGCTCGGCGGCGGCAGCCTGGACGTCCTTCTCGAGTGCGCGGTGCGTCAGGAAGATGACCGAGCAGGCATTGCTGACGCCCGACTTGCCGTCCTCGACCTGGTTGATGAGCGAGATCGAGATGTTGTGCTTGGCAAAGATGTCGACCGTCTCGGACAGGGCGCCCACGCGGTCGGCGACCTTCAGGCGCACATAGTACTTGGTCTGGAGCTCGTCCATAGGCTTAAAGGCGAGGTTGTGGCCATAGGGCTCAATCTCGGGCAGCGGAGCCACACCGCGGCTGATCTGCTCGGAGAGCGACAGGATGTCGCCCACGACGGCACTCGCGGTGGGGAAGGAGCCTGCGCCGGCACCGTAGAACATGGTCTCGCCCACGGCGTCGCCCACCACGTAGACGGCATTCATGGCGCCGTTGACCTTGGCGAGCATATGGTCTGCCGGGATGAGCGTGGGATGCACGCGAACGTCGACGCCGGCGTCGGTGTTGCGTGCGATGCCCAGCAGCTTGATGGTGTAGCCGAGCTCGCGGGCCTGGGCAATGTCCTCGGCGCCGATGGTGCGGATACCCTGCTGGTAGACATCGTCGGTGGTCACGCGGGTGCCAAAGCCGATGGAAGCGAGGATTGCCGTCTTGCTGGCGGCGTCGAAGCCGTCGACGTCGGCGGACGGGTCGGCCTCGGCATAGCCCTTTGCCTGGGCGTCGGCGAGCACGTCAGCGTAATCGGCGCCCTCGGCGTCCATGCGCGACAGGATGTAGTTGGTGGTGCCGTTGAGAATGCCAGCGATGGTCAGGATCTTGTTGCCCACCAGGTCGTGCTCGAGCGTGCTGACAATGGGGATGCCACCGCCGCAGCTGGCCTCGCACTTAATCTGCACGCCGCACGCGCGCGCCTTCTCGGCGAGCGTCTCGACATGACGGCCCAGCAGGGCCTTGTTGGCAGAAACGACATGCTTGCCGTTCTCAAAGGCGGTGGTGAAGATCTCGGTTGCGGGATGCTCGCCGCCGATCAGCTCGACGACGATGTCGATGGCGGGGTCGGTGACGACATCGTGCCAGTCGCTTGTAAAGGCCTCGCGCTCAATGCCGGCTGCCTCGGCCTGCTCCCAAGCAAGCGCGCAGGCGCGGGTCAGCTTAAGGTCGATGCCGTAGGCTGCCAGGTACTCATCGTGGTGGCTCTTGATCAGACGGGCCACGCCGCCGCCGACGGTTCCCAGGCCGATCAGACCGACGTTCACGGTGCGCAGGGGTTCGCTCATAGATAGCTCCTTCGTGCATCTTGTGGATGGATTAACTGCTTATAGGTTGAGTGCATTCTAGCGTGAAGTGCGGGCGCGTGCTTGCCAGGCAGCCGGAGCGGTGCAAAACGCTACCCCCGTAACGCTGCGGAAATATTGGAAACACGCTCGCTACAAACGAACTCCCGTAACAAACTGTCAACGTTTGCGCCATAAGGTTTGCCCTGTACCACAAGACGGCATGGACGGTCCGAGGGCTTCGACACCTCTCTTGCCGAGGGTGTGCTGCTCATGACCCCGTTCTCCGCCGACGACGAGAAGAACGCCGACTTCGGTGATTCAGGACGGCAAGTATATCGCCGCCTAAGTGCGCATAAAACGCTACCGGTGAGGCTGTTTTATTCAGGGCGGGGGCGCTTGTAACAGAATGGAAACATTACTTTTACATAATAAAGTGGCATTACTGCATAAAATAGTGTAAATACGCAGAACTATGGATAAATGAACAAATCCAAAGAAAAGTTGAAATAATCGCCACTTTTCCTAACTAAAGCGTCTACTATTTTGCGAACGCCGAACACGGCGAAGGATGGCCTGTCGGGCAACCAAAACCCGACGAGATTTGAGAGGAGAGCCGCATGTCGAGCCTCACCGGTAAGTCATTGAACCCTGTTATGAATCGCAGGAGCGTTATCGCGAGCGCAGCAGGTCTGGGGGCGATGTCCATTCTAGCGGGCTGCTCCTCCAACGGCGGCGACAGTGGTTCCGCTTCGGGCGACGCTTCGTTTAAGATCGGCACCATCGGCCCGCTGACCGGTGCCGCCGCGTCCTACGGCAAGTCCGTTACCCAGGGTGTCGAGCTTGGCTGCAAGGATTTCTCGACCAAGGAGCTGCCGCTTGCCAGCAAGGCCGAGGATGACCAGGCCGACGGCGAGAAGGCCGTTAACGCCTTCAACACCCTGCTCGACTGGGGCATGCAGGCCCTTGTCGGCCCGACCACCACGGGTGCGTCGGTTGCCGTTGCCGCCGAGTGCGGTAACGACCCCAAGACGTTCATGATCACCCCGTCCGCGTCCTCCGAGGACGTCACTGACGGCAAGGATTGCGTCTTCCAGGTTTGCTTTACCGACCCCAACCAGGGCGTCAACGCTGCCAAGTTCCTGGCGCAGAAGTATGCGGACGAGAAGTTCGTGCTGTTCTATAACTCCGGCGACGCCTATTCTTCGGGTGTCGCGGATGCCTTTAAGGTTCAGGCTGCTGAGTCCAAGCTCGAGATTGTCGACGAGGAGACCTTTAAGGACGACTCCGCCACGAGCTTTACCAACCAGCTGACCAAGGCCAAGCAGGCAGGCGCCACCATGATTTTTGCGCCGATCTACTACACGCCGGCGTCCGTCCTGCTCAAGAACGCCAAGGACATGGGCTACGACGTCAAGATGATGGGCTGCGACGGCATGGACGGCATCCTGGGCGTTGAGGGCTTCGACACCTCTCTTGCCGAGGGTCTGCTACTCATGACCCCGTTCTCCGCCGACGACGAGAAGAACGCCGACTTCGTTAACGCTTACAAGTATAAGTACGGCGATACCCCCGACCAGTTTGCCGCTGACGCCTACGACGGCGTGCACGCGGTGGCCGAGGCCCTCAAGGAGGCCGGTCTTGGTGTCGACGCCGACCCGACCGAGGTCGCCGAGAAGCTGTCCAAGGCTATGCTCAAGATTACCGTTGACGGTCTGACCGGCAAGCTCACCTGGAACGATAAGGGTCAGGTCCAGAAGGAGCCCACGGCGTACGTCATCACCGACGGCAAGTACGTACAGGCCTAATAGGCCGCCTTACATAGAGCGGTTTTGATCCCAAGCAGGGGAGGTTTTGGCCTTCCCTGCTTGCTTGGTATCTAGGGACGATGTAACGTCCCTGTTTCATACATCAACTGGAAACCTATTCGAAAGGGGGATGTGGAACATGACAGTCTTTATCCAATACCTGGTCAACGGCCTGTCCATGGGCAGCGTCTACGCCATCATCGCGTTGGGCTACACCATGGTCTACGGTATCGCCAAGATGCTGAACTTCGCTCACGGCGACGTCATCATGGTCGGTGCCTATGTCTCGTTCTGCGCCACGTCGTACCTCGGCCTCCCGGGCTGGGCATCTGTAATTCTCTCTTGTGTGGTCTGCACGGTTCTCGGTGTTCTCATCGAGGGTCTGGCATACAAGCCGCTGCGCCAAGCAGGCCCTCTGGCCGTTCTGATCACGGCCATCGGCGTGTCTTACTTCCTGCAGAACGCCGCGCAGCTTCTGTGGGGCGCCACGCCCAAGAACTTCACTTCGCTCGTCACCTTCCAGGTGCCGGAGTTCTTGGCCAAGTTCAACGTAAGCGCCGTCTCGCTCGTCACCATCGTCGCCTGCCTGGTTATCATGGCCGGCCTGATGTTCTTTACAGGCAAGACCAAGATGGGCAAAGCCATGCGCGCCGTGTCCGAGGACAAGGCCGCCGCTCAGCTCATGGGCATCAACGTCAACCGCACCATCTCGATGACGTTCGCCATCGGCTCCGCCCTTGCCGCCATCGCCGGCGTGCTGCTGTGCTCCTACTCGCCGGTGCTGCAGCCCACGACGGGTGCCATGCCTGGCATCAAGGCCTTCGATGCCGCTGTCTTCGGTGGCATCGGCTCCATCCCCGGTGCCTTTGTCGGTGGCATTCTCATCGGTATCATCGAGGCGATGGCACAGGCTTATATTTCCACGAGCCTTGCCAACTCCATCGTCTTTGGTGTTTTGATCATCGTCCTGCTCGTCAAGCCTGCCGGCCTCTTGGGCAAGTACGTCCCCGAGAAGGTGTAGGTGAGCGTTATGAAGTTTCTTAAAGACAAGCAGGCGCGTCACGACTTTGTTACGTACGCCATGTGCCTTGTGGCGTTCGCCATCGTGTTCTTTATGCAGTCTAACCACATGATTCCGCGCATGATCGCCGGTCAGCTGGTTCCCATCACGGCCTATATCGTCATGGCTATCTCCCTTAACCTCGTCGTCGGCATCGCGGGCGACTTGTCGCTGGGCCACGCGGGCTTTATGAGCGTCGGCGCCTATACAGGCATCGTTACCGCGGTCGCCCTCGAGAGCGCCGTTCCCTCCGATCCGATACGTCTTGTCATCAGCATCGTGGTCGGCGCCATCGCTGCCGCCATCCTGGGCTTCTTGATCGGCATCCCGGTCCTTCGCCTGAGCGGCGATTACCTGGCTATCGTGACGCTGGCCTTTGGCGAGATTATCAAAGAGATCGTCACCTGCCTTATCGTGGGCGTCGACTCCCACGGCCTGCATGTGATCTTTAACATCACGGGCAACTCCACGATCGACGACCTGCACCTGCTCGAGGACGGCACCGCCATCATCAAGGGCGCCCAGGGCGCCTCGGGCGTGTCGACGTACTCGACCTTCCTTGCCGGTGCCATCTTGGTCATGGTCGCACTCGTGATCGTGCTCAACCTGGTGCGCAGCCGTACCGGCCGTGCCATCATGGCCGTGCGCGATAACAAGATTGCAGCCGAGTCCGTAGGCATCTCCGTCACCGAGTACCGCATGATCGCCTTCGTGGTTTCCGCCGCCCTCGCCGGTGCTGCCGGAGCCCTCTTCGGCGGTAACTTCTCGCAGCTCTCCGCCACCAAGTTTGACTTCAACACGTCCATCCTCATCCTGGTGTTCGTGGTCCTGGGTGGTCTGGGCAACATGCGCGGTTCCGTCATCGCGGCCGCACTGCTTACGGTGCTCCCCGAGCTGCTCCGTCAGTTCTCGGACTACCGCATGCTCATCTACGCCATCGTGTTGATCCTGGTCATGATCTTTACCAACAACCCGCAGCTCAAGGCGTTCTTCGCACGCATTAAGGACCGCTTTGCTTCCAAGAAGGAGGTGGCAGCCGATGCCCAGTAAGTTTGAGTTCAACAAGGGCAAGATGGTCCCGTATCCTTCTGGCGCCATCGTTCCCGACCGCGACTTGGGCCAGCGCCCGGCGCTCGAGTGCATCCACCTGGGCATTGAGTTCGGTGGCCTTAAGGCAGTCGACGACTTTAGCCTGACTATCGGCAAGACCGAGATCGCCGGTCTGATCGGCCCCAACGGTGCCGGAAAGACCACGGTCTTCAACCTGCTCACCAAGGTGTATCAGCCCACGCACGGCACCATCCTGCTCGACGGTGAGGACACCTCGGGCAAGTCGGTCTACCAGGTCAACCGCATGGGCATTGCCCGTACGTTCCAGAACATCCGCCTGTTCAACACCATGACGGTGGAGGATAACGTTAAGGTCGGCCTGCATAACCAGGAGCGTTACTCCGGCTTTGAGGGCGTGCTGCGCCTGCCGACGTATTGGAAGCACGAGAAGGCCGCCCATGAGCGCGCCATGGAGCTGCTCTCCATCTTTGATATGGAGCATCTGGCAAATGAGCAGGCCGGTTCGCTGCCTTATGGTGCCCAGCGTCGTCTGGAGATTGTCCGCGCGCTTGCCACCAACCCCAAGCTACTGCTGCTTGACGAGCCTGCCGCCGGCATGAACCCGTCCGAGACCGCCGAGCTCATGGAGAACATCGTCAAGATTCGCGACACCTTTGGCATTGCCATCATGCTTATCGAGCATGATATGTCGCTCGTTATGAACATCTGCGAGGGCATCTGCGTGCTCAACTTTGGTAAGGTCATCGCCAAGGGCACGGCCGAGGAAATCCAGAACAACGACGCTGTTATCGAGGCGTATCTGGGCAAGCAGGATAAGGGGGAGAACTAAATGGCAGAGCCGATGCTTTCCGTCTACAACATCAACGTCTGGTACGGCGCCATCCACGCCATCAAGGACATCTCCTTTAACGTTAACGAGGGCGAGATCGTGGCCCTGATCGGTGCGAACGGTGCCGGCAAGTCCACAACGCTCAAGACGGTCTCGGGCCTGCTGCGCTCCAAGACCGGCTCCATCAAGTTTATGGGTGAGGACATTACTCATACGCCCGCCGATAAGCTGGTTGGTAAGGGCCTGGCTCAGGTCCCCGAGGGCCGTCGCGCCTTTTTGCAGATGACGGTCGAGGAGAACCTGGAGATGGGCGCCTACACGCAGCCCAAGTCCACGGTTGCTCCGGGCCTTGAGCGCGTCTACGAGCAGTTCCCGCGCCTGAAGGAGCGCCGTCGCCAGGTCGCCGGCACCCTTTCGGGCGGCGAGCAGCAGATGCTCGTTATGGGGCGCGCCCTTATGAGTAACCCCAAACTGCTTATGCTCGACGAACCTTCCATGGGTCTGGCGCCGATTCTGATTGAGCAGATCTTCCAGATTGTCGAGGACCTGCACAAGGCCGGCACCACGGTGCTTCTGGTCGAGCAGAACGCGCAGATGGCGCTCTCGATCGCCACGCGTGGCTACGTGCTCGAGACCGGCAAGATCACCATGACCGGCACCGGCCAAGAGCTCCTGCACGACGATAACGTCCGCAAAGCCTACCTGGGCGGTTAACTAGTTACGCGGTTTTACCAAACCGCGTAACGGCTCGACGCTGCAAGCCCGCCAGAGCGGCAATCTGCCTTTCAACTTCGGCGGCATGACCAGAAGGTCAATGCCGCCTCGTTTCAAGGCACCTTGCTCGCTCTGGCGGGCTTTCGCTGTCGTTGTCAAAACATCGACGTTGTGGCAGATGCCAACGACTACCCCTTTAAGTTGCGGTGGAATAGGGACTAAATGGGAGCCTCAGAGGCCAAAAGAGTCCTTATTCCACCGCAACTTCATGGGGGTGTGTGACAATGCCCGTCGGAAAACATCTGCTGTCTTCGGGGGTCTATCTATGCTGTACGAGTTTTGTGCCGAGAACTTTGAGCGGGTGCCGGCGGCCATTAAGGCCGGTGCGAGTCGTATTGAGCTGTGCGACAACCTTGCCGTTGGCGGCACCACACCTTCCGCCGGCGTTATCAGCGCTACGGTCAGCTACGCTCACGAGCACGATGCGCGCGTGATGTGCATGATTCGTCCGCGCGGCGGGGACTTTCATTACAACCAGGACGAGCTGCGCATGATGGAGATGGATCTGGGCCTTGCCGTAAGCGCCGGCGTCGATGGTCTGGTCTTTGGCTGCTGCAAGCCCTGTGCCGGCGGATGGGCGCTCGACGAACTCACGCTCGGTGCCTTGGTGATGGCTGCGGGGTGTGCGGCCGAGGAGTGCAAGCGCGAGTCCCTTGACATCACCTTCCACATGGCGTTTGACCAGCTCTCGCCCGAGGCTCAGCTCGATGCGATTGATACACTTGCCGACTGCGGCGTTACGCGCATCCTCACGCATGGCGGCGCTGCCGGTACGTCGATCGAGGGCAACTTCGAAAACCTGGTCCGCTTGATCGAGTACGCGGGCGACCGCCTGACCATCCTTCCTGGCGGCGGCATTACCACGGCCAACCGCGATGCCGTGGCGGCAGCACTTGGCGTCTCCGAGCTGCATGGCACCAAGATCGTGCCGCTGGAGGTGTAACCTGTGGCACTGGTATTTGACGTTCAGCAGGCGAGCGGTAAGCCCGACGATAATCGTCGCCCTGGCACCGCGTGCCCCTTTTGTGATACGGAGGGGCTCGCCAGCGTCATCCAGCGCGATGGTGACTGCATCTGGCTCGAGAATAAGTTCAAGACCTTGCGGGCCACCCGTCAGACCGTATTGATCGAGTCTGCCAATCACGACGCCGACCTGGCGACCTATGAACCGGATGAGCTGCATCATGTGATGCGGTTTGCCCTGGGCTGTTGGCAGCAGATGCTCGATTCCCAACAGTACCGCAGTGTGCTCCTGTACAAGAACAAAGGCCCGCTTTCGGGCGGCAGCCTCGTCCATCCACACATGCAGATTGTGGGCTTGGAGCAGGAAGACGGCTATGCTTCGCTGGCTTCCGCCAATTTCGAAGGCATCAATGTTTGGCAACAGGGGAGAATCTCGGTCAACATCTCAACCGAACCGATTATGGGATTCTTTGAGGTTAACGTCTCGGCTCCACAGGGAATCGCCGCCAGCGACGACGCCCGCGACCAAGCCGAAGCGGACCTGTTTGCCGATGCGATTCAGGTGGCCCTGCACTATATCCTGCACGAGCACCACGGCGGCCGCGCGGAGTCGTACAACTTGTTCTTCTACCACATGGACGGCCGGACCATTGCCAAGGTGTTGCCGCGTTGGGTGGTTTCGCCCTACTTTGTCGGTTATCGTTTGGCCCAGGTCAATGCCGAGACCACGCTCGATATCGATGCAGAGCGCCTGCGTGCGCATCTGGAAACGCTCGTATAGCAAGACTATCACCCGCGTAATGCGGACAGTCTAGCGTCCCATGGCGTCGCGGCCGGCCTCGACGCGCTTGCGCTGGGCGGCGCGCTCCTCGCCGGTCAGTCGCTCAAAGAGATGTCCGATAACCGAGGCGAGCACCTGCTGAAACAGCGTTCCGCACATGACGGGAAACACGACCTCGCCGGGAAAATACTGCGTGGCGATGACGGCGCCCGAAGAGATATTGCGCATGCCGCAGGTAAAGCACATGGTGGTCGTCTCGCTATACGGCAGGTGCAACGCGCGGGCGACCAGAATGCCGACGACAAAGCCGCTGATGGCGAAGGTCAAAATAAAGAGGGCGACTTCCAGGCGCACCGCGTTCATGTGCAGCACGTACTCGCTCATGGCGGTGGAGTTGGACGCGATAACGCTCATCATCATGAACTTGCAGGCGGGCGAGAGCGCGGGGGAGAGTTTCTCGTGTCCCCATCCGCGCGTGAGTTCGTTGATCACGATGCCGAGGATGGCAGGGATGGCAATCATAAAGGCCATGTTCTGCATCATGCTCGACACATCGATTGCGACGGTGGCACCCAGCAGGAGCTTGAGCGTGAGCGGAATCGTCACAGGTGAGATGACCGAGGACGTCAGGATGATGGTGAGCGCGAGCGGGCCGTTGCCGCCGAACATGCTAATCCACATAAAGGCGGTGACTGCCACGGGTACGCTGTACTCGAGCACGATGCCGCAGACAAGGTTTGGGTTGGAACCAAAGAACAGTGAGCTCATGGCATACGCCGCGATGGGGATGAGCACGGCCGAGACAAATAACGCCAAAATCAAATGTAGGGGACGGCGGAACACCTCGGCCACCTGGTGAAAGGTGTTGCTGAGCGCACCTTGGAACGTCATAAAGGCAAACAGGGCGGGAACGATGGGCTTGAGCACGCCGATCTGCCGGGGAAAGAGCACGCCGAGCGTCACGCAAATCGGAACGATGACCTGCATGTGCCCCGCAAGAAACTTGCCCAGTCCAACCCATTGCTTCATATGCTCTTGTGACTCCCTTTGCTCGTGAATCCGTTTTGAATGGATATGCTAGACGCTCGCATGCGTCCGTGCGTCAGAAACGCTCGATTATTTCGAGGGTATTACCACCCTCGTTTATCGAAACCGCGGCGTGCTGGACGTTGTGCGTCCGCGCTGCACGGTATAATAAATCCGTTCAACAGATCTGCCTGCCGAAGCGGGTATACACAGAGGACTCATCGCTATGAACCGTGAGAGGTATCGCGGCGACCTGCCCCTATCGGGGGTGGGCGCCTATGTCATCGCTTAAGACGACGCATCGCTGGGCAGTCGCTCGGCAAAACCCCGAGCTCGAAAAGGAGCTTTCGGCTGGCCTGGGCATACCCGGGCTGGTGGCGCGCATTATGGTTGCGCACGGCATAACATCCATCGAGGAAGGCCAGCTGTTTTTGACGCCTTCGCTCGATCGCGACTGGGCCGACCCACTCATTATTCCGGGCATGGCGGTCGTTGCCGACCGCGTCGAGCGCGCTATTCGCAACCACGAGCACATCGCGGTCTTTGGCGATTTTGACGTCGACGGCATTACGTCGACTTGTCTGTTGACCGAGGCGCTACGTTCGTTTGGCGCCAACGTCACGCCGTTTATTCCGCATCGCTTTGACGAGGGCTACGGCCTGTCGCGTGCGGCGCTCGACCGCGTCAACGAGCTCGCCCAACCCAACCTGATCGTGACCGTCGATAACGGCATTGCCGCCAAGGGAGAGGTTTCCTATCTGGAGAGCCTGGGGATCGATTTGGTGGTCACGGACCATCACGAGCCCTCCGACCAGGTGCCGCAGGGCGTGCCCCTGACCGACCCCAAGCTCGAGGACGAGGGTCCCTCGCGTGAACTTGCCGGTGCTGGTGTGGCGCTCAAGCTGGTGCAAGTCCTGGGTGAGCGCCTGGGCAAGCCGTCGTATTGGCGTTCGCTAATCGAGGTCGCGGCGCTGGGCACCGTGTCCGACATGATGCCGCTCACGCCCGAGAACCGCGCGCTGGTTGCCGAGGGCATCCAGCAGATGCGCGTAACCGCTCGTCCCGGCTATATCGCGCTTGCTGCGCTCGCCAAGACGGACCTTTCTACCATTACGGCCGACGGCCTGTCGTTTTCGCTCATCCCTCGTCTGAATGCTGCCGGCCGCATGGCTGATCCCAAGCTGGCGCTCGACCTGCTGCTTGCCCGCGATCCCATCGAAGCAAGCGCACTGGCGGCTGAGCTCGAGGAAATCAACCGCCAGCGCCGTGAGATCGAGGCGGAGCTCACGCGCGATGCCATGGCAAAGGTCGAGAAGACCTATGACGGCGGACGCGCAATCGTCGTGGGTGGCGAGGGCTGGCACGAGGGCGTCAAGGGCATCGTGGCGAGCCGCCTGACCAATCGCTATCACGTGCCGGCGCTGCTCTTCTCGATCGAGGACGGCGTTGCACGCGGATCGGGCCGCTCGGTGGGCAAAGTTAACCTGTTTGACGCCGTCGAGCGCTGTTCCGACCTGCTGATTCGTCGCGGCGGACATGCCGGTGCGGTGGGTGTGACCATCGAGGCATCCAAGCTCGATGAGTTCCGCCGCCGCCTTTCCGCCGTGCTATCGGAGCTTCCCGCCGAGGACTTTGAAGACACCGACGAGGTCGCCGCCACCGTCGACCTTTCCGAGCTGAATATTGAGACCATCGAGCAGATCTCCCGTCTTGAGCCGTTTGGCCAGGGCAACAAGGTGCCGCTGTTGGCGGCCGAGGGCGTGACAATGTGCGATCGC
Organism: Collinsella sp. AF02-46-1; assembly: GCF_003465825.1. Taxonomy (GTDB): domain Bacteria; phylum Actinomycetota; class Coriobacteriia; order Coriobacteriales; family Coriobacteriaceae; genus Collinsella. The sequence continues at coordinate 85,551 of NZ_QSBV01000008.1, forward strand.
GCCGTGGTGGGCAAAACCGGCGAGCACATGCGCTTCGTGGCGACCGATGGCGCCGCGAGTGTGCCGGCCATTATGTTCCGCGTGCCGCAGATCGATAAGCTCATCAATTGTGATAGCGCCGTCGACTTGGTGTTCGAGGCCGTGGCCGAGCATTGGCAAGGTCGCGTAAAGCCCAAGCTCATGATCAAGGATGTTCTGGTCCGCGATACCACGCTGCCCAGCGTCGACGATCCGGCATGCGAGCTTCGTCGTGGCGTGCAGCCGGCGGATTCCGGCCTGCGCCTGGAGTCCCGAAAGCGCCAAACGCTCGCCCAACTTTCTTATACCGAGCTCACGCGCTCGCTTATCCATAGCTTTATCGGCTCGAACCAGCCGCACCGCGCGCAGGTCGAAGCGCTCGATGCCCTGGCCGATCACCAAAGTGTTCTGGCCGTTATGGGAACGGGGCGCGGAAAGTCTCTTATCTTCCATGTGCACGCCGCGCGCGAGGCGGTCCTTCGCGGGCGTGCGAGTATCTTTGTCTATCCGCTGCGTGCGCTCGTTGCCGACCAGGCCTATCACCTCTCGTCGACGATGGCTGCGCTCGGCATTGGCGTAGGCGTGCTGACCGGCGAGACCGTGGAGGCGGCGCGCGATGACGTGTTTGCCGGCTTGGCTTCGGGCCGCACCGGCATCGTGCTCACGACGCCTGAGTTCCTGTCTATTCACCGCGACCGCTTTGCTCGCTCGGGTCGTATCGGGTTTGTCGTTATCGACGAGGCGCATCATGCCGGTCTTGCCAAGGGCGGCGACCGTAGCGCATACCTCGACATGCCCGATATCCTCAAGGCCCTGGGCGATCCGGTCGTTATGGCGGCGACGGCCACCGCGACGGCTCCGGTCGTGGCGGAGCTTGCCCGCGTGTTGCCGATTACCCGTACGGTGGTCGACGAGACCGTGCGCGAGAACTTGCAGCTCGAGGACGACCGCGATCTTGCGAGCCGCGAAAACCGCCTGGTGTCCATCGTCGCGACGGGGGAGAAGACCGTCATCTACGTCAATTCGCGTGATCAGTCCGTGGCGCTTGCTAAGACGCTGCGCAAGCGGGTACCCGATTGCGCGACCCGCATCGCGTTCTATAACGCGGGGCTTGCGCGCTCCGATCGTCGCCGTGTCGAGGAAGCGTTTCGTGACGGAAGCCTCAGTTGCATCGTTTCGACATCTGCCTTTGGTGAGGGCGTGAACCTGCCCGATATCCGCCATGTCGTGCTCTACCACATGCCGTTTGGCGGCATTGAGTTTAACCAGATGAGCGGCCGCGCCGGTCGCGATGGCCAGCCCGCCGTGATCCATCTGCTCTATTCGTCGCGCGACGCCCGCATTAACGAGCGCCTACTCGACTGCTATGCGCCCGAGCGCGACGAACTCGTCACGCTCTATCGCGCGTTGCAGACCATGTGGCGCTCCAACCGCGGCAAGACCGGGGACGATTCCTTTAGCGCGAGCGATATCGACATCGCTCAGATGTGTCTTGCCATCGATGCTCGCACGCCGGTTGACGAGCGCTCGGTGGAAAGCGGCCTGGGAATCTTCGAAGAGCTTGGTTTCTGTCGCGTTTCGGGGTTTGACGACACCCGTCGCATCGCGATGGCCGAAAACCCCGGCCGCGTGCAATTGAGCAGGTCGATTCGCTATTTGGAGGGCTTGCGCTCGCGCATGGAGTTCTCGGCTTTCCGGAGCTGGGCGCTCGATTCGTGCGCTTCTGATATGCTAGCCAAAGTTAACCGCCCGATCGTACCGCGGGCCTAGGGGAAGGGGACCTCGATGGATGCCGCAGCCCGTACCGCCCATGATTCCACCCTCCAGCCTTTTTCGGAGATGGAGCACTATAAGCATGCCGATGAGCTGCCACCCGAGATTATGGCGGACAGCTACGACAAGCTGGAGCGCCTGTGCCTCAAATATATGAATGAGGACGACTTCTCTAAGGTGGAACAGGCCTACTGCTTTGCCGCCGAGAAGCATTGCAACCAAAAGCGCCGCTCGGGCGAGATGTACATCAACCATCCCGTCGAGGTGGCCATCATTTTGGCCGACCTTAAGATGGACTGTGACGTGGTGTGCGCCGCGCTGCTGCACGATACCGTCGAGGATACCGAGACCTCGCTTGCCGATGTTTCCGGCCTGTTTGGCGAAACCGTGGCAGAGCTCGTCGACGGCGTGACCAAGCTCACCAACATCGAAGTCGACAGCATGGACGAGAAGCAGGCGCTTACGCTGCGCAAGATGTTCCTTGCCATGTCCAAGGACATTCGCGTTATCATCGTCAAACTCGCCGACCGCCTGCATAATATGCGCACGCTTGCCGCCCTGCGCGAAGACCGCCGCCTGTTTAAGGCGCGCGAGACCATGGACGTGTACGCGCCCCTGGCCGACCGCCTGGGCATGAGCTCTATCAAGTGGGAACTCGAGGACCTGTCCTTCTTCTATTTGGAGCCCGACGCCTACCAGCGCATCGCACGCATGGTGGCGGAGTCGCGCGAGGTCCGTGAGCGCTATCTGGCCGAGACCATCAAGACACTCACCGACGAGCTCAACCGCATTGGCCTGGAGGACTTCCAGATCAACGGCCGTTCCAAGCACTATTGGTCCATCTACCAAAAGATGAAGCGCAAGGGCAAGGAATTTTCCGAGATCTACGACCTGGTGGCACTGCGCGTCATCACGCATTCGGTGCGCGATTGCTACTCCACGCTCGGTGCGGTGCATACGCTGTGGCACCCCATGCCCGGGCGCTTTAAAGACTATATCGCCATGCCCAAGGTCAATAACTACCAGTCGCTCCACACGACGGTTATCGGCCCCACGGCTCGTCCGCTCGAGATTCAGATTCGTACCTACGAGATGCACGAGCAGGCCGAGTACGGTATTGCCGCCCACTGGCTCTATAAGAAGTCGGGCGGATCGTCTGCGTCTAAGACCAATGATGCCCAGCGCTTGGACGACCAGATTAACTGGCTCAAACATTCGCTCGATTGGGCTGCGTCTGATGAGATCACCGACGCCAAGGAATACCTGCATTCGCTGAAGGTCGATCTGTTCGATCAGGAGATCTTCGTCTTTACGCCCAAGGGCGAGGTCATGGCGCTTCGTGCCGGCTCCACGCCGCTCGACTTTGCCTATGCCGTTCACACCGAGGTGGGCAACCACTGCGTCGGCGCTAAGATCAACGGTGCGGTGGCCCCGCTCACGCACGAGATCAAGACGGGCGACCGTGTCGAGATTCTGACCAACAAGAGTTCCAAGCCGTCGCGTGATTGGCTCAAGATCGTTAAGACACCTTCCGCCAAGTCAAAGATCCGCCGTTACTTCGCCGCCGCGACCAAGGACGACGACGCTGCCGCCGGCCGCGATATACTGGCTAAGGACCTGCGCAAGCGCGGATATGGCATCTCTACGCCACGATCCACGCGTGCGCTCAACGCCGTGGCGGAGCAGTTTAACTATAAGCAGCTCGAGGACCTGTTTGCCGCCGTTGGTGCGGGCAAAGTCGCCCCACGTGCCGTTGGCAATAAGGTCGAGCAAATCTTGGACCCCAAACCCGAGGAACAGTTCACCAAGGCCGAAGCCATTGCCGAGGTCGTCAAGCAGCCTGCCCGCGGCTCCAACCGCAAGCCGCAAAAGCGCGGCAAGAGCGCCAGCAACGGCATTATCGTCAAGGGCGAGAGCAACAGCGGCCTACTGGTCCGTCTGGCTCATTGCTGCAACCCCGTGACGGGCGACGACATCGTCGGCTTCATCACGCGCGGTCGTGGCGTTTCGGTGCATCGCGCCAACTGTCCCAACGTCAAGGGTCTTATGGAGCATCCCGAGCGCATGATCGAAGTGGAGTGGGACGGCGCTGCCGACACCCTCTTTCAGGTCGAGATCGTGGTCGAGTGCCTGGACCGCATGGGCCTGCTCAAGGATGTCACCATTGCCATTGGCGATGCGGGTGGCAATATCCTTTCTGCCGCCACGTCGACCAACCGCGAGGGTATTGCAACCCTGCGCTTTATGGTCGAGATCTCGGACGCGAGTGGTCTGGATCCGCTGCTGGCCTCCATCAGCAGCGTTGACTCGGTCTACGACGCGCGTCGCTTGATGCCCGGCGAGGGTGGAGCCCAGCTTAAGCGCCGCGTTTAGTCGCGACGAACGTGCCACATTATCGATATTCGCTACACTCGAGGCATCGTTTGATGCCTCGAGTTCTATAGAGAGGAGAGGGGCATGAGTGCTGTGTCCTTGGATTTAACTCCCAAGGGATCGGTCGAGATTGAGACGCTCGTAAACGGTCCCATTCAGACCAATAGCTATGCTGTTATTTCGGACAATGAGTGCGTGATTATCGACCCCGCATGGGAAGGTGAGCGTTTGGTGGAACATATTCGAGCCGAGCATCCCGATGTGCAGGTGCTCGGCGCCATTTGCACGCACGGTCACGCCGACCATGTTGGCGGTGTCGCTGGAGTTCGGGCCGCCGTTGGCGCCGACGCCCTGTACGAGCTGTGTGGCAAGGACGCAGCAGTGCCGCATGCGAATATCGAGGAGCAGCGAGCGATGTGGGGCATCGAGACGCCCGATCCAGGTGAGCCGACGCGGCTGCTTGCCGAGGGCGACACCATTGAGCTGGGCGACATTTGCCTGCAGGTAATTGAGGTGCCCGGGCACACACCGGGCGGCATCGTTCTGTTCGCCGCCACCGAGCAGGGGAACATTGCCTTTGTGGGCGACACCCTATTCCCGGGCAGCCACGGCCGCACCGATCTTGCCGGTGGCGACGAGGCAGCGATTCTGCGTTCGCTCTCCAAGCTCGCCCACATGCTTCCACCCGATACCGTTTGCCTAACCGGCCATGGCGATTCGACCACCATGGCACGCGAGCTCATGCAGAACCCTTTCATGCGGATGTAGCTTAATAGTCGGCTTTTGAAGCACGAGAAGCGTCCAAACGTCAAGCTATTTTTCCCCAACGGGTCGATTCCGTAGGGCAAACGGTCAAAAAAAGTCTGTTTGGACGATATTCGTGAACAAACGAACGTTTATGCCCGGGTGCGCCGTGGTAAAATCTCAGGCGTTATCGGAGCAACCTTACAGGAGGTTTCTTTTATGCTCGTCAACGCAGCAGACATGCTCAAGAAGGCTGAGGCCGGCAAGTACGGTCTCGGTGCCTTCAACACCAACAACCTCGAGTGGACCCTGGCTATTCTCCAGGCCGCCGAGGAGGCCAAGTCTCCGCTGATCCTTCAGTGCACCGCTGGTGCCGCTAAGTGGATGGGCGGTTTCAAGGTCTGCGCCGACATGGTCAAGGCTGCCGTCGAGGCCACGGGCGTTACCGTTCCCGTCGCCCTTCACCTCGACCACGGTTCTTACGAGGACTGCTTCAAGTGCATCGAGGCCGGCTTCACGTCCATCATGTATGACGGCTCTCACGAGGAGACCTTCCAGCTTAACCTCGACCGCACCAAGGAGCTCGTTGAGCTTGCCCACTCCAAGGGCATGTCCATCGAGGCCGAGGTCGGCGGCATTGGCGGCACCGAGGACGGCGTGACCTCCAACGGCGAGCTCGCTGACCCCGCTGAGTGCAAGCAGATTGCTGACCTGGGCGTCGACTTCCTCGCCTGCGGCATCGGCAACATCCACGGCGTGTATCCCGCCGACTGGGCCGGCCTTTCCTTCGAGCGTCTGGGCGAGATCAAGGCTCAGACCGGCGACCTGCCCCTCGTCCTGCACGGTGGCACCGGCATCCCCGAGGATCAGATCAAGAAGGCCATTTCCCTGGGCATCTCCAAGATCAACGTCAACACCGACCTGCAGCTCGTCTTCGCCAAGGGCGTCCGCGAGTACATCGAGGCTGGCAAGGATCAGCAGGGCAAGGGCTTTGACCCCCGCAAGCTCCTCAAGCCTGGTCGCGACAACATCGTTGCCCGCACCAAGGAGCTCATGGAGGAGTTTGGCTCCGTCAACAAGGCGTAAGCGTCGCTAAACTTCCCGCCGGAAGCCCCGTCCCCCTACACTGTTTCCTTTGCGCTCACCTGGCTTCGCCAGAAGTCGCGCCAAGGAAACAGTTCCGGGGGACGGGGCTTCCTTCGTTTAACGCCGCAGGGTTACGAGGCTGAATTAAAATGGCTTCTGGCTTCGCCAGAAGTCGCGCGACGGAATCAGCTCCGGGGAAACGGGGCCTCCTTTGTTAACTCGCTACAGGGTTACTGGGCTGAATTCATTTTTATAGGTACCGTTTATCGGTGTTGAGGGTTCCTTTATTGGGGCTTTCTTTTTATCTCGCTACAATGTGCTTCAAGAGTTCTAATGACTTGGAGTTTGGTATATGGCTGTTATTAATGTGCTGCCTTCGGATGGGAAGGTTATTGACGAGGGTCCAGTTGGTTGCTCTGCTGATGTTCGCTGTGATGACTTTCGTCATCTCGATGTTGGACTGCCGCCCGAGATTTTTCGTCTTAAGGATGCCGGGTATTTGACGCAGGCTGTTGCTGCCTGCGATCGCCTTTTGGAGCAGAACCCCGAGCCTTCGCTGGCTGCTTGTGTTCGTGCCGAGCGGTATCGCATGCTCGAGACGCCGCTTCATTTTTCGGTGTCGCGCGATCAGGCTATTACGATGATTCGCGAGGAGTGGCCTGAGTTTACCGAGGAGCAGTTTGACGATCTGATTGACCGTAAGCGTATTGACTGGCGCTTTATCGATGGCGAGCTGTTCGTTCTCGACAACTTCCTCGATTCGCTTCGCGTATATCCCAAAGAGGTCCCCGGCATGCGTCCCGATCCTACGGACGGAATTGCACTGCGCAACGAGATGCTCAAGGAGATGGAGTCGCAAAACGGATTGGCTCGCGTCATTACGCTTAAAGCGTCTGTGTCTGTCCCCGGCGCTCTAGAGGGGGAGACCGTTCGCGCTTGGCTTCCCGTTGCCGCCACCTGCCGCCAGCAGTCTCGGGTCGACATTCTCGACATGACGCCGGAGGGTGCTGTTGCTCCCGCGAACGCTTCGGCGCGTACCGTCTCGTGGTCTTCTTCGAGTGAGCGCTCATTCTCGGCGACCTATCGCTATCACATCGATGCTGCTTATTGTGATGTCTACGGTGGCACACTTCCGGTTCATCCGCGTATGGACGCGCCTCTGCCCGAGGATATTTCCGAGGACCGTCCGCACATTGCATTCACGCCGTATCTGCTGCAGCTGACGGCCGGTGTTGTTGACGGACTCGAGGATCCGCTCGATCGCGCCCGTGCTATCTATGATTACCTGACGCAGCATATCGACTATCGCTATCAGCCGCCGTACTTGCTTTTGGGATCTATTGTCGATGACTGCGCGCATTCGCTCCGCGGCGATTGCGGCGTTATGGCGCTCACGTTTATCACCATGTGCCGTATCGCGGGCGTGCCTGCCCGTTGGCAGAGCGGCCTGTACGTTGCGCCCGATTCGGTGGGGTCGCACGACTGGGCAGAGTTCTATACGCCGCAGACCGGTTGGCTCAACGCCGACGTGTCATTTGGATCTTCTGCTCGCAGGATGGGGGAGGAGTGGCGCCGCCGTCACTACTTTGGCAATCTCGACCCGTGGCGTATGGTGGCCAACAATCGATTCCAGGCAGAGTTTGAGCCCTCTTTCGACGGCATGCGCGAGGACCCTTACGATAACCAGATGGGTGAGGCTTCGGTCGACGGTCGCGGATGCCGTCGGCGCGAGATGCTCCGCACGGTCGAACTCATCGAAATGCTCGAAGTTCCATTTTCGGACTAATCGGTAGAAAGCTGTGATAAACTAACTCACGCATTGCGTGCCCGAGTGGCGGAATTGGCAGACGCAGTGGACTCAAAATCCACCGTTGGCAACAACGTGCGAGTTCGAGTCTCGCCTCGGGCACCATACATGCAAGTGAGCGTTCAAGGGGGTTGCGGCCCCCTTTTTCGTGCCGAACTCGCGTGAGCGCGCGAAGCGTTAAGCAAACAGGCCTGTGGCCTGTTTGTAGCGGAGCGTGGCGAGGGCGCCACGCGCCCGAAGCCCGGGGCTTCGCGAAGCGAAGGCCCTTCGAGTCTCGCCTCGAGCACCATACATGCAAGCGAGTGTTCAAGGGGGTCAAGGTCCCTTTTTCGTGTACGTAATGTGATAACGCGCTGTACGTGTTATTATTCGCAAGGCGTTGTTCCCACAATGCCCTAAAGAGGAACCTGAGGGTTCCCACCTTTTGGCGCCAATGAGCAGCTGACTGGTCATACAACTTAGATTCCCTTCCTCAAATCGAGGAAGTCTATGTGTACGACCTGGTTGCTGAGAAGCGCCGGGTTATTTTTTTATGAATGGAGGTAGGGAAAATAGCTAAGTCTGATGACACCCGCATCAACGACGAGATCACTGCATCTTCGTGTCGTTTGATTGGCGTCGATGGCTCTCAGCTCGGCCTGTTCGCCATCCGCGATGCCCAGCGCGTCGCCGACGATCAGGGTCTCGACCTGGTCGAGATCGCTCCCAACGCGGAGCCGCCGGTCTGCAAGGTCATGGACTACGGTAAGTTCAAGTACCAGCAGGCCATGAAGGCCAAGGCTGCTCGTAAGAACCAGTCCAAGGTCGAGGTCAAGGAAATGAAGTTCCGACCCAAGATCGACGTTGGCGACTACGAGACCAAGAAGGGCCACGTTCTGCGTTTCCTCAAGAAGGGCGCACGCGTTAAGATCACCATCATGTTCCGCGGCCGTGAGATGGCTCACCCGGAGCAGGGCCTTAACGTTCTCGAGCGTCTCGCCGAGGATCTCAAGCCTTACGCTACGGTCGAGTCCAAGCCTAAGATGGAAGGCCGTAACATGCTTATGCTGCTCGCCCCGATTAAGGGCGCCTTCGATGAGGATAAAGCGGCAAGCGATAGCAAGTAACTAGTGTTCTGTAACCGATTAAGGAGTATTTCATGCCTAAGATGAAGTCCCACAGCGGCACCAAGAAGCGTTTCCGCAAGACTGGTACCGGCAAGCTTATGCGCGCCAAGGCTTTCAAGAGCCACATCCTGAGCAAGAAGTCCACCAAGCGTAAGCGTGGCTTCCGTCAGGAGACCGAGATCGCCGCTGCCGACCGCAAGGTCATCAAGTCGCGTCTCGCCTAAGTTCGCGTTCCCGTTTTTCGTTTTACCGTCTAGGAGTTGATAGAACATGGCACGTATTAAGCGCGCTGTTGCCGCCAAGAAGAAGCGCCGTACCGTTATGCACCGTGCGAAGGGTTACTACGGTGCCGCTTCGCGTACTTACAAGCATGCTAAAGAGCAGGTCCAGCACTCCCTGCAGTATCAGTATCGTGATCGCCGCAACAAGAAGCGCGAGATCCGTTCTCTCTGGATCACTCGTATCAACGCTGCTGCTCGCCTGAACGATATTTCTTACTCTCAGTTCATGCACGGCCTGAAGGTTGCCGGCATCGAGCTCGACCGCAAGGTCCTGGCTCAGATGGCTTACGAGGACATCGAGTCCTTCAACGAGCTGGCTACCATCGCCAAGAAGGCTCTCGAGGCCTAATAGATTCTCTTGAATCGCTAGGGGAGTGTCGCGTTGTGCGCGGCGCTCCCTCTTTTTATCTGAAGCGCGGTTTACATTGCTAAAAGCGCGGGTAGATAGACACTTACAGGTGACCGATCTCTATATATTCCTGAACCAAAGGGTCATCATCTGATACGTGCGGAAGATCCGCACCAGTCTTTCTATTAGCTATAGAAAGCGATATGTTGTGTAGGACTTGTGAAGAGTGGAATTGACGTCCCACAGGGCTTCGCGGTCTGGCAATATATCTCCTTGCCGCGCGGCCCGGTCGGACCGGATGAGCCGCCAGGCGTGCACCTTGAGAACCGGATACTGCGAGGATGGACACATTCAGTGTCGCATCCGGGCAGACATCGAACCATTTGAAATGGTCTAACTTGGATTTGTTTTTCGCAAGGCCGCCGAGAGGCGGCCCCGAGAAATTCCTTTTCCTATACTAAAACCATATGAATCGAACGGAACCGATCAGCGATGGACTGAGAGGACCGGACGGGCTCGAAGCCCAGAATATTTTG
>NZ_QSBV01000008.1:95633-100570 GCF_003465825.1 Collinsella sp. AF02-46-1
GAGGACCGGACGGGCTCGAAGCCCAGAATATTTTGGACGGAGAGTTCGATCCTGGCTCAGGATGAACGCTGGCGGCGCGCCTAACACATGCAAGTCGAACGGCACCCCTCTCCGGAGGGAAGCGAGTGGCGAACGGCTGAGTAACACGTGGAGAACCTGCCCCCTCCCCCGGGATAGCCGCCCGAAAGGACGGGTAATACCGGATACCCCGGGGTGCCGCATGGCACCCCGGCTAAAGCCCCGACGGGAGGGGATGGCTCCGCGGCCCATCAGGTAGACGGCGGGGTGACGGCCCACCGTGCCGACAACGGGTAGCCGGGTTGAGAGACCGACCGGCCAGATTGGGACTGAGACACGGCCCAGACTCCTACGGGAGGCAGCAGTGGGGAATCTTGCGCAATGGGGGGAACCCTGACGCAGCGACGCCGCGTGCGGGACGGAGGCCTTCGGGTCGTAAACCGCTTTCAGCAGGGAAGAGTCAAGACTGTACCTGCAGAAGAAGCCCCGGCTAACTACGTGCCAGCAGCCGCGGTAATACGTAGGGGGCGAGCGTTATCCGGATTCATTGGGCGTAAAGCGCGCGTAGGCGGCCCGGCAGGCCGGGGGTCGAAGCGGGGGGCTCAACCCCCCGAAGCCCCCGGAACCTCCGCGGCTTGGGTCCGGTAGGGGAGGGTGGAACACCCGGTGTAGCGGTGGAATGCGCAGATATCGGGTGGAACACCGGTGGCGAAGGCGGCCCTCTGGGCCGAGACCGACGCTGAGGCGCGAAAGCTGGGGGAGCGAACAGGATTAGATACCCTGGTAGTCCCAGCCGTAAACGATGGACGCTAGGTGTGGGGGGACGATCCCCCCGTGCCGCAGCCAACGCATTAAGCGTCCCGCCTGGGGAGTACGGCCGCAAGGCTAAAACTCAAAGGAATTGACGGGGGCCCGCACAAGCAGCGGAGCATGTGGCTTAATTCGAAGCAACGCGAAGAACCTTACCAGGGCTTGACATATGGGTGAAGCGGGGGAGACCCCGTGGCCGAGAGGAGCCCATACAGGTGGTGCATGGCTGTCGTCAGCTCGTGTCGTGAGATGTTGGGTTAAGTCCCGCAACGAGCGCAACCCCCGCCGCGTGTTGCCATCGGGTGATGCCGGGAACCCACGCGGGACCGCCGCCGTCAAGGCGGAGGAGGGCGGGGACGACGTCAAGTCATCATGCCCCTTATGCCCTGGGCTGCACACGTGCTACAATGGCCGGTACAGAGGGATGCCACCCCGCGAGGGGGAGCGGATCCCGGAAAGCCGGCCCCAGTTCGGATTGGGGGCTGCAACCCGCCCCCATGAAGTCGGAGTTGCTAGTAATCGCGGATCAGCATGCCGCGGTGAATGCGTTCCCGGGCCTTGTACACACCGCCCGTCACACCACCCGAGTCGTCTGCACCCGAAGTCGCCGGCCCAACCGAGAGGGGGGAGGCGCCGAAGGTGTGGAGGGTGAGGGGGGTGAAGTCGTAACAAGGTAGCCGTACCGGAAGGTGCGGCTGGATCACCTCCTTTCTAGGGAGATACATTCTTAGAGAGAAAACACTTTAACTCGAATAGAGGGCAGGAGCCCGTCCGGTAGATGTCCGCCAGGATGATTCCCCGCAGCACCCGGTCCCCGGGGTCGCACCCGCGTACCTTGAGAGCCGCATAGCGATAGGAGAGAGATGGAAGATCCGAATCTTCCAGACTCGATTCTTTTCTGCGATTAAATCAAGAATGATAGCAATCATTCATCCGATCCAAACAAGAAGAATTCACTTATATATGAGTGAGGAGCATCTGATCGCGAGCACAGTCAACTACTGTGCCGCGGTATGAGATACCCGAATTGCGACATACGAGCGCTATTCATGATATCGATTAATTTAACTTAATTAGCGACACGTGGATATCCCGCGGGCCCGATGCGGTCCCGCAAGATACCACGGGCGCACGGCGGATGCCTTGGCACAGGGAGCCGATGAAGGACGCGGCAAGCTGCGATAATCCCCGGCGAGGAGCACACATCCTTCGACCCGGGGGTCTCCGAATGGGCGAACCCATCCACAGCAGTGTGGATATCCCCACCCCGAACACATAGGGGTGGGGAGGACAACCCGGGGAACTGAAACATCTAAGTACCCGGAGGAGAGGAAATCAATCTCGAGACTCCCCGAGTAGCGGCGAGCGAAAGGGGACCGATGGCCAAACCGTCGAGCGGGCGTACCCGGCAGGGGTTCCGCCGACGGGGTTGCAGGGCCGCGCATCCGGGGGCTGCCGCCCCCGGGCGCAGGTCCGGCTGGGGAGCGGAACGGCATGGGAGGGCCGGCCGCAGCGGGTGACAGCCCCGTACGCGAACCCAGACCGGACGGCGCGACGCGGTCCCTGAGTAGGGCCGGGCACGTGAAACCCGGTCCGAACCTGGGTGGACCACCATCCAAGCCTGAGTACTACCCTGTGACCGATAGCGCACCAGTACCGTGAGGGAAAGGTGAAAAGCACCCCGGGAGGGGAGTGAAACAGTACCTGAAACCGTGCGCCCACGAGCAGTCGGAGCACCTATATGGTGTGACGGCGTGCCTTTTGTAGAATGAGCCAGCGAGTCGCTGGCGCGGGGCGAGGTTAACCGAAAGGGAGCCGGAGCGAAAGCGAGCCTTAACAGGGCGACTTGAGTCCCGCGCCGCGGACGCGAAGCCGGGTGAGCTATCCGTGGGCAGGCTGAAGCGGGGGTAAGACCCCGTGGAGGGCCGAACGCACGTCGGTTGAAAACGGCGGCGATGACCTGCGGATAGGGGTGAAAGGCCAATCAAACCCGGAGATATCTCGTTCTCCCCGAAATAGCTTTAGGGCTAGCGTCGCGCGTTCACCGCCGGAGGTAGAGCACCGGATGGACGAGGGGGCTTCGCCGCCTACCGAATCCAACCGAACTCCGAATGCCGGCGGCCCAGAGCGCGGCAGTCAGAGCATGTGGGCTAAGCTGTGTGCTCGAGAGGGAAACAGCCCGGACCGCCCGCTAAGGTCCCCAAGTTCCAGCCGAGTGGCAAAGGATGTGCGTCCGCCCAGACAACCAGGATGTTGGCTTAGAAGCAGCCATCCATTCAAAGAGTGCGTAACAGCTCACTGGTCGAGTGGACATGCGCCGACAATACACGGGGCTAAGCTGGACACCGAAGCGGCGGGATTTTATCTATATAGAATCGGTAGGGGAGCTTCCCATGGGCGGTGAAGCCGCCGGGCGACCGGCGGTGGAGCGCATGGGAGTGAGAATGCTGGCATGAGTAGCGAGAGACGAGAGAGTAACTCGTCCGCCGTGAACCCGAGGTTTCCTGGGCAAGGCTAATCCTCCCAGGGTCAGTCGGGGGCTAAGGCGAGGCCGGGAGGCGTAGCCGACGCGCAGCAGGCAGACATTCCTGCACCGCGCACGCGGCGCTACGACCGACGGGGCGACGGATGGGGGTGGCTCGGCGGGGTTCTGGACGTCCCCGTGATGGAGCGCGGCCCGCGGACCAGGGAAATCCGGTCCGCACGAGGGCGAGGCTCCGGACGAAGCGATCAAGCGAAGCGAGTGAGCCCGAGGTCCCTAGAAAAACCCCTAGGCAGGCGCGTGCGCGCCCGTACCGCAAACCGACACAGGTGGGTGGGTAGAACATACCGAGGCGATCGGGTCAACCATGGTCAAGGAACTCGGCACAATGGCCCCGTAACTTCGGGAGAAGGGGTGCCCGCGCGTACGTGAACGGACTTGCTCCGGGAGCGGAGGCGGGCCGCAGTGGAGAGGCCCAAGCGACTGTTTACCAAAAACACAGGACTCTGCAGAAGCCGCAAGGCGACGTATAGGGTCTGACGCCTGCCCGGTGCCGGAAGGTCACGCGGAGGAGTTAGCGCATCGCGCGAAGCCCCGAAGCCAAGCCCCGGTAAACGGCGGCCGTAACTATAACGGTCCTAAGGTAGCGAAATTCCTTGTCGGGTAAGTTCCGACCTGCACGAAAGGCGCAACGACTTGGGCGCTGTCTCGACCATGGACCCGGTGAAATTGCACTGGTCGTGAAGATGCGACTTACCCGCGGAAGGACGGAGAGACCCCGTGAACCTTCACTGCAGCTTGGCATTGGCCGCTGGTCCCGCGTGTAGAGGATAGGCAGGAGGCATCGATCCGGAGGCGCCAGCCCCCGGGGAGCCGCCCTTGGAATACTGCCCTCGCGCGACCGGCGTCCTAACCCGAGGCCGTCAACCGGCTCGGGGACCGTGCCAGGCGGGCAGTTTGACTGGGGCGGTCGCCTCCTAAAGGGTAACGGAGGCGCGCGAAGGTCCGCTCGGGACGGTCGGCAACCGTCCTTTTGAATGCAAGAGTACAAGCGGGCTTGACTGCGAGGCCCACAAGCCGAGCAGGTGCGAAAGCAGGCTCTAGTGATCCGGCGGCCCCGAGTGGGTGGGCCGTCGCTCAACGGATAAAAGGTACTCCGGGGATAACAGGCTGATCTTGCCCAAGAGTCCACATCGACGGCAAGGTTTGGCACCTCGATGTCGGCTCATCGCATCCTGGGGCTGGAGCAGGTCCCAAGGGTACGGCTGTTCGCCGTTTAAAGCGGTACGCGAGCTGGGTTCAGAACGTCGTGAGACAGTTCGGTCCCTATCCTCCGTGGGCGCAGGAGAATCGATGGAGGCTGCCCCCAGTACGAGAGGACCGGGGTGGACGCACCTCCGGTGAACCGGTTGTCGACCAACGGCACGGCCGGGTAGCCGCGTGCGGCGCGGATAACCGCTGAAGGCATCTAAGCGGGAAGCCGTTCCAGGGATTAGTTCTCCTTCCGGTAAGGGCCCAGGTAGACTACCTGGTCGATAGACGGCAGGTGCAAGGACGGCGACGTCCTCAGCCGAGCCGCACTAATCGCCCGAGCTCTTCCGGAACCGCACCTCGCGGCCCGCGGGAC
>NZ_QSBV01000009.1 GCF_003465825.1 Collinsella sp. AF02-46-1
CACTTAATGTGCTTTCCGTCTTGCGCAGGACTGTAGAGCAGGAAACTTCATATGCGGCCCTCCCGGGCGCAAGCAAAAGGGCGACCCCTGTCCGGAGTCGCCCTTGCGGTGCTGGTTATGTACGGCTGTTACTCGGCGTCGTGGTGACGGCGGGGCTTGCGGCCTCCGTTGTCGCCGGGACGGCGCGGACGGTCGCTGCGCTCGGAGCGCTCGCGACGCGGACGCTCACGGCGCTGGAAGTGCTCGCCGTCGCCCTCGGAGGAACCCTCGGCGCGAGCCGGAGCCTCAGGCTTGTCAAGACGATCGAGCGAAATCTTGCCGCGATCGTCGACCTCGATGACGAAGACCTTGACCTCGTCGCCCACGTTGAGGACGTCCTCGACCTTCTCCACACGACCCTTGGCGACGCGGGAGATGTGCAGCAGGCCGTCCTTACCGGGCAGCAGATTCACGAAGGCACCGAATGGCTGGATGGAGACCACACGACCGGTGTACTCCTCGCCCGGCTCGGGAACCTTGATGATGAGCTTGATGCGCTCGACGGCCTGATCGACGGACTCGCCAGTGCCGCCGACAAAGACGGTGCCGTCCTCCTGAATGTCGACCGAAGCGCCGGTCTCGTCCTGGATGCCACGGATGACCTTACCACCAGAACCGATGACGTCGCGAATCTTGTCAGTCGGAACCTGGATGGAGACGATACGCGGAGCGGTGCTGCGTGTGGTGTGGCGCGGCTCGGGGATCACATCGAGCATCTTCTGCAGGATGAAAGCACGACCCTCCTTGGCCTGCTGCAGGGCGCGGGCCAGGATGTCGAAGGTAAGGCCGGTGGCCTTGTTGTCCATCTGCAGGGCGGTGATGCCCTCGGTGGTGCCGGTGACCTTAAAGTCCATGTCGCCCAGGAAGTCCTCGAGACCCTGGATGTCGGACAGGACCACGGTCTTGCCCTCCTCCTGGATCAGGCCCATGGCGATACCGGAGACCGGGCGCTTAATGGGCACGCCGCCGTCCATAAGGGCGAGCGTGGAGCCGCAGGTCGAAGCCATCGAAGAGGAGCCGTTGGACTCCATGACCTCGGAGACGACGCGGATGGCGTAGGGGAACTCGTTCTCGTCGGGGAGCACCGGAAGCAGAGCGCGCTCGGCCAGGTTGCCGTGGCCGATCTCGCGGCGCTTGGGGCTGCCCATGCGGCCGGTCTCGCCGGTGCAGAACGGCGGGAAGTTGTAGTGGTGCATATAGCGCTTGCCCTCGGTGGGCTCGATGGTATCCAGGCGCTGGCCCTCGTTGAGCATACCGAGCGACAGGACGGAAAGCACCTGGGTCTGGCCACGCTGGAACAGACCGGAGCCGTGAACGAGCGGCAGGTAGTTATCCTTCACCATGATGGGGCGAATCTCATCGGCGGCACGGCCGTCGACGCGCTCGCCGGTCTCGACGACCATGGTGCGCATAGCCTTCTTCTCGAGCTTCTTGAGCGCCACGGGGATCTCGCGCTCCCAAGCGGCCTGCTCCTCCTCGGTGAACTCGGCACGGATGGACTCCTTCAGAGCCTCGACCTTACCGATACGGGAGAGCTTGTCGGCATCGCGAAGGGCGGCGGCCATCTCGTCGTAGTGGGCGAAGATGCGCTCCTGGACCTCCTCGACGGGCTGGTCGAGCGGGTACTCCTTCTTGACGATGGCGCCATTGACCTGCTCCCACTCGGCAACGAACTCGTCCTGGGCCTGGCAGAAGGCGGCAAGGGCCTCCTGGCCAAACTTCATGGCGGCGAGCATGTCGTCCTCGGAGATCTCCTCGGCGCCGGCCTCGACCATCGAGATGAAGTCGGCAGAGCCGCCCAGCTCCAGGTCCAGGTCGGAGTTCTCGCGCTCCTCGTAGGTGGGGTTGACGATAAACTCGCCGGTCTCCACGTTACGGCCGATGCGCACGCAGGCAAGCGGGCCCTCGAAGGGCACGCCGCCGAGCGTCATGGCCAGGGAGGCACCCATGACGTTGATGACGTCAAAGGGGTTGACCTGGTCGGCGACGAGCGAGGTAGCGACGATGTGTACCTCGTTGCGGAAGCCGTCCGGGAAGCTCGGGCGAATCGGACGGTCGATCATGCGCGCGGTGAGCGTGGCCTTCTCACTGGGACGGCCCTCACGCTTGAGGTAGCCACCCGGGATGCGGCCGGCGGCGTACATCTTCTCGTTGAAGTCGACGGTCAGCGGGAAGAAGTCGTAGTTCTTGCGCTCCTTGGAGACGACCACGGTGTCGAGCATCGTGGTGTCGCCCTGCTTGACCAGGCAGGCGCCGGTGGCCTGCTTGGCAAGCTCGCCCGACTCAAAGGTGTAGGTCTTGCCGTACAGCTCAAAGGTCTTGGATACGAGTGTCATTGTTCTCCTTTACCCCGCAGGCCCCTTGCCTGCAGGCTCCTCATGTGACGCGGGCCCCCTGCCCCCGCCACGCTTCAGAGCGTGATTGTTCACGCCCTTACACAAAAAGAGCGCCCCGCTGCGCAGGACGCTCCTTGCATGTACAAATCCTTACTGGATGTTGTCGCGGATGCCCAGAGCCTTGATGAGCTCACGATACTCGACGATGTCGTTCTTCTTGATGTAGGAGAGAAGACGACGACGACGGCCGACGAGCATGAGCAGACCACGACGGGTGTGGAAGTCCTTCTGGTGGGACTTCATGTGCTCGGTCAGCTCCTTGATGCGCTCGGTCAGGATGGCGACCTGAACCTTGGGGTTGCCGGTGTCGACCGGGGTGTTACCGAACTGGGCAGTCAGCTCCGCCTTGCGCTCTTTGGAAACAGTCATTGTTTCACCTTTCGTTTCTTGTCGCCCGCGGGCGACGCTATTCGCCTCGGACTGGGAAGCCGCCGGTGGAGCGAGCATCCAAGGTCGAGGTACCAACAGGTCGGTATGTTACCACAAGCAGCCCGCGCCTGCGCATCATCACCGACCCAACATGAATTCCATCGCACGGAGACGTTGATCAGTGTGCGTCGCAGCCCACACGTGCGAAAGCCCCAGCAAAAAGGCAGCGGTATGGGGGTCGACCCTTTCGGCCATAAGCGCATCGAAGGTCATGGACATAAGGGCGCGCAGCCATGCGACCTCACCGGTCGACACCAGCTCGGCACCGGGCACGCTCGACGCGCACGACCCGCACATGAGGCCGCCCGCCTGGGGCGAAAAATACGACAGCATCGGGTCTCCGCACAGCACGCATGCCGAAAAATCGGGTCGGTAGCCAACGTGCGACAGCAATTTAAAGACAAAGGCCGCCACGAGCAGGTCCATATGCGCCGCGTCGAGCCCGCTGCCCACCAGGGCAAGCGCTCGCTGCGTGATGGCAAAGGTGAACGGGTCCTCGGCGTCCTCGAATGAGCACACGCGCGCGACCTCGGCAATCGCGCTTGCGGCGCAGGTCGTCTCGTAATCGGGCGCGGCGCCAACCGGCGCTTCCAAAAGCTCGGCCTGAGAAACAACGTCGAGCGAGCGTCCATGCGCGAGCAACATATCGACGGTACAGAACAGCTCGCAGCGCGCAGCCAGGCGTCCACCGGGTTTGCGCGCGCCCTTTGCCACGGCACGAACCTGCCGACCCCGCTCGTCAAGCATCGTCAGGATCAGGTCCGTCTCTTTGAGCTTGGTCTTATCGAGGACGAGCACCTTCGTGCGATATGTACGAGAACCTGCCATTCGCGCCGCGTGTCCCTAATCCTCGGCGTTATAGCCAAAGCGGCGAATCTGGGCCTCGTCGTCACGCCAGCCGGCCTTGACCTTCACGTCCAGCTCCAAAAAGACCTGGGTGCCAAAGATGCGCTCAAGGTCGCGACGGGCGTCGATGCCGATATGTTTGATCATCTCGCCGCCCTTGCCGATGATGATGCCCTTTTGGCCCTCGCGCTCGACGTAAATGGTGGCGTGCACGCGCAGCACCTTCTTGGTCTGCTCAAGCGCATCGCAAATCACGCCCACGGAGTGCGGGATCTCATCGCGGGTGCGGCGCAAAACCTTCTCGCGCACAAACTCGGCAACGAGCGTCTCATCGGAAGCGTCGGTACCCATGTCCTCGGGGAACCAACGCGGACCCTCGGGCAAAAAGTGCGCAACGGTCTCGATGAAGGCATCGACGTTAAAGTTCTTGACCGACGACGTCACGATCTCGTCGTCATATTCCATGAGCTCGTGGGCGGCCTTAAGCTGCTCCATGACCTGTGCGGGGTCGGCTTCATCGGCCTTGGTGAGCACCAGGACCTTCTTGGAACGGGCATTCTTGACACGCTCGGCAACCCAGGCGTCTCCCCTGCCAATCGGTTTAGTGGCATCAATCAAAAACGCGACAACATCGACATCGTTCAGCTCGAACAACGCACTCTTGTTGAGCTCGGATCCCAGACCGTCCTTGGGCTTATGAATACCCGGGGTATCGACAAAGACCAGCTGGTAGCCGGGACGGTTGACGACGGCGCGCATGCGACGGCGGGTCGTCTGTGCCACCGGCGAGGTGATGGCGACCTTTTTGCCATAGCAGGCATTAAGCAGCGTGGACTTGCCGGCGTTGGGGCGTCCGACCAGGGCCACAAAGCCGCTGCGGAAACCGGGCTCCACGTCACCAAAGCCCGCGAGGCCGTCGCCCTCGTCGCACAGGGCGTCGAGCTCCTCATCGCTCATGCCCTCAAACGGGTCGAACTCCTCGGCCTCGTCAAACGAATCGGCACCTTCAGCCTCGTCCAGGGACTCGTCGTCCAAAATCTCATCGGTAGGCTGCATATTGTCGGACATGGGAATCCCTTTCTAAATAAAGCCGAGCGCGTGGGCAAATACCAGCACGCCCACAATCGCGGCGGTGATGGAAAGAACGTATACAGAGGCGGCGGCGATGTCCTTCGCACGCTTGGCCAGCGGATGAAGCTCCTGGGTCGCCAGGTCGACGATCGCCTCCATAGCGGTATTGCACAGCTCGCCGTGAATCACCAGGCCGCAGCAGATGATAACCGTGGCCCACTCGGCAATGTCGAGGCCGACGATGCAGCCGGCAATGACGGTACACACGCCAGCCGCGAGCATGACCTTGATATTACGCTCGGTCTTGACGGCGGTGACGAAGCCCTCCATGGCGTAAGAAAACGACTTTAAGAAGGACGGATGGTCCTTGTTCGATCCGGGAATCATAAACGGCTCCTAGTCGTGGGCATGATTGGTGATGGGACCGACGTGGACCAGCTTGGGGTCCTCGCCGCGCTCGAGCGCCAGATCGCGCAGGATGGCGTCCTCGCGGGCCTCCATGACCTCGGCCTCGTCGTCCTCGATGTGGTCATAGCCCAGCAGGTGCAGCATTCCGTGTACGAGCATCAGACGGCACTCGTCAGCAGGGCTATTGCCAAAACCGGGGGCCTGACGGGCAATAACCTGCGGGGCCAAGATGATATCGCCGAGCTCGAGCGTCTCGTCGGCGGGAATATCCTCGTCAAAGGCCGAGTCGCATTCAAACGAGAGCACATCGGTGGTGCGGTCGATGCCACGCCACTCGTGGTTGAGCTCGTGCATCTCGTCCTCGTCGACATACGAAAGGGAAATCTCGACTTCACGTTCAACGCCCTCGGCGGCAAGCACAACCTCGCAGATGTGCTCCACCTCCTGCGCGTCGAGCAGCGTATCGAGCTCGGCATCGTTGCTGATCAATACACTCAACGGGACTCCTTTCGGTCGCGCGAGCGCTGCTCGCGCACATCATCATAAGCATCGTATGCCTCGACAATACGCCCCACCAAGGCATGGCGCACCACATCGGCGCGCTCCAGGTGTGCAAACGCCACATCGTCGACACGGCCCAAAATCTTCTCGACATCCGCCAAGCCACCACGACGACCCACCAGGTCGCGCTGGCTGAGGTCGCCGGTAATCACGAACTTGGAGTTGAATCCAAGGCGTGTCAGGAACATCTTCATCTGCTCGGGCGTGGTATTTTGCGCCTCGTCGAGCACCACGAAAGCATCGCTCAGTGTACGACCGCGCATATAGGCAAGCGGGGCGATCTCGATCACGCCGCGCTCCATAAGCTCATCGGTGCGCTCGCGATCCATCATGTCAAAAAGGGCGTCGTAGAGCGGACGCATGTACGGATCGATCTTTTCCTCGAGGGTGCCGGGCAAAAAGCCCAGGTTCTCCCCCGCCTCGACAACCGGACGCGTCAAGATCAGACGGCCCACCTCGTGGCGCTTGAGCGCGGCAACGGCGAGCGCCATGGCCAGATAAGTCTTACCGGTACCGGCTGGACCCAGGCCAAACGTGATGGTATGCGAGCGGATGGCATCCACATAGCGCTTTTGCCCAAGCGTCTTGGGACGAATGACACGACCGCGGTATGAAAGCAGCACGTCATCGCGAAGCGATGTGGCCTCATGCTCGCCGTCGCGCAAGACGGCCAGGCAACGCGAGACGTCGTCAGCAGACAGGGTACGACCGGCCGCCGCCTCGCGAAAAGCATGTTCGAAAAAGCGAGCCACGAGTTCGACCTCGTCCGGGTCACCGCTCACGGCGATGCTATCGCCACGGGCGACCACATGGGCGCGAACCAAGCTCTCGAGTGCACGAAGGACGCCGTCGCCTGCGCCCAAAACGCACGAGGGATCAATTCCCTCGGGAACGGTAAGTCTAATCTTCGAGGCTTCCATGGACCTCCCTGCGCGCATGGACCAAGCCGGAATCATCGACTCCGATGATAGCAACATCGAGCAGGCACGGGGCTGTAAGTCCACAGGTATCGTCAAGACGGGCATGATGGAACGAACCGAGCGTCAGGCTGTCACCATACTCGAGCACGGCACGCTCGACAGTGCCCACGCGACGACGAGCATCGGCAATAGCGAGCTCCTGCGCCGTGTCTCGCATACGACGGCTGCGCTCGGCCATAACCTCGGGCGGCACCTGGTCGGGCATGTCGGCAGCAAGGGTACCGGGACGCTTGCTATAGCGGAACACGTGCATACGCGAGAAACCCACACGGCGGCACAGCGCCAGCGACTCCTCGAACTCCTCGTCCGTCTCACCAGGAAAACCGACGATGACATCGCACGAAAGAGACGCCTGGGGCAAGTTGGCGCGAATCATACGCACCGTGTCCTCAAAGGCCTCCGCACCATAGGGACGACCCATGCGATGCAAGGTCGCCGTACAGCCGGACTGCACGGGCAGGTGCAAAAACGGGGCGATACGCTGCGGATAGCGCGCCATAACCTTAAGCAGGCGCTCAGAGATATCCATGGGCTCGACCGAGGAAATGCGCACATGCGCAATAGTCGTGCGCTCCATGATGGCCTCGAGCAGCTCATCGATTTCGACATGCTCGTCGGTCGCGCTCTTGCCATCGTAGGCACCCAGGTTCACACCGGTCAGCACCACCTCGGGCACGCCGGCCTCCTGGGCCTCGCGAACTTGCTCAAGCACGGACTCGACGGGCACGGAGCGCTCGGGACCGCGCGCCTTCCACACAATGCAATAGGTACAGCGATGGTTGCAGCCGTCCTGGATCTTCACGCCCAGGCGAGAGCGACCGAGCGCATCGACCACCTCGCCATCGCTGCAGGCGGGAACGCTATCGGACTCAACGCCCAGCACCTCGCAGACACGTTCGGCGACATCGATCTTGGACGGCTCGGCGATCACGCGATCCGAAAGCTCCAACAGCTCCTCGGGATGCAAATTGACCACGCAACCGGTCACGAGCACATAGGGCTCATTTGGATGGGCCAGCGCATGACGGACGGCCTTACGGGTCTTGGCCTCAGCCTCGCCCGTAACGGCACAGGTGTTAATGACGATCAAATCGGCATCCTGGGGCTCCACAATAGCAAAGCCCAGGCGCATAAGATCGGCAGTGATACGGTCAGACTCAACCCGGTTGACACGGCAGCCGAGGTTGACGACGGAAATATGGGGTGCGAGCACGCGGGCTCCTTAATCGAGGATATCGTCGAGGGCACTCTTGATACGGTCGGTCACCGACTTCTTACCGGAAGCGACGTCATCGCCCATCTCATCGGCAAAAGCACGGAGCAGCTCGCGTTGCTTATTGGAAAGATTGGTGGGAACGACCACGCGCAGTTGCACGATCAGGCGGCCACGCGAACCGCCACCGCCAATGCGCGGCATGCCGTAATTATTGACGCTCACGGTGTCGCCGTACTGGGCGCCGGCGGGAACCGTCACCTTAACGACCTCGTCGGGCATAATGCCCTCGACCTCGATCTCGCAGCCGAGCGCAGCCTGCGCAATCGAGATATCGCTCACCAGGTACAGGTCGTCACCGTTGCGCTTAAAGCGCTCATGGTCGGCAACGCGCACGTTGACAATCAGGTCGCCAGAAGGCTCGCCGCGAAGGCCGGCCTCGCCAAAGCCGCTCACACGCAGCTGGCGACCGGTCGAAACGCCGGCGGGAATATCGATGTCGATCTTTTCGTGCGAAGGCGTGCGGCCCTGACCGTCGCAGGTCTCGCAGGGATGGTCGATAACCGTGCCCTCGCCATGGCAGTCGGGGCAAGGCGAGGAAGACTGAACCTGGCCCAAAAACGATCGCTGAACCGTCGTGACGTAGCCCGTACCGTGGCAGCGACTGCACTGCTTTTCCTGTGCACCCTCGGCCCTACCGGTACCGTTGCAGTCCTCGCAAGGAGCAAGGCGATCATAGCTGATAGTCTTTTTGCAGCCGAGTGCCGCCTCCTCGAGCGTCACCGAAAGCGAGATGGCCATGTCACGTCCGCGACGACGCTCACGACGGCTGCGGGCGCCACCACCGGCGCCACCGCCAAAGAACGACGAGAACAGGTCGTCCATGCCCATGCCACCAAAGATATCGTTGATGTCGACATAGCCCGAACCACCAGGACCGTCGGCAGTGCCGTAACGGTCGTAGTTAGCACGCTTCTGATCATCGGAAAGAACGGAATAGGCCTCGTTGAGCTCCTTGAACTTGGCCTCGGCCTCGGGGTCGTCCGAAACATCCGGATGTACGGTACGGGCCTTCTTTAAAAACGCACGCTTAATCGTCCGCGCGTCGGCATCCCTGTCGACGCCAAGCACCTCGTAGTAATCCCTTTTTTCCGACACGACCGAATCCTTCCGACTTTCATTATTGTCACAGTGCGTCCTATACCCAAGCTGGGCCGACCGCAAACAAAGGGTTTGATGTTATTGCATTTGATACGGCGAAAGCATGGCCCGTTGCGAGCAACTCGCGAACCAAACCGACACGAGCGCGAACATGAAGCCGTTGGCAAAACCGTTGGCAAACTGCATCGCACCGCGCTTCCACCACAGCAGGCTGCGATGAAGCACACCGTCCGAAAGCACCATGAACAGGCCCATGGTAAACGGAATAAAGCACATCACGGCAAAGGCCGAGAACACTCCCGAGATGGCCGACAGCACCAAAAACGGCGCCACAATGCCCATCAGGTAAAAGCCAGTACGAGCTTTGCCTTCCAAGCGCTCGGCCTCAACATGGGCGCGGCCGACCAGGTCGCCGCCCGCGGCACCGTTAGTGCCAGCATGGCCCATGCCGCTAATGCGGACCTCGTCGCCATCGTGCGTGCCGGCAGGAAACTCAATCGTCTGCTCGGAGGTCACACGGGTTCGCCCGCTGCCACCGCAATCGGGGCAGGGGTCGGCCACGACCTTACCGGAACCGCCGCACTCGGGGCAGACCGACTGGAACGTGCCCGCACCAAACAGGAAGGACAGGTCAACGTCGATGTGGCCGCGGCCACCGCAGCTCGGGCAGGTATGGGCATGCTCAGACGAAACGGAGCCCGAGCCGCCGCAGTTGCTACAGGTATCGAAACGCGTGTAGCGGACGGTCTTGCGGGCACCGCCCTTGGCCTCCTTGGCGTCGAGTTTGATATCGACGACCACGTTGGCGCCGTTCTCGGGATTGTAGGCAGCCTGGCCGCGACGCTGCTGGCCCCAGGCGCCACCAAAGGGAAAGCCCCCCTCAAAGGGATTGCCATAGCCCGTGCTGCCGGCGTAGCCGCCACCATAGGGCGAAGCCGTAGGAGCACCGGCAAAGGGATTGCCAGAACGCATGGCGTCGTAGCGCGCACGTTTTTGCTCATCCGAAAGCACGGCGTAGGCCTCGGAAACCTCTTTAAACTTTTCCTCGGCATCCGGCTCTTTATTGACGTCCGGATGGAGCTTACGGGCCTTTTGCTGGAAGGCCTTTTGAATATCACGCGAGGTGGCGTCCTTGGAGACACCCAGAATCTCGTAGTAATCTTTTTCGTTCATCGTCGCCATGCGCGGCAACCTCCTGCTCACAGCAGCGTATATATTCCGGTAATTCTACCCGAGCGGCCTAAGCTAGATCCCAAAACAGCTCGAACAGAACATTTCCATCGAGCCAGCCCAGATGGGTCGGCGCCAGACGAGCTCGAACATGGCCCGCGACGACATCTGCCGTAGTGAAGGGTCCCTCATGACCCCAGAGCGTCTCGGGCACCCAAGTGGCAAGACCCAATTCGAGCGCGCGATCGCAGGCAGCTGCCAGCTCGCCCGTTGGGATGACGCAAGCTGCACGAGCCAACAGGTCGGACGCAACACCGCGCGTCATGCGACAAGCGAGCATCAAGTCTTCGGCGACAGCCTCACGCTGCGACAGATATTCGGCCTCGAACGCCGTCGCGTCATCGTCACGTTGCACCAGACGCACGCGGTACGCATCGCCCCGAGAAGACACGCCGGGGAACAAGCCTGCAAGACGGTCGAAATCCTCGTCGTCGAGCATGCCCGCGGCAGAACGACCCAGGCCCAGGTAGCCCCGTCCGGTCCAGTAGGCAATGTTATGGGCGCACTCATGGCCATCGAGCGCGTAGCTTGCCACCTCATACGGATGATAGCCGGCCGCACCCAGGCGCTCACGCGCCGCGTCCATGCACGAAGCCTGAAAATCCTCGTCGGGCTCGAGCGACTCGTCACGGCACGCCATGCGATAGAGTGGCGTGCCCTCCTCGAGCGTGAGCGGGTAGACCGACACATGATGAGGCGCCGCCGCCAACACGACATCGAGCGTGCTCCGCCAGCTTGCGGCCGTCTGCCCGGGAAGGCCGCACATCAGGTCGCACGACACATCGAGGCCAGCATCCTTCACCGTCGCGATAGCCGCAAGTGCCCGATTGGCATCGTGAATGCGGCCAATAGCAGCCAGCTCGGTATTGTCGAGGGTTTGCACGCCCAGAGAGATGCGCGTGACACCCGCCTCGGCAAGCGCTGAGGCGAGCTCAGCGGTCAGGGACTCAGGATTGGCTTCGCAAGTAAATTCAACGGGTTTGCACCACATGGAGATACGCCGGGCAAGTTCCACCAGGCGCTCCCCTGCCAGCGATGGCGTGCCGCCGCCAGTATAGACCGTGCGGACCTGCGCAAGCGCCCCGGCG
Organism: Collinsella sp. AF02-46-1; assembly: GCF_003465825.1. Taxonomy (GTDB): domain Bacteria; phylum Actinomycetota; class Coriobacteriia; order Coriobacteriales; family Coriobacteriaceae; genus Collinsella. The sequence goes on from NZ_QSBV01000009.1 coordinate 11,423, forward strand.
TCGCCAAAGGAATCGAGGCGCGCATACAACTGCTCAAAATAGGAATCAAGCGCGGCATCCAAATCACACGCAGCAAAGCTGCGCGAGTCAAAGTCGCAGTACCGGCACTTTTGAGCGCAAAACGGCACGTGCACGTACAGCGCGGTAACGGCCACCGTTAGGCCTCCAGCGGATGAGCAGGCACCGACTCGCCGGCGGCAAGCGCGGCCTCGCAGGCCACCACGTCGCGCTCGATATCATCGACCAGCGACATGAACTCCTCGTACGTAGAGCAACGCACCACCTGAGCGCGCCAGGCGGCGGCATGGGGCATGCCCTTTAAGTACCAGCTTGCGTACGTGCGAGCACGCGACATGAGCGGCAGAAGCTCGTGCGTCAGCGTTAGGTGCTCGCGCAGAGCCTCCAGGTGCTCGACCGAGGAGCGAGAAGGAACCGGCGTGCCATCGAGTGCAAGGGCTCGGGCATCGCCGAACACCCACGGATTGCCGTAGATGCCGCGCGCGATAAACACCGCGCTGGCACCCGAGTTTCGCAGATGCTCCGCAGCGTCCTCGGCCGAGAACACATCGCCCGAACCAATCACGGGAATCTCGACAGCGTCGGCAACCTCATCGACGACCGACCAGTCGGCCTGGCCCGTGTAGAGCTGCGTGGCGCAACGACCATGCACGGCGACTGCGGCAGCCCCTGCGCCCTCAAGCATCTGGGCAAACGTCGCGGCATTACGGTCCTCGGTATAAAAGCCCTTGCGGATCTTGACGGTCACGGGCACGTGCGCCGCGCCCACCGTGGCCTCGACGATCTTCTCCGCCAGGTCGGGCGTGCGCATGAGCGCCGAACCCTCGCCCTTGGTAACGACCTTGCGGGCGGGGCATGCCATATTGATATCGATGAGCGACAGGCGATCGCCAACGCGCTCCTCGACGGCGGCAACGGCGCTCGCAAACTGATCGGGCTTGGAGCCAAAGAGCTGCACGCAGATCTGTTGCTCCTCGTCGGCCGGTAGCACCAGGCGCCAGGTCTTGTTGCTGGCATAGGCAAGGCCCGCCACGCTCACCATCTCGCTGTAGGCAAGGTTGGCACCGCGGCGGCGACACATGATGCGATAGGCAGGGTCGGTTACGCCCGCCATGGGAGCCATAAGGAACGGCTGCTCGGCATAGGCACCCAGCAGCCGCTTGCTGTAATCAGAAAGCGCCATGGACCTACTCGTCCACCTTGAGGATCGCCATAAAGGCCTCCTGCGGAACCTCGACCGATCCGATGGCTTTCATGCGCTTCTTGCCCTCTTTCTGCTTCTCGAGCAGCTTGCGCTTACGCGAGATATCGCCGCCGTAGCACTTGGCAAGAACGTCCTTGCGACGCGCCTTGACGGTGGAACGGGCGATGATCTTGTTGCCGATAGCACCCTGGATAGGCACCTCGAACAGCTGACGCGGGATGATCTCCTTGAGCTTGTCGCACAGGCCACGGGCCAGGCCATATGCCTTGTCCTTATGGACGATAAACGAAAGCGCGTCCACCTCGTCGCCCGAAAGCAAAATATCGAGCTTCACGAGCTCGGAGGGACGGTACTCGTTGAACTCGTAGTCGAGCGAGGCATAGCCCTTGGTGCGGCTCTTGAGCTGATCGAAGAAATCCAAGATGAGCTCGGCGAGCGGCATATCGAAGCGCATCTCGACCGATTTGCTCGTCAGGTGGATCATGTCGGTTGTGACGCCGCGGTGCTCGATGGCGAGCTGCATGACGGCACCCGTGTACTCAGGCGGGCAGATGATCTTTGCCTTGAGGTAGGGTTCCTCGATACGATCGATGCGTGTGGCCTCGGGAAGGTCCTGCGGACTGCGGACATCGATCATTTCGCCGTCGGTCTTGTAGACGTGATAATCAACCGAGGGACTCGTGGCAATGAGGTCCAGGTTGAACTCGCGCTCCAGGCGTTCCTTGACGACTTCCATGTGCAGCAGGCCCAGGAAGCCCACGCGGAAGCCGAAGCCGAGCGCCACCGAGGTCTCGGGCTCCCACACCAACGACGGGTCGTTGACGTGCAGTTTATCGAGCGCGTCACGCAGGTTCTCGTAGTCCTTGTTGTCGATCGGGAACAGGCCCGTATAGACCATGGGCTTGGCCTCGCGATAACCGGGGAGCGGCTCGGGGCAGGGGTTCGACGCCCACGTAAGGGTATCGCCCACGCGAACGGCCTCGGGATCCTTCAAGCCCGTGACCACATATCCGACCTCGCCGACCGTCAGCGCGTCGACCGGGGTCTCGGCAGGACGCTTGACGCCCACGCCGTCGACCAAAAAGTCGCCCTTGGCTTGCATCATAAGCAGGGTATCGCCCTTTTTGATGGAACCATCGAAGACGCGCACCGTAGCCACCACACCGCGATACTCGTCAAAGTACGAATCCAAAATGAGCGCTTTGAGCGGAGCGTTTGCATCGCCCTTAGGCGGCGAAATCAAAAAGACAATGGACTCCAGCAGATCGTGAATGCCCTCGCCGGTCTTGCCCGAGACGCACACGGCATCATCGGCAGGGATCGCCAGGTCATCCTCGATCTCGGTCTTAACCTCATCGGGATGGGCCGAGGGCAGGTCGATCTTGTTGATGGCCGGCACAATGTCCAGATTGGCGTTCATGGCGAGCGTCGCGTTGGAAACGGTCTGCGCCTCGACGCCCTGCGTGGCGTCGACAACGAGTACCGCGCCCTCACAGGCTGCCAGCGAGCGCGAGACCTCATAGGTAAAGTCCACGTGGCCCGGCGTATCGATCAGATTGAACTGATACGTCTCACCATCGTCGGCGTCATAGGAAACGCGGACGGCATTGGACTTGATCGTAATGCCGCGCTCGCGCTCGATATCCATGGTGTCGAGCAGCTGCGACTCCATGTCGCGTTCGTCGACGGTATGGGTGAGCTCGAGGATGCGGTCACTGATCGTGGACTTGCCATGGTCGATGTGCGCAACGATCGAGAAGTTGCGGATGTGGGAAATGTCAATTGAAGTATTCATGCGGACTATCTTACCCGAGCGGTACAAAAAATGGAGCCTGTTCCATAAAACAGGCTCCATTTATGCGCGTAATCTGTGTGGTGTGAAATTTACAACTTAGGCGTTGATGCTGTTCACGAGCTTGGCAAGACCGGACTTGCGGTTGGAAGCCTGGTTCTTGTGGATAACATGCTTGGCGGCAGCCATGTCGAGACGCTTGGTGACGGTCTTGAGGGCAGCCTGGGCCTTCTCGGCGTCGCCCTCGGCGACGGCGGACTGGACGTGCTTGGTCAGCGTCTTGAGCTCGGACTTGACAGCCTTGTTACGCATGCGAGCTGCCTCATTGGTGCGGATACGCTTCTTCTGAGACTTGATGTTTGCCACTTCTGGAGTTCCTTTCGAGTTCCTTGCAAAAAAATGTATGACACCTCTGAGACACGGTGAGGTCATGCAAGCGCCTACTATAGCACGCTCCTCCTCAAAGGGATAGAACGAATTTGTCAAATAGGCAGGTATCATCACGATTTTCTCAAGATGTTCGTAATCCAGAGCAAAAGCGCCGTCTGAGAATCGGCCGAACCCTTGAGCGCGAGCTCCACATCAACGGCACCCTCGAGCGCTGCGACCAGCTCTGCCATCGAATAGCGGCGTGCCCAGGTCAGGTGATTTTTGACCTGCCAGGACTGGAGCTTGAGCGTTGCGGCCAGCTCGCGACCCTGCCCACGCGCGTCGAGCGCCTTGGCGACGATCAGCTCACGGATGCGACCGCACAGCAATGTGTAAGTCCACACGTAGCTCTTGGAGGGCAGGAGCTTAAAGAGCTCGAGCGAACGCCGCATATCGCGAGCCGAGACGGCGTTGAGGAAGTCCCAGGGTTGGACCTCGGCCGTACGTACAATCCAGCGCTCAACATCGGCAAGTTCAATCTGGGGCGCCTCGACCATCTGGGCAAGCTTAGCCAAGTCGTTATCGAGCATGCGCGTGTTTTCGCCCGAACGCGAGACGAGCTCCTCGGCGGCCGCCGTCGAAATCGACTTACCGCGCTGCGTCGCCATCTGCTGAACACGGCGCGGCAGTTCCCAGCGCTTGGTACCCGAGCAATCGACGATAGCCTTCTTGTCGATCTTGGCGATTGCCTTATACAGGCGCGTATTCTTGGCAAGTGAGTCGGCGATGATGAGGCAGACCGTTGTTGGGCTGGGACTCGCCAGATACTCGACGAGCGGCTCCGAGACCGCCTTGGCGAGCTTTGAGCAGCCATCGAGGATTACCAGACGAAACTCGCTGCCCATCGGAAAGGTGTTAAGCGATCCGATAATGGACTTGATATCGGGGTCCTTGGTCATGTCTCGCTCGTCGAGGTTGAACTCGACCATACCCGACTTTTCCAGACGCGCTTTCATACGCGAGACGGCGTGGTCGCGCTTAACGCCGTCGGTACCGACGATCAGATATGCCGGCAGCAAACCGGTTTCGGACATTGCGCTCCCCTCCCGCAGGCCTTCGTATTCGTTCCGTGCCATTCTAGCCCAGGGGCCCACCACACGCCAACGACGTCGTCACGGTCGCTGGCATCGCATCGCAAAGCCATTCGCAGTCGGTGTGACGGTAATGTCGCCGTGTTCGATGGTACACGCGAACACACCACCCGCTTCCTTAACGGCATCGATGCAGGCATCGGACGGATGGCCGTATCGATTCCCCTCGCCCGCGCTCGCGAGGGAAAGCTCGGGCTTCAGGACGCCCAGCAACTCTCCATCGACTGAAACCTTGGAGCCGTGATGCCCAAGTTTAAGGACATCGATATCCCCCACCTCCTGCACGAATTCCCGTTCTTGATCGAGTTCGGCATCACCGGTGAGGAGCATGCGCAGGCCCTTGCCTTCCTGAACATAAGAGAGCAGCAGGACAAGCGAGTCCTCATTTCCCTCGCCATCCACGGACTCGAATGGCCACATCACGCGAGCGCAAAATGAGCCGATATCGACCGTATCCCCACGGCGCACCTGCCGATACTCCACGCCAGGTCGGTTCAATACCTCGGCAGGAGCATCCTCCAGCGCATCCGCCGCCACGGCAATCGTTCCGACCGAAAACTGTTCGAGCACGGCAGGCAAACCACCCCAGTGGTCCTCATCCCAATGCGTCACAAAAACGGCATCGATATGGTGCACGTAATTGCGAACCAACGCCGCAACCACACGCTCGTCGAGCCCGCAGTCGACAAGTGCAACTGCGCCGCCTTGGCGGATAAGAATCGCATCGGCCTGGCCCACATCGAGCACCGTCACCGAAGGCGGAGCGAATCGATCCCAATAGACGTACGGAATCGCAGCCAAGAGCATCAGGCAAGCAAGCCCCACCGCCATAGGACGTGCACGGGGACGCGGCCACCAGACCAGCAGAACCGCCAGAAAACACGGCACTAGGTAAATCCACATGCTATCGGGCGGCACGCTCACGGATGCACCCGGCATGGCGGCAAACAGCTGCTCGAAGAACAGCGCGCAACGGGCGGCAATCATGGGCACAACGAGCGCCCAAGTCCGCAACGGTCCCACGAGCGAAAAGGGAGCCAGCACGATCGACACAGCGAGCAGTACGCTCACCACCGGACCGATGACCGCATTTGCCAACGGAGCAATGAGCGAGAATGTACCGAAGGCAGGAATGGTGATGGGAAGTGTCGCCAGTTGCGAGCATAGCGTGACGGAAAGCATGCTGGCAAAGCCCGATGGCACGCCCAGCTCACCCAAAGCGTAGGTCGCATAGGGGCAAAAGCACAGAATGGCTAAGACGCTGGCACATGATAGCTGAAAGCCCATCTCGAACAGCACCGTCGGCCGCAGTAGCACAAAGATGGACATGGTTACGAAGAGTGCCGAAAGGCCGTGCCGACGACGCCCCGCGTCGTTTACGACAAGCGTCACGAACACCATGCAGCACGCGCGCGCGGCCGAGGGAGACGCGCCCGTAAATGCAGCGTAGCCCACAAGCGTTATCGCCAATATCGCCCGCTGAAGACCACGTGAGCACCGAGTCTTTTGCAATACGCCCTCGATTACAAACCCCACGATAGCCAAATGGCTGCCCGAGACGGCGATAAGATGTGCCGTTCCCGTCACAGAAAACCAGTCGCCCGCCGGCTGGGCGCGCAGCTCGGCCGAACGACCGCAGACGACACCGGCTATGAGCGCACGCGCCGGGTCGGTCGCAGGCGCGATGGACGCAAGCAGCCCATTTCGCAGCCGAAGCAGCGGCCCCGGAGAACCCTCATCGACCGACACAATCCGAACGGCTTTAACCTTACGCACCTCGCCTCGGAGCACGCGCGATCGTCCATATGCCTCGTTCTCAAAACGCGAAACGCGACCGATAACACGCACGTGCGCCCCGACCTTGAGCTCACGATCACACGATAGGCGAACCGTTGCCAAGTTCTTACCGTCCGCGCGTGCCTCGCAGGTATAGGAATACACGTCGTCGTTTATGGATGGATCACCCTGCACGACAAACTCGAGGCCGCTTGCCGCTCGACCGTCGAGCGCCTTCGAGGCGCTGAGCACACCCACAGCCCACCACGCCGAGACGACCGCTCCCGCCACGAGACCGGCGGACGCGGCATACAGCCACCGCTTCAAAGGGGCAAGCCGCGCACAAGAGTGAGCCAGCACAACGAAAACCGCTGCCGCAACGGGAATGGCCCATAGCGGCCCGACCGCCGTCGCCCGCTCCCTCAGCAGCGCATCAGCGGCTATGCTGAGCACCAAGGCGCAGCTCACGCACATGCCGGCACACAGGGCCATCGTCCACGGAATCAGGGGTCGCGGAGGCATCACGTGCTCGCGCTCGGTCGCGCTCATACGCAGATGCAATCTTTGATTTTGGCAAGCTTCTTCTCGCCGATTCCCGACACACGCATCAGATCGTCAACCGAGGCGAAAGCACCGTTCTTTGTCCGCTCATCGATAATCGACTGGGCCATGGAGGGGCCGATGCCCGAAAGCGTCTGCAGCTCTGCCGAGCTTGCCGTATTAATGTTTACTAGGCCTGTTGCGCCACCGACGCCTGATGATGCGGAAGTCCCACCATCAACACCGGCTTCCGCAATGGACACCTGCTGCTCCCCTACCGTTGGAACGTGAATTTTTTGTCCATCAGTGACCTTGGATGCACGATTAAGCCCCGTAACGTCTGCTTCGGGCGCCAGCCCGCCGGCGGCATCAATCGCCTGAGCCACCCGCGCCCCGTCTTTGAGGCGATATACACCGGGTGACACCACGGCGCCATCAACATCGACATAGACCTCTGCCGCGGCAGACGCCTTAGGCGAAGAGCCTTCAGATGTCTTTCCACTCGAAGCATCGCCGGATCCCGGCTCCACTAACGTGCCCGAACCATCAGTGCGCTCAAACGACACACCGCCGGCACCGCCGCCAAGGTTCGCCATTGCCAGTCCACTCGCCATCGCAATGACGACCAGTATCGCCATCACCACTGTCTTATGACCGAGCAGTTTGCCCGCCCAACGGTCCATCTTTTTGACTCGTTCGTGTTGTTCGCGCTGCGCCATAGCAAAACCTCCCAACACCATCGTGTCAGGAAAGGAGCTCCGCAACAGCCACGCCCGAAAACCGGTTTTCGAGGTCAAACCAAAAGCTGACCAAAACCTTGCACAAATCTGTCCATTTATTCAGGCACACGTCAGCAAATGAACACTTAGCCGCAAAATGCCCAGATGGCAAAAGACCGACGATGCAGGCGCATCGTCGGTCTATGCACAAATTTACTCGTAATCTTGGTAAATCTCACGCGGAGCAAGCTCCGAATGTTTGCGTTTTAAGGTCTTAGGGGCCTTATATGTGTTGCTCTCGAAGTCGATGTACTCTGTCTGCTTGAGCAGGCGCTCAATCATCTCCTCATGATCAAACAGTTCCCAGGCCTCATGCACGGCATCGAGTTTAGCGTGCGTCTCGGGACGACGCGGCATAAACAGCGTGCAGCAGTCGGGAGCGGCCTCAGTCGAGATATCGAAGGTACCGATCTCCTCGGCGCGCACGATGATCTCCTGCTTGTCCGAACCGATGAGAGGACGGAACACGGGAATCTTCACGGCTTCGTTGACGGCCATGATGTTCTCAAGCGTTTGGGAGGCAACCTGCCCAAGCGATTCGCCCGTAACGATGGCCCTGGCACCCTCGATGTGTGCAATGCGCTCAGCAACCGAATACATAATGCGGCGATACATGATCACGCGCAGGTTGCTGGGACAGGTGACCGAAATCTCACGCTGGCAGTCGCCAAACGGCACCACGTACAGGCGGCCGATCTGGACACCCGGCTCAAGCGCACGGATGATGTCCTGCACCAGGTATTCACTCGTGTCGGGCGTCTGCGGACGACCGGAGAAATGCACCGGCACGCACACCGCGCCGCGACGCGCGAGCATCCAGGTCGCCACCGGAGAATCGATACCCGACGACAGCAGCGTCACGACCTTGCCGGCAGAACCCACCGGAAGGCCGCCAACGCCGCGCTGGGAGCGCGCATACACGTAGACACTACCCTGAACCACCAGAACGTGCACCATCGCGTCGGGGTCGTGCATCTGGACCTTTTTATCGGGAAACGCCTCACACAGCACCTCGCCAACCTGTCGATTGATATCGATCGAGGTGAGCTCATAGTCAGTATTGGAGCGCTTGGCGTGCACCTTAAACGAATCGAAGGAACCAAACTCGCGCAGCGCCTTCACAGCGGCGGCGCAGTACTCCTGCGGGTCGCGGTTGGTGTGATACGCCAAAGACACACGGGCAACGCCGGGGACGGTGCGGATGACACGCGCCGCCTCGTCGGCCTGATGCTCGTTAAAGGTCACGAGGATATAACCGGAAATTCGAGACACGGCGTTCACGGAAAAGGCGGCCAAGGCCGCCTTGATGTTATCCATGAGGATATGCTCAAAATGTGCGCGGTTCTTGCCCTTCAGCCCAACCTCGTGATAGTGGACTAGGCAGACGCGAGCCGCCATTTAGGCTTCAGCAACCTTGTGGCCGAGCGCCTTCTCGTAACGGGCCTCGTCGTAAGAGATGTCGCCGTCGACAATCTCGTCCATAGCCATCGAGATGGTATCGGCACCGGAAAGCCCGATGGTGATGTCATCAACATCCTGGACGGCAAGCACGCGGTTGTGCTGGCCACGCAGCATGCTATTGATGTCGCAGGCGCGCTTGGAGGCAAGCGAAGCGAGCAGGAAGCGGTTGTGATCGGTCTTCTCCAGAAGATCGTCAATGCAAGGCTTTACAACGGACACGGACCTCAGATCCTTTCATGCATATCGAGAACGCGAACGAGCTCATCGGTCGCGCGGTCGAGATCGTCATTCACCACGACGTCGTCGTAGCGGTCGGCAAGGGCAAGCTCATCGGCAGCGTTTGCCATACGCAGCTCAATCGTCTCGGGCGTCTCGGTACCGCGACCGACTAGACGCTCGCGGAGCACCTCAAGCGAAGGCGGCTTGATAAAGATCAGCACGGCCTCGGGGAAACGCTCCTTCACCTGCAGGGCGCCCTGGACATCGATCTCCAAAATCAGAGACGAGCCCGAGGCGAGCTTGGATGTGACCTCGCTCACCAACGTGCCGTAGCAGTTACCGTGGACCTCGGCCCACTCAACAAACTCACCGTTTGCCACGCGGCGGTCGAACTCCTCGCGCGTCAGAAAAAAGTAGTTGACGCCGTCGACCTCACCTTTGCGTGGTGCTCGCGTGGTAGCCGAAACCGTCAGACCCAGGTTCGAGCGGCGCTCGCGCACACGAGTGACGAGCGTACCCTTGCCTGCGCCTGACGGTCCAGAAATCACAAAGAGCTTGGAATCCTGAGCGCTCACTTATTTGGTCAGCTGCTCGAGGAGCTGCTCGCGCTGACGGACACCGAGGCCCTGGACGCGACGAGTAGCGGAGATACCGAGCTCCTCCATGATCTTGGCGGCCTTGGCCTTGCCATAACCGGGGAGAGACTCGATGAGGGTGGAAACCTTCATGCGGGAAGCGATGGGGTCATCGGAGTTGAGCACGGACTCGAGGGACTTCTCGCCCTTCTTGATCTGCTCGCGAAGCTCAGCGCGGGCGTGACGTGCGGCAGCAGCCTTCTCAAGAGCCTGCTTGCGCTGCTCGTCGGTAAGCTGAGGGAGTGCCATTCGTACCTCCAAATAGTTGGGTTATATCTGATTCAATAATTGGCATTTTAGCACGTAGAACGTACAAAATGCCTAATCGCGGCTCCATAGGTTAGACGATACCCGCAAAAAGTGCAATATACTGCGCCCAAAGTTAAGCCCCTGACCTGCGATTCCACACAAAGGATGGGAAAGTTTACGCAGGCACAGGGGCTATTTTGTGCTAATGAGACCCAAAAGTGGTGACTTAGGGGAATCTTTTACGCAACGTTTTCGACCAGCTCGGCGACGATGGCGTCAAAGGCGGCAACCGGATCGTCGGCACCGGTGATGGGACGGCCCACCACAATGTGGCTTGCGCCACGCTCGATAGCCTGGGAAGGCGTCGCCACGCGGGACTGGTCACCAAGGGCGGCACCCACCGGACGCACACCCGGAGTCACGATCAGGGCATCAGGACCCAGCAGCTCACGCATGTCGTGAGCCTCCATCGGTGAGCACACGATGCCATCGATGCCGTTGGTCTGGGCAAGCTTTGCCAGACGGGCGGCTTCCTCGGCAACGGGAGACTCGACGCCGATCTCGCTCAAGGCATCCTGATTCATGCTCGTGAGCACGGTGATGGCGACGAGCTTGGCGCGGTCCTCACGCGCCTCCTCGGCACCCTCGCGGCAGGCAGCGAGCATAGCACCCGAGCCCAGGCCGTGGACCGAAAGCAGGTCGGCACCGGCAAGCGAGGCCGAGCGGGCAGCGCCGCGCACCTGATGCGGAATGTCATGGAACTTAAGGTCGAGGAAGACCTTAAAGCCAAGGTCCTTAAAGGTCTTGACGATCTGGGGACCCTCAGCGTAATAGAGCGTCATGCCGACCTTGAGCCAGGCGGCATGGCCCGAAAGCTCGTGGGCGAGCTCGAGCGCGCGCTCACGGTCGCAGTCGAGGGCGACGATAACACGGTCGCGGGCATCATTCTCTAGCATTCGAAAGCACCCACCAGCTCGTTGATGTCCTTTACGCCCTGGGACTCGGCCCAGGCCTCGAGCTCATGCGCGATCTTAAGCGAAGCGCACGGATCGACGAAGTTGGCCATGCCGACCGACACGCAGGTGGCGCCGGCCAGGATAAACTCAGCCGCATCCTCGCCAGTCATGACACCGCCGACACCGTTGATGGGGATATCGACGGCCTGGGCAACCTCCCAGACCATGCGCACGGCGATGTGGTGGCACAGCGGGCCCGAAAGGCCGCCCTTGGGCTTGGCCACGCGGGACTTGCGGGTATGGACGTCGATGGCCATGCCCTGGATGGAGTTGATGACCGAAAGGCCGTCGGCGCCGGCAGCCTCGAGGGCCTTGGCGATCTCGGCGACGTTGACCGGCGCCATCTTCACGAACAGCGGCTTATCGGTCACCTTGCGGCAAGCAGCCATAACGGAAGAGGCGCCCTCGGGCGTGGAGCCCATGGCGGCACCGCCGGCGGCGATATTAGGGCAGCTCACGTTGATCTCGTAGCCGGCAGCCCAGGGGCACAGCTCGACATACATCTCGAGTGCGCGGACAAACTCGTCAACGGAGTGCCCGGCAACCTGGCAAATGACCTGGCAACCGTCCTTGGACAGCTGCTCGAGCCACGGGCCGGACTCACGGGCAAAGGCGGCGACACCGGGGTTCTGCAGTCCCACGGAGTTGATCATACCGCCAGGAATCTCGGCCATGCGAGGCGCAGGGTTGCCCGGCCAGGGCTCGGCGGCACAGCCCTTGGTGGTAATGGCGCCCAGCTGGGAAACATCGAAGAAATTCTGGAACTGCCAACCGTAGCCGAAGGTACCGGCTGCGGTGTTGATGGGGTTCTGCATCTTGACGCCGCCGAAATCGACGGCCATGTTCACGGTACCCACTAGAAGACCACCACCTTGGAAGCATCGAACACGGGGCCGCACATGCAGGCGCCCTTCATACCGTCGACCGTCTCGACATTGCAGGTGTTGCAGGCGCCAAAGCCGCAGCTCATCATGCGCTCGAGCGACACCTCGCAGTACGCACCGGCCTCAGCGGCAGCGGCGGCGACTTTCTTCATCATGACGGCGGGGCCGCAGCTGGCCACGTAGTCGTAGCCGCCCTCGCCAAGCAGTTCTGCGGCAGGATCGGTGCAAAAACCGTGCGTGCCGAGCGAACCGTCGTCGGTGCACACGTTAACCGTGGCGCCCAGCGCGCGGAACTCATCGACACCCACGACTTTGGAAGCGGTGCCAAAGCCCAGGCACACGTCCACATCAACACCCTGCTCGGCAAGCATGCCGGCAAGACACAGCACAGGCGGAACGCCGATGCCACCGGCGACGAGCAGTGCCTTCCTGGTGCCCTCGGGTACCATCCAGCCACGGCCACCGGGGCCCAACAGGTTAGAGGTGGAGCCAGGGCCCATCTGGGACAAACGGCGGGTATCGTCGCCCACGACGGCGTACCACAGCTCGACGGTGCCAGCCTCGGCGTCGGCGCGGTAGAAACTCAAGGGCACACGAAGCAGAGAAGACGCATCGCCGGGGACGGCGATGTTCACAAACTGACCGGGCTTGAGCGCACTTGCAAGCTTGGGGGCCGAGATGACGAGCGAGAAGATGCCGTCGGCGATCTCCCGGTTCGAGACGACCTCGAAGTCGTGCATGCGTGCAGTGGAAGGTGTGGGCATAGACGCTCCAATCCCCCATGCGGTTGCATGGTCTAAACGAACAGAAAGCGCGGCACCGCAAGGGCGCCGCGCACAAAAGCGATAAGGCTATGCTAGCAGATGCAGCCGTCGGCGAGCGTCTGCTTGCCACCGACAAATACATCGGTGGCACGACCGGTGAGCGTGCGGCCGGCAAAACCGGAGTTCTCGGCGCGCGACTCGTAACCGTCCTCGCCAACCGTCCAGGTTGCGGAGGGGTCGAACACGGTCAGGTCGGCGACAGAGCCCGCCTTGACCTGAACCTGATCGAGGCCCAGAATCTCACGCGGCTTGATGGCCATGAGCTCGACCATGCGGCTCACGCTCATCTTGCCCGTGTTGACCAGCTCAGTGAGCACGAGCGACAGCGAAGTCTCGAGGCCAATCATTCCAAAGGGCGCGAGCTCGAACTCGCGGGCCTTCTCCCACGGGGTGTGGGGAGCGTGGTCGGTAACGATAGCGTCGACGGTACCGTCGATGACACCCTGACGGATGGCCTCGGCATCCTCGTCGGTGCGCAGCGGCGGATTGACCTTGAGCGAGGTGTTGTAGGTCTCGTCCAGGTCGTTCTCGGTCAGGAACATGTGGTGCGGGGTAGCCTCGCAGGTCACCTGGACACCGGCAGCCTTACCGGCACGCACGAGCTCCAGGCCATGAGCGGTGGAGATGTGCTGGATGTGCAGCTTGGCACCGGTCAGCTTGGCAATCTCGATGTCGCGGGCGATCTGGAGCTCCTCGCCGGCAGCCGGCCAGCCCTCGAGGGCCAGACGGGTCGAGACCTTGCCCTCGTTGATCTGGCCGTGGCCGACCAGGTCCTCGTCCTGGCAGTGGCTCATAAAGACCTTGCCGAACATCTTGCCGTAGTCCATGCAGCGACGGAGCATGCCCGCGCCCTGCACGCCACGACCGTCGTCGGTGAAGGCGACGGCGCCGTGGGCGACCATATCGCCCATCTCGGACATAGCCTCGCCCTTAAGACCGCGGGTCATGGCGCCCGACGGATAGACGCGGCAGTGACCGACCTCGGCAGCGCGGGACTTGACGAACTCCACGACGGTGCCGTTATCGGTGACGGGATCGGTGTTGGGCATGGCGCACACGCCGGTGAAGCCGCCCTTGGCAGCAGCGCGAGTGCCACTCTCGATGTCCTCTTTGACCTCGTAGCCAGGCTCGCGCAGATGCACGTGCATATCCACCAGGCCGGGGACGAGATACTTGCCGGAAAGGTCGCGGACCTCGGCTCCCTCGACGGCGAGATTCTCGCCGACCTCGGCGATCTTATCGCCGTCAATCAGGACGTCAACGACACCGTCAAGCTCGACGGACGGGTCGACGACGTGGGCATTCTTAAGAAGCAAGGCCATTATCGGCACCTCCAAGCAGCAGATACAGGATAGCCATACGCACGCAGATACCGGCGTAGACCTGCTCCAGGATGACGGAGCGTTGCGGGTGGTCGGCCATATAGGAGTCGAACTCGACGCCGCGGTTGATGGGGCCCGGGTGACAGATGATCGCGTCGGGCTTCATGAGCTTCTCGCGGTCCTTGGTCAGGCCGAAGAGCTTGTGGTACTCACGAATGGTCGGGAACGGGGCACCCTCGAGGCGCTCCTGCTGCACGCGCAGCATGTAGACGACGTCCAGCTCGGGCAGGACGGAATCGAGGTCGCTCGTCACGTGGTCGCAGCCCAGGACCTCGGGCGCCGGCGGCAGCAGCGTGCCGGGGGCGACGGCGTAGGTCTCGCAGCCCATGATCTTAAGGGCGGGGATCAGCGAGCCGCAGACACGGGAGTGCGCGATATCGCCGACGACGGCGACCTTCAGACCGTGGAAGTCGCCCTTGTGCTCCCAGATGGTGTACAGGTCGAGCAGGGCCTGCGTGGGGTGGTTGTGCTTGCCGTCGCCGGCGCAGATGACGCTCGCGGGCGAGTTCTGCGTGACGATGTAGGGCGCGCCGGCGTGCTTGTCGCGCACGACGATGCAGTCGATCTTATAGGCGTTGAGGGTCTCGACGGTATCGACGAGGCTCTCGCCCTTGACCGTGGAGGTCGAAGAGCCGCCAAAGTTGAGGCTGTCGGCCGAAAGACGCTTCTCGGCGAGCTCGAAGGAGCTGCGCGTGCGCGTCGAGGGCTCGTTAAACATGTTGACGATGGTCTTGCCCTTGAGCGTGGGGACCTTCTTGATCGCACGCTCGTTGACCTCGGAGAACGCCTTGGCGGTCTCGAGGATGAGCTTGATGTCCTCTTCGGAGTACTCGGTAATGTCGATCAGGTGCTTATGGTTGAACGCCACGGTACTACTCACCTCCCAGCGGCGCGGAGCCCACGTGGGAACCCGGCGCGACGTCGTTAATCTCGACGGCGGTGTGGCCGTCGACTTCCTTCATATATAGGTGCACGTTCTCCTCATGCGACGAGGGAACGTTCTTGCCGACAAAGTCCGGCGAGATGGGGAGCTCACGGTGGCCACGGTCAACGAGAACTGCCAGCTCAACACGGCTCGGACGGCCCAGGTCCATAACGGCGTCCAGAGCGGCGCGGATGGTACGGCCCGTATACAGGATGTCGTCCACCAGCACGACGCGCTTGCCGTCGACGCTGAAGGGAATGTTGGTAGCGTGGATCGCGGGAGCGAAATTGGTCGCATAGTCATCGCGGTAGAAGCTGATATCGAGGCTGCCGAGCGGAACGTCGACGCCCTCGATCTCCTTGATCTCCTCGGCGAGCTTCTTTGCCAGAAGGTCGCCGCGCGTGACGATGCCGACCAGAGCGAGGTCTTCACAGCCCTCGTTGCGCTCGAGAATCTCGTGCGCGATGCGGGTCATCGCTCGATTGACGGCGGTCTCGTCCATGATGACCGCCTTGGGGGAAGTCGTGCCCATCGATCTCCTTCCTCACATGTCTTGACTGCTGACACAGTCAAAAAAATAGATGCCCGACCGCTCAAAGCGGACCAGACACCCACAGGAAGGGCTGCTCTTTGGCAGCTATGTAATTCCATGTGGGTATCTCGTACCCCTTTAATGGTCAAGGGATAGTGTAGCCAACCTTGAGCTTAATTGCGAGCATAAATACAGAGCAATCCGTAAACGGAGCCCTACGCTCAATAAACCTATATATATTTGTGGGACGAGCTTGAAAACCTTGTTGCGAGCTGGCATAATCCCCCCTGCTGCACGCAAATCGGATCTACGTCCAGGGCCGTAGCGTGGGCACTATCGCCAAAAGAGGAATATCTCTGTGTAGATTGCGCACAGGGAGTGACTTCTGTGCTATAGTTCAGGCTTGTTTGTTAACGCGACATGTTCGTTTGTCGCCCAAGGAGGGTCAGTTATGTCCAAAGTTTGCGAAGTTTGCGGTAAGCACCCCGTTGCCGGTCGCTCCATCAGCCACTCTCACCGCGTCACCAACCGTAAGTTCCGCCCCAACATCCAGCGCGTCTACGTCGTCGTCGATGGTCACCGTCGCAAGATGAACGTTTGCTCCACCTGCCTCAAGTCCGGCAAGGTTGCGCGCTCCTAAATAAGGTCTTAACAACCAGTACCTCGGACTCTCCGGGTCAAAGACCTCGCGTTCATATAGAACTTACCAAAGGCGTCCTCCCCCACGGAGGGCGCCTTTTTGCACTCATTGGGGACAGACTTACATGAGTGTTTGCAGATGTCAAAGGAATCATAGCCCAGCTGATATGCCTTGAAGCTTGACCAGCGGTACGCATCGAGCGAGTCGAGCGCGCCTTTCACAGGATTGAGATGGATATAATCGAGCAACTGGACCGCCTGCGTGTCCGACTCGACCGCGACCCGCGAATAGCGATTGTCAAACAGGTGCCCCGTTCTCCCCGTTTTCCCATTGAAATACTCATATAAGTCTGTCCCCAATGAGTGGGGCGATGCGGCAAACGGAAAGTTAAAAGTTATAGTTGAAACGTTTCAGTTTATTGAAGCGTTTTAGTGTGCCTTTTACGGGAATCTTACCGTTTACCGAATTATTTCTTGCTATCATGCAAGACGTAGGGTAAATCTCCGATCGCAAGGAGACACAAATGGTGAAAAAGTCACCGGAAAACACTACTCCCGCAATTGTGGACAACGTAGAGGCGCTTGAGGCTAAGCTCGCTCAGATGCGAGAGGCCCAGGCGCTTTTTGCTACGTACACGCAGGAGCAGGTCGACAAGATCTTCTATGAGGCCGCCATGGCCGCCAACAAGGCTCGTATCCCGTTGGCGAAGATGGCCATCGAGGAGACCGGCCGCGGCGTTCTTGAGGACAAGGTCATCAAGAACCACTACGCCGCAGAGTACATCTACAACGCTTACAAGAACACCAAGACCTGTGGTGTCCTGGAGCGCGACGAGGCCTACGGCATCACCAAGATCGCCGAGCCCATCGGCATCGTGGGCGCCGTCATCCCGACGACCAACCCCACCTCCACTGCGATCTTCAAGACGCTGATCAGCCTGAAGACCCGCAACGCCATCATCATCTCCCCGCACCCGGCTGCCGCCAAGTGCACCATCGCCGCCGCTAAGCTCGTGCTTGACGCCGCCGTCAAGGCCGGTGCCCCCGAGGGCATCATCGGCTGGGTCGATGTCCCCTCCATCGAGCTGACCAACATGGTCATGCGCGACGTCGACATCATCCTCGCCACCGGTGGCCCGGGCATGGTCAAGGCCGCCTACTCCTCGGGCAAGCCCGCCCTGGGCGTTGGCGCCGGTAACACCCCGGTCGTCATCGACGACACCGCCGACGTGCTGCTCGCCGTCAACTCCATCATCCACTCCAAGACCTTCGACAACGGCATGATCTGCGCTTCCGAGCAGTCCGTGACCGTCATCGACACCATCTATGACCAGGTTAAGGCCGAGTTCCAGAAGCGCGGCTGCTACTTCGTCAAGCAGGGTGCCGAGATGGAGGCTCTGCGTGCCGCCATGTTCAAGAACGGCGCTCTCGACCACCGCATCCCCGGCATGGCTGCCGCCAAGATCGCCGAGCTCGCAGGCATCGAGGTTCCCGCCAAGACCAAGATCCTGATCGCCGAGGTCACCTCCACCGACCCCGCCAAGGAGGAGTTCTCCCACGAGAAGCTCTCCCCGGTCCTGGCCATGTACCACGCCAAGGACTTCCAGGAGGCAGTCGACAAGGCCGAGCACCTGGTGCTCGCCGGTGGCCCGGGCCACACCGCCTCTCTGTACGTGCACCCCGCCCAGGCCGAGAAGATCAGCCTGTTCGAGCACGTCATGAAGGCCTGCCGTATCGTCATCAACACCCCGTCCTCGCACGGCGGCATCGGTGACCTGTACAACTTTGGCATGAAGCCGTCTCTGACCCTGGGCTGCGGCTCCTGGGGCGGCAACTCCGTCTCCGAGAACGTTGGGGTGAAGCACTTGATCAACGTTAAGACTGTGGCCGAGCGCCGTGAGAACATGCTGTGGTTCCGCGCTCCCGAGAAGGTCTACTTCAAGAAGGGTTCCACGCCCGTCGCCCTCGACGAGCTCGGTACCGTCATGGGCAAGAAGCGCGCCTTCATCGTCACCGACCAGTTCCTCTTCAAGAATGGCAACACCCGCGCCATCGAGGCCAAGCTCGACGAGATGGGCATCGCCCACGACTGCTTCTACGACGTCGAGCCCGATCCGTCGCTGCAGTGCGCACGTCGCGGCGCCAAGCAGATGGCTCTCTTTGAGCCTGACGTGATCATCGCCGTCGGCGGTGGCTCCGCTATGGACGCCGGCAAGATCATGTGGATGATGTACGAGCACCCCGAGTGCAAGTTTGAGGACATGGCCATGGACTTCATGGACATCCGCAAGCGTATCTTCACTTTCCCCGAGATGGGCAAGAAGGCCTACTTCGTCGCCGTCCCGACCTCTTCGGGTACCGGCTCCGAGTGCACGCCGTTCGCCATCATCACCGACAAGGAGACCGGCATCAAGTGGCCGCTCGCCGACTACGCGCTGCTCCCCAACATGGCTATCGTCGACGCCGACAACTGCATGACCGCCCCGCGCGGCCTGACCGCTGCCTCCGGCATCGACGTCATGACCCACGCCATCGAGTCCTATGTCTCCATCATGGCTTCCGACTACACCAAGGGCCTCTCCGAGCGCGCTGCTAAGCTCGTCTTCGAGAACCTGCCCTCCAGCTTCACGAACGGCGCCAAGGACCCGCATGCCCGCGAGGAGATGCACAACGCCTCCTGCATGGCCGGTATGGCCTTCGCCAACGCCTTCCTGGGCCTCAACCACTCCATGGCTCACAAGCTCGGCGCCTTCCATCACCTGCCCCACGGCCTCGCCAACGCTGTCATCCTGACTCGCGTCATGCGCTACAACGCCGCCGAGGCTCCCGTCAAGATGGGTACCTTCTCCCAGTATCCTTACCCCAACGCGCTGCACAACTACGCCGAGATGGCCAAGTACTGCGGCATCGAGGGCAAGGACGACAAGGAGGTCTTCGAGAACTTCATCACGAAGCTCGAGGAGCTCAAGGACTTCATCGGCGTCAAGAAGACCATCGCCGACTACGGTGTTGACGAGCAGTACTTCCTCGACACCCTCGACGAGATGACCGAGCAGGCATTCAACGACCAGTGCACCGGCGCCAACCCGCGCTACCCGCTCATGAGCGAGATCAAGGAGCTCTACCTGGACGCCTACTACGGCCGAGAGCCTCAGGACTACGCCGTCTGCTAGTTTTAGCACGGTTTTTAACGGCGGGGGTGCACGGGTGTTTCACACACCCCCGCCGTCGCTTCTATCGCATCGTTGAAAGGATGCAACCATGCTGCTACCCGATTCCAAGACCGAGCTCGTCCGCCGTGGCAACAAGGTCGTTTACGACCTGGGCGACAAGATCGTCAAGGTCTTTAACGAGACCAAGCCCGTCTCCGACGTGTTCAACGAGGCTTTGAATCTTGCCCGCATCAATGAGTGCGGCATCCGCAGCCCCAAGGCTCTCGAGGTTTCCCAGCTCGAGAACGCCAACGGCTGGGCGCTCGTGACCGAGAAGGTTCCGGGCACCACCCTTGCCGAGAAGATGACTGCCGAGCCTCAGCGCTTTGGTGAGTATCTCGAGATGTTCGTCGACCTCCAGATCGAGATCCACGGCTACACCTCCCCGCTGCTCAACCGTCAGCGCGACAAGTTCGCCCGCATGATCGACAGCCTTGATCAGCTCAATGCCACCACGCGCTACAACCTTCAGGAGCGTCTGGACGGCATGACCAAGGAGTTCAAGGTCTGCCACGGCGACTTCAACCCCTCCAACGTCATCGTCGGCGACGACGGCCAGCTCTATGTGTGCGACTGGGCACACGCCACCCAGGGCTCCCCTGCTGCCGACGTTGCCACCACCTACCTGCTCTTCGCCCTCAACAGCAAGGACCAGGCTGAGGCCTACCTGGAGCTCTACTGCGACCGCGCCGACATGCCCATGCAGGTCGTGCGTCAGTGGACGAGCATCGTCGCCGCTTCCGAGCTCGCTCGTAAGCGCAACGTGAACGATGAGTTCCTGAAGAACTGGATCGACGTCGTCGATTATCAGTAATATCTGAGCGATTTATTTCGCATCGGAGGCACAAGAAAACCCCGCAACTCATATGGGCTGTGGGGTTTTTCTTTCAGATATCGAGGATGCCACAAGATAAAAGGACGGCCCCACATCTCCCCGATCTGGAGAAATGCGGGGCCGTCCCGTATATCGAACTACAAGCGAAATCGTCGATTAACGGCGGGCCGCCTTAACAAGCTCAGCAACCTTGGCGACGACCTCGTCGATCGCCACGTCCTCACGCTCGCCCGTGGCACGGTCCTTGAGCTCCACAGTACCATTCTTGAGGCCACGCTTACCCAGAACGACCTGATACGGGAAGCCCATGAGGTCGTTATCGGCAAACTTAAAGCCGGGACGCTCGTCACGGTCATCGACGACAACCTCGATACCCTCGGCGCACAGGCCCTCGACGATTTGGTCGCAGACGGTAGCGCACTCCTCCTTCTTGGGGTCGAGCGGAATCACTGCAACCTCATACGGGGCAACGGAGACCGGCCAGACGATACCGTGCTCGTCGTTGTGCTGCTCCACGACGGCAGCGAGCGAGCGGGACACGCCCACGCCGTAGCAACCCATGATAAGCGGCTTCTCCTTGCCGTCCTCATCCATAAAGGTGGCACCCATGGCCTCGGAGTACTTGGTGCCCAGCTGGAAGACCTGAGAGACCTCGATGCCGCGGGCAGCAGAGAGCGGCTTGCCGCAGTGCGGGCAGGGATCGCCGGCAACGACGGTAACCAGGTCGGCCCACTCATCGACGGTAAAGTCGCGCTCGGGGCAGGCACCGGTAAAGTGATAATCAACCTCGTTGGCACCGCAGGCCCACTGCTTGGACTCACGCAGGCTCTCATCGCAAACCAGACGGATGCCTTCGGGCAGGTTGACCGGACCGATAAAGCCCTTGTGCAGACCGTTCGCCTGAAGCTCCTCGTCGGTCATCATACGATAGCCCTTGCCAAAGACATGCTCGGCCTTGCAGTCATTGAGCTCGTGGTCGCCCGGGACAATGGCCACGACCGGCTTGCCCTCGGCGTCGATCAACGCCAGCGACTTGCGCGTACCGTTCTCGGGGAAACCGAAAAACTTGGCGACGGCCTCGATGGTGCCCATACCCGGAGTCTCGACCTTGGTAAGCGTGCCGTCGCCGGGCCCCTCGGTCACAACGACCTTGGTGCTTGCAGCCTCGTCATCGGCAGCAAAGCCACAATCGTCGCAGTAGACGAGCGAGGCCTCACCGGCGTCGGCCAGAGCCATGTACTCGACGGAGGTGTCGCCGCCGATCTCGCCGGAGTCGGCGACAACGGGCAGAGCCTTGATGTAGCAGCGCTCGCAGATGTTGGCGTAGGCCTGCTTCATCTTGTCGTACTCCTCCTGCAGGCTCTCCTGCGTGGCAGAGAAGCTATAGGCGTCCTTCATGATGAACTCGCGGCCGCGCATCAGGCCAAAGCGGGGACGGAACTCATCGCGGAACTTATCCTGAATGTGGTACAGGTTGACGGGCAGCTGCTTATAGGAGCGCAGCTCGTTGCGCACCAGGGCCGTGACGGTCTCCTCGTGCGTGGGGCCCAGCACAAACTCGCGACCATGACGGTCGTCAAAGCGCACGAGCTCCTTGCCATAGGCATCGATGCGGCCGGACTCACGCCACAGCTCGGCGTCGACCATAATGGGCATCATAAGCTCCTGGGCACCGGCGGCATCCATTTCGTCGCGCACGATGTTCTCGATCTTGCGGATCGAGCGCCATGCGAGCGGCAGGTAGGAATACAGACCGGCGGCCTCCTTACGGATCATGCCGGCACGGAGCAGCAGGCGGTGGCTGGCGAGCTCAGCGTCAGCCGGATCCTCTTTAAGCGTCGGCGCATAGAGCTTAGACATATACATTGCTCGGGTCATTTATTTCTCCTCAATAAGTTTGTCGACCTCGGCCATAAGCGCGTCGACAATTTGATCCTCAGCTACTTTACCAATGATCTGGCCATGCGAAAAGAGCAGGCCCTGACCACGTCCGCAGGCAACACCCAGGTCGGCGTCAGATGCCTCTCCGGGGCCGTTGACCGCACATCCCATCACGGCGATCGAAAGCGGCGCGGAATAGTTCTTAAGCCGCTCGGTGACCTCCTCGGCGATGGGAATCAGGTTAACCTGGCAGCGGGCGCACGTGGGGCACGAGACAATCTCGGGACCACGGCGACGCAGGCCCAGCGACTGTAGAATTCCCCAGGCGACCGGCGGCTCCTCAACCGGATCGGCCGTGAGCGACACACGCATGGTGTCACCGATGCCTTCGGAAAGCAAGATACCCAAGCCTACAGAGCTCTTGATGGTGCCCTGAAGCTTGGTCCCCGCCTCCGTCACGCCCAGGTGGAGCGGAACATGCGGTATCTCGCGCGACAGGGCGCGATAGGTATCAAGTGTCGTCTGTACGCTATGGGCCTTGGCGGATAGCACGATGTTGGTAAACCCACGGTCCTCAAAGTGCCGCACAAAGCGTTCGCTCGACATCACGAGCTTTTCGGGCTGCGTGAGGTCGTCGCGCTCGGCAATATCTTGCTCAAGCGAGCCCGCGTTCACGCCAATGCGAATCGCGCAGCCCGCGGCACCCGCGGCATCGATGACGGCATCGACCTTAGCCCAATCGCCGATATTGCCGGGGTTGATGCGCAGCTTAGAGGCACCAGCCTCGACAGCGCCAATGGCAAGCTTATGGTTAAAATGGATATCGGCGACGATTGGCACCGGAGACTCGGCACAAATCGTGCGAAAGCCCTCGAGCGCAGCCTCGGTAGGCACGCTCACGCGCACGATATCGCAGCCAGCCTGCGCCAACGCGCACACTTGCGCAAGCGTTGCCTGGGCATCAGCAGTATCGGTGCAGGTCATAGACTGAACCACGACCGGAGCGCCACCACCGATCTGCACGCCGCCCACATGCACGGGGCGCGTCAACTCGCGAGGCAAAGGATGGGATAAAGACAATCCAAACACTCCCCTACAGAATAAATCGAAGGATGTCGGAACGAAGCATATAGACAAACAGCAATGCGAAGAGCGCGACGCCCACATAGCTCACGATCGTCTGGACCTTGAGCGGCAGCTCGCGGCCAGCAATCTTTTGAATGATCTCAATAAGCAGCTTGCCGCCATCGAGTGGTGGGATGGGCAGCAGGTTCATAAAGCCAAGCGAGAACGAAATGAGCGCGGCAAACGACAAGAACGTGACGGGACCGGCAGCAGCTGCCTGCGAGGACATGACGCTAATACCCACGATCGAAGAGGACTGATCGAGGATCTCCATCGTATGCTGCGGCTGGAGCAGGCGCATCACGCCCTCCGCTGTCTGCGCAACATACGAGAAGGAGAGGCGCGCCGAGGTGATGGGGTCCAAACGGACCACCTGCGTAGAGGCATAAACGCCCAGACGTTCGTCCTCTTTGAGTGCGACCGAGGTCGAACACTGCTTGCCATCGCGCTCATACTCAATAGCAATATCGTCCTTACCGGCAGCCTTGCCGATGGCATCGTAGACATCCATCCAAGTGGAACATGAGACACCGTCAACCGAAAGGATCGCGTCACCGCCCTCGATACCCGCCTTGGCGGCAATAGACCCCTCGTCAACCTGACCGATCACGTTGGTATCCATCGGCACGGTGACACCCGCAATGGAATAGATACTCATAAGGAGCAAAAAGCCTGTCAAGATATTGACAATAATGCCCGCGAGCAGCATAAAGACGCGCTTGAGAAAGCCCTGGCCAAGATAGGTGTGCGAACGCTCTTGTGCAAGGAACTCGGCCTCGCCGCACGGCAGCTCCCACACATCGCCCTCGGCAGTTGAATGTTCGCGATCGAAACGGCGGCCGTCAAAGGTGGTGTAACCCGCCGCGTCTCGCGGCAGCGTCTGATACTTGGTGGGATAGTAGCTCGGCGAGGGCTTCTCCCCTTCCTCATACCAGGGTGCGATGGAGCCCCAGCCCAGCAACAGGGCACAAGCCTCGAGCACATCCTCCTCGGAAAGCTCGAGCTCGACAGCAAGGTCGGCCACGGTCACGCGACCATGACGATAGATAGCCGCGAGCACGCGATCGGCGCACGAGACATCGGTCGGATCCATACCGCAGATGGCAGCGTAGCCACCCAGCAGCAGCGGGGTCACGCCAAACTTGGTTCCAATGCGACGCGACGTGTAATGGATGTCAAAGCGGCACGGCAGACCCAAAAAGAACTCGGTCACACGGACGCCGCAGGCACGCGCCGCCAAAAAATGGCCGCCCTCGTGCAAAAACACGAGGACGGAAAGCATCAGCAGGCCCCAAAAGACCGATGAGAGAACGCTCAGAACAGTATCCATAAAACGAAAAAGCAATCCTTATGGGTTAGGAACGGGTTGCGGCGAGCACCTGCGCAGCCTTTTCACGCGCCCACGCATCGATGTCGCAAAGCTGCTCAAACGAATCGACCACCTGCATATCGTGGGCGTCCATGCAGGATTCCACAATGCGATCGATATCGGTAAAGCTGCAGCCATCGTGCAGGAAGGCATCGACGGCTACCTCGTTGGCGGCATTGAGCACGCACGGCATGGTGCCACCCGTCTTGCCGGCACGCTCGGCCAGTGCCAGACAGCGGAAGGTATCCATGTCGGCAGCATCAAACGTGAGCTGCCCCAGCTCGCGGAAATCGATACGAGGCGCCGGAGTATCCCAACGCTCGGGATACGAGAACGCGAACTGGATGGGAATACGCATGTCGGATGCACCGAGATGCGCCATCACGGAGCCGTCGGCGAACTCGACCATAGAGTGAATCTTGGACTGACGCTGCACGACCACGTTAATGAAATCGAGGTCGCAGTTAAACAGATGCATGGCCTCAATGCGCTCCAGGCCCTTGTTCATGAGGGTGGCGGAGTCAATGGTGATCTTGGCACCCATGGCCCACGTGGGATGCGCGAGGGCATCGGCACGCGTCACGCGATCGAGCTCGTCGCGCGTGCGGCCAAAGAACGGACCGCCCGAGCAGGTGAGCCAAATGCAGTGGGCCTCGCGCGGGTTCTCCCCCAGATAGCACTGGTAGATGGCGGAATGCTCAGAGTCGACCGGAATAAGCTGGCCCGGTTGTGCCAACGGCATAAGCAAGTCGCCACCGACGACGAGGGACTCCTTGTTGGCAAGGGCAAGGCGCTTATTCGAGGTCAAGGCCGCATGGCTCGCCTCGAGACCGGCTGCGCCCACAATAGCGACAAGCACGCAGTCGACATCGTCGCGACGCGCGAGCTCGCAAACCGCCTGCGCGCCAACGCCGAGCTGTGTGCCCTCGGGCAACTCCTGCAGCACGGCGTCATCGCCATGAGCGACATCGGCAACGGCAACCGCCGGAACCGAGAACTCGCGGGCGGCGGCAACGAGCTCCGAGGTGCTGGAATTAACGGACAGCGCCGTCACCTGCAGGCGATCGGCATGCTGGCGGCACACATCGAGCGCCTGGGTGCCGATAGAGCCCGTACAACCCAGGATGGCAACGCGAAGGTGTCCATCGGGGCCATACGTCGTCTGGAAGGACATTACAGCACGCCTCCAATCATCAGCAACAGCTGTGCGGTGATGCAACCGAAGATAAGCGAATCGCTACGATCGAGCATTCCGCCGTGGCCCGGGATAAGGTTGCCGGAATCCTTGACGCCCACACCGCGCTTGATGCGCGACTCGATAAGGTCGCCGATAACGCCCAGAATGGACACGACCACGCCGCACAGCAGCGCATAGGGCAGGCTGAGCTTGTAGAAGTGCGTCGCCCACAGGATGAGCCAAATCAAAACCGAGCCCAAGATGCCGCCGGCAAACCCCTCCCAGCTCTTTTTGGGGGAGATCTTGGGAACCATCTTGTGCTTGCCGATACGGCTGCCCACGATGTAGGCAAACGAATCGGAGACCCAAAGGGACGCGCAAACGCCCACTGAAAGCAGGGCGCCGGCAAAACCGGGCACGGCATCGCGCAGCAGCACGATAGCCGACAGCATAAAGCCAGTGTAGATGGGACCCATGAGCGTCACGGCCACATCAGAGATGCGGGTACGCGGCGACCAGACATACCAAATGCCCACAGCGAGCATCAAGGCAAAAAGCAGGGCATTCAGCAACATCGAATCGCCCAACGCCGACAGCGGAAAGAGTACGGCGGCAGCGATACCCATGCGCTCGTTAGCCATCTTGCCATCGAGCCTTGTCATACGGAAAAACTCATAGCAGCACAGACCGCTCATGACAGAAACAAAGATGGCCGTGGGCACGATACCCAAAACCAGGCACAGGATAAAGACAACGGCGTAGACGATACCGGCGGCGGCACGGGTAATAAAGCCCGCCAGCCACGAACCGGTGCCGCTCTTCGCTGCAGGCGCTCCCGCAGTGGCAGCCTTGCGCGCAGGCGCCGCGGAAACTGGCGTCTTGGGAGCAGATGCCTTGGGACGATCGGACACGATTAAGCCTCCTCGGTCTTGCTCAGTCCACCAAACCTACGGTCACGGCCCTGATAGGCCAAAATGGCGTCGACAAGGCCCCAACGATCAAAGTCGGGCCAATAGGTATCGGTGACGTAGAATTCGGAATAAGCCACCTGCCACAGCAGATAGTTCGAAAGGCGCAGCTCACCAGAGGTGCGAATCACAAGTTCGGGATCGGGAAGACCGGCGGTATAGAGGTGGGAAGCCACCATGTCGTCATCAATTGCGGCAGGATCGATCTTACCGACGGCAGCGTCGAGTGCAATCTGACGGACAGCGCGGGTAATCTCGGCACGCGCGCCGTAGTTGACGGCAAGCGCCAGCGTCATACCGGTGTGATCGGCGCACTCGGCAAGGCCGCGCTCAAAAACGTCGCGGGTCTTCTTGGGCAGCGCGGAAATGTCACCCAAAAAGACAACGCGCACGTTTTCGCGCTTAAGCAGCGGCAGCTCATCGATAAACGTCTTGGCAAACAGATGCATCAAGACGTTGACCTCATGCTGCGGGCGGTTCCAGTTTTCGGTAGAAAACGCATAGGCAGAAAGCACGTCGACGCCTAGACGCACGCACGCGGTAATGATCTCGCGAAGGGAGACGATACCCGCCTTGTGGCCCTCAGTGCGTGCAAGACCGCGCGACGTGGCCCAACGACCGTTGCCGTCCATGATGCACGAGATATGGTGCGGAATGTTATTGAGGTCAAGGTCGGAAAAACCGACGCCCGCAGGGGCGTCGGCAAAGTACTCGACCAGTTTATGCTCGTCGTATTGCACCTTAGATCTCCATGACCTCGGCTTCTTTTTCCTTCAGAAGCTCCTCGACCTTGGCGACATACTCATCGGTGTGCTTCTGGACCTTGGCCTGCTCGCGACGGACATCGTCCTCGGTGAGCTCCTCATCGCGCTCGAGCTTGTTGTTGAAGTCGCGACGGATGTTACGGATAGACACCTTGGCCTGCTCGGCGTACTCGCGGCACTCCTTGACGAGCTCGCGACGGCGCTCCTCGGTGGGAGCCGGGAACGGCAGACGAACGACGGTGCCATCGGAGTTGGGGGTAATACCCAGATCGGAAGCGCCGATGGCCTTGACGATAGCGTTGATGAGTGCCTTGTCCCACGGCTCGATGAGCAGCATGTGGGCCTCGGGGGTCTTTACGGCGGCAACCTGCGTGACCGGCGTGGGAACACCGTAATAATCGACGGTGATGTCGGACAGAATGTTGGCGTTGGCGCGGCCGGTACGAACCTTGGAGAAGTTATGCTTGAGGGACTCGAGCGACTTGTCCATGTGGGCGGTGATGTTCTCTGCCATGCTTAATCCTCCTGATAGACGAGCGTGCCGACGGGCTCACCCGAAAGCGCGCGCTTGACGGTGTCCTCGCCATCGATGTTGAGGACCAAAATAGGCATGCGGTTATCCTGGCACAGTGCCGTAGCAGTGGAATCCATAACCTGCAGACCGCGGACGAGCACCTCATGATAGGTAATCTTGTCAAAGCGGACGGCATCGGCGCACTTGACGGGATCCTTATCGTAGATACCGTCAACCTTGGTGGCCTTAATCAGAATCTCGGCACCGATCTCGCAGGCACGAAGGGCCGCGGCGGTGTCAGTCGTAAAGTACGGATTACCCGAACCGGCGGCAAAAATGACGACGCTGCCCTTGGAAAGGTGATTGATGGCGCGACGGCGAATATAGGGCTCGCAGATCTCGTTCATCTGGATAGCACTCATCACGCGGCAGGGGACATCGTTGTGCTCAAAGGCATCCTGCAGGGCGAGCGCATTCATAACGGTCGCGAGCATACCCATGTAGTCGGCCTGAGCGCGCTCCATGCCACCGGCAGCGCCGGCCATGCCGCGGAAAATGTTGCCGCCGCCGACAACAACGCCGACCTCATGACCAACGGCGAGCAGCTCCTTGACCTGCTTGGCAAGATGGTCGGTAATCTTGGGGTCGATGCCATACTGGCCATCGCCCATAAGCGCTTCGCCGGAAAGCTTCAGAAGCACGCGTTTATATCGGATGTCGGACAAAGCGATCCTCCTTTAATTAGACTCTCAATATGATAGCAAAGGCTCTGAAAAGAGCCATGAAAAAGCAGGCTGCGAGTAAAACCCACAGCCTGCTCATTACCAGCTACAAGAGCTTATTTACTCGCCACGGACCAGACGGTCGAACGCAACGACGGTAATGGTGTCGCCCAGCTCCTTGGAGACCTGCTCGGCGTACTTCTTGATGGTGAGGGAGCTGTCCTTGATGAACTCCTGCTCGGTGAGCACGGACTGCTTGTAGAACTTCTCCAGACGGCCAACAGCCATCTTCTCCTGGATAGCCTCGGGCTTGCCGGACTCGGCAGCCTGAGCCATATAGATCTCCTTCTCGTGCTCGACGGTCTCGGCCGGAACCTGATCGCGGGTAGCGCAAATCGGGGCAACGGCGGCAACCTGAAGGGCAACGTCGTGAGCGAAGGTCTTGAAGGAGTCGGCCTGAGCGGTCTCGGCCTTCTCGAAAGCGAACTCGACGAGGACGCCGATCTTACCACCCATGTGGATGTAAGAAGCGAGAGCGCCGTTCTCGGCCTTGCGGGCAGCGAAACGAGCGATCTTCATGTTCTCGCCCATGATGTGAATCATCTCGGTGAGCTCGGAGGAAACGGTCTCCTCGCCCATCGGCTTCTCGAGCAGAGCGTCGACGTCAGCCGGCTCGGTGGTGGCGACAACCTCAGCGACCTTGGAAGCAAAGCCGGTGAACTTGGCGTTGGAGCCGACGAAGTCGGTCTCGCAGGAGAGCTCGAGCAGAGCGCCGGACTTGCCGTCCTCGGAGACGAACGCGGCGACAGCGCCCTCGTTGGTCTCACGGCCAGCCTTCTTGGCAGCCTTGGCGAGGCCGTTCTTGCGCAGAACGTCGACAGCGGCGTCCATGTCGCCGTCAGCCTCGACGAGAGCCTTCTTGCACTCCATCATCGGGGAGTCGGTCATCTCGCGGAGCTGCTTGACCATAGCGGCGGTAATCTGGGCCATTGTGGTTCCTTTCAAAGAGATGAAAAAGAATTAACTAAGACTGATTTACTCGGCCTTGGGCTCAGCGGCCATCTCGGCCTCGGAGACCTGCTCCTTGCCGGAGCCAGCGAGGCAGGCGTCGGCCATGAGCTCGCACATAAGGGTGACAGCGGAGATAGCGTCATCGTTGCAGGGGATGCCGTACTCGACCTCGTCGGGATCGGAGTTGGTGTCGATCAGAGCGACGACGGGGATGTTCAGGCGCTGGGCCTCCTTGATGGCGTTCTCCTCGCGCTTGGTGTCGATGACGAAGAGAGCCTGGGGCAGACCCTTCATGTCGCGGGCGCCACCGAGGTTGGTCTGGAGCTTGGTGAGCTCCTTGCCGAGCACAGCCTGCTCCTTCTTGGGCAGAACAGCCATGCGGCCGTCCTCGACCATGGCCTCGAGCTCCTCCATGCGGTTGATGCGGGAGCGGATGGTGACGAAGTTGGTCAGCATGCCGCCGAGCCAACGCTGGTTGATGTAAGGCATATTAGCGCGCTCAGCGGCGTTCTTGACGGCCTCCTGAGCCTGCTTCTTGGTGCCGACGAACAGCACATTGCCGCCCTTGGCGACGTTCTTGACGAAGGTGTAAGCCTGGTCGGCGTCAAGGATGGTCTGCTTGAGGTCGAGGATGTAGATGCCGTTGCGCTCACCGAAGATGAACGGCTTCATCTTGGGGTTCCAGCGACGGGTCTGGTGACCGAAGTGGCAGCCGGCCTCGAGCAGGGTGCGGATATTAATCTTGGTAGCCATGTTAAACCTCCTGTGGTTTGCCTCCGCGCGGGGTCATCCTCCAAAACCAACCCGGACATGTGCTACCAAAGCCCGGGCACCACGGTATGAAGTAGCCGCGCGTGCGTGATAAAAACCTGTTGCCGTGAAGCAACCCGATGAATGATAGCAGGAATGCATCTTCCTGCCAACCCGCAATCAAAACCACACACCTGAGTGCGGCGCGGGACGTCCCAGCCACTATTCGCCTCGGGGATGGGCTTGAGCCACGGCACGTTTGAGCCGATCGGGCGTGAGGTGCGTGTAGATCTGCGTCGTGGACAGGCTCGCATGACCCAGCAGCTCTTGAACCGAGCGCAGGTCCGCACCGCCCTCGAGCAAGTCGGTCGCAAAGGTATGGCGCATCGCATGCGGGGCGATGTCGGCCGGAATGCCGGCGAGTGTCGCCAGAGTATGGAACCGCCGCCTGAGCATGGCGGCACTCATGCGATTACCGCGCGCCGATATAAGCAGCGGATGCGGCCCGGTAGTGGGGTCACGGCGCTTTGCCTGAGCGAACAACTCCGGCCGCCCCTCCTCAATATAGAGACGCGTCGCCTCGAGCGCGCGACGATACAGAGGGACGATACGTTCTTTGCTCCCCTTGCCCCACAGGCGCAGCGTGCGTTCGGACCACACAATGGACTCCACATTGAGTGCTGCGAGCTCAGAGATACGGGCGCCCGAGGCATAGAGCAGCTCGAGCATCGCCGCATCGCGCAGTCCCGCGGGTGTTGAGGTATCAGGCGTCTTGAGCAGCGCCTCCACCTGTTGGGTCGTCAGCACACCGGGTAGATCGCGCGGGAGCTTGGGCGAGGAAATTGCCGAGACCACATCGCCCTCCACGACCCCCTCGGCAGCCATCCACCGATAGAGCGAGCGAACGGCAGACAGGTGTGCCGCAAGCGTTCGGGGAGCCACCTGCTCACGCGAAAGCTCGGCAAGATAGCGACGAATGGTGCGCACGTCGGCGGCGAAAGCATCTATATCCTCGCGCTCGCACCAGGCAGCAAAGCGCTCCAGCCTCGAGCCATAGGCCGTCACCGTGTTGGGAGAAAGTCCCTCGACACGTGAGATATAGGCGATAAACGAGTCGACGGTGTCGTACAGGTCAAAGGCTATGACCGGTCGCCTCCAAACAGATCGGGGCGAGTGGCCAGATAGGCATCAAGGGCCTCGAGCGCACGGTCCGCATAGGCCTGGTAGCGGTCGCGCTTGCTGCGGCGCTTACCATCCTCGAGTGGCGGCACCAGGCCAAAGTTGACATGCATAGGCTGATAGCCCACGGTGGCAGGATCGGTCGCATAACCCACGAGCGCACCCAGGGCGCCCACACGCGGCAACTCGACGCCCGCGGCACCGATTGCCTCGGCATAGGTGTTGAGCGCCGCGAGCAGACCGGTCGCCACGGCTTCCATGTACCCCTCGGTGCCGGTGATCTGACCGGCCAGGCGCACGCCGGTACCGGGCACGGCAAAGGTGCCATCGAGCACGTGCGGGGCGTCGACAAAGGTATTGCGGTGCATGACACCGTAGCGGAAGAACTCAGCGTTCTCCAGGCCCGGCACCATATGGAAGACGCGCTTCTGCTCGCCAAAGGTCAAGTTGGTCTGGAAGCCCACCAGGTTATAGGCGGTCTTCTCCTTATTCTCGGCACGCAGCTGAATCGCCGCCCAGGGACGACGACCGGTTCGCGGATCGGTGAGGCCGACAGGCTTCATGGCGCCAAAGCGAATGGCGTCCTTGCCGGTGCGCGCAACTTCCTCGGCAGGCTGACAGGCCTGGAACAGATCGCCGCCCTCAAAGTCCTTGAGCACCACGCGGTCGGCCGTGGTAAGCGCCTCGATAAAGGCCTCGTACTCCTCCTTATTGAGCGGAGCGTTGAGATAGTCGCCGCTCCCCTGCTCCTCGTAGCGCGACTGCGAGAACAGCACGTCCATATCGAGCGTGGAGGCATCGACGATCGGCGCCGCGGCATCGAAGAACGCAAGGGCGTCGCCACCGACGAGCTTCATGACCTCTTCGCTCAGCGCCGGCGAGCACAAGGGGCCGGCGGCAATGACCACGTGACCTTCGGGAATCTGCGTGACCTCGCCGTGAATGATCTCGATATTGGGACGGGCGGCAACCTCGGCCTCGACAAACTCGGAAAACTTGACGCGGTCGACCGCCAAGGCGCCACCGGCGGGAACAGCCGCGCGATGGGCGCAATCGAGCAGGACTGAACCCATGCGCTCAAGCTCGGCCTTCAGCAATCCAGCCGCGGAATCCGGACGGGTCGACTTAAACGAATTGGAACAGACGAGCTCTGCCAGGTGATCGGTATGGTGGGCCGGGGAGCTAACCTGGGGGCGCATCTCGCACAGCCTTACGGCGAACCCGCGATCTGCCAGCTGAATCGCGCACTCCGAACCCGCCAGACCGCCACCGATAACCGTCACCTGATCAAACAGCATCTGCAAACACCTTTCTAATTGACATGTTTTCCATTGTGACCGAAGGGTGTCTGAGCGTGAAGGGCAAACTTGGAGGGCGCATACCTTCCATCCATCATGCGCTCGATAAGACCCTCGAGCTCAAGCGAACCCAGGAGTTTGAGTACGCCGACGGCATCGAGCGAGACGAGCGCCGCGATGTCGTCGACCTTGAGCGGAGAGGCGATGAGCGCATGCATCACGGTCTGCTGTGTTGGATCCAGGTCGGCAATGCCGGGAGCATCGGGGCGCGAGTAGCGCAGGGTGCCGTAGATGCGTGAAATAGCCATCTCGATAGATTCCTCGTCGATGATGCAGCAGGCACCGTTCGCAATGAGGTAATTCGTGCCACGCGACTCGGGCGATAGGATCGACCCTGGCACGGCAAGAAGTTCTCGCCCCAAATCCATAGCAGCCTCGGCTGTAGAAAACGTCCCGGAAGGCATACCCGCCTCGGATACAAAGAGGGCTTGCGACAGGGCCGCGATTACGCGATTGCGGCGCGGAAAGGCAAACTTGCGCGGACCCATGCCCCACGGAGAGATCGACACGACCGCGCCACCCGTATCGAGCGTGCGCGTAATAAGCCCCGCGCTCGAACGCGGGTAGACCACGTCGGCGCCCGTCCCCAGCACCACGACGTGTTTGCCGCCGGCATTGACCGCAGCCCAACCCGAGGCCTGGTCACAACCGACCGCGCCGCCCGAAACTACCGTCACGCCCGCCTCGACCGCAACCTTTGCCGCAAGCTCTGCCACGGCAAGACCATACGGAGAGGCCTTGCGCGCGCCGATGATGGAGAGCGCGGGCGTCGAAAGCACCTCGGGGTTGCCGCGCACATAGAGTGTCTGGGGTACATCAGAAAGCTCCAAAACGGTCTCGGGATACAACGCGTCACCTGGATGCAGCTCGAAGGTCCCCTCGGCCATCATTGGTCCCTCCTTCCCTGGTACATCGCCGCCTCGAGCACGTGGTCCTGCGTCACTTGCTCGCTCTCGGCGACGTCGGCGATGGTACGCGCGATACGCACCAGGCGCACGATGCCGCGGCCCGTGAGATGCGTGCGCTTCGACAGGCCGAGCACACACTTCTCCGCCGCATCATCGAGCTCAAAGGTCGAAACGACGCCGTCAATGGACCGTGTCTCGTCATCCTCGGCCTCGGCATCAGCATCGTCCATACGGGATTCGCGCCAAGCGCGAAAAGCGCGACCGCGCACAACGTAGTCACGTAACTCAGCTGACGACATACCCTCCGCGCCCTCGATAATCACCTGAGGGTCGGGACGGGTCACATCGATCATCATGTCGATACGGTCGGCCAAAGGACCGCGCAGTTTAGACCGATAGCGCTCGACCATCGCCGCCGAGCAGCGACACGGTACCTCACGATCGCCCAAAAAGCCGCAGGGGCAGGGATTGCTCGCAGCCAGCAGCTGAAAGCGCGACGGGAAGGTAAAAGCCCCGTCGACGCGTACGATCCTGACGTAGCCGCGTTCGATGGGCTGACGCAGCGTCTGCAGCACACCCGTGGGAAACTCAGCAAGCTCGTCCAAAAAGAGCACGCCGCCATGAGCAAGGCTGATCTCACCCGGGTGCACCGGGCGCCCACCGCCGATAAGACCTGCGGTCGAAATACTGTGATGGGGACTGCGGAAGGGCCGGTGCCCTGCCAACAAGCCATCAATGTTCTCACCCAAAACCGAATGGATGCACAGCGCCTCCTGTTGATCCTCAACGGAAAGCTCGGGCAGGATGCCGGTCATACGACGCGCGAGCATCGTCTTGCCCGATCCCGGGGACCCGATCATGAGCAAGCCGAGTTCTCCTGCCGCCGCAAGCGCCATGCCGCGCTTGGCGACCTCCTGCCCCAGTACGTCGGCATAGTCGAGCTCGGGCTCAAAGGTCGCCTCGAGCACTTCAGAATCCAAGTAGTGCCGCGCGGCATCGCCCATGCCATGGGCAAGCTGAGACAAATGATCGATGAATCCACAATCCACGCCCGCAAGCGGCACATGCTGATCGGACCTGCCGGCGATAAAGGACAGCCCCATATCACGCGCCAATAGCTGAAACGCCACCTCGCCCTTGACAGGAAGCACCGTACCGTCCAAGCCAAGCTCACCAGCGATAAGACAACGATCGAGGTTGTCGCGGGGAATCTGACCATCGGCCGCCAATACCGCGATGGCGATGGGCAGATCAAAGCCGCTACCGGTCTTGCGAATATCGCCAGGCGCCAGATTGACCGTAATGCCCGAGCGCGGGATTTCAAACCCGGCGGAGCGCATCGCGCAGCGAATACGACCGCGTGACTCCATCACCTCCATACTCGGAATGCCGAGCATCTGAATGCCCGGAACGCCGCCGGCAAGCGAGACCTCGACCGTGACGTGAATCGCCTCGACGCCACGGATGCATGCCGCGTGAACGGCAAACGTCTCGAACGCCATCACGACACCTGCCAATCGAACGCGTTGTACTGATGCTCGATCTCGGCGATATGCCCGCCGCGAATGGTGACACCCACGGCATCGAAGCGAATCGCCTTGAGCGGATAATGTTCCATGAGATAGCAACTTGCGATGCGGCGATAGCGGCGTTGCTTTTGGGCGTCCACAGCCTCCTCGGGAAAGACCCGCGTGCTGCAATCCAGCGCAACGCGTCTGGTCTTGACCTCGGCCATCACCACGACATCGTCGAGCTCATCGAGCAGCACCAGATCGGCCTCGCCCTCGGAGCAACGATAACCCTGCTCCAGCAAGGTGTAGCCGCGCTCGTTAAAGTAGTCGATGGTGATCAGCTCGCCCAGCATGCCCATCTCGCGGGGACTGAGCCCCTTGATAAACTCAGGCGTCATCGCCCCGCAGTCGAGCTCGCCGTTTTCCCAACGCTCCTTGAGCTGCTGCGTCTTGCTCTTTTTGCTTGCGGCACTCATGGGGTCTCCTTTCCCGCACGCTGCATTGCCCCGATGATGAGGGCACCTTTCGTGCGGGTAAGTACCGGAAGCAAACCAAAAGCTGACCAAATGCCGTCAAAAAACGGGCCGTACGCAGCAATGGTGTTGCATACGGCCCGTTACCAGCAAGTTTATAAAACCCCAGAGGTCCCTGTCTCCACAATTGACCTAGAAAAGGCGCTCAGTCTGCAGAAAGTTTCCGCAAAAGCTCACGCGGTGCAGTGGACAAAGTCCATGTTTGCGAATGGCCTCGATATGCTCGGGGCTTGCATAGCCCTTCGACTCGGCCAGATGGTACTCGGGATACTCGGCGTCGTACTCGACCATCATCTCGTCACGCGTGACCTTGGCCATGATGGACGCCGCGGCGATGCAGGCGATTTTGGCATCGCCCTTCACCACATCGCGCTCGTTAGGAACGGCGCCCAAGGGGTTACCATCCATGAGGACGCAGTCGGGCTCAAGTCCCGTATCGGCCACGGCGCCCGCAACGGCAGTACGGATAGCACGGGCCATGCCCATTTCATCGATATCCTTCGGCGCGATATGGCAAAAACCGATCGCCGTCGCCACCTCGGCAATCTTCACTGAGAGCAACTCGCGGCGCGCGGGCGTGAGCTTTTTGGAATCGTTGATACCCCAGACGCGCGGCTCCATAGGAAGACAGACGGCGCATACCGTCAAAGGGCCGGCCACCGATCCGCGACCCACCTCGTCGACACCAACGACCACCCCATCGCCACCAAGCTCATGCATAAGCTCGTACATGTCATTGACGCGCTCGCGCTCGGCAAGCTCTTTGGCATGGCGTTTGAGGGCGCGTTCACAAGCCTTGATCACCTGCTGGCGTGGGTCCTCGCGATAATGCTCCACGAGGGCGGGAATCTCCTCAAACGTAGCGCTCGCCAACTCACCGGCAACCTGCGATGCCGAAACCGAGCTCGTCATGTTGGCCATACCAGGCCCTCCTTGCATGCAAATCAGATAAAAAGAAGGGCCACCCGAAGGTGACCCTTGTGTCCAAACGAGTGGACAGACGCTGCGATCTTCTTAGCGCTTCTCGGGGATGCGAGCAGCCTTGCCCACCTTGTCGCGGAGGTAGTACAGCTTGGCGCGACGGACGCGACCATGACGAACGACCTCGAGCTTGGCGATCTTGGGGCTGTGAAGCGGGAAGGTACGCTCAACACCGACACCGAAGGACATCTTGCGGACGGTGAAGGTCTCGCGGGCACCGGCGCCGGCCATGCGGATGACGTCGCCCTGGAAGACCTGGATGCGCTCGCGGTCGCCTTCCTTAATGCGGTAGTGAACCTTGACGTTGTCGGCGACGCGAACCTGAGGAATGTCCTCGCGGATCTGCTGACGCTCAATTGCGCGGATGTAATCCATGTGCAATTCCTTACTCTTCTAGAGGTGCCGTACCACCTTGGCCGGCACGTAGTTGAACAAACGTATTCGAGTATACACGCGCGGGTTTCTGCTGCAAGAACAATTTTTTACGCAGACAAAAAGACAAAACCCGCACATGATAACCGCCCGCCTCACGAATGAGACGGGCGGTATGAAGGGGCGCTACGCTAGGCGTCGATGCGCAGGGGGCTAGGCGTTGCGCTTGGCCTCGAGCTTGGCCTGAGCGGCAGCCAGGCGCGCGAGGGGCACGCGATAGGGCGAGCAGGACACGTAGTCCACGTCGGCCACGTTAAACAGGCCCTTGATGGACTTGGGGTCGCCGCCGTGCTCGCCGCACACGCCAAAGTGCATGTCGGGATTGGTGGCGCGGCCCTTCTCGACGGCCAAGCGCACGAGCTCCAGCACTGCCGCGTCGATGGTCTCGAAGGGGTTGTCTTTCAGGATCTTTTTATGCATGTACAGCGGGATGAACTTGGCCTCGGCGTCATCGCGCGAGAAGCCAAAGGTCGTCTGGGTGAGGTCGTTGGTGCCAAAGCAGAAGAAGTCGGCATGATGGGCGATCTCGTCAGCGACCATGCAGGCACGCGGCAGCTCGAGCATCGTGCCCACGGGAATATTGAGCTCGACGCCTTCCTCGGCGGAAACCTCGGCGATCACGCGCTCGATAACCTCGCGGGTCTGGACATGCTCGGCCGTGATGGAAACGAGCGGAACCATGATCTCGGGGCGCGGGTCGACACCCTCCTTGATAAGGCGGGCAGCGGCCGTGGCGACGGCGCGAACCTGCATGAGCGGCAGATCGCCAAAGACGACGGACAGGCGCACGCCGCGCAAGCCCAGCATGGGGTTGGACTCGACCATGCCATCAATGCGACGCAGGCGGGCGCGCAGGGCAGTGAGCTCCTCCTCGGGAGCGCCGGCGGCCTCCTTCTTGGTGATGGCGACCTCGAGCTCGCGAGGATTATCCAGGAACTCATGAAGCGGCGGATCGAGCAGGCGGACGACCACATCGCGACCGGACATGGTCTTGAACATCGCCAGGAAGTCCTCGGTCTGAACCTTGAGCAAGTCGGCCAGGGCCTGCTGCTTCACGGCCTCATCGTCAGACAGGATAAAGCTCTGGATGATGTTCTTGCGATCGCCCAGGAACATGTGCTCGGTGCGGCACAGACCGATGGCCTCGGCGCCAAACTCGAGCGCGAGCTCGGCATCCTCGGGGTTGTCGGCGTTGACGCGCACGTGGTTGGCGTGACCGTCGGTCTCGTCCAAACGGATCTCATCGGCCCAAGACAGGATGGTGTCCAGGTCGCCGGTGAGCTCTGCAGAGACCAGGTCGACCGCGCCGTCGACGACGATGCCCAGGGTACCGTCGATGGAGATGACATCACCCTCGCGCAGCACGCGGTCGCTGCCCTCGATGTGCACGACCTTCTCGGCGGCGTCGATATGGAAGCGCTCGACACCGCAGACGCAGGGCGTACCCATGCCGCGGGCGATAACGGCGGCATGGCTCGTCTTGCCGCCATGGCTGGTCAGGATGCCCTCGGCGGCGACCATGCCCTTCAGGTCATCGGGGTTGGTCTCCCAGCGGACCAGAATGACCTTGTGGCCCTCGTTGGCGCGCGCGACGGCGTCATCACTCGAGAACACGACCTCGCCCACGGCGGCACCAGGGCTGGCGTTAAGGCCGCTGGCCAGGGCCTCGTACTTCTTGGTGGCGTCGAACTGCGGGTGCAGGAGCTGGTCGAGCTGCGCGGGATCGATGCGGCTCACAGCCTCCTCGCGGGTGATCAGGCCCTCCTCGACCATTTCGATAGCAATGCGCAGGGCGGCAGTGGCGGTGCGCTTGCCCACGCGGGTCTGGAGCATCCAGAGCTTGCCCTGCTCGATGGTGAACTCGATATCGCACATATCACGGTAATGATCCTCGAGCGTCAGGAACACGCGCTCGAGCTCCTCGCCTGCGGACTCGAGGCCCGAGGTGGTCTTGAGGTCGGCGATGGGCTCGGTGTTTCGGATGCCGGCGACGACGTCCTCGCCCTGGGCATTCACCAAAAAGTCGCCATAGAACTCCTTGGTTCCGTCGGCCGGGTTGCGCGTAAAGGCGACGCCGGTCGCCGAGGTCTCGCCCTTGTTGCCAAAGGCCATGGCCTGGACGTTGACGGCGGTGCCGAGCTCATCGGAAATGCCATGCTGCTTGCGGTAGATGCAGGCGCGCTCGTTCATCCAGCTGCCAAAGACGGCCTGGATGGCAAGGCGCAGCTGAAGCTCCGGGTCGTGCGGGAAGACGGGCTTGCCGTCAGCGACCTCGAGCTCGGGATACAGGGCAGCCTCGACGTTCTCGGAGAAGATGCCCTTGAAGGTCTCGACGAGTTCCTGCAGGTCCTCGGCCGAAAGCTCGGAATCGACGCGAACGCCGGCGACCAGGCGGGCCTGGGTCAGGGCATTCTCGAACAAGTCGGCATCGACACCCATGACGACGTTGGAGAACATCTGGATAAAGCGACGATAGCTGTCCCAGGCAAAGCGCGGGTTTTGCGTCTGGGCGATAAGGCCCTGAACGGAGTCGTCGTTGAGGCCCAGGTTGAGAACCGTGTCCATCATGCCGGGCATGGAGAACGGAGCGCCCGAGCGAACCGACACGAGCAGCGGATCGGAGGCGTCGCCGAGCTTCTTGCCGCAACGGGCCTCGAGGTCCGCCTCGGCGGCAACGATCTCATCGAGTGCGCCTTCGGGCCAGACGTTGCCGGCACCGGAGTACTCGACACAGGTCTGGCAGGTAATGGTAAAGCCACCGGGAACCGGCAGACCGATGCGGCTCATCTCGGCAAGGTTTGCGCCTTTGCCGCCAAGCACGAAGTTCATGGATTTGTCGCCCTCAGTGACACAGGTGCCCTGGGCGTCGGTTCCAAAACGGTAAACCCTCTTGCAATCGCTCACGATACTTCCCCTTCCATGCGCTTACGCGCACGACCGTGGTAACGAATCGACCCGCCGGATGCGGGCCGTGAGGGAACTATACGGCGGGTTTTGGACAGGCTTGAGCAGAGGGTGCGCGGTTTGGTAAACGTGCTAAAACCGGCGGTAAACGGTAGGTAAAGGTGGTTACCTTATGAAGATACCACTACAAGGAAAGTGCAGGTCGGATGCGATGTTTTTGCTAAATCGCTTTACCATTTATCAGCATTATTTCCAAGTATTCTCTTTGGTTAGCTAAAAGAGCCCCGTCCCAAATTAGCTACCCAAACAACCTTGTCCCAAGTGAGCTACTTTTGTTGAGCGCGGCGGACGGCACGGCGGGCTCTTGCCTCTTGAATCTCTTCAAGGTGAGCAATGATCTCGGCAGCGCTTTCCTCGATGGCTTTGCCGTCGGTACGCACAACAAAGCAGCCTAAGCGCTTCATGAGAGCACGAGCTTCCTCAAGCTCGCCGCGCACGCTCTCGGGCTCGGCATAGGAGCCTGCGACGGCGCGGGCGTAGTCGTCGCCCAAGCGGCTATCGCGAATCTCGGAAATCACATCGACGGTCGAAATCAAGCCGAACAGGCGCATCGGGTCAACCTCGTAAATCGACTTGGGCGGCTCCATGCCATGCGCCAGTGGGACATTGGCGACCTTGTAGCCCTGATAGGCTAAATACATCGACAGCGGCGTCTTGGATGTACGCGACACACCCAGCAGCACGATATCGGCACCCGACAGATCGTCGCAACCACGACCGTCATCGTGCTCAACGAAATACTCCATGGCCTCGATACGATGGAAATAGCGGTCATCGGTCTTGTGAATCACGCCCGCAACGCACTTGGGCGGCACACCGATGAGCGACGACAGCACGGCAAGCGTCGGGCCGATCAGGTCGACCGAACGGATATGCAGCATACCCAGGTAATCGAGCACGCGGGCGCGAAGCGCCGGATCGACAATGGTATGGAACACGGCGACATCGCGATGGTCGGCATCGACGCGCGGCCCCACAAATGACTTGACCTGCTCCACCGAGGTCACCTTGGGCAGGCGCAAGAGACGAAAAGCCCCTTCATCAAATTGCCCGGACGCCGCAAGCACCACCTCACAAGCGGTATCGCCGAGCGAATCGGAGATAACGATAACGGTGGGACGAGCGGTGACCGGGCAATCCATGCGGGGCTCCTTTTGCGCTTATGCGCAGGCTGGCTTACTTTTTGCGGGCAAGCTCACCGATGTTGGCGATGCCGGAGAAAACGGCCTCGAAGCGGTTGAGCAGCTTAAGGCGATTATCGCGAAGCTGCTCGTCCTTGTCCATGACCATGACCTCGTCGAAGAAGCGGTCGATGGGGGCACGCAGGGCGGCGAGGGCAGCAAATGCGGCCGGGTAGTCCTCGGCAGCAAGGGCGGCATCGACAGCGGTCTGAGCAGCCTCGGAGGCGTCGGCGAGCGCGAGTTCGGCCTCGCCCATCAGGGCGCGGTCGTACTCCGCACCCAGCTCGGGCTTCGAGATATGCGCGGCACGGGCATAGGCGGTAGCCAGGTTGTCGAACGTCTCAGCGTCGTTTTTGCGGGCCTCGTCGAGGGCGGCGCAGCGGGCGAAGAAGACGGACGGGGCGATAATGTGCACCGCGGAGACAGCGGCAACGGTATCGGCCGGGATCTTTTCGTCGCGGGCCATGCTCACCAGGCGGCCATGGAAGAAGTCACGAACCTGCTGGGCGACCTCGGCGGCGTCGAACTCAATGCCCTGCTCACTGTAGAGTTCGAGGGCAAAGTCGATGAGCGACGTGGGGTCGATCGGCAGACGGTCGCGCAGGATGTTGATAATGCCGATAGCGGCACGACGCAGCGCGTAGGGGTCGGAGGAGCCGGTCGGGGGCTCGCCGATGGCAAAGATACCGGCGATGGTATCGAGCTTGTCGGCGCAGGCCACGATGCAGCCAGCGGTGCCCTCGGGCAGCTCGTCACCGGCAAAACGGGGACGATAGTGATCGCGAATAGCATGGGCGACCTCGTCGTTCTCCCCCATCGCGGTCGCGTAATAACCGCCCATCACGCCCTGCTGGCTCGTGAACTCGACGACGGCGTTGGACACCAGGTCTGCCTTGCACAGGTGTGCGGCGCGAGCAGCGTCGGCGGCAAGATGGGCGCCCAGGTGAGCCTCGCGGGCGATAGCGAGCGCGAGCTGCTCGATGCGCTCGGACTTGGCGAGCACGCTACCGAGCTTCTCCTGGAAGGCAACCTTGGACAGACGCTCACGGAACTCGTCGAGGGAGATCTTCAGGTCCTCCTCGTAGAAGAACTTAGCGTCGTCCAGACGGGCGCGCACGACGCGCTCGTTACCGTCGATCACGCGCTCGGCGTTCTCGGGCTTGCTGTTGGAGACGACCACGAACTCACGCGTCAGCTTGCCCTCCCCGTCATAGATCGGGAAGTAGCGCTGGTTGGTGAGCATGGACTCGCAGATAATCTCGTGCGGGACCTTGAGGAACTCCTCGTCGAAAGTACCGACGAGCACCGTCGGCCACTCGCAGAGGTTAATGACCTCCTCAAAGACCTTCTTGGGCGTATCGACATGGCAGCCGGGGCGAGCGGCCTCGACCTCGGAGATACCGGCAAGGATGGCCTCGCGACGGCGCTCGGCAGAAAGCACGCCGGCGTCCTCGAGTACCTGCTCGTAGGCGGCGGGGCTGGCGACAACGTGGTCACCGGGGCCGAGCACGCGATGGCCGCGCGTGGTGTTGCCGCTCGTCACGTCGGCAAACGACACGGGCACAACATCCTCGCCCAGAAGGCAGCAAATCCAGCGGACCGGACGCACGAACGTCGCGTGCTCGTGGCCCCAGCGCTGGGAGCGGTAGTTGGGCCACTGCAGGCCGGCAATGGTCTTCTCGCACAGGGCCGTCAGGATCGGGGTTGCCGGTGCGGAGGGAATGTTCTTCTCGGCAAAGACATACTCGCGACCATCGGTATCCTCACGACGGACCAGGTCCTCGGCAGCCACACCGCACTTGCGGGCGAAGCCCTGGGCGGCCTTGGTGGCGTTACCGTCAGCGTCGAAGGCGATGTTTGCCGCGGGGCCACGCTTGACCTCGTGAACCTCATCGGTCGCGGTGGCAACGTCGGCAACGAGCGCAGCCAGGCGACGCGGGCTCGAGATCACGCGGACCTCGCCGTGGGCCAGACCGGCCTCGTCGAGACCCTTGGCGATCATGGTACCAAGCTGCTTGACGGCATTGTTCAGCGGTGCAGAGGGCATTTCCTCCGTACCGATCTCAAACAGGAAATCCTTAGCGTCTGCCATGGCTTACGCCACCTCGCCTTCCTGGTCGGCATTCTCGTTGACTCCGGCGACCTCGGCCATGTAGGCCTCGCAGCACGCCTTGGCGACGGCGCGGACGCGCAGGATGTAGTTGGCACGCTCGACCGCGGACAGGGCGCCGCGGGCATCGAGCAGGTTGAAGGCGTGGCTGCACTTCATGACACAGTCGTACGCCGGCAACGGCAGCTTGCGCTCCAGGCAGGAATGGCACTCGGCCTCGTAGTCGTCAAACTTCTGACGCATCATCTCGACGTTGGCGACCTCAAAGTTATAGGCACTGAACTCGCGCTCGTTCTCGAGGAACACGTCGCCGTAGGTCATGGGCGTGCCGTCGGGCAGATAGCTCCACACCAGATCGTAGACCGAGTTGACGCCCTGAGCGTACATGGCGATACGCTCCAGGCCATAGGTGATCTCGACGGGCACGGGGTCGACCTCGATACCGCCCACCTGCTGGAAGTACGTGAACTGCGTGACCTCCATGCCGTTGAGCCAGACCTCCCAGCC
Source organism: Collinsella sp. AF02-46-1 (assembly GCF_003465825.1). GTDB lineage: Bacteria > Actinomycetota > Coriobacteriia > Coriobacteriales > Coriobacteriaceae > Collinsella. The sequence goes on from NZ_QSBV01000009.1 coordinate 55,810, forward strand.
AAGGCCCCAGGCGCCCAGGGTCGGGCTCTCCCAGTCGTCCTCGACAAAACGGACGTCATGGTCGTTGGGGTCCAGGCCAATGGCAGCAAGAGACCCCAGGTAAAGCTCCTGAGCATTAACCGGAGAGGGCTTAATGAGCACCTGGAACTGATAGTAGTGCTGCATGCGGTTAGGGTTCTCGCCGTAGCGGCCGTCGGCGGGACGGCGGCAGGGCTGCGCATAGCAGGTGCGCCATTCGGCGGGACCGAGCGAGCGCAGCGTGGTCGCGGTATGGAAGGTACCGGCACCGACCTCGGAGTCATACGGCTGCATAATGACGCAGCCCTGCTCGCCCCAGTACTGCTGGAGGCGCAGGATGATGTCTTGGAAGGAAAGCGATGAAGCGTTCATGCCTCTAATATCCCCTCGTCGAAACGATTACACGGTTAGGTACTGTACTATAGCGGTTTTTAGTCGATAGCGCCGATGCGGTTGAGCGGCCAGTAGCGCACAAGCGCCACAGCGATCAAATCAGAGCGATCGACGGGACCAAAGTAGCGCGAGTCGGCAGAGTTTTCGCGGTTGTCGCCCATCACCCACACGCACCCGTCGGGAACGGTGTAGGGATAACTCACCTGGGCGCCAGGCGCTTGGACCGAAAGCGGCCAGCTCATGCCCGTCGTATAGTCCTCATCGAGCGCTTGGCCGTCAACGACCACCTTGCCGTCCTGCAGGTCGACCGTCTGGCCGGCCGTGGCAATAACACGCTTGACAAGAACATCATGCTCGGAAGTGACATCGGGGTTGTGGAACACCACGATATCACCCTGTTTGACGGGCTGACCGAGCTCGAGGCTCACCTTTTGTGCCAGGATCTGGTCGCCAATCTCGATCGTGTCCTCCATGGAGCCGGTGGGTACCACAAAGGGCTCGACCACAAAGGTGCGGATCAGGAAGGTGGCCACGAGCGCGATCGCGATGACCGCGACCCACTCAAAAGCGCCCCTCAACGCGGAATGCTGCGATGGAGCCATTCTCACTCCTCGCTCTGCGAATACGAAGCGTCCAGAATCTCCTGCGCGTATGCGCGCTCCTGGGGCGTAAGCCGTGCCGTCTCGATCAGGTCGGGACGCCAGCGGCAGGTGCGCTCGATGGCATTCTTACGGCGCCAGGCGTCAACCTTGGCATGGTCACCGCTCACGAGCACCGGCGGCACGCCCTCGCCGTTGAATTCAGCAGGGCGAGTGTACTGCGCATACTCGAGCAGGCCTCCGTCCTCGGCGGTCGAGAACGACTCGTCGACGTTGCTCATCTCGTCACCAAGGGCGCCGGGAATCAGGCGTACGACGGCATCGGCAACGACCATAGCGGGAAGCTCGCCGCCCGTGAGCACGTAATCGCCGATCGACAGGCGCTCATCGGCATACGCATACGCACGCTCGTCGACGCCCTCGTAGCGGCTGCACACAAACAGCAGGCGCTCGCTTTTGAGCAGGCGCTCGGCCACATGCTGCGTAAAGGGCTCGCCACAGGGCGTAAAGAACACCACGGTGGGCTTGGGACCCTCGGAGCTAATAGCCTCGATGGCCTCGGCAATAGGCTCGACCTTCATGAGCATGCCCTGCCCGCCGCCGTACGGCTCGTCATCGACGGTACGATGGCGGTCGTGCGTCCAGTCGCGCAGGTTATACGCCTTAAAATCAAAAAGGCCGGCCTTGCGGGCGCGGCCCAAAATCGATGTGGACATGACGGGCTCAAACATCTCGGGAAAGACCGAAAGGGTCTCAATCAGCATGTTGTCCTCCCTACTTGTCCATATCGATCAGGCCGTCCATAACGTGGACGGAAATTGTTCCTGTGTCGGGAAGATCGAGCACAACCTGCTCGATCACGGGAATCAGCACCTCGCCGTACCGATCACCCTCGACAACCCAAACATCGTTAGCGGGCGTCGACATGATCTCGACGATCGTGCCGAGCGAACCGAAGCGCTCGTCGACCACCTCGCGACCCATCAGGTCGGTATAGGCGGCGTCGAGCGAATCGAGCTCAAAGTCGTCACGATTTGCCAGCACATAGCATCCCGTGATGCCCTCGGCGGCCGTCAAGTCGTCAATGCCCTCAAACGAGACCAGATCGCCATCGCCCGTATCGGTGACGGACACGACCGTGCAAAAGCGGTCGCGCTTGAGCGCCGGCGGCGTCAGGGCGACGCGCATACCCGGCGTCAATACAGAAGGAAGCCCCCGCAGCGGCTGCGCGAGGACCTCCCCCTTCCTTCCGTGCGGCTTGACCACACGGGCGATGTTTTTGTACTGGGACCTCAAGGTCCTAGCCCAGAACCTCTACCTCGACAGCAGTGTCGAGGCGAGCGGCCAGCGCACGGGCGAGCGTGCGAATGGCCTTGATGGTACGGCCACGACGGCCGATGACCTTAGCGACGTCATCCTCGGCGACAGAAACCTCAATCGTAGAGGCGTCGTCACCATCGATGACCTCAAGGCTCACGGAATCCGGGTCGTCGACGATCTGAACAACGAGATATTCGACGAGATCGGCGATGCGATCTGAGAGCATTGCCTCACCCTCGAGCTGTGCAGCGTCAACCTCAGGCACGATTTACTCCTCGGCGCCCTCAGCGGCCTCAGCGGCAGCCTTAGCGGCCTCGGCCTCTTTGGCGAGCTGCTTCTTGGACTTCTTGACGGCGGTCTCGGTCTTCTCGCCCTCGTTGGCGGCCTTGACCAGAGCGGCGACAGCGTCGGTGAGCTGAGCACCCTTGGACTGCCAGTCGGCGATCTTCTCGAGGTCGAGGTTGATGGTCTTGGGGGCGGTCATCGGGTTGTAGCGGCCAACCTCCTCGATGATACGACCGTCACGCGGGGCGCGGGAATCGGCGACGACGACACGGTAGTACGGACGCTTCTTAGCGCCGTGACGAGCAAGGCGAATCTTGACTGCCAAAGGAAACTCCTCCAACCAAGCAGCTTTAGGCTGCAACTACAAACAAACAGTTGAACATAATACGCCATCGACGCGGGCAGGTGAAGTCCGTGAGACCAACTTCTTCGGTGTAGTCGAGGGCAAATCCATATCTTAGACAAGAATTCGGGATTTGCAAGCACATACACGCACCCCACATGAGCTGCGCGGTATACTCATGACATGGAAAGACGCGAACATACATACGGTTATGAGGATGCCATGGGCGTCACGCCGCCTCCCTGGACGGGTCCGGCGGTGGGCCTCATGGACCTCGATGCGTTTTTTGCGAGCGTGGAGATGCTCGATCATCCCGAATGGCGCGGAAAGCCGCTCATCGTGGGCGGAGACGCCGATTCGCGTGGCGTCGTGTCCACATGTTCGTATGAGGCACGTCGCTTTGGCGTGCACTCTGCCATGGCCTCGGCCGAGGCGCGGCGCTTGTGCCCGCAAGCCATTTGGACGCACGGGCACTTTGATCGCTACCGCGAGGTGAGCGCGCAGGTCATGGCGATTCTTGCCGAGGAGACGCCGCGCGTTGAGCGCGTATCCATCGACGAAGCCTTTATCGATATCACGCCGGGTCGCTTTGCGCCCGAAGACCCGCTACTGGTTGCGCGGCGTATAAGCGACCGCGTGGCAGCGCTGGGAGTGACCTGTTCCATTGGCGTGGGCTGCAACAAGACGGTCGCAAAGATCGCAAGCGAGCGTGACAAGCCGTTTGGATTGACGATTGTGCGCCCCGGAACCGAGCAGCGCTTTTTGGCCGCGCTGCCGGTATCTGCCATGAGCGGCATCGGGCGCTCGGCCGAGGAGCGACTGCGCCGTATGCGCATCTACACGCTCGGCGAGCTGTCACGCGCGCCGGAATCCACGCTAGCTGCAATTTTTGGCGTCAACGGCGAACGCATGCGCCAGCGTGCGCTGGGACTCGAAATCTCCGAAGTCACGAGTCTCGATGAAGAGCGTGAGGTCAAGTCGGTCAGCAATGAACGCACCTTTGCGAAAGATTTGACTGAGCGCGGGGACATCGAAGCGGCGATTGCGCTGCTGGGCGAGTCAGTGGGACGCCGCCTGCGCCGTCAGGGACTGACGGGCGGCACGGTAACGCTCAAGCTTAAGTATTCGTATGGAAGCGGTCGCTCGGCACAGCGCCGGCTGCCTCATCCGACCGACGATGAGAACATCTTTGTGGCGGTTGCGCTCGAACTGCTCGACAACATCTGGCAGGAAGGCATGCATGTTCGCTTAGCAGGCATCGGCATGAGCGACTTTGACCATCAGGGCGGCATCCAGACCGACCTGTTCTGCGAAGTCGACGACCGCGGAGCCCAATCCAGCGACCGCCGCGAGCTCTCCGTCGCGATCGACGCCGTCCGAGACAAGTTCGGCGACACCGCCCTATCCTTCGGCCGCCAATCCCGCTTCAACGATTAACCGCCTTTGGGCAAAAAGAAAGCCGGGCAGGTACGGAAAACCGCAACTGCCCGGCGAAATGCACGAGGCTAGCTAAAAAGCCCCGTATCAAATGTGCTGTTAGAGGAGGTTGAGGGGGAGCTGGGGGGCGTCACCCCAGAGCTTTTCTAGGCGGTAGAAGTCGCGGGCTTCGGGAGTGAAGACGTGGACGACGACCGAACCGTAGTCCATGAGCATCCAGGTCATCTGCTCGCGGCCCTCGATGGAGAACGGATGCTCGCCGCAAGCCTCGGCGACCTTCTCCTCGATCTCGTCGACGATAGAATCGACCTGGCGGTTGTTGGTACCGGTGGCAAGCACAAAGTAGTCGCACACGTCGGAAAGCTCGGTCAGGTTGAGCACCTGCACGTCCTCGCCCTTCTTGTCGTAGGCGGCCTGCGCGGCGGCGCGGGCGACATCCTCAGCGGCGACACCGCTCGCAGACAGCGAGGCGGCGGTGCGGTCGGACGTGGCAACGAAACTCTTGTGCTCCACACCTTCAAGAATCTGCTCGTCAGTCATGGTCTCGTCGGCCATGGAATACCTCTTTCTAGACACACCCGAGCTAGCGCAGCTGGGCGTAATGGTTGTAAATCGTAATAGCCGTGGGATAAAGATAGCGCCCGGACTGGATCACATAGACCAGACCCTGCGCAAAACAGGAGAAGAACAACTCGTCAAGCGTCGACTCCCCCACCATCTTGCGCAGCGCATGGGCATAGTCGCCGTGGCGGTTGGGCTCAATGGCATCGGCCACAAAGACCACCATATCGAGCGGCGTCATGTCGCAGGCGCCTACGGTGTGACGGTCGATAGCCTGGAAAACGGCCGGCGATAACTCGGGAAATAGCTGCGGAAGCTCATAGGCGGCAACCGGGCCATGCAGCAGCGGCGTCGCGGCGGAAGGAGAGCCGGCAACCTTGATGCCATAGTGAAGCGCGCGGGCCACGAGCTCGTCATCGGAAAGCACCTTGTCCCAGTCGTGAATTAAGCCGGCGGCAGCGGCATCAAAGCGGTCAACGCCGTAGACCTCGGCCAGATGAAGTGCGGTCTCGGCAACACCCAACGAATGCACATAGCGCTTGCGCTTATCTTTCATGCGAACATCGAGCAGCTCTTGAATGCGCTTGAGCAGCGCGCGCTCATCGCCCTCAAACTGATCCTCTACCGGCAACGTAGCCCCCATCACTCAAAATCTTCTTGACCCAGATCGACATACAAACTGCGCTTGCGAATGTAGCCGAGCACAGACTCGCTCGTAAGATAGCGCACGCTCATGCCGCGGGCAACTCGCTTACGAATGTTCGTCGAGCTGATCGCCAGCGCCGGAATCTGAATATAGCGCACATCGAACGGCAGCCCCGACTCTTTGATTCGGGCACGAGCCGTATCGATATCAAAACCCGGTCGCGTCGCCGCAATAAAGGTAGCAAGCTCAGCGATTCGCTCGGCATCATGCCAGGTCACAATATCGATAATCGCGTCGGCGCCCGTAATAAAGTAGAGCTTTACCTGCGGCGGGTAAAAGTCGCGAAGGGCATGAAGCGTATCGGCCGTATAGGTTACGCCCGGACGGTCAATCTCGAACCGGCTCGCCAAAAAGGCCGGGTTCGCGGCGGTGGCGAGGACAGTCATGGCATAACGGTCCTCGGCAGGCGTCACCGGCTTGTCAAGCTTAAAGGCGGGAGAGCCCGCCGGCATAAAGAGCACAGCGTCCAAGTCGAGCGACTCGCGTGCCTGCTCGGCAGTCACCAGGTGCCCGTAATGAATCGGGTCGAAGGTGCCGCCCATAATGCCAAGCCGAAACTCTTTGCCCACTTTTATGGGCAGCTCGGGCAAACCGATTCCACCGCGCAGCGACATGGCCTACTCGCCCTCCGAGGTCACGGCATCGTCCGCGGCATCCGCCGCATCGACAACCTCGACGCCCTCATCCGCAGCATCGGCCACGTCAATGGCCTCAACGGCAACGTCCTCGCCAGCGTCTTCGAGCTCCTCGTACTCCGAGAAGTCCTCAGCGCCCTCAAAGTCAAAGGCACGCTGGCAAATGCGGACCTCGTCGCCCGCACGGCAACCGGCCTTCTCGAGCGCGTCGTCAACACCCATACGCGCAAACTTATGCTGCAGGTAAATGACGGCTTCCTCGTTTTCCCAGTCGGTCTGGATGACCATGCGCTCGATGGCACGACCAACCACACGGAAGGCACCGGGCTCCTCCTGGACAATGCGGAACCGCTTCTCGCGCTGCAGACGGCGGCGCTCCCACTCCTCGTCGCGAAGATCGACCGGCTCATCGGAAACCGCCAGCTCGGCGCGAAGCTTAGCCACCTGCTCGCCCACGGCAAGCATCAGCGTATTGAGACCGGCGCCCGTCACAGCAGATACGGCAAAGAACATATGTCCATCGTCGAGCGCAGCGCGCTTGAGGTCGGCAATCTTGTCGGCCGTACCCGGCGCATCGCACTTGTTGGCGACGACGATCTGCGGACGCTCCGAAAGCTCGGCGCCATACTGCTCGAGCTCGCGATTGATGATGTGGTAATCCTCGACCGGATCGCGATCCTCAAAACCACCCGTCATGTCGACGACGTGCATGATCAGGGCCGTACGCTCGATGTGGCGTAAGAACTGGTGACCCAGGCCCTTACCCTCGCTCGCGCCTTCGATAAGACCGGGGACGTCGGCAACGACGTAAGAATATTCGCCGGCACGCACCATACCCAGATTGGGCACGAGCGTGGTAAACGGGTAGTCAGCAATCTTGGGGCGGGCGGCACTCATACGCGCGATAAGCGAGGACTTGCCCACCGAGGGAAAGCCCACGAGTGCGGCATCGGCCATAAGCTTCATCTCGAGCTCAATCCAGTGCTCCTCGGCCGGTTCGCCCAGCTGAGCGAACGCGGGCGCGCGGCGCACCGACGTCACAAAGTGCGTGTTGCCCAGGCCGCCGGCGCCACCGGGCGCCACGACAACGCGCTCGCCGTCGTGCACAAGATCGGCAATCTCGAACATCGGGGTCTGCGTCTCGGGATCGAGCTCGCGTACCACGGTGCCCATGGGAACCTTCAGGATCAGGTCCTCGCCGCTCTTGCCATTGCGACGAGCGCCCTGGCCGTGCGTGCCGCGCTCGGCGCGGAAGTGATGCTTAAAGCGGTAATCGATCAGCGAAGACAGCTGAGCATCGGCCTGGATGACGACATTGCCGCCACGACCGCCGTCGCCGCCATCGGGGCCGCCCTTGGGGACAAATGCCTCGCGCCTAAACGACATGCATCCGGCTCCGCCGTCGCCGCCGCACACGTTAATGCGGCTGATATCGGTGAACTGTGACAACAGAATCGCCTCCTACAAAAAGAGGGAGACCCTTGAATCCTAAAACTCAAGTGCCTCCCACATATGTGCTCTATGAAGGGTGAATTACGCGTTCGCGAGCGGGCGTACGCTGACCCTGTGCTTGATACCCTTGTGGAACTCAACGGTACCGTCGACCAGCGCGAACAGCGTGTCGTCCTTGCCACGGCCAACGTTCTCACCCGGGTGGATGTGAGTGCCGTGCTGACGGACGAGAATCGTGCCCGTGGTTACCGTCTGGCCGGCATAGCGCTTCGTGCCAAGGCGCTGACCGCGGGAGTCACGGCCATTACGGGAGGAACCGAGTCCTTTTTTGTGTGCCATTGTGTATACCTACTCTTTCGTTACGAGTGTAATCTACTCGGCGACGGGAGCCTCGGCAACAGCCTCGGCCTCTGCCTTGACAGCCTTCTTGGCGCGGGACGTAGCCTGGACCTTCACGATCTTCAGCTTGGTGAGCTGCTGACGGTGACCCTTCAGACGACGATAGCGCTTACGCTTGTGGAACTTGAAGACCAGCTGCTTCTCGCCCTTGAACTGCTCAACGATCTGAGCGGTAACCTTGGCCTTGGCCAGCTTGTCGGGATCGGTGACGATCTTCTTACCATCGTTGAGGAAGATGACCGGCAGGGTGACCTTGTCGCCCTCATTGCCCTCGATCTTCTCGACGGTGATGACATCGTCGGTGGCGACCTTGTACTGCTTGCCGCCCGTGTTAACGATTGCGTACATGTTTACTTGCCCTTCATGCATCAGTTAGTGCAACAGCCGAATATAGTAGCAGGCGAAAATACCCCCGTCAACGAGTATGTGGAGCAAATCCACAAGTTCGCACAGGTATGGGGCTGACGAGTCGGCCCTCGTCGTCCTCGCATGCTTGATTCTGACGCTCGACATCGTAGGAGCAGATGGTCACGAGGTCTTGCATACCGGTGGAAACAATAGGTGCATCCACGCCCGGGGTCAAGCCCTGCAACAAAACATCAGCTGCAGAAAGCAAAATTTCCGGACGCATGGAGCCCTCGTTATCGGCATGGGTGTCGAGCATGAGCACCAAATGGTCCGGGCGCTCCCCCGCCGTGAGCTCATAGCCCACGAGCGTGTGATCCAAATCCAAGCGCTTGCTTTTTTTGCCGCGCGCGTAGTCGATGCCATGGTCCGCGCGCAGCGTGTCGATCGCACGACGCACCTCGTCGGTGCTTACGGGCGCCTCGGGATCCAAGTGCAGGTCGATGCGATACGACAGACGCGTGAGTTGCGCCGTCAACGCCGGCGTGCGCACGTCGATATACGCCGCCTCGATGGGCGCCAGATCGGCCGGAGACGCCGCAGCCAGGCGCCCAAACGCCTCGTCGAGCGCCACGAACTCGGTCATAAACAGGTCATACCACTCGCAGATCGACGACGTACCCACCGGTAGCGCCGAAGAGAAGCCCACTCGCATGTGCGGAGAGAAGCCCTGCGTGACGGCATAGGGAAGTCCCGCACGGCGCACGATGCGCTCAATGGTATGGATTACTTCGAGATGGCCCAGGTACTTAAGGCGATCGCGCTTGCCATAGCGAACACGAAGCCTAAAGAGCGTGGGGTTGTCGGTCAGGCGCTCACTCATGCGCGATCACCCATCAATACATTCTTGGCGTGGAGCGTGGGGCAGATTCCGCAGCCGGTGCACGACGTGCGGGTGCAGTCGGGAGTCGTGACGCCCTCGAGCGAGCGACGGTACTCGCGCTCGAGGAAGCCGCGCGTGCAGCCGGGGCTCACGTGCTCCCACGGCAGGCGCCAGTCCAACTCGTAGGGCAGGTGCACGAGCTCATTGAGGTCGATGCCGTTTTTGGCAGCAGCCTCCTTCCAGTTATCGAGCGAGAAATGCTCTACCCAGGCGTCAAAGCGAGAGCCAGCGCGCCAAGCATCGATGATGACGGGCGTCATGTCACGACCGGCGCGGGAGAGCGCGGCCTCGATGAGCGAGGTCTCGGCATCGTGGTAATGCACGCGGACGGCACGGTTGCGAACGCTCGTGATAAGCAGCTTCTGGCGACGCTTGACGTCGTCGTAGTCGAGCTGCGGGCACCACTGGAACGGCGTGGCAGCCTTGGGAATAAAGACCGAGACCGAGATCGACACCGAGATCGAGCCGCGACGAGCCTTGGGCACCACGGAACGACCGAGCTCCAGCACGTGATCGGCCAGATTGGCGATGGCCACGATGTCCTCGTCGCGCTCGCCGGGAAGGCCCATCATAAAGTAGAGCTTCATGCGGTTCCAGCCGGCCTCGAAGGCCGCCGTGGCCGCACGGTCCAGGTCCTCCTCGGTCACGTTCTTGTTAATGATGTCGCGCATGCGCTGGCTGCCGGCCTCGGGTGCGAACGTCAGGCCGCCCTTCTTTTCGCCGGCGACCGACTCGGCCATATCCACGCCAAACGAATCCAGGCGCTGCGACGGAATAGACACGCGAATACCCGTATCCTCCAGGCGACGGTTGAGCCTGCCGAGCACGTCGCGAATGCAGGAGTGGTCGGTCGTGGAGAGCGAGGTCAGCGACACCTCGTCATAGCCGGTCTTTTCCAGACCCTGAATCACCGACGAGACGATCTGGTCGGCCGAGCGCTCGCGCACCGGGCGATACGTCATGCCGGCCTGGCAAAAACGACAGCCGCGAGCGCAGCCACGCAGGATCTCGATAGACAGGCGGTCGTGGACCAGCTGCGCATAGGGTACACACGACTGCGACAGCGGATTCGTGGCGCCGAAATCCTCGACGACGCGCTTGTAGACCACGACCGGAGCATCCTTGCCCTCACGCGGCACGGTGTAGCCATGCGGCGAGCAGGGCTCATCGTGACGAACCTCATAGAGCGACGGCACGTAGTTGCCGGCAATGGATGCAAGCTGCTCAACAATCTGCGCGCGCGGGACTCCTTCGTCGCGCAGGCGGCGATGCAGCTGGCAGGTCTCGAGCAGCGATTCCTCGCCCTCGCCGATGAGGATGGCATCGAAGAAGGCCGCGTACGGCTCGGGGTTGTACACCGAGGGGCCGCCGGCGATGATGATGGGGTCGTCTTCACCTCGGTCGGCCGCTAACAGCGGAATGCCAGCGAGGTCGAGTGCCTCAAGGAAGTTCGTCACCGCCATCTCGTGCGGCACATGCAGGCCGACGATATCAAACGAAGCGACCGGCGCTGCACCCTCGAGCGAGAGCAGCGGAATGCCTGCCTCGCGCATAGCGTCACCCATATCGGGCCACGGCACATAGCCACGCTCGCAGGAGATGCCCTCGGCCTGGTTAAGGATGTTGTAGAGGATGGCGATACCCTGGTTGGGCAGACCAACCTCGTACACATCCGGGTAGATCAGGCAGCAACGGTAGTCGGCATCGGCCTTGGAAAGCGTGCCCCACTCGTGATCGATATAGCGACTCGGCTTTTCGACCTTGGCGAGCAACGGCTCAATTAAATGAAAACAATCTTGGTACGGAACGCGCAACGGAAAACCCCTAAGCAGCGAGATCTGATGCGTCCTGATAGGACGCCATAGGACGGGTAGCGCCCGCGACCGTGGTCACCAGATCGCGAACGCGGGAGAACGTGGCAGTAACCACCTCGTTGGCACGGCTGTAGTCGACATCGCGTTCGTAGAGCGAAACGAGCGCACGGCCCATGCCATAGGTGCCCGCGGCAGCAGTGAGCGCCTTGACGGCAAACCCAATATGCGGCGTCTGCTTGACGAGCGCGCGGGTGACCGCGCGGATCACAAGACCGCCGACAAGCACGCCCGCGACCTCGTAGCCGCGCTCAGGCTTAATGCCGCGTCCAAAGACGGCAGCGAGCTCAAAGAGCATGCCCACCTGCGCCAGCGCCATAACGGGATAATCGGCGCCCGGCAAAAACACCAGCGCACCGGTCGCCATATTAGTGAGCGCGCACGAGGTGATGATACGATTGGCCGCCGCGATGCGCATGAAGGCAAAGTTCGCCGCAAAAGCCGTTTCCTTTTCGGTGCGATCGAGAATCCAGCGGGCAAGCGTCTCGAGCAGATACGTCTTATCGGTTGCCGCCACCACGCCGAGCATGGGCGTGGACTCCTCGATAAACGGCACCTCCACAGCTGACTCGGCAAGCACGCACACGGGTGCGCCGGCGATCACGAGCTCCTGCACGGCACTCTCCAAGCGGTCGGAACCGCACGAGAGCACCAGTACCACATCGGTATCGGTCTTTGGAGCAATTCGCTCCTCCCCCAGACGCTCGACGCGCACAATGCCCGAGGTCGTCTGCGGCACAAAGGCGTCACGCACCGTCTCGGCCAGAAAGCGCGAGGCGGACGAATCCAAATAGACCGAGACGCGCACCGGCGTATCGGAATCCTTCTTAACGGACGCGCCCATCTTAAAAGCGCGGGTCAGCTTATCTACGGGAATTTTCATAGCAAACCCCTCCAGCGGTTACGCGGCGCCCGAACGATGCCGCCATATGGATTGTACGATACCCACCGTCAGCAGCTGAATCATCATCGAAGACGAACCGAAGCTAATAAACGGTAGCGGAATACCGGTAATCGGCATCATGCCAATGCACATGCCGATGTTTTCGAAGGTCTGGAACGCCCACATGCCAACGATGCCCACACACGATAGGCGCAAGAACAGCGACTCACACTTAAAGGCGACGCGAATCGTCGAAAAGATCAGCAGCACGTAGAGGCATAGGAGCAAAAAGGAACCGCAAAAGCCAAAGGTCTCGGACAGGAAGGCGAAGACGAAGTCAGTGTGGAACTCGGGCAGAAAGCCGCCGGCCGACTGCGTCGCATGGCCCAAACCCTTACCAAAGAAGCCACCCGAGCCAACGGCGATAAGCGACTGCTGCAGGTTGTAGGCATCGTCCGAATCGGCATTATCGGGGTCGATAAAGACCGTCAGGCGGTTCATCTGATACTGCTTGATGAGCACATCGTGGCCGAGCAACGAATCAAAGACCGAATCGAGCGCCAGGACGAGGGCTACCAGGCCCACGAGCAGGGCCAGGGTCGACAGCACCCATTCGCGGCGCGCACCGCTCATGCAGATGACGATGGCGCCCGAGACCAGCACGACCAGGCCCGAGCCCAGGTCGCCCATGGCGACGACGGCCAAAAACGGGATGGACAGCATGCCGCAGAGCTTGACGTAGTCGCGAACGGTATCGATGCGGCCGTTATACTGCGAGCCAAGCGTGGCAATAAAGAAGATGGTGATGAGCTTGGCAAGCTCGACCGGCTGGAATGTCAAGCCGATACCGGGAATCTTGATCCAGCCCGTCATGCCCAGACCGCCCGTATAGGACAGACCCGGAATCTTGGGCGAGAAGATCACGATCAGGTCGATGACGAGCAACGCCGTCGAGAAATTGGAAATACCGCGCAGGTCGGTACGCCAGACCAGCACCGCCAGCAACGCCCCGATACCAATTCCCAGCAGATGGCGTGAGAACGAAGCATCGGCCTTAAACTGCGAAGCCGACCAGATAATGATGGCACCGTAGGCGACGAGCGCCACTGTGGCCACGAGCACACCGATATGCACCTTTTGGCGAAACGTGCCGCGCGAGGCCGAAAGTTGCTTGTTGACACGGTCCAGGCTGCTGCGAGAGCCGGTCTTGGTTGAACGGAACAGATCCGCCGGAGAAAAATCCATCGCAACCTCCTATCGAACCGAAGAATCGCCCGAGGCCGAAGAGGTATCGGGCTCGTCATAAATCACGCCGAGCACATCGCGCACGACATGCATCGCGGTATCTGAGCCACCGCCGCCCTGCTCCAGGACAGTAGCGATGACATACTTGGGATCATCGGCCGGCGCATAGGCGCAAAACCACGCGTATTCGTCCTCGCCGCTTTTCTCGCCCGTGCCCGACTTGCCGTACACCTGCGGCGTCAGGGTGCCAAAGTGAGCCGCCAAGGACGTCGATGCCGTGTAAATCACGTCGTGCATGCCGTTGCGAACAAGAGCCAAATCCGAATCGCTGTTGATCTTGGCCTCCAGGCGCTTCTTCTTGCCCTTGCCGTTGTACTTATAGGCATCGCCGTCGCCATCGCGCGACACGGCAGACAAAAACACGTGAGGCACGTACTGTTTGCCGCCGTTGGCAAGGCCCATGTAGGCGCATGCCATCTGCAGAGGCGTCACCAAAATGTCGCCCTGGCCGATGGCGATGTTGGTCATATCGCCGGCATTCCACTTGCGGTCTTCGGCAGAGGCGTCGGTAAAGTACGACTCTTTCCACTCGGCATCGGGAATACGGCCCGCGCCCTCACTCGGCAGATCGATACCGCAGGTCTTGCCTAGGCCCCAGCGACGAAAGACCTCCTGCAGCCCCTCGGAATGTTGCTCGTCATAAAAGAACGCCTTGCCCATGTCGTAGAAGACGGGGTCGCACGAGTTGGCGATACCCGACTGCAGCGTCATGGTGCCGTGGCCAGACGTCAACCAGCAGCGCTTGCCCCAAGCCTTGCCCAAGCCCGTCCAATAGCCCGTGCAGTTGGTTGTCTGTGTTGAAGTGTAGGTTCCAAACTCAAGACCGGCCAGTGCCGAGAGCGGCTTGATGGTCGAGGCCGACATGTACTGTCCGCTAATGGCGCGGTTGAGCAGCGGGTGCGAACCCTTGTCATCATTGAGCTCGGTCCACACGTCATTTGAGACGCCGCCGATAAAGACGGACGGATCGAACTTGGGCTCGCTCGCCATGCCCAGGATCTCGCCATTGTTGGGATCGAGACACACCACAGCGCCGTTGCCGGCATTGCTGTAGCCAGTGGTCTTGGCAAGCTCGATGGCGCTCGCCAGCGCCGTCTCACAGGCCTGTTGGATCTTAAGATCGAGCGTGAGCTTAATGTCGGAGCCGGCCTTGGCGGGCACGGCGCCGGCCTGACCGGTCACATTGCCCGAGGCATCGACCTTGACGGTCTGCTCGCCACGAATACCCTGCAGCAGGTTTTCGTAGTAGCTCTCAACACCCGCCTGGCCCACGATATCGCCCGACTGGTACGTAATCCGGCCAGCAGAAGCATCATCATCACCAGAGGTTTTCTTATTCTGGGCCTCGAGCTGCTCGGAGGTAATGGTGCCGGTATAGCCCAAGATATGGCATGCCGTCTCGCCATATGGATACTGGCGCTCGGTACGCTCGGCAATCTTGACGCCCGGGAACTCGCCGGCGTGCTCCTGAATATAGGCAACCGTGGAGCGACGGACGTCCGTCGCGATGGTATGCAGGCTCTGAGCGCCCTCGGAATTGTCCTGAATATTGCGCAGCACCGCCACGTAGGGCATACCGAGCACGTTGGCAAGATGGCGAACCAGAACCTCATCCTCGGCAAGGTCGCGGTAGGCCACGACAGCAAGTGAGGGACGGTTCTGGACAAGCGCCACGCCATTGCGGTCGAGGATGCGGCCGCGCACAGCGGGTGTGGTAACGGTGCGCGTCTGATTGCTATTAGCCTGCTTTTCGTAATAGTCCGACGAGACCATCTGCATGCCCCACAGCTTGACGGCAAGCGCCGCGAACATCGCGCCCACACCCGTGGTGAGGATGGAGAAGCGGCCCTTAAAGGCGGTCGCCGCGGTATTGCCCTCGCCCTCGGTGGCGCGCGGGGCCGTCCCATGCTGCGTATCGTAGGTAAAACGAGAATCGCCGCGACGCATAATGACCAGTGCGACCACGATGGCCACAACCAGCACGATACCGGCGATAATAACCGTCATCTGGGAAGACATCTACGAGCCTCCCCTATTTGAGCTTACGGGTCTTGGGCTTAAAGCGCATGCCCGTCTGGCGTCCGCCACGTGCGGAGAATCCATAACCGGACTGCGGCACGACGCCGGACATCAAAAACGGAATGGCAACCAGACCCGTCAGGATCGAAGACGGCAGCGCATGGCCGAAGATCGCCACGACAAAGCTCGTCTCCAAACCCATAAACAGCAAGATGATGCTGTAGATCACATTAATGACGAACGCGAAGGCGCCCACCGTGATGCCGCGCGCACTCGGGGCACCGCCCGTCTGACCGGCAGCGCTATGCACCAGGGCAAAAGAACCCACGGTCAGCAGGAGCGACATAACGCCCACCGGCACGGCAGCGGAAAGGTCATAGAACAAGCCGCTGCAAAAACCGCACACGACGGCACGGGTCGGGTCGCCCGAGAACACGCTTAGGCACACCAGGATAATCATAAAGTTGACGCGACCGCCCGCAATGGAGATCTGCGGTGCCAGGCCTGCCTGCAGCAGCACGCACACAATGGCGGCGATTACAAACGTGCGGGAGCTCATCCCCTGCTCGTGTAGATCCATGGACATGCCCCCTATTCGCTCGAGCCGGAATCGGTCGTCTCGGACGTGTCGGAACTGTCATCCGGGCTCTCGTCCTTCGTCTTGGTCGCAGCATCGCGCGACGTTCCCTGCGGCGTGCTGTTGGCCGTGTTCACGTCCTCATCCGAGGCCGACTGTTCGTCGGTCAGCGAGGTAATGACCAGCACTTCCTCGTTGTTCTCGGCCGTCGTCTGGGCGCGCACCACAATGGTGTAGTACACGTCGTTAGCCGATTTCTCAACAGACGAGACGGTGCCGAGCGGTAGACCCTTGGGGAACACACCGCCAATGCCCGAGGTCACGATGATGTCGCCAACCTTAACGTCGGAATCGACGCTCACGTACTCAAGACGCAGCGTGCCGTCAGCCTGACCCTGCAGCATGCCCTGGGCGCGCGTGTCCTGCACCATAGCGGACACGCCCGAGTTCTCATCGCCAATCAGGCGCACGGTGGACGTCTTGGCCGAGACCTCAATAATCTGGCCTATGACACCGGCAGAACTCGTCACAGGCATGTTGATGGTAAGACCGTCGGCAGAACCCTTATCGATGGTGACGGTCGAGGTCCAGGCATCGCCCGAAGCGCCGACGATACGAGCTGCGGTTGATTTGAGGTTGTAGGTCGACTGCAGGCCGACCAGCCCCTCCAGTCGCTCGGCGGTCTTTTGAGCCTCGGAGAGCTCGGCAACCTTAGAGGTCAGTTCCTCGTTTTGCTTCTTAAGCTCGTCAAGCGTGTCCTGCGACGCCGTAAGGTTAGAGAACACGTTACCGATCGCATTGAAGGGAGCCGCCACAGCCGAGCCCACAAAGCGCACCGGCGAGGTAATCGTCGTCACGCCCGAGCGCACGGCATGAATCGGTCCTGCCTCGCCCTCGCGGATGTAAAACGTGAGCAGCAACACCGAAATCAGGCTGAAAACAATCAACGGGCGCATACCCGTTGATTGTCGCTTGGTATTCAGATTTGTGGAGAAACCCGAAGATCGTGCCAAATGGAATCCACCTTTTGGAAATTAAGCATTGGTCTGGACGAAGCCGCCATCAAACGCATTGGCCTCGAGCACGCGGGCACAGCCGTTAACGACGTTATCGAGCGCCGTGGGGCTAACGTTGACCGAAACACCGGTCTCATCGCGCAGGCGCACGTCGAGACCGCGCAGCAGCGCGCCGCCACCGGTCAGCAAAATGCCGTAGTACATAAGGTCCGAGGCAAGATCGGGAGGCGTAGCGTCGAGTGCGTCCTTGACGGCCTTGGCCATCTCGTCGAGCGGCTTGTTGAGCGCGCGACGAATCTCCTCGCTCTCGATGCGCACGGTCTTGGGCAGACCGGTGATCACGTCGCGGCCGTTGACCTCAACGTCGAGCTCGTCCTTGAGCGGCACGGCGGAACCGACCTTGATCTTGATGTCCTCTGCCGTACGCTCGCCGATGGCCAGGTTGTAGGCATCACGAACGTGCGTGAGGATGGCCTGATCGAACTCGTCGCCGGCAATACGAATGGACTGCGAGACGACGATGCCGCCCATAGCGATAACGGCGACCTCGGTGGTACCGCCGCCGATGTCGATGACCATGGAGCCGGTGGGTTCCTCGACGGGCAGGTCGGCGCCGATAGCGGCTGCCATAGGCTCTTCGATCAGATAGGCCTGGCGGGCACCGGCCTGGATCGTGGCCTCAAAGACAGCGCGCTTCTCAACCGACGTGACACCGGAGGGAACGCAGACGACAACACGCGGACGCGGAGTCCACGGATAGCGCTTCTCGGACGCCTTATCGATAAAGTAGCGAAGCATGGCCTCGGTAACATCGAAGTCGGCGATGACGCCGTCCTTCAGGGGACGAACGGCCACGATGTTGCCGGGCGTACGGCCGAGCATGCGCTTTGCCTCGATACCGACCGCCAAGATGCGCTCGTCGTTCTTGTCGATGGCGACAACAGAGGGCTCGCGAATGACGATGCCCTTGCCGCGCACGGAGACAAGCGTATTTGCGGTGCCGAGGTCGATGGCAAGATCGCCCGCATAGCTACCGAAGAACATATCCATCAAAGAAAACAACGCAACTCCTGATGTGTTGGATGATTGCTGGAAAACTACTAGCTCATCATACTAGCGCAAGCCCGGCACCTCACTTGCGGTGAAGCGCCGGGCAAAGCTAAATCCCATAAGGTCACTACTGGTTGTCAGCAGCCGAGAAATCCATATCGAGCGAAGAAACGGCCCAGCCGATATGGTTGTCGGAGCGCACGAATTTGACGGTGTACTCCTGCTCGCCGCCCTTGGACAGCGATGCCTTCACCTTGGCGGTCGTCTCGGTCATGGACTGATCCATGCCCTCGACGGACACGGTGGCACCCTGCGGAATCGAGGAGATGATCATCGACTTAGCGTCCTCGGACAGGCTCGAGGCCAGGCAAGACTCGGCCTTTGCGGCGTCACCGTCGCCGGCAGCCTGGAACAGATCGGTAACGACAGACTCCTGAGACGGGAAGCCAAAGCCGCGCGTGTAGGCAAAGCCCAGACCGCCGGCAGCGATCACGATGAGCAGAAGCAGCACGATGAAGACTTTGAGACCCGTATGGCGATGGCGACGACGGACCTTGGCCTGCTTACGATCCTGACGGTCCTGCTGGACCATCTCGGACTCGGACAGCGTAAAGAAGCCGGTGTCCGAGGGATCAGGCATAAACTGACCGGTCGCGCCCGTAGGATCGAGCGGATCGACGGCAGGAGCGTCCATCGCGGGCGCCGGAGCCGTGGCCATAGCCGTCTGGGCAGACAGCGCGGCAAGCGAATCCTGCACGCGGGCAAGCTCATCGGCCTGCTCGGAGGTGAGCTGGTAGATGCCATCGGCAGTAGCGGCATTAAAGGCGTCGAGTGCGTCGGAGGGACGGCCGGCGGCAGAAAGCGCCTGACCCATGCCGGCGTTGAGCGCACGCGTGTCGTCGCGGGGGCCGGCAAAGTCGATAGCCGTGCGGTAAGTCTCCACGGCATCCGCCGGACGGCCGAGCTTAATGAAGCAACGACCGAGCTCGCCGAGTGCGGCGGCAGGAGCCGGATTGGCGCCGTCGATGGCAGCCTGACGGAAGGCGGTTCCCGCGTTGGCATAGTCGCCCGACTGGAACAGCGCATTGCCCAGGCCCAGATAGGCCTTGAACGGCGTGGCATAGGAAGCATCCTGCGTAGCGGCAGAGAAAGCCTGAGCGGCCGTCGTGTAGTCGCCCACGGCGGCGAGCGCCTTGCCGCGGTTGGTGAGCAGCGCGCCGCGCTTGCCGTAGGTACCGTCGTTGAGGGCGGCGGCATAGGCCTCGGCGGCCTCGGCATACATGCCCAGGTGCATCAAGGCGTTGCCACGAAGGTGATCGGCCTCGCCCATAATCTCATCGGGAGTCTTTGCCGCCCCAAGCATCTGGGCTGCAGCGGAAAAATCACCCGCGCGGTAAGCGGCGCGGCCCTGTTGGATCAGCTGGCTATTCAAGGAAGTCCCCTTTACTCGTGAACGATCTCGACATGGACGATCTCGTCGCCGGCACGCAGCTGCGAAATCACATCGAGACCCTCGACCGTGGTACCAAAGACGGTGTAACCGGAATCGAGGTTATGCTGGGCACCCAGGCAGAAGTAGAACTGCGAACCCGCGGAATCGGGGTCCATGGAGCGTGCCATGGCAAGGGCGCCATCGACATGGCTGTTGCGCGGATTGGTGGCAAACTCGCCCTTGATGCAGTAGCCGGGGCCACCGGTACCGGGCATACCGTCGGGGCCTTCAAGACCGGCAGCGACGTCGGCGCCGGACATGTCGCGGGTATTGGGGTCGCCGCCCTGGATAACAAAACCGGGCACATAGCGATGGAACTTAAGGCCATCATAGAAGCCCATCGTGGAAAGCTCGCAGAAGTTCGCGACATGAATGGGAGCGCCCTCGCCGTCAAACTTGACCTTGATGGTACCCTTCGACGTCTCGATTACGGCGCACTCGTCGCCGACAAGCTGATACTCGGGCGTGTAGAGCTCTTTCTTAAAACCAAACATGTGGTTCCTTCCTCGTGCGTTTAAAGCATATTTGTACGAATTGTAGCAATAAGCACGGGTTTACATCAATTGCGCACGTAGGTTATGCCGACTATGGCGAACTAATTTTAGGAACGCTGCTGCGGCTTCCAGGAACCCACATTGGCATCGTACTGGTTCAGCGCGCTGTTGCCGCCCTGCGCGATGGGCGCCAGGATCTCGCTTTGGTGGGAACTCATCGACTCGCCATCGGGAATGGCCAGCGAGATATCCCAGCTCTGGCAGATCACGTCGACGCGCTCATACATCCACTCGGCAAGCTGCTTTAAGTGGGCGATGTCGTCCGCATAGACCGTATCGTCCTGTACTTTCAGGTTGTTGAGCTCATCTTGCGTCTTTTTGATCTGGTCGCGCAGGGCGTAGGCACTCTGCGACAGCTCCTGACGGGTGGACAGCGGCGTTCGGAGATAACCGTTGTTAAAGGAATCGATGACCTCGCCGATCTGGTCCTCGTCAGCGTAGGACACGATGGTCTGATACAGACCGTCGAGCCTGGTATAGAGTTGATCATCGGTGAGCACGGTTTCTTCCTGGACCACCTCGGCAGAATCGTCCTGCTTGGTATCGTCCTCAGTGGCCTCGCCCTTTTGGCGCGTGGGGAAGGTCGTCTGCGCGGCCTGGCCAAACTGGTCGTAGAAGCCAGGCATGACACCCATGGGATCGGTCGTCACGAACCAATAGGCACCGCCGCACACGACGGCAAGGACCGCGATGACGATAAGCGGCTTGGGAATATGACGCTTGTGCTTGTGATAGGCATCCTCGTCGGGGTGCACTTTGCGCTTGGGTTTTTGAGCATCGTCATGCAGGGAAACGGGCGTGGGAATATCGACCTTGGGGATACCGAAATCCTTATCGAAAGCCGGCAGCACGCAGGTCTCATTGGGGTCGGCGGCGTCCGAAAGCACCGCAGCGGCAGAGGCCGGCGCATGCGGCACCTCGGTATCGATCTGCTCTTGCGTTAGGCGCGGAAAGCCCGCCGTGCGGCCCGCTGCCAGGTCGGATGCGGCCGCGTCCTCGGAGAGGATACCCGGAGCGGGGCGTCCGCATTTGGGGCACGTACGATCATGCGGAGAAAGACGGGCACCGCAGCCCTCACAGAACACGAACTCGGTGTGCTCCGGACCATCGCCCGGACCCACATAGGCGTTGCAGTAGGGGCAGAACGAGGCGCCGTCCTCGATAGTCTTAAGGCAATGCGGGCAGATCACGGCATCCTCTTTTCGAAGAAATTCAAACAATCGAGGTTAGAGCATAACATCGCCACGGCTCCACTGGAGCAAGGCACCAATTCAACATCGCAGGACAGTCTTTTGGGGGATGATCTTTTAATCCCCGTCCCAGAAGAATCATCCCTGAAGGCCGCGGACTACTTCTTTTTCTTGGGCATCGAGACTTTGATGCCTTGGGCGGACTTGGTTACGCGAGAGCGCTTGGCTCCGCTACCCTTCTTTTTCTTGGGCTGGGCCTGGGCCACGCCCTCGAGTGCGCGGGCCTCGGCCTCGCGAGCGGTGCGATCTTCGCGGCGCTGCGCCATGTCGGCGGCGACGCGCTTGGCAAAACGCTCGGCCGTCGAACCCGTCGAGCTCACCTTGCCGCCACCGCGACCCAGGTGGACGCGCACACCGCGGCCAAAACCAGTTGCGGCATGACGACGACGCGGCTTGAGCGAATCCATCATCGTGGCGAGCTTAAAGAACACCGAGCAGGTAAAGACCACGATGACAGCCAAGATTACCATCTGGCCCATCGACAGGTTGGCAATAGACAGCAGCTCCGGAAATCCGATAACGCCCACCAGGATGCCGGCGACTACAAACACAAAGAGCACCACACGTAAGGGCGTGAGAGGCTGCGAGATGCGCCAGATCAGGCTGACGCTCGCCGCGCACGACGTAAGCAGACACATCGTAGACAGCGTGAGCTGGCTAAAGCCAAACACGCGCGCCACAAAGATATCGAGCGCCGCAGCCAAAATGACCGCAATCGACGCCGGCAGTGCCCGCTTGAGCACGTTCGTCAAAAACGACCCCTTCACGCGAGCATTGTTGGGCTCCAGGCCCAACACAAAGCCCGGCGCGCCAATACAGAAGAAGTTAATGAGCGTCATCTGGATGGGCTCGAAGGGGTACGGCGGCAGCGCGATGCACAGCGCCGCCAGGCCCATCGAGAACAGCGTCTTGGTCAGGAACAGCGAGGCCGACCGCTGCAGGTTGTTGATGGAGCGACGGCCCTCGGCCACCACGGCGGGCATCGAGGCAAAGTCGTTGTCGACGAGTACGATCTCGGCCACGTTACGCGCGGCATCGGAGCCAGCCGCCATGGCGACGGAGCAGTCGGCCTCCTTGAGCGCCAGCACGTCGTTGACGCCGTCGCCCGTCATGGCCACGGTGTGCTGGCGGCGCTTGAGCGCCTGCACGAGCTCGCGCTTCTGCTGCGGGGTCACACGACCAAAGACATGGTAGCGGTCCACTGCGGCATCGAGCTTTGCCGGCGTATCGAGCGTCGTGGCGTCCACATAAGCGTCCGCCCCCGGCACGCCCACCACGCGCGCGATCGACGACACCGTACGCGGGTCGTCACCACTGATCACGTTGAGGGTCACGCCCTGCTCGTTAAAGTAGCCGATGGTCTCGGCCGCCGAGGTACGAATCTCGTCGCGGATGGTCACAAAGCCCACGGGCTCGGCCTCGCCCACCATATCGCCATCGGGCGTAAAGCCGTCCACGCGCGCCACCACGAGCACGCGGCAGGTATCGGCAAGCTCGGCGACACGGTTCTCGACCTGCGAAAACACACGCTCCGAAAGCACAAACTGCGCCGCACCCATCACATAGGAGCCCTGCGCAAAAGAAGCGCCGCTCCATTTTTTAGACGACGAGAACGGAATGACCGACAGCGGCTCAGACACCTCGACCGGGCGATCAGCGTAATAGTTGAGCAGCGCCTGGCAGGTCTCGTTGGCATCGGCCGAAGTCGCACGCGCCACGTTAGCCAGCGCAAAATCGAGCACTGTGGTATCGACGGGAACAGCCGCCTCCTCCGAGTCCACGCCAAAGCCAACACCCTCAACAGGCAGCGGGTAGGTGCCCTCGACCTCCATGCGGCCCGACGTGATGGTGCCCGTCTTGTCCAGGCACAGCACGTCGACGCGCGCGAGCGTCTCGATGCAGTAGAGCTGCTGCGCCAGCACCTTGCGGCGGGCCAGACGCACCGTGGCGATGGCGAGCACCGACGAGGTCAGCAGCACCAGGCCTTGCGGGATCATGCCCAACAGGGCGCCCACCGTGGACAGCAGCGCCGACGAAGGCACATGACCAGCCAACAGCTCGGAGAAGCACCACGAAAGCGCGCTATCGCCCGGGGTTCCCGCGGCATCCCACAGCTCACTCACACTCGAGGCAAACAACGCCAAACCGAGCGGGATCATGATGATGCTCGCAAAGCGCACGATGGCATTAAGCGCGTTCATGATCTCGGAATTGACCTTTTTGACGTACTTGGCCTCGTTATTAATTTTGGCCACGTAGTTGTCGGCGCCGACATGGATCACGCGGGCGCGCAGCAGGCCCGAGTCGATAAAGCTGCCGCTCATGAGCTCGGAACCGGGCTGTTTCTTAATAAGGTCGCTCTCGCCCGTCAGCAGGCTCTCGTTCACGAGTGCCTCGCCCGAAACCACCACGGCGTCAGCGGGAATCTGATCGCCGCGCCCCAGGCGGATGATGTCATCGAGCACGATCTGGTCCAAGTCGAGCTCCACCTCGGAGCCGTCGCGCACCGCGATGGCCTTCTTGGAGGTCAGCAGCGTAAGCTTATCGACCATCTTCTTGGAACGCATGGACTGAATGACGCCAATGGCGGTATTGAGGAACACCACGAACAGGAACGTCAGATTCTTAAACGAACCGGTCAAAATGACCAGGAACGCCAAGATCACGTTGATCAAATTGAACAGCGTGCAGAGGTTCTCGATGATGAGCTCTTTGACCGACTTGGTCTTGAGCTCCATGTTGCGGTTGATCTTACCGGCGGCGATGCGCTCCTCGACCTCGGCGGTCGAGAGTCCGCGCTCGATATCCGTTGCTGCCATACCACGTCCCATCACGTCGCGTCGGTATAAGAAAAACCGCCCGGACCATGCGAGGTTCGGACGGTCTTACGTTCGATGGTGCCCCATGTTGGATTCGAACCAACGGCCTTCTGCTCCGGAGGCAGACGCTCTAATCCCCTGAGCTAATAGGGCCAACGTTTGGCATTATACCCAAGTGCACCACGGGCTATCAAAATAAAAGAAAAAGCTTTGCAATTCCGAGGAAGACGCGGTGCAACGGCCCACTTTAGAAGGCAAAAGCAAGTCAGATAGTATAAACTCTCATGCACCATATATACACGGCTCGCAATGCGGGCCGTTTTTGCAAGGACTATCCATCGAGGTGAGAGGCACACCATGATTGCAATTTTAAAGCAGAGCGCCAGCGACGAGGCCGTCAGCCACATCGTCAGCTGGATCGAGAAAAAGGGACTCAAGACCGACGTCTCGCGCGGCGAGAACGAGACCATCATCGGCCTGGTGGGCGACACGACCAAGATCGACCCGTTCCTGCTCGAGTCCATGGACGTCGTCGAGCGTGTGCAGCGCGTCTCCGAGCCGTTCAAGCGCGCCAACCGCAAGTTCCACCCCGAGGACTCCGTCATCGACTGCGGCTACGGCGTACATGTAGGCGGCGACCAGTTCCAGGTCATCGCCGGCCCGTGCTCCGTCGAGGGCGAGAACCTCATCCGCATCGCCCGCCGCGTGAAGGCCGCCGGCGCCACGATGCTGCGCGGCGGCGCCTACAAGCCCCGCACGTCCCCGTACGCCTACCAGGGCATGGGCCCCGCCGGCCTGGACCTGCTGTGCGAGGCATCCGCCGAGCTCGGCATGCCGATCGTCACCGAGATCATGGACCCGCGCGACGTGCAGGTCTTCCTGGACAAGAAGATCGACGTCATGCAGATTGGCGCCCGCAACGCCCAGAACTTCCCTCTGCTCAAAGAGGTCGGCAAGACCAAGACCCCGGTCCTGCTCAAGCGCGGCATGTCCGGCACGATCGATGAGCTGCTCATGGCCGCCGAGTACATCATGAGCGAGGGCAACGACAACGTCATCCTGTGCGAGCGCGGCATCCGCACCTTCGAGACCCGCACTCGCAACACATTCGACCTCAACGCCGTGCCGGTGCTGCACCACCTGTCGCACCTGCCCGTCGTCGCCGACCCCAGCCACGCCACCGGCTACACCCGCTACGTTGAGCCCATGGCGCTTGCCGCGACCGCCTGCGGCGCCAACGGCCTGGAGATCGAGGTCCACGACGAGCCGAGCCGCGCCTGGTCCGACGGCGCTCAGGCCCTCACCCCCGACCAGTTCGACGACACCATGCGCCGCATCCGCGCCATCCGCGAGGTCGTCTGCCAAGAGACCATGGAGTAGCCCATGGGTACAGTGAGAAACGCGCGCGTTAACCAGGGCGGCCCCAAGTGCGCCGGCATCGTCGGCCTGGGCCTCATCGGCGGCAGCTTTGCCCGCGGCTATGCGCAGGCGGGCGTCCGCGTGCTGGCCTGGGACCCCGATGACGATGTCATGACGGCCGCCAGCATGGGCACTGTCGCCGGAGAGCTTAACGACAAGACGCTCGGCGAATGCGACATCATCGTCCTTGCCTGCTATCCCGAGGCATGCATCGAGTGGCTCGAGGCGCACGCCCAGGCGCTCGCCGACGCCACCGACACCGAGGCCATCATGGGCCCCGTGGTGATCGACACGGTGGGCGTCAAGGGCATCGTGTGCGAGCGCGCCTTTGAGCTTGCCCGCGAGCACGGCTTTTACTTTGTGGGCGCGCACCCCATGGCGGGCACGCAGTACTCGGGCTATGCGCACTCCCGCGCCGACCTGTTCCAGGGCGCCCCGCTCGTGCTCGTACCGCCCGCGGTGGACGATGCGCTCAAACTGGAGCTTTTGGGCCAGGTGCGCGAGATGGTACGCCCCTTGGGCTTTGGCAAGTTCAGCGTGACCAGCGCCGCCGAGCACGACCGCGTCATCGCCTTTACGAGCCAGCTCGCGCACGTCGTCTCCAACGCCTATGTTAAGAGCCCGACCGCTCAGGTCCACCACGGCTTTTCGGCCGGCAGCTACCGCGACCTCACCCGCGTGGCGCACCTCAATCCGCAAATGTGGTCCGAGCTCATGATCGACGACGCCGACGCGCTCGCCTTCGAGATCGACCATCTGATCGAATCGCTTGGCGCCTACAGCCGCGCGCTCAAGGACCGCGACCAGCGCTATCTGGAGAATCTCCTTGCCGAGGGCGACCGCATTAAGCGCGCACTCGACGACGAGGCCTCCCACTAGACAACCCATCACGCCAGGTCGAAAGGACCGAAGCTTATGGCGATTACCATCGATATCGACACTGCACGCCCCTACCAGGTGCATGTTGGCACGTTTTTGCTGGAGCAGGCGGGGCCGCTCGTGCGCGCCACCGCCGGCGGCACCAAGGCCGTCATCGTGACGGACACCAACGTGGGCCCGCTCTACCAGATGCCCGTTAAGCAGAGCCTGGAGGCGTCAGGCTACGAGGTGAGCATCTGCACCTTCGAGGCCGGCGAGGCCCATAAGCGCGCTGAGACCTACGTTGCCATTTTGGAGTTTGTGGCCGAGCACGAGCTTTCGCGCTCCGACGTGATCGTGGCACTCGGCGGCGGCGTCGTGGGCGACGTGGCGGGCTTTGTGGCCGCCACCTACATGCGCGGCTGCAAGTTTGTGCAGATCCCCACGAGCCTGCTCGCCATGGTGGATTCGTCGGTGGGCGGCAAGACCGCCATAGACCTGGCTGCCGGCAAGAACCTGGCCGGCGCCTTTTGGCAGCCGAGCGTGGTTATTGCCGACGTGGGGTGCCTGGCCACCCTCACGCCCGAGCAGTTCGCCGACGGCTGCGGCGAGGTCGTCAAGCACGCCGTGATCGCCGACCCGGAGCTTTTCGCCGAGCTGGAGAAGACCCCGCTCACGCTGGAGCTGCTCAACCGCGATGTGGCCCGCGTAGCGCTCATCATCGCCCGCAATATCGACATCAAGCGCGCCGTGGTCGTCGCCGACGAGCGCGAAACCAACCAGCGTAAGCTCCTCAACTTTGGACACAGCGCCGGACACGCCGTCGAGGCCTGCGAGCACTTTGAGCTGGGACACGGCAACTGCGTGTCGATCGGCATGGGCATCATCACGCGCGCCGCGGCCCTGCACGGCGCTTGCGATGCTGCACTGCCCGGTCGTATTGAGGAGCTCTGCGCCCGCCATGGCCTCAAGACCCGCTGCGACCTAGATGCCGATACCGTCTTTGCCGAGGCGCTCCACGACAAGAAGCGCGCGGGCGACACCATCGACCTGGTGATTCCGCACGGCATTGGCCGCTGCAGCATCGACCGCACACCGCTTTCCACTTTCCACGAACTCATTGCCGAGGGCCTCGGCCAGAAGGGAGACGCATCCGCATGCTAGCCCGCATCACCCCGTCCCCGCTCAAGGGCACCGTTCCCGCCATCGCGTCCAAGTCGATGGCGCATCGCCTGATCATCTGCGCTGCGCTTGCCAACGGCGAGACACACGTCACCTGCAATACCACCTGCGCCGACATCGAGGCCACGGTGCGTTGCCTTACGGCCCTGGGTGCTCGCATCGAGACCGTCGAGGACGGCTTCCAGGTCCACCCCACCATGAAGAGTGTTGAGTTTGGCCTGCTCAAGGCCCTTGCCGGCGGCACGCTTGACTGCGGTGAAAGCGGCTCCACGCTCCGCTTTATGCTGCCTGTCGCCTGCGCGCTGGGTGCAGAAGCAACTTTTGTGGGTCAGGGGCGCTTGGGCGCCCGCCCGCTCTCCCCGCTCTCGGACGAGATCATCGCCGCCGGCTGCGACCTACAGGGTCTGGGCGGTTTTCCGCTCAAGACGAGCGGCCGCATGCGCCCGGGCACCTTTGTGCTTCCGGGCAACGTGAGCTCGCAGTATATCTCCGGCCTTCTGCTGGCAGCCCCGCTGCTGGCCCAGCCCTCCTGCGTGCAGGTAACCGGCCTCATTGAGAGCCGTCCCTACATCAACCTGACGATCCAGGCCATGAAGGCCTTTGGCGTCGAGGTCAACGTCGAGCGTATTCCGGCCAAGGACGGCCAGCCCGAGGTCACGAACTTCCGCGTGAGCAGCGGCTCGTACCGCACGCCCGGCAGCGTAGCCGTCGAGGGCGACTGGTCCAACGCTGCCTTTTGGCTGTGCGCCGGTGCCATCGGCACCGACCCAATCACCGTCGAGGGCGTGTCGCTAAGCTCCGCACAGGGCGACCGTAACGTGCTTGCCGCGCTTTCGCGCTTTGGCGCCCGCATCGTGCGCTCCACCAACGCCGCCACCGTGCAGTCCGACAAGCTCGCCGGCTTTGAGATGAGTGCCCACGACATTCCGGACCTGGTGCCCGTCATCTCGGCCGTGGCCTCACTGGCACAGGGCCGCACCTTTATCCGCGATTGCGCCCGTCTGCGCATCAAGGAATCCGACCGCCTGGTCACCACCACCCGCGAGCTCACCGCGCTGGGCGCGCAGGTGCGCATTGCCGGCGATGACCTCATCATCAAGGGTGTCGATGCCTTCACCGGCGGCGAAGTCGATTCGCACAACGACCATCGCATCGCCATGATGGCCGCGATCGCCGCGAGCCGCGCCACCGGCGAGGTCGTGATCCACGGCGCCGAGGCCGTCAACAAGTCCTATCCCGATTTCTTCGACCACTACCGCCTGCTGGGCGGCAAGGTCACACTCGAGGAGGAATAGCATGTCCTCGACCTTTGGCAACGTCTTGCACTTAAGCATCTTCGGCCAGTCGCACTCCCCCGCCATCGGCTGCTCCCTCGATGGCATTCCGGCGGGCATCGCTGTTGACCAGGGGCGGCTGCAGGCCTTCCTTGACCGTCGTGCCCCCGGTCGCGACGAGACCGCGACCAAACGCCGCGAGGCCGACGCCGCCCACATCATCGCCGGTGTGGTCGATGGACATACCACCGGCGCGCCCATCGCCGCGATTATCGAGAACACCAACACGCGCTCCAAGGATTACTCCGAGCTGCGCCGCAAGCCCCGCCCCGGACATGCGGACTTCCCTGCGCGCGTGAAGTATCACAACATGCACGATGTCGCCGGTGGCGGGCACTTCTCCGGCCGCCTAACGGCACCCCTGTGCATCGCCGGCGGCATTGCGCTGCAGGCACTCGAGGCCCGCGGCATTAAAGTAATGGCGCACGTCGCGCAGATCGGCGGTATCTCCGACCTGCCGATGGACGATATGGTCTATCGCGAGGCCGACCGCAAAGCGATCCAAACGAACGATCTTCCTTGCATTGACGCCGCCGCAGCCGGCCGCATGCGCGAGGAGATCCTAGCCGCACGCGACGAACTCGACAGCATCGGCGGCATCGTGGAGTGCGGCATTTATGGGCTTCCCGCGGGCATCGGCGACCCCATGTTCGACGGCATCGAGAACCGCATCGCGCAGATCGCGTTTGGCATTCCCGCCGTAAAGGGCGTGGAGTTTGGCATGGGCTTTGCCGTGGCCGCCATGCGCGGCAGCGAGAACAATGATCCGTATCGCATCGATGCCGAGACCGGCGAGATCGAGGTCGAGTCCAACAACGCCGGCGGCATCCTGGGCGGTATTTCGACCGGCGCGCCCGTCATGTGGCGCATGGCCGTAAAGCCGACGCCCTCCATTGGCCGCGAGCAGCAGACGGTGGACATGGACGCTATGGAAAATGCCGAGCTCTCGGTCCACGGCCGCCACGATCCCTGCATCGTCCCCCGAGCTGTCCCCGTAGCCGAGGCAGCCGCCGCCCTTGCCATCTGGGACGCCCTCCTCGAAGACGCCGCCCAGCGCTAACTACCCACCCCTCAACATCCCCCGACACGTGAAAGGGGTCTCCATGGACCTTGCTGACATCCGCCAGGCCATCGATGCCATCGACACCACGCTCCTCAACAGCTTTGTCGAGCGCATGGACATTGCCACCGAGGTCGCCAAGTCAAAAATCGAGATGGGCAAGGCCGTCTTCGACCCCGCCCGTGAGCGCTCCAAGCTCAACAACCTCGCCAGCCGCGCGCCCGAGCGCTACGAGGCGCAGACCATCACCCTGTTCCGTCTCCTCATGAGCATGAGCAAGGCCGAGCAGCAGCGCTATATCAACGAGCTCAAGGGCATCACGGTCTCGCAAAGGGCACACGCCACGGCCGAGGCCTTCGATACGCCCTTCCCCCAGACGGCCACCGTCGCCTGCCAGGGTGTTGAGGGCGCTTACAGTCAAATCGCCGCGTGCAAACTCTTCGACGTGCCCGACATCGCGTTCTTCGAGACCTTCGAGGGCGTCATGCGCGCCGTGCGCGACGGCTTCTGCGAGTTTGGCGTGCTGCCCATCGAGAACTCCACCGCCGGCTCGGTTAACGCCGTCTACGACCTGCTCGCCCAGTTCGACTTCCATATCGTGCGCTCACTGCGCCTCAAAATCGACCACAACTTGCTCGTCAAGCCCGGCGCCAAGCTTGCGGACGTGCACGAGGTCTACAGCCACGGCCAGGCCATTGCCCAATGCGCCGGCTTTATCGAGGCGCACGACCTGCACGCCACCAAGTACCCCAACACGGCCATGTCGGCCGAGATGGTCGCCAGCTCCGAACGCACCGATGTTGCCGCGATCGCATCGCGCAGCTGCGCCGCACTCTACGGCCTGGAGGTACTGGAGCCCAACATCCAGGACTCGGACAACAACTACACGCGCTTTGTCGTCATCAGCCGCGAGCCACGCGTCTACCCCGGCGCCAACCGCACCTCGCTCATGATTACCACGGCCAACGAGCCGGGCGCACTCTATCGCGTACTCGAGCGCTTCTACGCGCTCAATATCAACCTCATCAAGCTCGAGAGCCGCCCCATCCCCGGGCACGACTTTGAGTTTATGTTCTACTTTGACCTGGACTGCCCCTTTGGCAGCAAGACCCTCGATGACCTGCTCGATTCCATCGACGACGTGTGCGAGAGCTTCACCTACTTTGGCAGTTACACGGAGGTGCTCTAGATGACCGATGTCGCCGCAACCCGCCCCTACGGAGTGCTGGGCCTCGTGCTGGGCCACAGCTACACCCCGACCATCTACAAGGAGCTCGCGGGGCTCGAGTACGTACGATTTGAGCGCGAGCCCGAGGACCTCCAGGCTTTTATGACGGGTGACGAATGGGAGGGCACCAACGTGACCATCCCCTACAAGCGCGCCGTCATGGAATACCTGGACGAGCTGAGTCCACTCGCCGAGCGTATGGGAAACGTCAACACCATCACGCGCCTGCCCGACGGCCGCCTGCGCGGCGACAACACCGACTACTTTGGCTTCCAATGCCTGGTCGAGGAGCTGGGCGTCGAGGTTGCCGGCAAGAAGGCCCTCGTGCTCGGTGCCACCGGTGGCGCCGGCACCACTGCCAGCATGGTGCTCGGCGACCTGGGCGCCATCGTCGTGCCGGTCGGCCGCACGAGCGAAGTCAACTACGACAACATCGCGCAGCAGTCCGACGCCGCACTGCTCGTCAACTGCACGCCCGCCGGCATGTTCCCCCACTGTCCCGATGCCCCCTGCACGCTCGAGGGGCTCGATGCGCTCGAGGGCGTCATCGACATTGTCTACAACCCTGCACGCACGGGCCTGATGCTCGAGGCCGAGCGCCGCGGCATCCCCTGCATCGGCGGCCTGCTCATGCTCGTGGCCCAGGCGGCGCAAGCCGTTGAGCGCTACACCGGCCAGGTCACTCCGCGTGAGCGCATTCTGGACGTAACGGAGCGCCTGTCACGCCGCGAACAGAACATCGCGCTGATCGGTATGCCGGGCTCGGGCAAGACCCGCGTGGGCGAGCAGATTGCCCTGCTCACGGGGCGAGAGCACATCGACCTGGACCGCGCCCTCGAGGAGCGCCTGGGCATGCCCTGCGCCGACTTTATCGTCGAGCGCGGCGAGGCGGCCTTCCGCGAGCAGGAGACGGCGGCGCTGACCGGCATCTCCAAGCGCAGCGGCCTGGTGCTTTCCACGGGCGGCGGCGTGGTCACGCGCGACGAGAACTACCCGCTACTGCACCAGAACAGCCAGATCGTGATGCTCAACCGTAAGCTCGACGAACTCGCCCACAAGGGTCGCCCCATCACCGCCCGCGATGGCATCGACAAGCTGGCCGAGCAGCGCATGCCGCGCTACCGCGCCTGGGCCGACTACCTCATCGACTCGCGCGATTGCGCCGCCAACACCGCCCAAGCCCTCCTCGACACCCTCCCACCCGCTCTCTAGCCAAAACCACCACAAAGGGGACAGGCACCTATGTGGCGGTTTCTCGACTGCAAAGGAAGCAAACATGAAAGCACTCGTCATCAACGGCCCCAACCTCAACATGCTCGGCATTCGCGAGCCGGGTATCTACGGCAGCGACAACTACGACCGCCTGGTCCAGATCTGCCAGGAGGCGGGCGCCGCGCAGGGCTTTGACGAGGTCGAGGTCTTCCAGTCCAACCACGAGGGCAGCATCGTCGACAAGATCCAGGAGGCCTACGGCAAGGTCGACGGCATCGTCATCAACCCGGCGGCATACACGCATACGAGCGTGGCGATCCTCGACGCCCTCAAGGCCGTCGCCATCCCTGCCGTCGAGGTACACATCAGCGCCGTAGAGACACGCGAGGACTTCCGCCAGGTGAGCTATGCACGCCTGGCCTGCTTCGCCACCATCACCGGCGAAGGCCTGCAGGGCTACGCACATGCGCTAGAGCTGTTGAAAGAGCATCTGGAAAAGTAAAATGCCAACCCCAACAAACAGCAGCGGCTTGCTCGCGCTCGGCTTCAGCAGCATACAAGATGAAAAAAGCCCAGACCACCAAGCGGTCCGGGCTTAATAAACGATGGTGCTCCATGGCGGATTCGAACCGTCGACCTTGGGATTAGAAGTCCCCTGCTCTATCCAACTGAGCTAATGGAGCAAATAACCGCACGCCCAAGCAAGCGCAAGCCTGTCAGGCGCAGATAATTATAACCTAGTTGAACTGCTCGCGGTACGCCTTGCAGACCTCATCGACCGGGCCATCCATGCGAAGGTCACCCTTCTCAATCCAAACGGCACGCTGGCAGATGCGCTCAACCTGCTCCATGGAGTGCGAAACGAACAGAACCGTCACGTCGCCGCTCTGGATAAAGTGCTGGATGCGGGCCTCGCACTTCTGCTGGAAGAACACATCACCGACGGACAGCGTCTCGTCAACGATCAGAATATCGGGCTCGGTAATCGTCGCGATTGCAAAGGCAATACGCGCAACCATGCCCGAGGAGAAGTTCTTAAGCGGCATGTCGACAAAGTTCTGAAGCTCAGCGAACTCGATAATGCCGTCAAAGTTGGCGTCGATGAACTCCTTGGTATAGCCGAGCAGGGCGCCGTTCAGATAGATGTTCTCGCGGGCGGTCAGCTCGGGATCAAAGCCGGCACCAAGCTCAATCAGCGGCGCGATGTTACCGTGCACCTTAACGCTGCCCTCGCTTGGCTCAAGCACGCCAGCGATAATCTTGAGCATCGTAGACTTGCCGGAGCCATTGGTGCCAACCAGACCCACGACCTCGCCACGATGAATATCAAACGAAATATGCTTAAGCGCCCTAAACTCCTCAAAGAACAACTCGTGCTTGGCGAGCTTGATGAAGTACTCCTTGAGGTTGGTCAGCGACTCAGACGCCATGTTAAAGATCATGGTGACGTCGTCGACCTCGACAGCCAGAGGCTGCTCGCTGTAATCAACAACAGATTCAGTCATCACAGCACTCCTTAGATGTAGAGGATGAACTTGCGCTCGGACTTATGGAACACGGTATAGCCAATAACAAGCGCAAGGACCGCCCAAGCAGCGCACATACCAAACGTCATAAGCGAGGGCGTAGTTTGGAACAGAAAGATATCGCGCATAAACTGCAGGTAGTTGTACATGGGGTTCGCATACATCAAGATACGCACGAGATGCGGCATTTGCGCAATATAGTCAGTCGTCCAGAAGATGGGCGTAATATAAGTCCACGCCGTAATGACTACGCTCCACAGATGCATAACGTCGCGGAAAAAGACCGTAAGGGCAGAGAGCATCATGCCCAGGCCCATGCAGAAGCACATAAGCAGCAGCAGGCAAACCGGCAGCAGAATCAGGTGCCAAGAAGGCATAACGCGGAACCACAGCATGACGATGGCGACGGCGACCAGCGAGAAGGCAAAGTTCACCAGCGAGAAAAGCACTTTCTGCACCGGGAAGACCCAGCGGTGCACCTTAACCTTCTTGAGCAGAGGGGCAGCACCCACGATCGACGTTAGGGCCTGGTTCGTGGACTCGGACATGACGGCAAAGGTAACGTTACCCACGATCAAGTACAGCGGGTACATCTCGGGCGTCATTGATCCATTGCGGCCCTGGCCAAAAATCGTCGAGAACACGATGGCCATGACGATCATCATCAGCAGCGGGTTGAGAACCGACCATGCGACGCCCAGAACGCTACGGCGATACTTGATCTTAAAATCCTTGGTAACCAGCTGACGAAGGATAAACGCGTCCTTCTCAAATTCGTTCTTAGCAAACGTCGCAGGCAGACTGCGAGTTTCTTGTTGCTTTGTCTGATCCGACACGGATGCAACTCCTTTACTCGTAATCGTTGACAAACGAACAGTATAGACCCGACGGCCATGCAAACGATTCGCGCAACAAAACTGGAGAACTAACCCACATCTTAGGATGCCAAGCCCAAACGGCTATACTTTCAAGGATTGAAAGTATAAGGAGCATTGAGTGAATTCTGAATCCATCGCCGTCATCATCCCTTGCTACAACGAAGCCCTCACGATCGGCAAAGTCATCGACGACTTTCACCGCGAGCTTCCGCAAGCGACGGTCTATGTCTATGACAACAACTCGTCGGACGATACTTCACGCATCGCCACCGAGCACGGCGCCACGGTCCGCTTTGAGCCCCGTCAGGGAAAGGGCAACGTGTGCCGCCAGATGTTTCGCGATATCGACGCCGATTGCTACCTGATGGTCGACGGCGACGACACCTATCCCGCCGAGGCTGCCAAAGCCCTCTGCGAGCCCATCCTTAACGGCACGGCCGACATGACCGTAGGCGACCGCCTTTCCAACGGCACCTACGCCGAGGAGAACAAGCGTGCCTTCCACGGCTTTGGCAACAATCTGGTCCGCGCCATGATCAAGTGGATCTATGGCTACAGCTTCGATGACGTCATGACCGGCTACCGCGCCATGAGCCGCCCGTTCGTCAAAACCTTCCCCGTGCTTTCCGAGGGCTTCCAGATCGAAACCGAGCTCTCGATCCACGCCGTCGACCACCGCTGGCGCATCAAAGATGTGCCCATCGAGTACCGCGACCGTCCGGAAGGCTCCGAGTCCAAGCTCAATACCGTGAGCGACGGCATTAAAGTCGTCGCGATGATCGGCACGCTGTTCAAGGACTACCGCCCGCTGAAGTTCTTCAGCCTCGTCGCGCTTCTGTTTGCGGTGATCGGCCTCGCCCTGGGCATGCCCATCGTTGTCGAGTATTTCCAGACCGGCCTCGTTCCGCGCTTCCCCACCGCCATGCTCGCCGCGTCGTTTATGTTCCTGTGCGGCCTGAGCCTTGCAACCGGATTCATCCTGGATTCTGTAGCAAAGGTCGAAAAAAAGCAGTGGGAGGTCAACGTATATAGCAAGTACGCCTACGACGACCAGCCCGGCCACCCTACTTCCAAGCCAAGCGAGAGGTAAACCACCATGCCGCTCATCTCCATCGTCGTACCGAGTTACAACGAGCAGGAATCACTTCCGATCTTTCTCAAAGAGCTCGATGGCGTCGTTCGCATCATGACCCGGCAAGACCCCGGCATCTCCTTTGAAGCCGTCCTCATCGACGATGGCTCGGCAGACAAAACGCTCGCCGTCATGAAGGCGGAAGCCGCGGCGGCGCATCCATACGCCATCCGCTGGCACTCTTTCTCGCGCAACTTTGGCAAGGAGGCGGCACTACTCGCCGGACTCCAGCACGCAAAAGGCGACTATGTCGCCACCATGGATGCCGACATGCAGGACCCGCCCTCGCTCCTGCCGCAGATGTACGAGATCTTGCAGACCGAAGACTACGACAACGTCGCAACGCGCAGGACCACCCGCAAAGGCGAACCTCCCATCAGGTCGTTCTGTGCCCGTATGTTCTACAAGATCATCAACCGCATTTCCAAGGCCGACATCGTCGACGGAGCACGCGATTTTAGGCTCATGAAGCGGCCTATGGTCAACGCCATCATCTCCATGGGCGAATACAACCGATTCTCCAAGGGCATTTACGGCTGGGTCGGCTTCAAGACCAAATGGCTCCCCTACGTAAACGTCAACCGCGTGGCCGGCGAGACCAAATGGAGCTTTTGGTCGCTGCTCCTTTATTCCATCGACGGTATCGTCGCGTTTTCCACGGCACCGCTCTCCCTCGCCGCCCTCACGGGTATCGTCTTCTGCCTCATCGCTATTCTGGGATTCGTCGTCATCCTAGTAAAGACGCTTGTCTGGGGCGACCCCGTCGGCGGATGGCCGTCGCTCGCCTGCCTCATAACGCTGTTTGGCGGCATGCAGCTTCTGTGCCTGGGAATCATAGGTGAATACTTGGCAAAAGCCTACTTGGAAACCAAGCGACGTCCCATCTATATCATTCGAGAATCCAACGAGGAATCTGATGACACGGCCCAATAACAGCACGCTCAAGAATGTGGCGTTCTACGCCGCCTGCTTCGCATTTTCCGTCGCACTCTTTGTCGCACTTGCAGTGGCAGGGCATGTCTACCCCTTTGGCGACAACTCGTTTCTCACCAACGATCTCAAATACCAATACATCGACTTCTTTGCTTGGTTCCGGCGCGTCCTTTTAGGCGAGGCAAGCCTTCGCTATTCCTTCTCGCAAGGACTCGGCATGAACACATGGGGGCTCTATAGCTACTACCTCGCCAGCCCCTTCAACCTGCTCTGCGCGCTGTTTCCCGCAGACAAGCTAACGCTCTTCGTGTTTGTTATCTCCGCGCTCAAACTGGGCTGCATCCACATCAGCAGCGCTTGGTATGTGCAAAAGCGCTTTGACCTACCCAAGCCCGCAGCATTCCTGCTTTCCCTCTCGTTCACGTTTTGCAGCTGGACCATCAGCAACCTACGCAACCCGCTCTGGATCGATTGCCTCATCCTGCTGCCCATCTGCGCCTACGGATGCTACGAGCTCATCCGCAAGCAGCGCATGATCCGCCTCGTCATCGCAACGGCGCTCAATGTCATGTTCTGCTGGTATACGGCCTACATCAGCATCCTGTTCCTCTGCATCTTCGTATTGGTCGAATTTGTCGATTATGTTGCAGAAGAAGGTTTTAGCTGGAAGCTCATGCTCGATCGGGCCCTGCGATTCGCCGGGGCTATCGCGCTCGGACTGCTTCTGTCCGCCTGGACCTTTTTGCCGACCATCCTTGCCATGTCCAAGGGCGGTCCCGTTCTAGCACTCGGCCCCCTACTTAAAACCAGCCTCAAGTCGCTCATCAGGGGCTTTCTTCCCTGCATGTGGGTAAGCAACGAAAGCACACCGCAGTTCTATTGCGGCATCGTCATGATGCTGCTTGCGGTGAGCCTGCTGGTTAACCGCACGGTTTCGATCAAGACGCGCATCGCAACACTCGTCGTCACGATAATCCTGGTCGCAAGCTCCGTTTTGAGCCCGCTCGAGTACATCTGGTGCGGCATGCGCGTTCCCAACGGCTTCTACTCGCGCACGGCTTTTTTGCTGAGCTTCTTTGCGCTGTGGGCCGCAGGACACGCGCTGCATGCGCTCAAAAACCAGCCTAAATTGCGTCAAGCCTATCGCCCCGTCGTCATCATGCCCCTCCTGGCACTAACCGCCATTGAGTTGTTTGCCAACGCCCATGTTATGTGGAACCAGCTGTACACAGGCTATTCCGAAAAAGCCAACAGCGCCTATGTCGCCACCGCAACCGACACTATCACGACCATTCAAGACCAGACTTCGGCGTCGTTCTATCGCATTGACCGCACGACCACACGCGTCGACAGCGCCGCCCTCAACGAAGGCCTGGCGCTTGGGTACAACCAGTTGTCTTCGTATTCGTCTGCCAACAACCCGCAGGCCATCGCACTGCTCAACTCCCTTGGATACAGCAGCGTCGGCGAATTCTCGACCCGTTATGCCGAGCCCATTCTTGCCGTTGATGCCCTGTTGGGAGTCAAGTACGCCATCGCCGAGCACGCGCCTTCGGGATACGCGGCAATGACTGAAATAGCCGATACAGCAAGTGCGGTGTACGAGAACCCCTATGCGCTCAGCGTTGGTGTCATGACATCCAATGACATTCAAAACTGCACGTTGAAGGGCGAGAACCCCTTCGAAAAGCAAAACGACCTCTACAGCAAAATCCTGGGCCGCGAGGTAATGCTCTATACCAAAATCGAGGCCAAAAACACGGAGGATGACGAGAACTTAAGGCAGTGGAACGCCACCGTGCCGTCGGGTTCCATCGGGTATCTCTACATCAACAAAGATGCGACCGCCGGCAGTTATTGGCCCGTCACCCTTACCATCGACCAGCGAACGATCGGAAACGAGGCCTGGAGATTCGACAATAATATCCGCCAGATTGCGGATGCATCGGACTCCCCGAGCCAGCATACGGTGTCAATCGGAGTCGCAGAGGGCTATACAGACATGCCCCAAGACAATGAGCCGGTCTTTTACGCCCTCAATCTGGACGTTTTCGAGCAGATTATTAACGAGCTTAAGATGAGCGAATTTGTTCCGACGGTTTTTGAGGACGGAAGGATCGAAGGCGAGTATACCGCCAAGGATGACGGCAACCTGCTGCTGAGCGTTCCGTACGATGAGGGCTGGAACGTAACGGTAAACGGAGCCGCCGCAGAACTAACGCCCGCCGCCGATAAGGGCTTGTCATCCCTGAACATGCAGAAAGGCGCGAATAAGATCGTGATGACCTACAAGACTCCGGGCGCCCTTGCGGGGCTTGCAGTGAGTCTGGCGACCGCCGCCGCCCTTGTTGCAGCGGGGCTATTCACCAGGCATAAGAAAAGCCGCCGTTAACAAGCGGCGGCTTTTACGCTCGAAAAGTTAATAGTGGCTAGAGCGTCTTGAGGTACTCCCTCAGCTCTTCTTCCCAGTCGGGCATGTGGAAGCCGGCGGCCTCAAGCTTGGACAGGTCGAGCGCGGAGTGGACCGGGCGCGGGGCGATGGGGCCCTCGGCCTTGGCGTAGTAGTCGGCGGTCGGTACCGGCACGACCTTCTCCCCGTTGCCGTTGGCTGCCTCGAAGACGGCGCGGGCGATGTCCGCCCAGGACTTGACCGCGCCGGAGCCGGTGCAGTTATAGGTCCCGTAGGGGGCGTGCGCCCCCAGCACGTGGAAGATGGCCTCCGCCATGTCGCGCGTGAAGGTCAGGCGTCCCAACTGGTCGTCAACGACCGTGACATGCGTGAGCTTATCCTCGGGGTCGGCCACGCGGTCGGACAGCGCCTTCATGGTCTTGACGAAGTTGTGTCCCTCGCCGATGACCCAGGAGCTGCGCATGATGTAGTGGCGCGGGCAGCCGGCCACGGCGATGTCGCCGGCGGCCTTGGTCTGGCCGTAGACGGACAGCGGGCTGAGGGGCTCCTCCTCCGTGTGGACCTCGGCCGTGCCGTCGAAGACGTAGTCGGAGGACACGTGGACGAGCGTGATGCCGTGCCCGGCGCAGGTGCGGGCGAGAAGGGCGGGGCCGGTCGCGTTGGCCTTCCAGGCGACAACGCGGCCCTCGGGGGTCTCCGCCTTATCCACGGCCGTGTAGGCGCCGCAGTTGATGACGGTGCCGTAGAGCGACCAGTCGTACTGCGAATAGGCCTCCGGGTCGGACATGTCGAAGGTGTCGATGTCGCAGAAGTCGAAGTCCTTGGCGACGCCGCGCTCCTCGGCGAGCTTGCGGACCGCGCGGCCCAGCTGGCCGTTGCAGCCGGTGACGAGGGTCCTCTTGGGCGCCATGGGGACGACGTCCTTGAGCATCGGGTGGTTGAGGTCGGCCTCGGAGACGGTGGCCTGGTCCAGCGGGATCGGCCACTCGATGGCGAGCTCGGGGTCGGCGAGGTTCACGAAGGTGTAGGTCCTCTTGAGCTCCAGCGACCAGTGGGCGTCCACCAGGTAGGTGTAGGCGGTGCCGTCCTCGAGCGCCTGGAAGGAGTTGCCCACGCCGCGCGGGACGTAGATGGCCTTCGACGGGTCCAGGGTGCAGGTGAACACCTTGCCGAATGTCTCGCTGCCCTCGCGCAGGTCGACCCATGCGCCGAAGACCGAGCCGCGGGCCACGGAGATGAACTTGTCCCAGGGCTCCGCGTGGATGCCGCGGGTGACGCCGCGGCTGTCGTTGTAGGAGATGTTGTTCTGGACGACCTTGAGATCGGGGATGCCGAGCGCGCACATCTTGGCGCGCTGCCAGTTCTCCTTGAACCAGCCGCGCGAGTCGCCGTGGACGGCCAGGTCGACGACCTTGAGGCCCTCGATGCCGGTCTCCGCGACCTTCAGGTCCTTCTCGAATTCGATGTCAGCCATGTGGTTAATTCCAATCGTGTTGCGGGCGCCCCTCGCGGTGCCGCAGGATCATCCCCATGC